>NZ_AYWC01000002.1:0-670335 GCF_000502615.1 Mesorhizobium sp. LNJC405B00 | reverse complement strand
CTTGAGCGCGAGCAGTTCGACTTCATCGAGATCACCGATCAGAGCGAGGCCGAGTTGATCGACCGCGTGCCGGTGGTGCCGGGCGAGATCCGCATCGGTGACCGCGCCTATCTGCAGGCCGAGCGGATCGCCAAGGTGATGGCGCAAGGCGGCGATGTTGTTGTGCGCGCGTCGTGGAAAAACGCGCGATGGCTCGACGCCAACGGCAGGGCGTTCGATCTCATCGGCTACCTGGAGAGCTGCCGGGAGGAAGTCTGCGAAACGCCTGCCCGGCTGGCACTCAAGAAGGGCGAGCCTGTGAANGCGGCACAAGAAGCGCGGCGCAAAATCAACAAGGAAGCCAGGGCCAAGGGCAACAAGGTTCAACCGCAGACGCTGATTGCGGCCGGCTTCGTCCTGCTTGTGACCTCGCTTGACCGGGAGGAGTTTCCCGCCGATACGGTCCTCAAGCTCTACCGCATGCGCTGGCGCATCGAACTCGCCTTCAAGCGCCTGAAGAGCCTGATCGGGCTGCGCTCTCCTCCCGCCAANGCCTTGGATCCTTGCACACTTCCTCATCGCGCTTGTGACCGAACCCCTCTCGCAGGAGTTGGGTGTCTCTCCCCCTTGAGCGACGGGCGCCCGCTGCTGTGGCGCGCCACCCGCCAGATCGTCGCCTCTCTGATCGCTACCATCTTTACTCAACCTTCCTTGGCGGCCCTGCGCCAAAATCTCCATGCCTTGCGATATCGCTGGCGCGAACCACCACGAAAGCGCAAATTTCAGTCCATGCCAAAGCTATCTTAGCGCCTATGCCCNGATATCGCTGGCGCGAACCACCACGAAAGCGCAAGTTTCAGTCCATGCCAAAGCTATCTTAGCGCCTATGCCGTGAACGGGGAGAAGGGTGAACTCATTCAGCTGCGGTACACCGGCTCCTCCTCGTCGAGGATCGCCTTCAGCTCGGCCAGGTGACGCTCCGCCTGGCCGGGATAGTCGTCCATTTCGCTGGCGGCCTTTTCGGCAATGGCGTCGGAGAGCGTGCGCAGCGGCCGGCCGGTCCACAGCGCCTTGATGTAGGTCTCGGCGGCGCGTTCGAAATAGAACATGCGGTTGAAGGCGTCGGCAACGGTGTCGCCGATGACCATGACGCCGTGATTGCCCATCACCATCACCTTGACCTTCGGGTCGGTGAGCAGTTGCGAGCAGCGCTCGCCTTCTTCCTCGAAGGCCAGCCCGCCATAATGGGCATCGACGACGTGGCGGTTGAAGAACATGGCCGAGTTCTGGTCGATCGGCGGCAGAGTCGAGTCGGCCAGCGATGCAAGCACGGTGGCATGAATGGAATGCACATGCATGGCGCAGCGCGCATGCGGCACGTTGCGGTGAATGGCGCCGTGCAGACCCCAGGCGGTCGGGTCGGGCGCATTCGGGCCGGACAATGTCTCGGGATCGTTGGCGTCGATCAGCAAAAGGTCGCTCGCCTTGATGCGCGAGAAATGCACATGGTTGGGGTTCATCAGGAATTTGCTGCCGTCCTCGTTGACCGACAGCGAGAAGTGGTTGGCCACGGCTTCATGCATGTTGAGCCGCGCCGTCCAGCGGAAGGCGGCGGCCAGATCGACGCGCTCCTCATAGTAGGGCAGGTTGGTCAGCATTTCCTTTTGCAGGCGGGCGATGCTCATCCGAAAAACCTCCGTTTTTAAGAGAATGCCGCGCTCGGCCGTGGCCAGCAACCGCAAACTGCTGGGTCAGGCTGTCTTCGCATTGTCCGTTGTCCCAAAACCGCTACGCACTTTTGGGCGACATGCATTACGCCGCCGAGCGGGCCGACTGCAGCCCGCCATGTTCGACGATGAAGTCGATGACTTCCTGCAGGCCCTTGCCGCGCGACAGGTCGGTGAAACCGAACGGGCGCTTGCCGCGCATGCGGGCGGCATCGCTCTCCATGACATCGAGGTTGACGTTCACATAGGGCGCCAGATCGCTCTTGTTGATGACCAGGAAATCGGAACGGGTGATCGCCGGCCCGCCCTTCCTGGGGATTTCCTCGCCCTGGCAGACCGAGATGACATAGAGGGTCAGGTCGGCGAGGTCGGGCGAGAAGGTGGCGGCAAGATTGTCGCCGCCGGATTCGATGAAGACGATGTCGAGGTCGGGGAATTTCCTGTTCAGTCCGGCGATCGCCTGCAAATTGATCGAGGCGTCCTCACGGATGGCGGTGTGCGGGCAGCCGCCGGTCTCCACGCCGACGATGCGGTCCTCGGGCAGCGCCTGGAGGCGAGCCAGCATCATGGCGTCTTCCTTGGTGTAGATGTCGTTGGTGACGACGGCGATGGAGAAATCGTCGCGCAGCGCCTTGCAGAGCTTTTCGGTTAGCGTCGTCTTGCCGGAGCCGACGGGACCGCCGATGCCGATACGCAGGGGACCGTTTGCCTGAGTCATACCGAAAACTCCGTCATGCCGAAAACTCCGTGATGGCGAGGATGGCGAAGCTGAGCCCGATCAACAGGCAGAGCGGCGAATAGAAGCTGACATCGAGCCGCGCAAAAGGCTGCTCCGGCGCCAGACGGCGCCACCACGGCGTGAAGCCGGCAACGCCGCGGCCGAGGAAGACCAGCCCTATGAGCAGCGCCGTGGCGGCAAGGCCTTCCCTTGGAAAGGGGGAGGCGAAGACCCCTGTCAGCGCCAGCGGCCACAGGGTCGCGAGGCACAGGCACGCGGCAACGGCGAAACAGGCAAAAGGCATCGGCATCTCGTCGACGCCGCGAAAGCCGACGACGGCGTGGGCGCAGGAGACGCCGTCCCTGCCCGGCCAGATGCCGCCAAGGCCCCAATAGACATGCAGCGCGGTGATCAGCAGCAGGACGGCCGAGAGGGCGAAGGCGAGGACGATCATGAGCGGAACAGCCTGGAATACTGCGTCTCGTGCTTCATCGCCATGATGTCGGAGATGAAGGCGCAGCCGCCGAGATCGTCCAATGTCGAGCCGGCGGCGCGCGCGGCCGTCGACAGCGCCAACGGCTCGAAGCCGGCGAGCAAGGCCATGGCGTCCGTCTGGCCGACGATGCCGAGTCGGATCGCCGCCTGGACGAGGTTGGAGAAGAAGGCCTGCAGGAAGGCCGACATCGCGTCCTGAAGCGCGATGCCGTTGCCGCCGGCAACGGCGCCGACGGCGACACAGTAGGCGCATTCGGCCGGCAGGCGGCCCAACACCGGATTCGCCCACGCCGCTGCCGCTTTCAGGAAGGCGGCGCCTTGCAGCATGGTTTCGGTGTGACGCTCACGCGAGCCGGCCAGCGCTTCGGCGAGATCGGCAATTTCATGGAGATCGCCGCAGTCGCGGGCGCGGCGCCAGGCTTCCGTGAAGAGCACGGCGTCGTTCCAGCCCGAGCCCATCTCGACCAGCGTCTCCAGCCAGAAGGCGAGGCTGGCGGTATCGGCAACCAGCCCGTCTTGCACGGCGCGTTCGAGACCATGGCTGTAGGCAAAGCCGCCGACCGGAAAGGCCGGCGACAGCCACGCCATCAGCCGCAGCAGAGCGATGCCGGATGGCTGGTCAGTCATGATCGTGATGATGCCCGTCATGGGGATGGCTGTGCGAATGCGACTCGCTGTGTGTGTGGGAACGTCCATCATGGGAATGCGCTTCGGCGTGCGCATGCGCATGGCCATGATCGTGGCCATGCGCACCTTGGGCGGAATAGGCGCCGCGCACCGGCTTGAACGGTTCGGAGACTTCGCGCACCGTGGCGCCCAGCCCTTCCAGCATAGCCTTGATGACATGGTCGCGCAGGATCAGGATGCGGCCGGGCTCGATCGCTGCCGCCAGATGGCGGTTGCCGATATGCCAGGCAAGCTCCGTCAAATGCACCGCGTCGCGGGCGCGGATATCATAGACCTCTTCGGGTGCCGCGGTGATCTCGACCTGGCCGCCATCCTCCAGCACCAGCCGGTCGCCATCGTTCAAGGTCACAGGTTCCGGCAGGTCGACCAGCACCTTGCTGCCGTCGGCAAGCTCGATGGCGCGGCGGCGCAAATGACGCTCGTCATGGGGCAGGACGACACGGCCGGATGGGGCCGTGGTTACGGCAGTGCCGGCAGGCACCACCGAGACGGCGCGCGGGAATTTGGTGAAGTCGGTGTTCAGGTTGAGTTTCATCGCATGGCTCCACCGTTAGCCTGGGCTCTCGCACGGGCAGGCCGCGCCAGGACGCGGTCGAAATACGCGTTGACGCGCTCGGATTCGATCGTGAATTTTCCGGCGCGGGCCCAGCCGCCCATGTCGCCCAACAGCACGTCGACGGCGGAAAACCGGTCGCCCAGCGCAAACTCCCGATCCCCCAGCCGGCCGTCGAGCGCCTTGGCCTCCGAGGCGAAATCGTAGGCGGCGGCGGGGCCGACATCGACCCGCACGTCCTTCGGCAGCAGGAAACGGTGGCGCAGCTTGTTCCACAGCGGCGCCTCGAACTCGCTCTGCGCGAAATGCATCCAGGAATCCATCTCGGCGCGTCCGGCAACACCTGGATTGGCGCCCATGCCTTTGTCGGCGTGCTTGTCGGCGAGATAGACGCAGATTGCCGCCGAATCGGTCACCGTCAGTTCGCCATCGATCAGGATCGGCACCTTGCCCGACGGGTTGAGCGCATAGGCTTCGGGCGAGCGCAATTTGACCTCGACGAATTCATAGGGCTGCCCGAGTTCCTCGAGCATCCACAGAACACGGCTGACCCGGGATCCGCGCGATCCTATGGCCTTATACATGGTTGAACCCTCTTTCCCGCGACCCTAAAGCGTTTCACCGCTTCAGGGAAACGGCGAACCGCTCTATCTCTTTGTTCTTGCGCAATTCCGGACGGAAAACCGATCACACTTTTCCTGGAATTGCTCTAGATGATTGCGCTCGCTCAGACGATGGTGTCGAAGAGCCGCAGGATGAACGATACCTGATAGATCAGCGTGCCGGCGACGAAGGCGATGTGGAAACGGCGGTCACGCACCAGTATGGCGGCAATGCACAACACCACGAAAACCGGCGTTCGGAACAGATATTCATTGCCGTAGCGGGCGAAATGCTCGGGACCTTTCAGCAGCGTGTCGACGACATCGAGCAGATAGGTGGCCGCCAGCAGGCCGAAGAACCAGCCACGGCGCGAATAGAAGAAATCCTCGTAGCTGGTGTAGTCGAGCATCGAATCCGGAAACAGCAGCGCGCACAGCAGGAACAGCGTGATGGCGTAGAAGATCAGGAACAGGTACTTGCCGAAAGTCCAGACCTCTATGGTGTAGAGGCCGAACTCCCACCACCAGAAATGCACCAGCAGCAACAGCATGGAGGCGACCCAGCCGAGGTGCACGGGATAGAGCTTGTACTGGCCGGGATGCTGGACGATGCGCGCCACCCCCGACAGCAGGCGAGCGACGCCAAGTCCGATCACCATGCCCATGACGATGCGGATATGCGGGAAGATGTCGTGGGCGGAGGCTATTTCGGTGACCATGACCTGCTACGCGGTTTCTTTGAGCCGCATATTGCGGTGGGACCGACCGGCTCGCAATGGAATTTGCCGGGTCGATCAAATCGCCCCTCGCCTCAAAACAGGAAATACCGCTGCGCCATCGGCAGCACGGTTGCCGGCTCGCAAGTCAAGAGTTCGCCATCGGCGCGAACCTCATAGGTTTCGGGATCGACCTCGATATGCGGCGTGGCGTCGTTGAGGATCATCGAGTGCTTGCCGATGCCGCCGCGGGTATTTTCCACCGCCACGAACTGCTTGTCGACGCCGAGCCTGCCATGCAGGCCGGACTCCAGCGCCGCCTTCGAAACGAAGGTCACCGACGAGTTGGTCCTGGCCTTGCCATAGGCGCCGAACATCGGGCGGTAGTGCATCGGCTGCGGTGTCGGGATAGAGGCGTTTGGGTCGCCCATCGGGGCTGCGGCTATCATGCCGCCGATCAGCACCATTTCCGGTTTGACGCCGAAGAAGGCTGGGTTCCACAGCACCAGATCGGCGCGCTTGCCGACCGCGATCGAACCGATGTCCCTGGACAGGCCATGCGCGATTGCCGGGTTGATGGTGTATTTGGCGATGTAGCGGCGGACGCGGAAATTGTCGTTGTTGCCGGTCTCCTGCGGCAATGACCCGCGCTGGCGCTTCATCTTGTCGGCGGTCTGCCAGGTGCGGATCGCCACCTCGCCGACGCGGCCCATTGCCTGCGAGTCCGACGAGATGATCGAGAAGGCGCCGATGTCATGCAGAATGTCTTCCGCCGCGATGGTCTCCTTGCGGATGCGGCTTTCGGCAAAGGCGATGTCTTCGGGGATCGACGGCGACAGATGATGGCAGACCATCAGCATGTCGAGATGCTCGGCCAGCGTGTTGACGGTGTAGGGCCGGGTCGGGTTGGTCGAGGACGGGATGACGTTGGGCAGGCCGCAAACCTTGATGATGTCAGGCGCATGGCCGCCGCCGGCACCCTCGGTGTGGAAGGCGTGGATGGTGCGGCCCTTGATGGCGGCGACGGTGTTCTCGACGAAGCCGGATTCGTTCAGCGTGTCGGTGTGGATCATCACCTGCACGTCGTAATCGTCGGCAACCGACAGGCAGCAGTCGATGGCCGCCGGCGTCGTGCCCCAGTCCTCGTGCAGCTTCAGCGAGCAGGCGCCGCCCAGCACCATTTCCTCGAGCGCCGCCGGCAGCGAGGCATTGCCCTTGCCGGACAGGCCGATGTTCATCGGGAAAGCGTCGAAGGACTGGATCATGCGCGCCATGTGCCAGGGTCCCGGCGTGCAGGTGGTGGCCAGCGTGCCATGCGCCGGGCCGGTGCCGCCGCCGAGCATGGTGGTGATGCCCGACATCAGCGCTTCGTCGATCTGCTGCGGGCAGATGAAGTGGATGTGCGCGTCGAAGCCGCCGGCGGTCAGGATCTTGCCCTCGCCGGCGATGATCTCGGTACCGGGGCCGATGATGATGGTGACACCGTCCTGCGTGTCGGGATTGCCGGCCTTGCCGATCGCCGCGATGCGGCCGTCCCTGAGACCTATATCGGCCTTGAAGATGCCGGCAGTGGCATCGACCACCAGCGCGTTGGTGATGACCGTGTCGACCGCGCCGCCGGCGCGCGACACCTGGCTCTGGCCCATGCCGTCGCGGATGACCTTGCCGCCGCCGAATTTCACCTCCTCGCCATGGACGGTGAGGTCCTTTTCGACCTCGATAAACAGCTCGGTATCGGCCAGGCGCACTCTGTCGCCGACCGTCGGGCCATACATCTGCGCGTAGGCGGCGCGGGTAATTCTAGCCATCAGTCAATGCTCCCCAAACGAGAGTCCGGCCGCAGCCGAACTCCACATCGTCGCCATCCAATGGTCATGCAATGACCCGCTCGGCGACACCTTCTGATCCCATTTGGCCGTTGAGGTGGCCGTGCCACCCCAAACCGCCCGTTTGCCAAACCCTTGGCCAAATCGATGAAAGGAAAATACATGCGCAAAATCATCGTTCTTGCAGCCGCCGCCACGCTGGCCTCCGCAACCGTAGCCGGCGCCCAGCAGCAGCCCACGCCGCAACCGAAGCCGGCGGCGCCCAGCGCTCAGCCGGCGGCGCCGGCGATCCAGAAGGTCAACATCGTCGATATCAGCGAATTGCCCAAGGCCACCCAGACGCAGGTCAATCAGGTGATCGCCCAGCGTGGCGATGCCGGGCTGCAGAAACTGCGCTCTTCGATCGACGCGACGCCGCAGATCAAGTCGGCGCTCGAAGCCAAGGGGCTCACCTCGGCACAGGTGGTCGCCGCCAGCATGACCACCGATGGCGCGCTGACCCTTGTCACCAAGAAGGCAAGCTGAAAGAAGCGCTTGGCGGGCCGGCACCCGGCCCGCCAGCCCACAGGGAACCTTCGCCCGACAGGAGGCGTTTCGTTCCTTTGGCGCCGAACGGCGTTGCACAGAAAAGTCCACCAGGAGCGAGCAATGCCTGTCTTTGCCGACACCAGATGGCTCCAGAGCCTTGCTGCCTGCACATTTCTCGCAGCTTTCGGCCCGCAAGCCGCGCAAGGTCTTGAAAGCGCTGACGCCGTCAACCGGGCCGACACCGTCAACAGGATCGTCGGCTCCGATGTCCGGCAGGAGGAGGCGCGGACGGAACCACAGACCAACAAGATCATCACCGCGATCGAGCGGACGCGTGAGAACATCGGCGCCGTGCGCAAGACGTCCAAGCTCGATACTGTGGATATCGTCTTCCTCACCGACGCGGCGCGCAGCGAAGGCGGCCCGCCGCCGGCGGTCGAGAGCAAGGTCGAACAGCATCAGGATGACATTGCGGAACTGCGCAAGGAGATCGACGCCAACGCCTTGCTGTTCAACGCCATCGATTCGCGGCGCGTGCTTACGGAAGACGTCCTTGCGGTGGAATTCGACGGCTCGGCAAGAATCGTCATCTACGCGGCGGCCAGGCCGTCGAACTGACCTCAGGGCGCCCGACCCCGTCGATCTCACAGCCTGCCCATGATCTTCTGCTGAAAACCGTAGACCTCGCGTTTTCCTCCGAACGGCACCAGCGTGACGTCCCGCTCTTGTCCCGGTTCGAAGCGCATCGCGGTGCCGGCGGCAATGTCCAGACGCCTGCCGCGCGCTTTGTCGCGATCGAATTTCAACCCCTCATTGGTCTCGAAGAAATGGTAGTGGCTGCCGACCTGGATCGGCCGGTCGCCGCTGTTGGCCACCTTCAGCGTCACCGTCGGCAGCCCCTTGTTGAGCTCGATGTCGCCGCTTGCCGTGATGATTTCGCCGGGAATCATCGTTAGGCTCACAAAACGCCGAAGACCAGGCCGACGGCGACTGCAGCACAAGCGGCGCCAGCGGCGCGGGCAAGCCCGCGAAAGCGCATGCCGAGGCCAAGGCCGGCAGCGATGCCCATGGCATGGAGAAGTGCGGTGGCAACGGCAAAGCCGGCCATATAGTCAAGTCCACCGGCATTTTCCGGCACTTGGGTGCCGTGGGCATGGCCATGGAACAGCGCGAACAGGCCGATGATGGCGACTCCGGCCGAGACCGGCAGATCGACCGCCAACGCCACCAGCAAGCCAAGCGCGACGACGGAGGCAAGGATGCCCGGTTCGACGAAAGGCACCGGCACGTGGAGCATGCCGAGCGCGCCGCCGACCAGCATGACCCCGACAAAGGCCAGCGGCCAGGCCCAGATTGCCTTGCCGCCCTTGAGCGCCGCCCACAGGCCGACGGCTACCATGACAGTCATATGGTCGAGGCCGGACAGCGGATGCGCGAAGCCCGCCGCGAAGGACGAGGTCGTGCCGATGCCGACATGGGCATAGGCGGGCATCGCCGCCGCCAGCAGCAGGATCGCTGCAAGCGTGGTGCGTTTGGTTGAAGCAGAGATCATCGGTCTTCCCTTCGAAGTCACGAAAACAATCACGCAGCCTTGCGCGGGCCGCAGCCCTCGGCCTTGAGCACGCGTTGGGTCGAGGCCGGATATTTCACCAGTTTCTCCACTGGGCGGATCGGGCGTGCGGAAAAATTGCCGCCGCAGTTCGGGCAGACGCCGCCCAGCACATGTTCAGCGCAGTCAGCGCAGAAGGTGCATTCAAAGGTGCAGATCAGCGCGTCCGCCGCTTCCGGCGGCAGGTCCTTGTCGCAGCATTCGCAATTCGGTCGCAGCTCCAGCATCGTTTTCTCCTCACCTGATCGGTTCGTGAACGGTCACCAGCTTGGTGCCGTCGGGAAAGGTCGCCTCGACCTGCACGTCGTGGATCATCTCGGCGATGCCTTCCATCACCTGCGCGCGGGTGATGACATGGGCGCCGGCCTCCATCAGTTCGGCGACCGGGCGGCCGTCGCGGGCGCCCTCGACGACGAAATCGGTGATCAGCGCGATCGCTTCGGGGTGATTGAGCTTGACGCCGCGTTCCAGCCGCTTGCGCGCCACGATCGCCGCCATGGCGATGAGCAGCTTGTCCTTTTCACGCGGCGTCAGGTTCATGCGCTTTCCTGGATTTGGCCTGTATTTGGCTCAGAGTGACCATAATTTGGGCAGACCCGCCCGCCCGTTGAGCAGTTCGACGAGCGGAACCAGCCGCTTGCGCAGCTGATAGCCGTCCTCGGCAAACAGCCTCGCAAGAAGCTTGCCAGATTTTTTGACGCTCCAGGCGCTGGCATCGCCGTCGGCGCCGACGATGTCGCGGGCCGGATCGAGCAAGGCTTCGGCCTGCGGCGAGACCATCAGCAGCGTCGCAGCGGCAATGGCGCCGCCGGCGACCGCCGGGCGGCCAAGTGCCGCCGCGATAGCCGGCCCGATGCGGAAATCCTCGGCATGAACGAGCGCACCATCCTGGCGGACACGCCAACGGTCGTGGAAATGGCCGTGCGCGGCCTCTTCGCCCATGGCGAGGCGGCCGAATATGGTGGCTTCAAGCAGCAATGCCTCGGCGCCTGCGGCAAGCTCGACCTCGAGCGTGCGGGCAAAGGCCGAGCGGTCGAAGACGATGGTTTCCTGGGGCAGCCAGGCGATACGCCCGCCCGCGCCGACGCTGAGCTTCACCCGAACTTCGGCGCGGTCGCTAGCGGCACGATAGATCTTTTCGCAGGCCTGGGTGGTTATCGAGGCGGAGGCACCTGGCCCGACATCGATTTCCCAGCCGAGCCGATCGCCGCCGGTCAGACCGCCGGCGGTGTTGATGAGCACGGCTTCGAGCGGATCGGCCGCAACGGCCGGCATGCGGATTTTGGCCGAGCCGTCCTGATAGAGGCGCAAAAGCCGGGTGCGTCCATCCCTGACGCCGCACGCAAGCCGGGCCGCCCCGGCCGCGCGCTGGGCCGGAAGAGCTGGGATCAAGACATGCTGCAACGTATCCACGGCGCTAACGTTAAGCACTCCCGGCGCTTTGTCGATATGGTGCTTGTTGATATAGCTTGTTGCTTGACAGCGTTTCCGTTTCTATAGAGGGAGCCTCTTTGGAACGGTCATGCTGCGCCTGGCGGGTTTTTGAAGGCGACGGCGATTTCAGTCCAGGCAACAGGGGCGCCAACCAATCGGCACCGCGACGTTATAAAATTGGGGAAGGAATCGAATGGCTGACGAGCTGGCAACGGAAATCATCGCCAAGATCAGGGCACATGCGGAGCCCGGTGGCGAAGAGATCACCACCAATACGGAATTGACCGCGCTTGGCATCCATTCCCTGGAACTGACCGAGATCATCTTCGATCTCGAGGAGCAGTACGGCATCGAGATCGAGATGAACACGGTCGATGCCTGGAGCAATCTCAAGAATGTCGGCGATATGGTTGAGGCTGTTCGCGCGCTGATTGCGAAAAAAGCCTGAGCTGAATGCAAAAGCGCGTCGTCATTACCGGCATCGGCGGCATATGCGGGCTCGGCGCCAATGCGCCTGCAATCTGGAACGAAATGCGGGCCGGCCGATCGGCCATCGGTCAAATCAGCAATCCCGGTTTGCATGATTTGAAGGTCAAGGTCGGCTGCGAAATCAAGACGCTGCCCGACCATGGCATCAGCCACAAGCAGACCGTGTCGATGGACCGCTTCAGCCTTTTGGCGACGATTGCCGCGCGCGAAGCCATGCAGCATGCCGGCCTGACATCGACTGAAGCAACCACCTACCGGATGGGCGCGGTTGTCGGCGTCGGCGTCTGCGGCTGGGAGGCGATCGAGGAGAACTATCGCGCCATCCTGGTCGACGGCAAGAACCGGGCCGGCATCTTCACCGTGCCGAAAGTGATGCCGAGTGCGGCATCCGGCCATGTCAGCATGAATCTCGGCCTGCGCGGGCCGGTGTTCGGCGTCACTTCGGCCTGCTCCTCGTCCAATCACGCCTTTGCCTCGGCGGTCGACCAGATCCGGCTCGGCCGCGCCGATGTCATGGTCGCCGGCGGCACCGACGCGCCGCTGCTTTGGGGCATCCTGAAGGGCTGGGAGGCCCTGCGGGTGCTGGCGCCCGATACCTGCCGGCCGTTCTCGGCCGATCGCCAAGGCCTGTCGCTCGGCGAAGGTGCTGGAATGGCGGTGCTGGAAACGTATGAACACGCCATGGCGCGCGGCGCGACCATTCTGGCCGAATTTGCCGGAGCCGGCCTTTCCGCCGACGCTTCCGATATCGTCGCGCCGACTGTCGAGGGACCGACGGCGGCGATGCGCGCCTGCCTGGCGGACGCCGGGCTCAATCCCGAGGACGTCGACTATCTCAACGCCCACGGCACCGGCACCAAGGCCAACGACCAGATCGAGACGGCGGCAATCAAGCGCGTCTTCGGCGACCATGCCTATAAGCTGTCGGTGTCGTCGACCAAGTCGATGCATGCCCATTGCCTCGGCGCCTCGGGCGGCCTGGAAATGATCGCCTGCGTGATGGCGATCCGCGAAGGCATCGTGCCGCCGACGGCCAATTTCCGGCAGGCCGACCCCGACTGCGATCTCGACATCACGCCGAATGTGGCGCGCGAGCGCAAGGTGCGCGCGGCGATCAGCAACGGTTTTGCCTTCGGCGGCACCAATGCCGTGGTGGCGTTCAAGGCGGTCTGACGGCAAGCGACTGGCCTGAGCGACTGGCCCTGAATGACTGCGAAGACGGTGTGTGAACCTTCGACCGGTTGATCGGCAAAGAAGCCGAGGATAATCCTTCGCAACTCGCCAGACGGCGCGATACCGCGCCAAATTCCCGACCGGAGCTTTCGATGACCGACCTGTCCGCCTTTCCGATCACCAAGCGCTGGCCGGCCAGCCACCCCGACCGCCTGCAGCTCTATTCCGCGACGACGCCGAATGGGGTGAAAGTCTCGATCGCGCTGGAAGAACTCGGCCTCCCCTACGAGGCGCATCTGGTGGATATCGGCAAGGACCAGAGCTGGACGCCGGAATTCCTGTCGCTGAACCCGAACGGCAAGATACCCGCGATCATCGACCCCGACGGGCCGGGCGGCAGGCCATTCGGCCTGTTCGAATCCGGCGCCATCCTGCTCTACCTCACCGACAAGACCGGCAAGCTGATCCCTGCCGATCCGGCGCGGCGCTACGAGACCATCCAATGGGTGTTCTTCCAGATGGCGGCGATCGGGCCGATTTTCGGACAGGTCGGGTTTTTCAACAAATTCGCCGGACGCGAGATCGCCGACAAGCGGCCGCTGGATCGCTACCGCAATGAATCGCGGCGGCTGATCGGGGTGCTGGAGACGCGGCTGAAGGGTCGAACCTGGATCATGGACGACGACTATACGATCGCCGACATTTCGATGCTGGGCTGGGTGCGCAATCTGATCGGCTTCTACGAGGCGCGCGAACTCGTCGGCTTCGACGACTTCCCCACCGTCGCGGGATGGCTGGAGCGCGGGCTGGCGCGGCCCGCGGTGCAACGCGGCCTGACCATCCCCGCCAGGAATTGACCTCGGCCGGCCGAAGCAACCAGGTCTATTTCGCCTTGGCCTTGCTTTTCGAGCCGCCCTTGCCGATGACGGACGCAGCGAGCGACGCGGCGCCCCTGGCTGTCGCCGCCACCGCACCAGCGGCGACATTGGCGGTCGCCTTGACCGTGCGCATGGCCCCGCCGGCCATCGAGCCGCGGCTTGCCGGCTTCTTGGGTTTGGCGGTTTTCGCCGCCACCTTCGCGGTCGCGACCGGTTCTACCTTCTTTGGCACCGCTTTGCCGAAAGCCGGCTTTGCGTCCTTGGACCGCTCGGCGATCGCCGGGCCGGCGCCTGCCTTGGCCTGCGTGGCCTTTGCCTGCCTGGCTTTGGGTTGAGCGGTCTTGCTCTTGGCGGGTGTTTTTGCCTTGGTTGCCATCTGACGGTTCCCTCACGGCGGCACGATTGCCGATGAGAGATAACGAGCTGAAAGTCTTAAGGTTCCCGTTCCGAAGTCCAGCGAACTATGCGGGATCGCCAACAACCAGGTCGGCGGACCTGCGACGGCCGAGCACGCGATCGATGTTGGGCATGTCGTTGGAAACGATCCAGGCGCGGGCGTCTTCGTCGGAGCGGCCATGCTCGTGCCAACGCACCAGAAGGCGGCGCTCGAGTTCGGCACGCGGCACATCGACAAAGATGGTGAAGTCGAACAGCGGCGCCAGCCGCGACCACGGCTGCTCGTCCAGCAGGAGGTAATTGCCTTCGACCAGGATGAACTTGGTCTCGGCGGCAACGATGGAGGCGGCGGCGCGCGACAATTCCATGCTGCGGTCGAACACCGGAATGGCGATGTCTGGCTCGCCCGAACGGATGCGCTTCAACAGCGTCTCGAAGCCGGCGAAGTCGAAAGTCTCCGGCGCGCCCTTTCTTGGCCGCAGGCCGCGCTGGTCGAGCACGATGTCGTCATAGTGGAAGCCGTCCATCGGCACGACTTCAGCCGCGCCCTCCGGCAGCAGATCATGCAGCCCGGCCGAGAGCGTCGACTTGCCGGCGCCGGGCGGGCCGGCAATGGCGACGATGAAGCGTTTCGCCTTGCCGGCGCGCTTGAAGATGGTGGCGGCGAGATGGGCGATTTCGGACATTGGGCGCTTCCAGCTATGCTTTGCATCTTGTCGGCAGTTTGAGGAAATTTCAAACCGCGATTTGGGCAATCTCACGACATCCGCCACGTCAGCGCCGCCCCTCGTCGCCCTGCCGGTGTCCAGCCGATAGATGGGTAACACTTCTCCCCCTATGCGTCCGCCGCAGCGCCAAGCAGATTGGTTGGCGCGGCGGTGCGGCGGACAAGCTCCATGTGCCGTGTGTCGAGGATGCCGGCAGGCAGGTGAGGGGCAGGGCCAGCGTTCGAAAATCAGCCGGGCTGGCCGATCCGCAGGAAATCGCTGTCGAACCTGACATCGCGGGTCGAACCATCGGCTCCGGTGAGACGCATGTGACCTGAGGCTGTCCCGATATCGCGCGGCGGCTCGCCGCTCGTGAGCGGCAGCGTGCCGATGACATGGCGGAAGGAGACTTCGCCGCCGAGGGTAAAAGCGGTCGCGACCCCTTCGCGCTTCAGCCAATTGTCGCCGATCGATGCGGCATGGCCGATGGCGGCGCGGCCGTCCTCGATGCCGAGCACGCCGCGATGGCGGCTGCTCCACGGCGCGTAGTCGCGGCCGCCATTGCTGAACCACAGCATGGTGACCGGCAGCTCCGCCGGGTTCTTCAGCACCAGCACCAGATCCTGTTCGGCCCGGCGCGCCAGCGCCGTCCAGCCCGGACCGTCATGATCGGCTTCGACCAGGGTGATGAAATCCTCGCGCTCATCCTCCATGCGGTAGTCGGTGAGATCGAGCGTGCCGCCGCCAGTGGCTGGAAAGCGCGTCAGATCGGTCGAGCGGGCGGGATAGGAAAGCTTGAAGCGACCGCGGGCCGGATCGGGCTCCAGCGGTGCGTCCAGTGTCCCGGCAAAGCGCTTCGGCGAGAAGGCGAGCCGGCCGCCATCGCGCATCGCCGCCATCGGATGGTGGGCGGCGGAGACCGCGCCGGAACCGCCGGAAAAGACATGCTCCTGATAGAGAAAGGGATGACTGTTGCGGAGCGTGAAGATCTTGTCGACCGTCGCGCCCATCACCGTGCGGCGCAACCGGAAGACGGCCCGCCAGCCGTCGGATGTCGCTTCGCTGGCGGTGACATCCCAGGCGCTGTTGGCCGGCCAGCCATGCAGCGGTGCGGCTTCGATGTCGCTGGCCGAAAACGGTGCGCATAGGAAATCGCCAGACAGCCGCACCGTGCCTTGAGGCAGATCCGGCGGCAGCGTCTCGCCGGCATCGATCCAGGGCGCGCGGTGCAGCGGCTTCAGCTGGCGGCCATCGCTGTCGACCGTCATGTCGGCGATATGGCCGACAGTGAGATCGAGCGTGACCGAAATGCCCTTTGCCTTGATCGTGACCGTATCCATCCGCGCACCTGCTGATTCTGATGGCAGCGAACAAACCCGCTCCGTGACGGATGCGCAAGCACAGCGACCGGCATTTTGCATCAGGGCGATTTTTACCCTCCCCCTTGTGGGGAGGGTCGGCGAGCGCTCGACGCGAAGCGGAGATTGTTCGACGGGGCGGGGGTAGCGCCCTACAAGGACCCCCACCCCGATCCGCTACGCGGATCGACCCTCCCCACAAGGGGAAGGGTGGACGCCTACTGCCGTTTGTACTCCCGGACCGGCGACTTGGTGCCGTCGGTGTAGGTGACCTGCACCGCCATCGATGTCACGTTGTCGGCGACCTTGAAGTAAGGCTGGTAGTCATAAGGAATGGCGTAGGGGTCCTTCTTGTCGCAAGGCGGCAGCTTGATCTCCTTGTCGAGCGCCGTGCCGTTCAGGCTGTAGCGCACCTCCTTGATGCCGCAGCGGAATGACAGCATCTGGGAGAAATAGACCAGGCCGTGATTGCCGCTGGCGTCGAAGGCGATCCACGACGTCCAGAACTGGTCGAGGATCTGTTTGTTGCCCTGTTGCAGCGCCGCGTCCGGATCGAAACTTATGTCGAACGGCCCGGTCTCGCGGCCCCTGAGATCGAGATATTTGACCCCGATGGTGGTGGCCGTGGTGCTGTCGGGCAATTCGAAGCTCGGATTGGGCATCGGCTTGCCGGTGCGCTGGTCGTTCATCGCCATCAGCCCGGTGTCGGTGAACGGACCTGACACACCCATGCGCCAGGAAATGCCGGTCGCGGCCTCGGGCAGCGAGATGGAGATCGTCCAGCCGGCATTGGAGCGCATCGGCGTCAGCGTCGGGGCAAAGCGTGCTGGGTCGAGCACGTCGCCAAGCGCCGTCAGGCGGGTACGGCTGCGGTCGAGCCAGTCGGCGAGCTGCGTCTGGTCGACGAAATATTTGAGCAGCCCGCCTTCCTTTTCATAGGAGACGAACCTGGTCAGCGCCTCGGCCTCGCTGCGCTTGTCGGACAGCGACTGGACGCCGAGGCGATCCTCGGAAAACTCCTGCGCGAGCAGGTAATAGGCCGGTGCGAAATCAGGATTGGCCGCGATGAAGGCGTTGAGCTTGTCGAGACGTTGGGCATCGTCGAACTGCAGGATATGGACCAGCTTGATCGACAGCGCCTTGGCCTTGTCGGCCAGGGCGCCGAACACTTCGCGGGCGCCGGCCTTGCCGTCCTGCACGCGCAGCAGGGTGGCGAACCGTGTGTAGGGATCGACGGCGTCGACGTCGAAACCGGCGAAAGCGAGATAGGAGCGCCGCGCATTCAGCATGTCGCCGGAAAGCTCGTAGACGCGGGCATTGTGATAGAATTCGTCCGGCCGCTTCGGCCCGGCGATCGTCCCGCCCTGCGCGGCCAATGCGGCAAAGCCCTTCGCGATGGTGTCGATCGAGGCGGCGATCTGCTCGGTGGTCGCCTGAAGCTTATCCGCCTGCTCGGCCTGTTTCTGCTGGCCGGCAGCGAGCGTTTCGGTCGTCTGCTTGACCGCCTCTACCGACTTTTGCGTCTGCGCGCCCTGCTCAGCCTGCTGCTGCTGGGTCGACGCAATTTCCTCGGTCTTCTTCGCCACCGCGTCGGTCGATTGCTTGACCTGGTCGACCGCCAGCTTCGTCTCGGTTACCGTTTGCTCGATCCTGGCCACCCTGGCCGAGACGATGCCCATCTGCTGCTGCAACTGGGCGATGGCCGGCACCAGGCCGGCGATCACACCGTTCTGCGAATTGGTCTGCTGCTGCAGGCCATAGACGCCGCCGGCGACGGCGGCAGCGCTGGTGGCAAAGATCAGCGCCGGCAGCGCCTTGGCGGCCAGCACCAGCCGCAGAACGATGGCAATGGCGATGATGGCGGCGGCAACCGAAGCGACCAGCGCGATATAGGCGGCGAACGGCGCCAGCGGATTGAGGNCAATGGCGATGATGGCGGCGGCAACCGAAGCGACCAGCGCGATATAGGCGGCGAACGGCGCCAGCGGATTGAGGATGTCGGAAGCAGCGCCGCCGATGAAAGCGACGCTGCCGGCCCATTTGCCGGTGCGGCTGAGCGAAGCCCTGATAAGAGTTGGCGCAGCCGCGCCGATGTCACCGGTCATTGTCAAATCCCCAAGCAATTGCCGCCTCTATAGCAGCACCGCGACCCCGCAGGCAAAACAGGACAGGAAGCAGGCGATTTCGGGGCGGGTGGGCGGATGTCGAGGTTGCCGTTTCAGCGCCGATGGTTGGCGAAGCCGAAGCGACATCTGATCTCCCCCCTTGCGGGGGAGATTGGCAGCGTCATCGGCAGCTCCGCCGTTAACCAAATGGACGAACACAATGGGTTAGGCTAGGTTCCGGCCCTCTCAGCAACGCCGGACTTGCCTTGCCAAACTTCCATTTCCCCTCCCTCATACAAAAATTCGTCGCGGCCTTGCTGCTGCTCGTCTTCGTTGCCGGCTGCAGCACCACCGCGCCGCCCGACAGCGTGCTGGCGGTGCCGGCGCCACAGGAGAAATATGCCGCCATCGTAATCGATGCCGGCAGTGGCAAGACGCTGTTCGAAGTCAGTTCGAGGGCGCAACGCTATCCGGCGTCGCTGACCAAGATGATGACGCTGTACCTGCTGTTCGAGGCGCTGGAGTCCGGCCGCGTCTCGAAGGAAACGCAGATCCCGGTCTCCGACAATGCCGCCCGGCAGCCGCCGACCAAATTGCGCTTCAAGCGCGGCGAGAGCATCGATGTCGATTCGGCGATCCGGGCGATCGTGGTCAAGTCGGCCAATGACGTGGCGGTGGCGGTGGGCGAATATCTCGGCGGCTCGGAGGACCAGTTCGCCGCCATGATGACGTCCAAGGCGCGCCAGATCGGCATGAGCAGCACCGTCTTCCGCAATGCCTCCGGCCTGCCCGACGATGGCCAGCACACATCGGCGCGCGACATGGCGACGCTCGGCATGGCGCTGCGCGCCCGCTTCCCGCAGCAGTTCCACTATTTCTCCGAAAGCGACTTCATGTTCCGCGGCCGGCTGGTGCGCGGCCACAACGACATGCTCGGCCGGGTGCGCGGCGTCGACGGCATCAAGACCGGCTATATCAGGGCATCCGGTTACAATATCGTCACGTCCTACAATGCCGACGGCCGGCATCTGATCGTGGTGGTGATGGGCGCCGACAGCGCTAGGCAGCGCAACGACCATGTCGAAGCGCTGATCCAGCGCAGTCTGTCGCCCGCCATGGCCGATACGAAGACGCGGCTGATGTTTGCGGGAGATCAGCCGGCCGCGTCGCCCAGCCTGCCGCCGCCTGGTTTGCCGGCGCAGGGGTCGCAGTTGCCTGGTTTACCGCCGCAATAGAACCCGTCGTTGGGTGGGGGAACTCTGAAACGCCGGCGGGACAGCGCCCCCCTCTGGCCTGCCGGCCATCTCCCCCTCAAGTGGGAGATTAGTAGCTTCGGCGTCTCGCCTCTTTTTCGTGTTTGGCAAAGCCATGGCGACATCTGATCTCCCCCCTTGAGGGGGAGATGTCCGGCAGGACAGGGGGGGGTCGTGAAGGATCGCTGCCTCATCTTAACTCTGCAGCAGGCGCAACAGCACTTCGGCGGTCTGGTTGCCGAGCAGCAGGCGAGCGAGGCCCCGGGGGGCTGCGCCGCCACAGGCAACTGCAGCAGGCATTCATCACAAGCGCTTGCACAAGCCCCCAATCTTCACCGCCACAGTGGCTATGGCGTGCCGGCTTGGCGTATCGTGGGCGCGACAGCAGGAGCCGGCATCATGAGCCCAAAACCATCCGAACAGGCCGCCAATGAAAACGACAGCGGCGGCGAGTATTTCGAGGCGCCGACCGACCACGACGCCGAGCTGGTGGCCGACGAGGCGCTGGAAGCGCCCGATGTGCCGGACTCCGAACCCCATGGCCGCCTGAAGCCGAAGCGGAAACCATCGGCGATATCGGGCCGCAAATTCCGCAAGCGCGACCTGGTGCGCATCGACGACCTCAGGCCGAGCCTGGGCGACCGCATCCGCTCCGATCATCCCGACCTGCCGCGCGGCGCCCGCATCAGCCGCGAGGAGCTCGGCCGCTACCGCATGCGCTACATGGAGGAGCTACTGCAGCAGGAGCATGGCGAATTCTCCGAACTCGACCGCCAGGTGGTCGAATCGATCGCCAGGCAGGACACGATCTCGGAAAACTCGGAAGAGGAGTNTCAGACGTGTGCTCTTCCGATCTCCGTGTCTCCGACAACATGGCGGCTTTCGGCGGCAGCTGGTGGTTCCTGATCTCGTTCGGCAGCGTGCTTGCGGTGTGGGTCGGCATCAATTTGATCGCGGGCGTGAGCAGCGCCTTCGACCCCTATCCCTTCATCCTGCTCAACCTGCTGCTCTCCTGCATCGCCGCCATCCAGGCGCCGATCATCATGATGAGCCAGAGACGGACGGAGGCCAAGGACCGCCTGCGCTCCTTCAACGACTACCGGGTGAACCTGAAAGCCGAGCTGGAAGTGCGCCATCTGCACGAAAAGCTCGACTATCTGATCTCGCGCCAATGGACGCGGCTGGCCGAAATGCAGCAGATGCAGCTGGACGCGATGCATGAACTGACCGGCGCGAAGAAGGCGAAGCGGGCGCCGCGCAGGGTGCGCAGGCGGGTGGCGAAGGTGGAGGTGGCGGGGTGAGTCCCGGGCTGAGGCTGCAGGGCGGACGCGAACTTGCCAGGCCGCGCAAGGCGGCTTCGAAAATATCGCCACGCCAATTGCCCGTTGAAGCCCGCGCCGGCTTCCGCTAAGAAGCCGTGGCTGGCCGGCCTATCGGCTGGTTCGTTTTCAGGTTCCCTGAAGGCACCCGTAGCTCAGCTGGATAGAGCGCTGCCCTCCGAAGGCAGAGGTCACAGGTTCGAATCCTGTCGGGTGCGCCATTTTTAACATAAATATCAGACAGTTAGCTGAGCACGATTTTGGCAAATACCCTCGCTCTTTTTGCGCGGAAGCACTGCGGAAGCACAAGAGATCGTACCAATTTCGCCGCAAACCTTCTTGTGGAAAAAATGCCATCGACGTCGGCTCGATGATGACGCGGTGACCGAAGGCCGCCCATTTCGGGGCGAATAGGATGCATCGGCTCATGAGATTGGTGTGGTTGATGATGGTAGCGCTAGAGCGCTACCGCCTTTCCCCACATTTCGGAAACCCTGCGATATTTTCTACGGTGTTGGCCGTGATGGACCTGGCTCGGTGCTGCAAAGACCGGTGGGGTACGGAAAGTCTAACTCGAAGCCGCCGTACGTTTTCCACGACGCGAACGACGGCTTTGCGCCGCATGTCGGACGTAAGGATCGGTCCTGTCACTTCCTGTTAGTCGACATCCCAGGCCCCCCGCCAACGGTCGTGTTTGCGCAGGAGCAGACAGTCATTGCGCGTGCGAGCAACCGATGGGCTCAGCTTCACTTCAGCGGGCCTGGCACCATTCGCCTCCGCCCGATATCGTTAGAGTATCGCGCGGCTCGCCTTTAGCGCATGCTTTTGACCGAGCGGGGATAGGCGTACGTAGGTTAACTGCCGGTGTGTACGAACAGGCGTTAACTTGCCGCAGGCAGCCACGCGGAACCTCACTCTATCTTTTCCGCGGGACTGGTTAGCTTCTGAAGGATTTCCAGAGTCAAGGCTGCCTAAGGCTGAGCACATGCCGAAATAGCCTTGCCTGATGACGGGCGTCGCCAAGCGCATTGTGTCTTTGTTCGGGCGCCTGATTTGCAACAGGAAACATGCTCGACCTAGTTTCGCTCCAGGCGCAACCGGTCGCTCCCATGTAGAGCGCCTTCACATCCAGTGCTCCGATGCCGAACGGGTTGGCCCCGAGGAAATGATGGAAATAGTAGTTCACGAAAGACCAATCAAAGGGAGCGTTGAAGCCCACGAACACGGGACGTCCTTCGGAACCTGTGATCTCGGATATCCAAGTCGAGAATTGCGCCATCGCCTGATCCGGCTCAACGCCCTCCCGTCGCAATATTTCCAGGTCGAAGCCGGTTACCTTCAAGGCATCCGGGTCGAAACGATCATTGATAGGCTTCAGTTCTCGGTAGAACCCACCCCCCTCTATGTCGTCCACCCGGCACGCGCCGATCGAGAGCATGCTGAAATCAGGGGGTATTGGACCTGCGGCCTCGATATCGACCGATATGAAGACCTCTTGCTTTTCGGTCATGAGATCAGCGGCTCCGTATCGACGATGGGCGGGCGCGACTCCACTGACCGCCAGTGCTCGAGCAATCCGCGTCGGCGCTCGTCGGCGCTCCCTGACGTCTTCCAATGATACCCGGAGAAGGTTGTGATGTCGAAAGGAAGCTGACTCCCCGCCTTAGCGGTAACGAGGGTGGGCAGAGTTCGCCCGAGCGCATAGCCGAGTTCGAGGAAGCAATTGGGGCGGGACCCCGTGATGTCGGCGATTACGACTTGGCTGCGATGGAGCTTGCCGAAAATGTCAGCATCAACCCGCGAGTGCTCGACCGCCTGCCTCCCGTCGACGACGACTAGCTTGAAGCCAAGTTCGTCCTCGAACACTGGCTTTACGACGACGTCGAAGAAATCCTGCACGGCGGCATAATCATCGTGGTCGGGATTCAGCAGTCGCACCGCAAAGGCACGCGGACTCTCGAGAGCTTCAAGCAGGTCCACGTAGTCAGCCACCATACTGGCAACGTCCTTTGAAGTGGTGAAGTTGATCCGGTTAATCCAGCCATGGGGATCCATGGTCCCGGTCGTGCGGAAGAGATGCTTGGTGTTGTGACGGCCCAGACCGAACGAAAACACCTTCCGAGCTCCGGTGGCTTCTGCTGAAACGGGCAGGTTCACCGGGACGATATGCTTGCCAACGTCGTGGTAGAGGTTGGTAAGGAACAAGACGCCCTCGGTTCCACCGATGGGAATAAGGATGTCGCCCCAGTGCGCCTGGGCTTCCATCCGCTTGCTCGCCATGTTCCAGAACGACGCGTTGTCCACCTTGACGATATCCGAGCTGCGCAGCCTCTCCCAGAGAGGTCGGTACATTTCCGGAATCTGGTTTTCAGTCTTGTGATGCTGGACGGCGACGACCATGTGCCCCGACACGCCGGCAGGCCGTGAGATGATGTTGGCCTCGATTGTCTCCCAAATCAGCCAGTCAAAACAGATCGGCTGACCGTCAACGTCCCGCACGGGTTGTGCATCGACCGGAACGACGAAGTTGGCCCCCCGCTTGATCAGTTCCTTGACCAGGCCCGCAACGAAGGCCTGTGCATGCTGGACATCCGCGCTCGAGGCCACATCGAGCTCCTTGGCAATGCTGCCCGAGATGTGGATTCGCCGGCCGAAGAGGTTAGATCGGGCCATCGTCACTTGTCCGCCATTACAGGCGACGGCGCCATGCTGCCGGCCACATCGAGTAGCACATCGATCGTCAAGCCTTGCTGCGGAAAGACCTTGGCCAAGGCCGACGGATAAAGGCGTGTCCGGATGTCAGAATAAGTCCAACCCGGCTTTCCCGGACGCTCGCCGGTCATCTCGACGAGGCGGTTGAGCAGGCTCGGCGTTGGATCAAGGCCAGCCAGATCCATGCTGAAAAGCTGGTGACGTGCTATAGGGTCCGGCCGCTTGAACTCTTCGATGATGGCAGCACGCCGCTGCAGCGCCGCATCAAGAACCGACAACCGATTTGTGCAGAGAATCGCGATGATGCGGCCCTGGTACTTGCGTAGGTCGTCGATGTGTTGGATGAGCGTGTTCACCCCGACCTTGTCTTCATGGTGGCTGTGATCCTGACTTCGGCTGGCGGCGAGGGAGTCACCTTCATCGATGATGAGGATGGCACGGCGCTGCTTGCCGACCGTCTTGATCACGTCTTGGAATGCTTGGGAGATGAGCGTACCCATCTCGCCCACCATGCCCGAGCCGCGGACGCGATTGCTGAGCTTGAAGAGGATCGAGTCTTCGGCCTTGGCCTCGCCAACAAGACGGTTGGCAATACACTCGGCGGTAGCGGTCTTGCCGGTTCCGACGTCGCCATAGAAGATGACGAACGGGTACTGTTCCTGGACGAGCGCGGCGAGGTCGAGGCGGCCGTGGTGAAACTTCTTGTTCCAGGCAGGCAGTTCTTGGGTCCTGAGCATCAGCTGAAGCTGGTCATGCACCGCAGCGTAGCGCTGCTCGAAGCCGAGCAGCGTCTTTGCCTTAGCTGTCAGCTCGGCGCTAGGAAGCGGCAGCTGCTGGTCGAAAATGGAGGGTGGGGTCACGACCAGTCTTTCCGATGAAGCCCATAGCCATTGCTTGCATAGTCACGGCTTCCGCTGGACTTGAGGTTGGCGTGGCTGGTGTCGACACTGGAATCGATCCAGTTGCGCTTGAGTTTTTTTTGCATGGCGGCCATCGCTTCGTCGGTAAGCGCCTTGGTGTGAGAAAGCACGATACGGATGCTCCCTCCCAATGTTCTCGGCCAAAGGACCCCGCCAGGCCGGCTGGAAGTGATCTTGCCGGTGTCCTCGTCCACGTCGTATCGCGCGGCGCGAACTTCCCGGCCAAATGCGTCGAGAAGGGTGACGTCGACAGCGGTTAGATACCCTTCCGTGGCGAGCATTTCGATGTCGTGTCCATACTCGGCGGCGGCTTGCTCTGAGAGTGTGCCGCTGCTGTTGGCCATCATCTTGAGGTCGGTCGTCAACTGGCGGACCACATCGCGGATGTCAGCGACGGTATAGCTGGAGGTGTTGGTAGCGGTCTGGGTCGCACTCATCAGGCCGCCTCCTCAGTGGAGAAGCGCGGCCCGAATACCTCTTTCCAGACGTCGTTGTCGTTTTCGGCAGAAGCATAGTGGGCCGCCTCCCATGCCGTATTGGCCGCAGCAACGATCTCTTCGCGCTCCGCCTCGGTGATCCGCGAGGTCACGTTGTTCTGGCTGTTGACCGGATCTAGGATGACGACGGGATCAGAAAACGTGACGTAAGGCCCGGTGTTTTCTGGAAAACGGATTTCCTCCTTCAGACCGGACTGAGCGATGTAGAGCAGGAAATCCCGGAACCGCTTCTCGATGCTGCCGGAGTTGCCATTCACCTCAAACACGTGGGCCATGATGAGCTCAATATGGAAACCCTTCAGCGCCTCGAGTTCCGCGTGCCGGCGCCAGCGCTTGCCGATACGCACAAGAGTGCGGAAATTCTTGTCGGCATCCTTGCGATCGCGGACGAATTTCAGTTGCCCGGGCGGATTGGTTTCCACCTTTGTCCCATCACGAATGTCGAATTGCCAGCCGTAGCCCGGCCGATCGGGGTCCTCGATGATGGGGACCACATCGACTGAAAGCCCGGTTCCTGCAAAGGTGACGGTCGCTGCCTTGCGCTGGATCTCGAAATCTTCGACCGACTTGGTCGGGTAGATGTCGATCAATGCCTTATGGATAGCGTCGACAAGCTGCTCTAGCGTGCTACCGTCGACATTGTCGCCCGACACGTAGATCACGAGGTCGACGTCGACCGGATCCTCATTGGTGCGGCGGAGGATGGTGAACTTGGCAAACGAACCGGCCTTGAGCACTCGGGTGATCTTAATGTCAGTACGGCCCTTGAGCGTCTTGTTCAGTTCGGTGACAAGACGATCGACCTGCGCATGATACTGAGTACGCTTATCGCTAGGCAGGCGAAGCACGTTGTGATCGTAGTTGAGCAGTGCGGTGTTCGTGAGCGGCACGACTGACCTCCATTACCTGACGCCGGTGCTTGGAGGAGGCGAATGGGATGCCGTTCCGAGCGGTTTCCAATTTGGTGACCGAATCGCCACGCTATGAGGAAAGATCGGACTCCTTTGCATTTAGTTCAAGTGTTCGGTTTACATTTTTTGCGAACAGGGCCAGTTTTGTAAACTGCGGCATCAGGAGGCAGGCATGATCGGCAAGAGATTGAAGACCGCTCGCGCAGCACTTTCGCTATCGTTAAGGGAGTTGTCGGCGGTCATGGAGGCGATGGTGAGCCCTCAGGCGATCGGCAAGTATGAACGCGACGAGGACATGCCGAGCTCGCGGGTGCTAGGAGCGCTGGCCGAGGCCCTCCAGACCAGCGTCGACTATTTGCTGAGCGGCGAAATGATGTCGCTGGAGGGCGTCGAGTTTCGCAGACGGACGAAATCGTCCAAGGAGGAGACTTCCATCGAGGCGCGCACCATCCACCTCCTCGAGCGGTACTTGGCGGTTGAGGAATTGCTGAAACTCCGCAGCCTCGATTGGGAAAAACCGCGTGGCGCGCCATTCCCGACCGCGGACGTCAGAGATGCCGAGGATGCGGCCCGATCGGTACGGGAGGATTGGGGACTGGGCATCGACCCCATTCCAAGGCTCGCCGAACTGCTGGAGGAACGTGGGATAAAAGTCCTGTCGCTACCTCTCACCGACATAGACGGCCTGGCAGCGAAGGTCATGCGCAAGGACCGCGAAGCGGCGCGTGTGATCGTCATTAGGCGGGACACCTGGTCTGAGCGTAAGCGGTTCAGCCTCGCACATGAACTCGGCCACATGGTCATGAACCCGACTGCGGGCGTTGATCCGGAAAAAGCAGCACATCGGTTCGCCGGAGCATTCCTCATTCCAGCCGACGCATTGCGTGCCGAAATGGGCAGTCAGCGTTCGTCCATAAGCATTGGCGAACTGGCCGCCTTGAAGCGGAGATATGGTGTGAGCATCCAGGCAATAGCCTATCGGTGCAGGGATTTGGCTATAATCAATGCAGCGACGCTTTCGTCGCTCTATACCGCCTTTACCGAGCGAGGCTGGCGTTCGGCTCCTTTCGAGGAGCCGGAGAGAATTCCATTTGACTACGAAGAGCCGCATCGCTTGGAACGGCTTTGCCTGAGAGCTTTGACCGAAGGCGTGGTCGGACAATCACGTGCCGCCGAGCTTCTGGGTATTTCACTAACCGAACTCGACAGCCGACTAAGCAGTTCGGAAGCATGAACCGTGCTAATTGTAATTGCCGATATCGAGCCAGTGCTCGAACTCAAGAAGGTCGGCTTGGCAGCCGACCTCTTTCGGCTGAAACATGAATTCTGCGCTGTAGACCTAAGCGTCGATCGGAGTTGCCACCCCTCTGAAGTGGCTATCTTGTCTGGATTAGGCCTGACGATCGAGGAACTTGATGGAGCGAAGGTCTCAGAAGCGGTGCGCGTCGTCAGAGAGCATCGCGAATTAGCTGTTCGCGACGCGATGGCGATCATCCTCGCGGAAAGCCGTGGCGCCTCGATACTCAGTGTGAACGAAAGAATTGCGAAAATCGAGCGCGTTGGGTGCCCAGCAATAGTCAGCATGGCCTGGATTTTCGACGCGCTCGAAGAGACTGTGCCACTGCAGAGGATGTTGCCCGCCCTCAAGTTGCTCGTTGGTAGGGGAAACTGCGGGCTGTCCGATGCAGATACTCGCCGGCGACTAAGCAAATTAGACCACTGACGGCTCGTCTTCCGTCGGGACCTACCGATGGCTGAATTGGCGCATTCGATCCAAGCCACGCTAGACGCGAAGGTCGGCTTTCGGGCCTCATAATCCCGAAAGCAGACCTCCGCCTTCGGCCCAACTGCGGTCTTTCGAGAACTGGCGGCGAATGACCGCTACAGCGCGGCTTCACTAGGAGCTAGGGCGCTCTCAGCGGACCAATTTTACAATCGCATACTTAGCTACAACCCCGCCGCCGTTTGCCGTCGACCGTGCCCGAGCTTCAGCCGAATGACTGCTCGTGACGGGTACAGGCATCCTGTTGGTGGCGTCAGTCGTGAAGCATTGAAATTATTGATGAATTTTGTCGGAGAGCGCTACCACAGATGCATGATTTTCTAGTTATTTCAAAACATTTGGTCGCGGAAGAACCCAGCAACGGCCCGAGACGGCGGTCTGGCATTTCGATGCGTCGAATTTGCCTCTGGACGGGCCGCGGCGGCGACAGCTATTTCGTGATGTCGCGGGTCGGCCGTGAGCCGCAGATATCTCGTCGCTGCAGCTGGAGGACAGCAGGAGTCCCAATGACAACCGACGACGTGGTTCCCAGAGCCCCAAGCCTGGAAGCAGTCGAGACTTCGCGAGAAGACCTGTACGAGCAGGTCTGGGCAACACCGATCAACCATCTGGCTGAAAAGTTCGGCGTGTCAGGCTCCTACCTTGCACGTGTTTGTGAGGCGCTCAATGTACCCCGCCCGCCAGTAGGATATTGGCAAAAAAAGGCGGTTGGGAAGGATAAGTCTCGTCCCGAATTGCCCACGGCGCTTCCGGGCGATCAACTGACTTGGTCGAAGGACAAGCCCCTCGCAGTACCTGTCAAGAACCGCGTCAGACGAAAGCCCGATGGCGCGGTCATGACCAAGACCATCAGCTCAGGTCGTCACCCGATGCTGATCGGCGTGGAGGGGCACTTCCGGAAATCGCGTAACGTCGAAGAGGGCGAGTTTCTGAGGCCTTACAAGTACCTTCTGCCCGACATTGTTGCCTCGGAAGACCTCTTGGTTCGTGCGCTCGATGTAGCAAATGAGGTCTACACTGCTTTTGACAAAAAGGGACATCGCGTTCTGTTTGCGCCACCCGGTCAAAGGATGGGTCGTGTCCACATAGAAGAGCGTGAGGTGCCCGAAAAAGACAGAAAGTATGGGCGCTACTCGTCGGGGAGTATCTGGTCGCCACATCGGCCGACCATCACCTACATTGAATCTGTGCCGATCGGCCTTGCCCTTACCGAGATGACCGAACGAACCGTCATGCGCTATGTCGGTGGGAAGTACATCCGCGAGGATAGCAAGGTGATAAAATCCGCCAAATCTTGGCAGCTCGCAAACTCCTGGACGACCGAGCAGGATCTGCCTTGTGGGCGGTTTCGCTTGGTCGCCTATTCCCCCCTTAACGGTGTCGATTGGGTTGAGAGCTGGCAGGAGACTGCGAAGAGTTCGATCAGCGCAATGATCCCGGCGATTGTCCGAAAGCTGGAAAGCGCGAAGGATGAACTTCAGACTTTGATGACCGCCGCTGAGGAGGCGGCAGCGCAGCGACAAAGGGAATGGGAAGAAGCGCACGAACGCTACCTTCGCGAGGAAGATCAACGGCGCGTCAAGCAGGCGATGTCAGAGAGCCAGAAGCAACTTTCAGACATTATGGACAGGTGGGCGGCTGCGATGTCCGTTGAACGCTTCTTCCAGGATGCGGAGCGGCGCATTGAGGATGTGGAGAGCCAGCGACGTGTCCAACTGATGGAACGTCTCGCTCTGGCGAGAACGATGCTTGGTACGATGGATCCCCTGGATTATCTTGAAGGCTGGCTAGCGCCGGAGGAGCGGTATAAGTCGAAATACAGCTAGAACTGAGCGAGGCGAGGTGTTCCAATTATCGCCATTCTCGACACACGGCAGTGAGAACCGTATCGTGGTTGGTATATGGATGAGTCCGGAGAACTGGCGTCCCACAATCTCGCGACATCATTTGGCGGCGGCGATGGAGGGGTTCTGTCGTCTAGCTGGCGATGCACTTGACCTATCGAGTCCAATGAAATTTCTCACTTGGAATGACAAGCACAAACTGCACCACGCCAGCCTCAACGTTCCAGAGAGGGTCGCCACTGGGTTTAGTGGGCAGGGCGCGCTGGCACTTCGCGAATTGGCCAGGGAACTGCGACGCGCCAATCCGACATGGGAAACGGCCGTGACCCTTCATCAGGTGGAGGCGAAACTCGCCTCGGTGCTCAGAACCATCCTCGAGGCTGCGCCGGAGACGGAAACTGGCGTGGCGGCCGCCGGAGTCGCGCAGCGCCTGCTGGATTGGACCGTAGATATTGGCTCAACCCGCCGACACGCTGTCCCTATTGCGTTCCTTCCTCAGCGGGCCACTCGATTTGCGATAGGCCCGGTAGAGTTCGTACATCGTGAGGATTTTGGCCAAGCCGACGTGAAAGTCGGAGCATCCGCCTCAAACGCCAACAGCGCCACCGAACGGCACCAATTTGCAATGGAGCGGATCGACAAGTCGTTAGCTACGCGCGGTGCGCATTGGATTGCGTTGGTAACGGTCAGTAACCGCGAAGCAGACGTTTCCGTCGCCACCGCAAACAACGCTGTCGATATTGCACTGGGGGCGCTGCAGGCGATGGTGGGCACCTCGGGCTTGAACACCATAGGCAGGGTTGGCGGCCGCCTGGCGAACTGGGATTGCTTCGACACCTGGTTTGAAATGGATGGCCAGACGGCGTTCCGAAGAAACGACGATCCGCCTGGCTTCGCGATTGACATCGGCGCCTTTGAGAAGTGGCTTGCCGAAGCCCATCCCGCGCGATCGGCGGCTGGGCAGTGCCTGCATGCCTTCTTGGCAGGTGGCCCATTCCCGCGGCTGAATGAGGCGTGGTGCGAGGCGGCCTATTGGTTTCACGAGGCCATGGCGGAGCATTTGGACACCATGCGAATCGCTCGACTGGAAACCAGCCTCGAAGTCCTCTTGCGGGCTGAGAAATCCTCGGGGAGCGCCAACCGTATCCTGGCGGGTCTCGAAGCCGTGCTCGGAATTGATCCATCCACCAACATTGGAGTCGTCCGGAGTGTGACCATGCGCGAACTCGTGGAGGAAATGGTTCGATCTCGATCGCGCGTCTTGCACGGAACCTGGCCCACGCTAACCTCCGATCTGCCGGGCACGATCCCTGTTAGTGATCTCGCCGCGGTTGTGCGGAGGCTGATTGTGATGTTCGCAATCAAGCTCGAGCAGTACGCCGCGAATGGCGATCACAAGGATGATCTCGCCCCATTCCTGACCTGGGTGCGCGGTCAGGCGACGAAGCGGGCGAGCACTGTCGTTTCTGCCGAAACGAAATAGGGCAACGCTGGCTACTCATGGGGATGGAGATGCTGCGGATCTAGGCGGCCACTCGATCCTCAGTCATGTCACCGTACCATGTCGCCGCTCAATGCCGTCCCGGCGAAGTACCATCCGACGGAAAGGGCGAGCAGCGTGGCGGGGTCATTCAGCTTCCCGATGCACAAACCTTGAAATGAGGTTACTGAAGCAGGCCACAACATTTTCATATCGGTCGGGGCCGCAGTTTGCTATGCGGAATCAGATAAGCGCGGTGGACCGTGTTCGCGGTAGCCACTACATTGCGGCGGTCGATCAAGGACATGGGAGTCGACGGATGACCACGGCACAGCGACAGGAGAACCGCTCTAGCCATAGGCGCGTGCTCGTCAGCAAAACGGCAGCGAACATGATTTCGTCGCTGCACCCGTTCAACAAGACCAAGGCCAACGCCGCTCTAGCGACGATTAAGTCGAGCGTGCTTGACCAGGCAAAGGTCAAGAAAATCGTCGGCGTCGATAATGCCTTCGTCGCGCGTGCCGACGATCTGCGCGTGGTTTTCAAGTACGAGGGCGATTCGGTCGTCATCACCTCGGTCGTCGCGAAGGCCTGATGGCGAAGCCCTATTTCGACGACCACGTCTTCAGTCTGACAGATGCAGAAGCTGAACTCGCCGAATTCAAGACCCTCCTCGACACCAACACTGATCTCGCCGAGCGCGATCAGGTGCTCTCCAATTTCAAGACATGGCCCAATCTCTGCGCGATGATGGGGCAATACAACATCCGCTTGGGAATCGGCGATCTGATTAGGCGTGAGTTTCGGATCCTCCCACACTTCCGGACCGATCTCACTGTCCGCCGCGCCGGCACCGACAATATCTGCCTGATCGAGTTTGAGGGCGCATCTGATCGCCACATTTTCGAAGATAGCGAGCGCGGTATCGACACATGGGCGCGCGCGTTCGAGAGGGGGTTCAGCCAGGTGGTCGATTGGACTTGGGCGCTGGATCACTACCGCAAGACCGGCGATTATGTGGACGCGTTCGGCGGCGAGCGGCCCAATATCGTGGGCGTGCTCGTCGTCGGACGCTCCACCTCACTGTCGACAACAGTCCGCAAGGATCGGTGGGAGTGGCGGCGAAACAAGGTTAAGGCCGACAGCTTCACGCTCACCCTCGTGACATTCGATGAACTCTATAGCGACTTCGAGATGTGGCTCGGCTTGAGAAAGATGGATCGCGCGGCCTCCTGACGGGCCGCAGATGCACGAAAGCCGCTCCCCCTTCGGCAGCGGCTCTTAAATGATTGTCAGCCACATATGTTCGAAAGCGACGTCTTCGACGGTGAATATGGTCTGCTTTCTAGGGGCCAACTCACCATCAGGCCTTTCGCCCCTCGCCTTCCCTGCCATATCTACATGACACGCAACCGCATACAGGTGTCATCGATGCTGCAGCGGGTATTCGAGCGGGAATTCCGCACAGCACTCGAGGACAACCGAAGTGGCAATGTGAGAACTGTTCTAGCTGAAGCGGGAGCGTCGCCTGCACGATAGCTTGCGAGGCTCCTGGCTGCCCACTTACCCCTCGAAGGCTCGTGTCAAAGTCAGTTGGCCTTGGCCAGGACCTCGACGATCTTGTTCACCTTAGCCACCCTCGCTGCTCAATTCTCCCCAGCCCGGGTCCCAGAGATCCTCGCTCTCGACCGCAACCACAGCAGACGTCTTTCGATATTCGGCAAGCACCTCTCCGGCGGGTCGTCGCCGGTCGGTCACGGCATCGGCGTAGCCGGTGTATTCGTGGCCGTCTGGTTCGAACCAATGCATGCGTTCGACGCTCGCCATGGGGTCGCCCTTTGTCCCACGCGTGATCCTGATAATCGTCATGCCACCGAGATCCATGGTGTCAGCATCCATAGCGACCCGTCGCCACCGCTTTGCCATCTAGTTCTCCACGCCCATCTTATTCCACGGCGGCTGGATCATCTTGATCAGCCCAGCTTCGAGCCCGGCGGCGGTGATCACTGGCAAGCCGTTCCACTCGAGCGCGGGGGGCATCGCTATGTAGATCTCGACCACCGTGCCCGCCGTTACGTGTTCGTTGATGACCTGGTTCACTCGGGCGCTGGTCTTTTGTCCCATTTGGCCGAGCCGGTAGTTCGACATGCGGCTACGGATGCCGGCTCGGCTCACGCCGATGTACTTGATGAGGCCGTCGACCACGAAGGCGTAGACGCCGGCATCACGCGGCGCCGAGGTGTCGAGCGCGATGCCACCAGCGCCGTCGGTGACCCACGTACCCAGACGCTCGAATCCCGCGTCGGTGAGCACGTCGATGGCGACGTCCTCGCGAACCACCTTCGGAATCGGCTTGGACTTGGGTACGACGACGATGCCGCGTTGGAGGCCGTCCTCGATGCCGGCGTCGACGGCCACCTTTCGAACGTGTTGGTATCGGATGTCGAGGAAGTCCGCGACCTCCGTCCGCAGGTACCCCTCGCGCAACAGCGCGCGGATTTTGTCGCTCTTGGTCTCCAGCCCTTCAACGATGGACATGGCGGGCTTCATCTTTGACCGAACTCCGAGATCAGCCCATCGATGTCGACTACGTCGACAGTCCGCGCGGGTGTCGGCGGAAGCCCGGAACCCGGTGCGCTGAACTCTCCGAGCGAGCGCCGGCGCTCGCTCTCCTGCGGACTCGTGCTCGGTACTCGGTCCATGGACAGCAACCTGTTCAAGCTAGCGACCATCAGCTGCCTATTTGTCGCACATGTGTGCGGCCGTTGAAATGCTAGCCCTGGTATCGCGGACCGTGCATGGCATTTGCCTCCGGCTCATCGTCGATCCCGATTTCGTCGGGGCTCTCGTGAGGTCTTTGCCGCGACAAAACCACTTCGGCCATCCACGCAGGCAGGACCTATTTGAAATAAGCGAAGCGATTGCGGCTTGTTGCGATCCCCAAAGTGTCCGCTCTTGGATCCGAAACGGGTTCTTTCCTGACCATCTCGCTATCGTCAGAACAACGCCAAGCGTCAACCGCGCCGTACTAATCGGAGCAGTCGAACCAGTTGGTGAGCATCCACCAACTCAATGGGTGAGCTGTTCAGGCCGACCAAACCAGCGATACCATCCTGATCAGTTACGAGGGTGATTGTCTCGTGGGTCGCCAGAAGTTCGACAATGGGAGCGAACAGGGACGTTGACTGCCCCAGCTTTTCCACTGCGATCCACTCCCGCAAATGCCCTCGCTTGACTCTTCCCCTGACAACATTGTCGATGAGGAAGAAGTCTAGGTCGTCATACTCAGGAGCATCGAGCAGGCCCCAGAACCAGGCACTCTCGAGAATTGATGACATAGATGCCGAGACATCGAGTGCGACTGCGCGACTGGTTGCTAGTGCCGTGCTGGCGGCAGCGTAGCTTACCGGTTCGCCCACGACACTGCGTACCACTTGGCGAAACGTCGCCTTCGCTGCCGGCACATCTGGGTTGAAGTGCCCCAAGACGATGCAGCGGTCTTTGTCTCCGCGCCAAAGCCCGGCATAATCGCCCGTGGCCGGACCATAGTTGACCAGCACGATCTTGGCCTGGGGGTGTGCTTTGGCGTAGTCGGCGAGCGCCGCTCCAAAGTTCGTGGTCGACTCTTTCTTGTAGTGCTTTACCTCAACCACCAGCACACACGTGGCGTCCCTCGTATCACGCGTCCAGATGCCGAAGTCCGGTTGCGCAGCGTTCTTCCGAGACTTGCCGACCGGGTTACTGAGCGGGCTCCTACGTTCCGCGTAGACACTGAGTAACGGGCGTGAGCTTGCAATATCTGCTAACCGCGTCTCGGTGAAGGCAAAGCGAAGCGCTCCATCGTCATGATTGATCGTGACGTCGTGGTCTTCGAGGGCGTCCATGACCTGCGTCGCTACCCAGACACCGTAAAACTCGTACCGACGTTTCCATGCGGGAAGAGAAAGGATCCGCTCGAGGAATTTGACGTCAATCGTCGAGCTGAAACGTCTGCGCCCAAACAAGGCATAGGTCCGTGTGAGCTCGGCACCGAAGGCCGCTTTTGTGTCATCTGGCTCAGCGAGCAGATGGGCCAGATACAGAACTTCGGAACGAAGCCAGTAGTCAGTTTCAGACTGAGCGATGGTCCAAGGATGAAAAGCGTCGGATGGGTCCGAGCGATGCGACCGCGAACGATGCTCTTCCAATATTGCGTTCCGGGACAGGCCACGCTCGTGTATAACGTGCAAGGCCGCCATGATCACTTTGGCCGCCTCGTCCAATCCAGGCGGTTGGATTTCTGGCGATAAGCTCCGCGGGAGCGGCAGATAATACTCGGCGTCGTAAGCAGCGAGCCATTCATCCACATCTGGCACGCCAATCACGTTGGGACGACCAGCTTCCGTTTTCCTCGTGCGCCAGTAGTCATAGTCGCCCAGCTTCAGCCGCGCGTTGTTTAGCGCGAAGGCGTCTACCTCGCTGAGAGCGGGAACATCAATATCGAAGTCGATCGAATTCCACGCTTCCAGAAACTCCTCAAAATGCTTGAATTCGGCTAGCTCGTCGCCGACGCTGACTCTCCATTGCGCCTGGCCATAGCGTGCGCCCGCCTTCTCAAAGAAAGCGAGGATGTCACGAAACATTTGGGCGAACGGTTGGATCGTTGCCAGAAGGGCCGTCACGAACTGAGCAACTGGCGTCTTGGTCAATGCCTGTTCCAGACTCTCGGCGCCCGGATCGATCCGCTGCTTGAGTTGTGCAAGCAGGTCTTCGTCGCGACCGGTCGGTTCTAGGCCGCCGATTGACGACAATGCCCGCCAAGCGCTCAGGCTATCGCGGTAGATCTCCGCGTCACTCATTTCGCATAACTCTTGAGAACCGTTGCGTCAGCGTCACGACTGCGAGTCCATCCGGGTGACCTCCGGCGCGTGATTGTCACCATCATCTATTGTCCGTCGTCTTGGCCAGGACATAGAATTCGGCCCTAAGACCGCTCGTGCCAAGGGAGGCCATCGTGCGCCTCCCGTTAGATCCCTCTCGCCCGCAAACTGAGAACCTTGTTCCCTTCGGACGCCCGAAGCGCTTTTGGTCCAAGCGCCAGATCCTACTTAACGCTAAACCCCTTCTGCTCCAGCTGAAATAGGGTGTAATAGCACTGCCCCGCACGGCAGACGCATCCTGTTCCGCAAGACGTTCCATCTATCTTTCCGGCGCATGGATTTAGGTTGGCGACCAGAGTATCGAGCGGAAAATAAGCCCTCCCGTTTATCTTTACGCCCAGTTTTTTGTCCAGGGAAAGCCCTGCCTCGTCGACGCCATTCTTTTCATCTTCGCCCATCTACAAATCCCCTTTCTACCTTGCCTGGCTGCTGATCGACGCAGCCGTTGCTCCAGCGATGAGGGCTGCGTCGTGTTGAACTCGCGCTTGCAACGTAAGTTCGGCCGGCCCCGCACGACTCGCCGCCTTTGCAAGAGGGCCCAACGTAACAATAATGGTGCTCGTCCTCACGCGGCTCGCGCCCAGGAATGGGCCGCTAGGATTTGCGGTGAACTTAGTGAGCTTCCATGTGGGCGTAACATTTCCAGTGCGAGTGGCAACAAATGTAAGCGTCTCCTGGAATACGCTGAACTGCGGATAGTCGATGGTCTTGGTCGTGGCTACGCCACCGCCCGCAATCGTTGCCTTGTCGTAGATAAACTCGTCGATCTTCAAATCGCTCTCGACCCTCGCACCCGGCGCGAGAACCGAACAATCGAGACTGCCACGCGCTTTGCGTGTGGCCAGCGCATCCTCCAGAAGAACTGCATTCTCAAGGGTGAACGTTATCGCTTCATTTCTAGTTGCCTTCTCTGACGAACTCAAACCGGCCCCAAGAGTGAACAGCTTGGATGCCCCAATCGGATCCGAGTATGTCAATCCTGGGCTTAGATTGGATGACTCCTCCCAGATCAAATTGAGGGAGACCGTGGTACCATAGCCAGCAATCCAAGGAATATGGCCGGTATTGACCGCATCGTAGATTCCCTTCGTGATCTCACAGCGAATATTGGCAATCACGTTGCTTTCGAACTTGCCGCTTCGGGAACGGCCCTGCGCATCCACCGCGTTCGCGTAAAACAGCTCTTTCTGAGGCACGTTCAGGCCGCACCCCGCCATCAAAATCGGCATCACAGCCAAGCATGTGGCCGCTGAAATCCTACTGCGCAAAACTGTCCCTCCAGTGCCATCAATTTAAAAAACTGTCTTCGTCGTCAGAACCGAGGTCAGCATTGACCTCCGGTCACTTTGGCCGCCAACCGTAGAGTGCATGAAGAAGTCTTTGCGGGTCGAATCCCGGCCGGGTTCGCCAAGTTAGGAACCCGACGATCTGATCCGGAAATACGAGTCGGAAGTTCAGGGTGCTTGGACTGAACGCTCAATAGCGCCGAATCCATAAAAGCAGAGAAGCTGCCCGGCACCTCTGTTCTGTGAGAAGATCGATTCCCGGCGTCCATTTTGGACATTGTCAACCCAACCTCCTGCCACAATACAGTCAAAACTCGACCTTGAACACTCGTACATTGTCTGAGCCCTGTTTAATGGTCGATCCTGTTCGACAGTTCAACAAAGCCTGAGGCTGAGTTGCTGCAGCCGCTTCAGGCGGGATCCCTAGCGGTCGCCAGTTCGCCCCTAAAGCTTGTGACTTAGCTGCGCAGAATCTCTGGTACGCTGGGTGGGCCGAGATCGAGCACCGGGGTGTATTCGCCCGCGCCGCGCCAGACGCCCCGCACCTTTCCATTCTGCCGGACCCGCCTCGGATTGAACCTTAGGCCCTCGAAGTGATCAAGGAACGCCTCTGCCGATGCGGCGTCGCTGAAGCAATGGAGCCGATAGGTTTCATACTTGCCATTCGACCATATTGCTTTGCACGTGCCGCGTCTGGTGGTGCTTAAGCCCTCGTTCCTGGCAGAACTTCGCGACCATGGTGACGTTCTGGTCGGTGCGGAGGTCATCCGGTGGCGCCTGCTTAGTCTGTCAATGTGAACAAAATGCGAACAAGAGTCGAACGCGCACTTGACGACAGAGGAATATGTTCCTTATTTCAGCGTGATCTTGAGCAGCAGAGGACCATGGCTCGGTGTCAATCGCACTGGCCGGCGAAGCTATGGCAAAAACAGCGGAAGACAATTTTCGGATCGAGGTCTGGGATCGCGAGGAGCGGGCTTTGTCAGAAACCATTTCGCGTTCTCCCGATTCAACGGTGAGCCAGGCAGCCTGGCAGGCCGCCATCCGGCGCCGCCCAGGCATGCTGCTGATCCACTACAACAGTCGGCATGTGATGGAAAAAATCCTGACACCAGGCGAGGTGAAGATCCCGCCACAGACCATCATCGACGGCAGCGTTCACGCCGGCCTCGATGTTGCCCTCGGAGACCTTCGGGAATGGCATGTGTTGCGGGCCTGGTGCCGATCCTGCTCACACCATGCGACGGTGAAGCCTGCCGGGCTCATCAAGCGCTATGGCAAAGGCGCTCTGTTCAGTTCAGTCGAGCGCGCGCTTTTTTGCACGAGTTGTGACAGGGGCGGGCCGGTCAGGCTGGAAATTCACAAGCTGCCACGCAATTGAGGGAGCCGAAAGTGCAACACCTGATCGACTTCTTCAGGGTAAACTCGGCGCTGGAACTAGCCTATCCTATCGCATCGTCGCCGATCGGCGGCCGGACTGTCGAGACCCGGAACTGCGCGCAAAGTCAGCCGGTCGGCTTCCATCGTGCCGCAAAAAGGCATGCGGACCGCCGTGGACGGGGACAGTCGGTCCCGCGTCCCGTCCTGCGGCCGGCGCGATGCTGGCGCTCCTACGGCTGTCCCGTTAACCGCCCGCGGCGGGGGCGAATTTCCTCCGTCCTGCATCCGACGATCGTCGCCGTTGCGGACGTCCGCAGGACTGCGGTGTATACGCCGTTCTTCCTTGGAGCGCCGATGCGCGGAGATCAACGAGACAAGCATGGCATGCCGCATCCGGATATTGGCTTGTCTGGACCTCGCACATCCCATTGTTATTCTTGCATAATGATTGCGATGGCCCTAGCGAACTTCCCCATCCGCCGGCACACTTTCCAGTGCCCTTCGTTCAACCCGGTTGAGAAAAAGCGGTGATTGCGCGCGAAATCGCGCAGCCCGGTTAAAAGGGGTCCGGCACGGTGGATTTGAGCACCCCTATACGTACACTGGCTCTATCGACAAGGAGCCAAAAGTGACCAACGAAATAAGCCTCAACCACCTCGACCGTCAGTTGCAAATGCTGTTGTCCGAAGTCCGCGCGCTTGGCCAGCTGATCGCAGCGTCACGGCCAGCGCCGCCTGCTCCAACGCCGCACGCCGGCGGAAGATGGGTAACCATTGGCCATTTCATGAAGATGCTCGGCTATAAGTCGAGGGTCAGCTACTACAATCACCTCGATGACGAGGGTTGGCCGCAACAGCGATATCCGAGCGGAGCCAAGCCGATGCTCGTGTACGAGGAGTGCGTCGCCTATATGGAGGCGATTGAGGGGAAACGGTCGAAACCGACACTGCAACAAACACCGGGGAAGCCCTCGCCTCCCGGAGGCAAGAAACGCCACGTCGGCAGGCCAGCCAAGCCGCTGAGATAGACTGTCGATTGTCAGCCACTATCTTCGCCCGATATGTTGTCGAGTTCATGTAAAGTGGTTCCATTGCCGACATGGTGGCGGAGGTCTCCTTCGCTGGCACTTGCGAGGTCGACCGGGTCTCCAACCCAGTTTCCGCTCTGGAATGGCGCGTCCCGACTGACCTATCCAACCATCGTTGTCGACGAGTTGGTGCGTGGTTCGACAATCAACACACAATGGCGAGAGCAAAACATGACGGTGTTCAAGAATTGCACAATGACAATGTTCACCGCCGAGGGTGAATGGGACTGGGGTGATTCTTGCGAGGTCAGGATCAGCGATGGATCCATCGCCGTCTCATACAGGGATGACGGGCAATTGGTTGTTTACGAAGGACCAGAACTGGAGCCAGGCCATTTCAAACTCCAATTTTCAGCTATGAATGGCCGTGCGACGCTGCATCGATTTGCTGGCGCAGACATCCTCGAGGGTCATTGGATAGAGGGTGGCAATCAGGGGATGTGGCGTATTCAGCTTGACGATTAACAGCCTGGACGCCTACCCGTGGCGGCCTTGCGAACAGTGATCTTCGATTGCGCACCACCGCTGTCGCTATGTGAGATCGATGATCGTGGAAGACCGCTACATCTCGGTTCCCGTCACGCGAACTCTGCGTTCGAGCGCCCGGACGATACTCGCGCTACCTGTCCCTTGCACATATTCGAGACGATCTCTTACCTTATCGAAAGCACGATAAACTGCGTGTTTGGCGGCACCCCACACGAATAAGATGACATCTGCCGTTGCTGCTGACGTGGTACCTTCCCCTGCAGCATGATCCGTCACTATGACGACATGGGCTTGCGTGCGATGTTCGATTTGCGCGGCCGCTTCTCGCGCCGCACGTTCATGCAACGAGACTATTGCGATCTTCTTGAACCCCGCCGCAAGCAGCGGGTCGTCCGCAGCTTCGAGGGGTTGCCAATCTCCACCGAGCGCTTTGTCTGTCGTGGCCACGTCCAGGCCGAGGCGGCGACCAAGCCGGTACCAAAGATGCCGGTCGGCGACAGAAAACCCTTCATGGTCGATGTTTATGAGCCCGGCACCCGCGTACCATACGGCAAGATAGTCTTGAGCGGTGCTCTGCTCGGTGAGAAGCTCTAGAGCTTCTCCAAGCCAGGCAAGGCGCGAGCGGACCGGCCGAGCTTCCCACCAGCGCGTGACCGCAGTTGCGACCACGCCCTCCAAGCGGCCGTCGAGACGCAGTAGTGCGTCCGCCATGGTGAGCAGCAACTGTCCGTCTATCAGATCGGTGGACAGTGCGCGGCTCGACGACCAGATGTCGAGCACTGCCTGATAGAGTGTAAGGCGTTCTCGTCGCGGAAACCGCTCCTCGCAGACATAGGCGTCGATGACTGTTGTCAGGACCTGATCAGCCTGGGCGCGCTTCTTCGTATCCGCTGTGATGCCCGAGTCCGTGAAGAGCTCGATGACGAAGTCGCCATCACCCGGATCGCAGGCGTCGGGCATCAGAGCAGCGTGCTGGAGGAAAGCCGCCAAGGGTTCGTGTGCGCTGGTCGCAACGAGCGTAGGAACGTCCGACCAGCCGAGCGGCAGCGTGGGTTCGGCCGTGACCGGTGCCCGCTCTACTCTGTCCGTTTCACCCTCGGCAACAGGAGGCTCGACGAGCTCTACAATTGGCGACGCGACCGACTGGGCTGTGGTCTTTGCAACGGGTTGCGGCGCGAGTTCTGAAGCTGGCTGCGGCGCGATCGCCGTCAGACTCGCAGCGATCGTCGCAACAACCGTATCGCCCGAAAAACGGTTTGCCAGTTCACGGAGCCGGAGCGCGTCTTCCATGACCGCCGCCTCATAGGCCGCCATGCGCACGACTCCGGTATCGGCATCATCCGCAGGATGATCGGCAAGCCCGGCAAGCCGGTCGGATAAGGGCAGATACGCCGCGAGGGCAGTCTTGATGTCCCCCGTAGCCTCGTGATCGGCCAAAAAGACCGCATGGTGGGCCATGAGCACGCTTTCGACGACGCGCTGGGGCACCTGCATCGACAGCAGGATGTCTAATTGCGGATTTTCGACGATCGCCCGATCGTCGCCAAAAGCTGCCGCAAGGCGAATGCGCATCGAGAGCGCATTGGACGCCGTATCGAGTTGGCGCTGGTCGATTTGGTCGATCGCCTGGAGCGCCGTGTTCCGGTCGCCAGTAGCGAGCCCCAGCGTGAACTGGCGGCGCAGCATTTCAAGGGTCGGGCGCAGCTGCGACTGGCGGGCGGGTGCTTGCGCGATGACCGCGCGCATCGTGGCCAGGCGCGCAATAAGATGATTCGTGTCCGCCGGACGACTGTGCCAGCGGAAATAACCGTGGGGCGACTGCGCAAGCAACAGCAACCCCATTTGTCCGCTCGCGCCGCCCTCCGTGACGATCGATGGCGCGGACTCCCAGCCGAAGCTCGGAAGGACCCAGCACCGCAGATCCTCGATCACGCGCCGAAGCTGCTCCGCCGTCGGACCGAGGGTCACCCACATGACATCCTGCTTGCGAGGATAGGGGAGAGACGCGGCCTTGCCGCCGAGCGCTGCGGCGATCTCGCCGGCGAGCGGATGGTCGGCGGAAACGTTACCGTTTTGGGATAGCGAAAAAGCCAAATCGCCAGGAAGTCGCGCACCAAACATGTCGAGCATCGACATGATCGTGTTGTTGTTATCGCTCATGCAAGCGTCTTCCAATGACGGTCGAACTCGAGATAGGCCGCCGCAATCTTTGCGGGCACGCCATTGCCGACGACGCTGTGATAGACGACCTTTTCGCCGCGCACGCGAACTCCGAAATGGGTGAGGTTCATCGATCCCTCAATGTAGAAGGTTGGTGCGAGAATGCCCTTTTCGTGGAACTTGTTGTCGCCGAGGCGACACGCCACGCGCGATGCACTCCTAAGCGCCGGGGTGCTCATGAAGGCGCCCGAGCGGTCATTATCGGTGGTGAGCAGTCGCACTTCGAGCTTGGTCGAGAGCACGCTCAAATAATCCGAGAAACGGATCCATGGCTGTTCGGCGAGGCGCGGAAATAGCGCGGCAAAGTCCCTAAAGCGGTTATCGAACAGGTCGAAATCGGTGATCCAGGGGCTTGCAAAATAGGCCGGCCGGTCATGCACGCCCAAGAGCAGGAGCGACGCCAGCGCCGAGCGCAGCAGGTCGGGAAGCGGCCAGCCGCCGCCGTGGGTCCAGATGTCGCGGCTTTGCAGCACGGGTCGCATCACCGCACTCCCATGTTGCGGATTTCGACGCCCACGCGCCAGCCGTCAGGATTGCGCGACACGCCGCTCAGGATAGGCCAGACGAGCAGATAATCGCGCTCAAACGGCTCCGTGAGGAGCGTCTGCAGCGCCCGCGCGATTTCCCCTAGGTCGTCCACGGCGCCGATGATCTCAACCCTGTCCTCGTTCGCCAGCAGAGCCTGGAGGCGCTCTACCCAACCCGGCGATACCGAGAGCGACGGCGTCTTAGGCCCCGAAGCGCTTAGCCACTGGGCGGTCAGTTCGCGCGAAGGACGAAAGTCGCCGGCGAAGCGATTGGAGTTAGCAAGGCATTGGGGACAGCTGTCATGGCAGCCGGGCAGCAGAAAATCCTGGATCCGCGCGAACAGCTGTACCTCAGTTGGCTGCTGCCCGGTCTTGCGCCCGATCATCGCCGAGAAGCGCCGCCGGACACTGGGGGAATCGACCAACAGATAGGCGAAAACGCGCGCATCGATGGGCGCACCAAGCCGCCCTTCCCTGTTCGCCCACAAGCGGTTAAGAGCGTCGAACCAAGCGTCGGTGGTCGAGTCGCTGCTCTGTTGGAGCAGGTGGCCGGTCACTGCAACGACATTTTGGCGTGACGCACCAAGGCCCGCCTCTTCCAAAGTCCTGGTGAGGCCCGCTTGCGCGGAGAGAGTTTGCTGATAGCCCCGCGCACGCCTGACCGTGTCGAAGGCGTCTGCGAGCGCCTCCGGCGTGCGGGCGCGAGCTGCGACGGCGACCAGGCTCTTGCTAATGTGCGCGCGGGTGCAGAAGCCAAGCGCGTGCGCCAGCGCCCGCTCGAACGCACCGTCACCGTCACCGTCGAGCGACGTCTGCACGAAAGCTTCGATCTGCCCGATGCCGCCGGGCGCGCTTTCCGAAATGACGATCCGCGGATTCCCGTCATCGCTGAGGACATCCACCATGAGATCACCCTCGCCGACGTCGGTCGCAATGGCATGGACGGCGCTGAGGCAGGCCTCGGCGAGCGTTCGTAAATGGCGCTGGCGCAGCCAGGCCTCGAAATCCTCGCCGAGATCTGACCACAGCGCGGTCTCGGCGCGCGAGATTTCTACGCCGCAAGCGGGGTCGGACCAGAGCGCCTCGAGCCGCTGACGCGTCTTGCCGCCGGCATCATGATCGTCAGCATCGTGATCGTCGAGCGCGGAAACGCTGAACATACGCGAAAGCACTCGCCCGATCGACGCTACCCGCTTGCTGGAGAGTCGCTCCTGCGCCACCTTCAGGCTGCACTTGCCCTTGAACGCCGTCGCGGTGAGCATCGCAAGGCTGGTTTGCCACAGCCATTCGAGCGTAAAGCTGCTCGCCGCTTCACGCAGCAGCGACGAGTCCATGAGCAGATGCTTGAAATAGTCCTGGCGCAGCCGGCCCATGGTCGCCTCATCGAGCGACGGGCGGGAGCGCAGATGCTCTTCGCGAATCTGGAATACAAGGGCGTCTACCGTCTGCTCAAAGCCGACGAACTCGCGCACCTTCTCGCCATCGTCCGAAGTTGACGTGAGCAGGACGGTACCGCGGCGTTCAACGCCGCGGTTCATTAGGATGTCGAAGCGGCCTTCACTGGTGCGACGGCGAATCAGCACTGCATTAAGGTCGCCGTGAAGATAGGCGCGCGTGTCGTCGAAGACGTCTTGCCAATGTTGCCGGTTGAACAAGGGAAGCGAGCGCCCTTCGCCGACACGCTCGGCGCTATTCACCCAGAGCCAGGCGGCATTGCTACTGTCCTTGACGTCGCGCGGCCGCTCAACCAGCGCCACGCGCAGCGGCTGGAGTGCTGCCGAGGCCCGGTCAGTGCCGATGGCGAGACTGTCGGGGAAGAACTGGCGCGCCGGCACCATGACTGGACTGGGCGCGGTGAGAAGTTGCTCGGACCCGGCGAGCCAATAGCCGCGCTCCTGGCGGCTTACCGAAAAGCGCTTGGAGACGCGCCCCGGACAAGATTCAATGAGTTGCGCCGCGATCCCGCGGGCTTCAGTGTCCTTGTTCGTCCCCGGAAAGTCGACCGTCACATCCGACGCCGCGAGATCGGCAAAGGATGCGGCGGGGATGAAGCTTGGAAGCGGCTGGCGCGCGGCGCTGTCCTCGCGATCATTGCTCCGGCGTAGATCGGCGAAACGCCATTCCGCCTCGAGCTTGCGCAGCAGCGACGGCACGGCGTGGCGAAGCACTGGCCGTGGCGCTTCCCAGAGCATCGTGTCGACGACCCGATCGATGTCCTCGTCGCTCGCGGAACTGAACCGCTGGGTATGGCGCACCACCCAGCCTAGATCGCGGCGGAAGGCGGCATAGTCGTCGCCGAGATCGAGCAGGCGGCGCAGCAAGGCGACCGCGCGTCCGCGCGCGCCGGCGTCATACTTGCCGGGGCGCCGCAAATAACGCACCGGATCCGCTGCGCCCACCCGCCGGCCGAGCCAGTCGAGCAGGAAGCTCGTCGCCTGGACATGCTGCACATAGGGATTGAGCAATGGCACCTTGATTGGTTCGACATCCGGCTGGAACAGGCGCTCGCTGTTCTGAAACAGCCAGCGGTCGCGGCCCCAGTCCGACAAGATCACCAGCGTCGACGGTCGCGAACCGCGCGTGCGCCCCGCCCGACCCTTGCGCTGCAGGAAGGATGCAATGCTGCGCGGCGCCTTGTGGTGAATAATGGCGCCGACATCGGGGTCATCGTAGCCGACCTCGAGGCTCGCGGTGGCGACGATGATGTCGGAGGAGGTATCGGCGCCTGGGTCTTGAGAGCTGCAGCGGCTCACTCGAGCGCCCTGGCGGAGGTCATAGCCGAGCGTATCTGGCAGCGACCAAATCTGGCCGTCCGCAAGCATTGCGCGTTCGGTCGACTGGCTTACCGTCTGGCCGGATTTGTCCGGCGGCAGCCGATACTGGGCCAAGCGGTTCCATTCAGCGTCATCCAGATCGGGGAGCCAGCGGTTGAGGCTGTCAAGTTGATCCGTAAAGCCGAAGACCTTGCGCAGATAGAGCGACCGACCGGCAAGGCTCGTCCCCAGCGGATAGCTGACATGGGCGGGTGTCAGCAGCCGCGATTGCAACATGGCCGCCTGGATCGACGTGGCGAGCAGCGAGGCGCCGGACGCAGCGTCGCCCTTGACGATGACGGTGTAATCGCGGCCTTCAGCTTCGAGTTCGTCATCCATCGGGGTGCATTCGACCACGCGTTCGGGATTGACGCAGCCAATCGTTGCGAGATGTTTGGGCGCGTCACGCAGCGTTGCCGACAAACCGACGACATGTAGTCCCTTAAGCCGCGCCGCCTGACGCCAGCGCGCGATGATCCAGGGCGCTTGGGCGCCGCTCAGCCCGCTGTAGTTGTGGACCTCGTCGAACAGGAACAGCCGCGGCTTTTCGTCGACGCCGATGCCAAATGTCTTGGCCCAAGCCGGATTGCCGAGCTCTCGATGCATCATCTCGAGCGACAGGAACAGGATATCGGGCGGATTGGCCTGCAGACCTTCGCGGGTCAACTGGATGACACCATCGGAGATCTCCGGCGGCTCGTCGAGCGCGTCGACGCGATAAAGGGTGGTCCGTCCGGCCCTGCGATCGGCATCCAGCCAGACGAGTTCGCCACGGCTGACATGAAAGGGCGCGCGAAGGAAGGGCACCACCCATCCGCGATTATGTACGCGCTTCCATTGTTTGAGGAACCGGCTCTTGTCCCCAAGATCAAACTGGTCGGCGGGCGGAAGATCCCCCAGCAAAGCCCCGACCGTGATCGGCCGAATGCCATTGGCCTTTAGGACTGTGCTGAGCTTGCCCGCCTCGGAAATCGCTTCACGGAGCTGATCGGCGAGTAGGACATTTCGCGGATAGACCGCAATGACCTTGGTGAAGCGATTGGCCGATCTGCCGAGGTCGCCAGCGATCGCGGTGAAGGCGGGAATGTAGAACGCTTTGGTCTTTCCCGCACCGGTGCTTGCGCAAACCACCGTCCCGCTTTGCTCCTCGGCGCCATAGGATCGGAAGATCCGCTCGAAGGAGCGCACCTGGAATCCGGCGAAGGAGAAGGCGCCTCCTCGATCTGGCCGGGACGCAAGAGCTTCAAACACTGCGCGCTGGAAGGTCGGCTGTGACGCATACGCCGCCATGCTGGCCCATGCGGTGTCGGCGGTGATGCCAGTCGCTGGATAGCGTCGCGGTGCAAGATGGAGCTTGATGTCGGCGACAAGGCGGCGGCCGCTCGCCCAGTCCTGATAGCCGAAGCGCTGGCGCAGATGCGCAAGCAATCGAAGCCCTTCGGCAAAGCGGCTGCGGACCCGTCCCGAGCCATCGGGCACCAGATGCAGGAGGTCGGCGCGCCGCATCTGGGTCAGCAGGGTGCCAAGATCGAGGCCGTCGGTGGCAAGCGCGTCCCATGCCTCGCGCAACTGATCGGGTGCGTCGTTTTCGATGAGGGCCGAAAGGTCGGCTTCGTCGAAGGCGACATCGTAGAAGCCCCAATTCTGGAGCCGCTGCTCGCATTCTTCGATGAAATTGAGGAAGTTCGAGACGAATGCCGGTGATGCCATGTTCATTTAGAGCCCGACTTTCAACATTGACCAGATCGCTGGATTGGCACCGAGGAATGCCAGTACCTCGGCATTCTGGAGATCCTTCGCCTTCGCGCGGCCGTTGGCCGCATCGACCATGAACTTGCCNATGCCAGTACCTCGGCATTCTGGAGATCCTTCGCCTTCGCGCGGCCGTTGGCCGCATCGACCATGAACTTGCCGGCACGCCCTTCAAGACCCAGGTTGGCTATCGCGGCGGGAATGAGTGCGGCATTCGTGACATAGATTTCTGCCGTATGCGGCGTTTTGGGCGGAGCGTCGCGCCAATCTTCGAGCTGAGCGATCGCGGCATTAAGAGCGGATGCACCAGGAAGCGAGGCGCGCTCGGCGGCTTCGGCCAGCGGCTGGTAGCGTTTTCCCTGCTCGTCGACCAACATCCGCCAACCCCTGGTGACCGCGGTCGACGCATTTTCGAGGCGCTCATTGATCGCGGTCAGGGTTTCGTCTGCGCGCTTGCGCTCGAACCCCGATCCGGCTTCGAGGCGTGCCTTCAATCGGAACGCGTTGGAGGTTGCTTGCGCCAGTCCCTGTTCGGATTTGTCGACGAAGTCTGTGCCTTCAATAGCCTTAAGGGCGGAAGTCAGGCGGCGCAGCTCATCGGCGAGATCAGCGGAGGCCCTGAGCTTGTCGCGGATCGCGACCATCTCTCCCAGTTGGGTGGCGCGCTTCTCTTTGTCAGGAATTACTTGCATGCGGGCGGTGAGATCGGAAATTCGGCTCATGCCACACCCCCCTGCGCAAGGCCGCCGACCCGCGCGAGCTCTGCTACAATCTCGCTCTCGAGCACGTCGGGATCGCCTTCCACGCTCATATGGGCAAGCTTAGCTTCGGAAAGCTCAGTCGCTTCCTCGACCAGCAACCGACAGCGCTCGACGACCGTCGCGACCCCCCTCAGTGCCTCAGGATCGAACAGAAGCACTTCGGAGGCGTTGATCCCTTCCGCGACCGCGGCGGCATTCGCCAGTACCTGCGCGAACGTGCCGCTGCGATCGGCAATCCGTTCGCGCTTGAAGAAGTCGATCCCGCTTGCCGGCCAGCGAAAGGCCGATTTTAGCAAATCGATCAACCGGCCGGTGTCGGCGATGAATTCGATGAAGCCGGCATAGTCTCCTCCGGTCGTAAAGCCGTAGCGCGCAAGCACATGGTCGATCTTGCTCACCAGGTCACCAATCGCCTCGCGCTCGATCATTATCGCGTCGGCCAGACCCGCCCAGGCCTTTAGCCCATCGACCGCCTGATAGCGCGACTTCCAGTAGCTTGCCGAATACTCCGCGGAGAGCGGCTCGATCGAGGGATCGCTGCGCGCCTCGGTGATTGCCTCTGTAATGATCAGTGGATCTATAACGACGATGCCGCCGGACGTCCCCTGGGGAAGGCTGGTCTCTTCGACCAAGAACGTTTGCAACATACGCCGGCGCTCGGGGAGGTCATTGTAGAGTTTGCGCAGCGGCTCGGTGAGTACCGTCGGCAGGGTCATAGGGTCGTTCGAAATCGCTCGCGATAAGGCAAGCGGCGTATCGCGCGGCAGTTCGGCGCGGCGTTCTATGATTGCCGACATGCACAAGAATTTGGTTGCGTGTTTGATTGGCGTCGTCGTCGACAGTCCGACAGGATCGAGCGCGGTGATGATCTCATGCTGATATCTGCGCAACCAGCGCGCGACGATTCGCTTGTAGCGTTCGCCTTGTGGGAAGTTCCAAGCGCCCCGGCCTACCACTGCGTGATGGCTCAAGGCGACAATGAGGTCATAATTGTCTTGGTTGCGCAGAAAAGTGAAGGCGGCCTTATTCGTCACGGCCTGGGTAGCGGAGTCCTCAATCCGGATCGACCCGCGATTGGCCTCACGCAATTGCCGCTGAGCGGGCACCGCCGGCGACCGGATATCATCGAGCGGAAGCGCTCCCTTCAGGAAGGTGAGCAGCATCTCCTGATAGTCTCTTGGGGTCTCCAGCTTCTCACCAGATCTCCAGCGCTCAAGTCGGTTTAGAAGATCAGTGAGCTGTTTTTGCGCGCCGGCATCGACCGGGGCCGGTGACGTCTGCTGGGACACCAACGTGTCGCCTCCAATCCGCTCGGCCCCCCCGCTTCCGTCCGACGAGGACTCTTGAACCGGCTGAACCGGCCCGCTGTCGGCGGCTTTGGCGCTGAATTCCGGCAGGCTGAACGGCCTTAGCAGCGTTTTCAGGTCGCTGGCGATGTCAGGTGCTTTGGTTTTGCGAGTCCAGGCTTCGACTAGGAGGCGCAAGCGTGTCTGATCTCCTCCCGCCCATCCGCCAAGGTAGGTTTCTGCGAGTGTCTGCCAATCGGTTGGCGGTTGGCGGTTGATCGGCAGGGTCAGGGGATAGCGATGGCCTTGGTTGAGCGCATCAACATGGCGCATCACCGGCTTGGTGACATGATCGAGCAGGCCGCGCTGGGTCGGGCGCACGCCTTTCTGCGACTCGTCAAGATGGTCGAGCAGATATGGTGCGGTACCCGGCCGGAAAGGAAACAAGCCAACGACCGTGTCGCGAAAGGCCACACTGCCGAACGCTGCATGACATGCCTCTCTTACCGGGCAGTCGTCACACGCACTGATGCTCACGTCGCCTCCCAGCCGCCTATGATCGGCGATCAGAGCGACCTGCGACTCTGGCAGGCGCGACGCATTCAGATAGCGCGCGATGAAACGATCGATTTCTGCATTCTTGTCGGCCCAGAATGTAGCGGTCGTGTCATCGGGAAAGGACAGGATCAGGCCGCTGCCGGCAACGCGCTCATACTGGTTGTCGCGAAGACGCCTATAGGCCTGCTCGGTCATGCCGAGGACCGACGTAAGATCGCAGAGACTGGCGTCGTCCTGCGGCTCGACCGCGTTCACGACTTCGTCGTCGAGTACCGAGAGCGTCGAGACATCCTCGATCAGCAGGACCAGCCGTTTGTTCTCCTTGCGCAGATCCTGGCGGATCGAGCGCAGAATCGTTGAGAGGGCCGCATTGCCGAGACCGGTTAACTCGCGTAGCGCAGAGCGCAGGCTTTCGTTGCACAGGCGCGCGGCCTGTTCTGCTGACTCGGGCTCTTCGGCGAATTCGTCTATCAGCCGGCGCACATTGGCGGTGTTGAGGCCGTGGCTGCGCTGTTGCGGATTGTCGATCCGGAACTCGTCCGCTGTGAAAGGCGGAAAGCTCTCGCGGTCGAGGACTTCGCTCGGGCTGATCAACTGCTGGATATTGCGATCGATCACGCCGCCCTCGCGGCAAAGCCAGGCACCAAAGCCTTCAGCATGGAAAGCTTCGGCGAGGTGGCGGATCGTACGCGGCAGCGGCTGCCTGCCCGCTTCTTCCCAACGGACACCGAGTTCGAGATGGAGTTCGGTCGCAAGCTTCTTTCGCGCTTCCCTTTCGGAGATGCGGTCAATCGCGGATTGTACCGGTTCGAGGTATTTGTGAAAGCGGCTGGGCAGTTGCTCGACGAGCTGCTCCAGCGCATCCTTGAGGCTGCCGGTTCGGCGGCGCACGAGCACCGGCAACACATCGGTAAGTTGCTCGGTTTTCAAAGCATGGTCGTAGCGCAGTTTCACCCAATTGATGAGGTGCGACTTGCCGGTGCCGGGCGCGCCGTGCACCAACACCACATTCTCGCGAGCGCTCAAGCGCGCAATATGCTCGAACACCTTGACGTCGGTGAGCGTGTGCTCGGAGTCGCCGACGCGGACGTGCGACATCGGTGCATGCGTGGCTAGGAAACGCGATGCGCTTTCGTCGGCCATGGCGGCCACGGTCCGAACCGTTGCCTCCAGATTGGCATCGGTCCAACAGGGTTGCCCCAGTCGCTGAGGAAGGATGATCGGCTCAGCCATTAGTACGGGCCCCCTTGACCGGGACATAGCGGACACTAGAAATGAGGTCGGACTTCAGAAAAAGCCCATCACGCGGCGGTGTCGCCTTGGCGATGCTCCAGCCATCGCTGTCGAGCGGGCAGTTGAGCACGATACCGCCGTCGAGATGCAGATCGACCAGCGCATGCGACAGCCCGAGCGACATCGCGCGGGCGGAGTGGTCCCAGGTCGGATTGGCCCGGAGGAAGAGATGCCCCCCGTCGAGTTCAGGGCATTGTTCGGAAAGCCGCCCTACAAAGTCGTCGATCAGCATGTCACGTCCGTTGCCAAATATAGCTGGTAACTGCCGCGATACGCGCTCGTACGGATTGGGGTGGAAGCGGTCATCGCCGTCGTGCCAGCCGAGCCCGCAATAGCGGAACCAGCGCCTAAGACCGCGATATTTTGTGTCGTTGAATCGGTTATTCTGCTTCGCGCCACCGAACAGTTCGCGCTCGAAGCGCACTTCCCATGTCATCGCGGCGTCAGGCCCGGCGGCAGCCGATTCATCACGCCCAAGCAAGAACGCGTAGAACAGCGCAAACCAGGGCTCGATTTTGTCGTCGCGTAAGACCTTCTCATCGATCGCCTCGACCACGGCCTCACGGGCGGAGCGATTGTCGCGCAAACGGCTAGCGCGGATCATTCCATCGGCGTGATCCACTATGAGGTCGAGTTCGCGGGCTGCCGCAATCATGCTCCGAGCCTGATCGCTTTTGCTCGTCAGACCTGGAAGCCCGGCGGGTTGGAGAAGCTGGCGTATCGTCGACGTATCGAGCTTGCGGTCACTCATAGTGCGCACAACGTCGAGCAGCATCTCAACGCGGGCTGGAGTTGCTTCGGAATCGGAAAACATCAGACCTGTCTCAGCCATTCATCATAGGAGGGAAAGAAGGACGCACCATCATGGGTAAGAAGAACACGCTCATTGGCATCGGTGATCTGGGCGTCCTTCGGAAAAAGGTGCGAGACCCGCGAGCCGGCGCGAACGCGCAGCATCGCGCGATCGGGTATGCGCCCGTGAATTGCGACCACATGGCTCGCGGGATCAACATTGAGGCGGCCGATCTCTCGGGCATCATCGAGACGATAATAGTAGCGGCTGGTCGGAATGAGGCGCTCAGCCAGTGCTGTCGTCAACGAATTCAGCAGATCGGACGCGCACAGGAAATGAATCAGTCCGTGCTCTCTAACAAGATCGGCGACGCGATCGGCCACCGCGCCGATCGCCTTTGCGCCGCTCGAGAAAATCTCTGTGGCGACGATGTCGAGCTTGGGTTTGGTCAGCCGTGGGGGATCGAAGTCGAGGGCCGGAATCGAATGAGGATCGAGATGCTCATCGCGGCAAGCGAAGCAGCCGCCACAGGCGATGATGGTCTCAGCGCCATATTCGCGGCGCAGCAACCGGCAGATCTTAGACTTGCCGGCGAGATAGTCGTCGAGCGCCGTGATGCCGCGCTTTGCTTCGCCGAGATCGCGCTCGCGCGACGCCCTCAGCATTTCTGCGATCCGCAGGTCGCTCGGCACAAAATTGCAGCGTATGCTCACCCGCTCTACCCGCCCATCGGGCTCGCTGGCATCTTCCTCAAACTGGAGGCCAACGATGTCGATCAGGCCGGCGCGCGCCATCATCAGCAGCAATCGCTTGTTCCAGCGAACATTCTCGCCATAGCTACGCCCGCCCATCAGTCGTTGGTGCTTGGCATTGGTGGGCATGTCGAGGACGCTGTCCTTCTTATCGCGCGCCGCAGCCAGCAGGGTTTTCCAGCGCAACCTGATGAGGTCAGCACCAAGCATCCTGGGCAACAGACTCGTAGCGACCCTCCGATCCTTGGGGATCACCGGAATCCAAAGTGCAATCGACTTGGCGCCATCGCGGCCGCCCCGCCCGACCTCCTGATAGTAGCGATTGACATTCTCAGGGTAGCAAGCGTGCACGACGGCGCGGACGTCGGGTTTGTCGACCCCCATGCCAAAGGCCGAGGTCGCCACCATGATCTCGATCTCGTTGCTCCGCCATGCGAGCAGCAGACGGCGGCGATCGGAGCCCGAAGTGTCACCGTGGAAGCATTCCGTCGCGGCAAACCCAGCGTTGACAAGCACTTCACGCAGGTGAATGGCCTCGTCGACCTCGGTCACATAGAGAATTAGCGGCCGCGGGATATGGTGAAGCGCTTCGAGGAGCGCCGCCTCGCGATCGTCCGCCACGGTAAAACCGCCGCGGAAATAGGAGATTTCGGGGCGCAGTCGCTGGCAGGCGAATTGTTGCCACCGATCGCCGCCAAACATGGTGCGGAGCAGGTCGAGACAGTGCGGCGTGAAGGTGGCCGACAGGAGGAGCGTTCGCAGCGTTCCGCCGCTCAGCGCCAGCCATTGGTTACGGCGCAGCGCGAGCAGTTGAAATTCGACGCGAAAATGTCCGCCCCAGGAATCTATGATATGCGCTTCATCAACCACCAATGTATCGAGCCGTCCGGCGGCCGCTAGATCGTCGATCACCGCGCGAAGACTGCCCGACACGCAGGATTCAGGAGAAGCGAACAGCAATCGGCAACTCCCGTCACGCAAGGCGGCGCGCACAGCGGCGGGGTCACTGGTGGGATCGTTGGCGGAGAAATAGCGCGGACCGAGATGCGGGAAGTCGGCTAAGATGTCCTTGGCCGCAAGAGCCTGATGGATCGCGAGCGCCGTGGTCGGGACCACTACAATGGTGACCCCGGCGCTGAACCGGGCGGCGAGTTGAAAGCTCAAGCTCTTACCCGCACCGGTCGGCAGGCCCAGCAAACTGGTCGAGCCTGGCGCTGCTGTCAACGCCTGCCAGCAGGCCTCTTTCTGCGCTGCAGAGTGCCAACTGCGCATCTGGCCTTTGGCCAGCGACCAAAGCCACGGCTCTGCCGGAAGGCTCTCGTCGGGAATGGCCGGTACTGGCGCTTCGTCAAGCCCTTGACCGTCAAGCCAATGCTCGTCTAGCAGCCACGTCGGACGATAAGGTGCGGCGATCAGATCCCCTGCGGCCGAAAGTGTAACCCCGCACGCCGTGCCGACTGTGGTAAGTGCCGGAGTGCAGCCGCCGACAAAGAACTTTCCGCCTGACCAGCGCACTGCCTGCCGCAGCAGCACGCCATGATCGAGCGTGGGCGTGGGACAACGCCGGAGCAGCGATAAGAAGCGCCAGCAAGGATAATCGGGGTGCCAGGTCGAGGGCGGCAATACTATCATTTCTGGCGCGATCCCACTCTCAAGCGCGGCGCGAAATTGCTCCCGGAGGGTCGGTTCTGGCGACGGGGATACGCTCACCATGTCAGTTCCGAACATTGACGGCGAGAAAGCCGATGCCATCGAGGACAACGTCCCAACTGTCGATAAGCGCGGAATAGCGCTCCAGCATGACCGCTTCGGCCGCTCCGGCGGCATCGGCACCTTCGATCAACTGGCGTCGTTGTACCGCAATGCGTTCGCGTTCCGAAGCCAGAGGCTCGACCAATGCCTTTGCGAAAACCAGGCGTACGGCAGGGATGATCTCATCCATAGCGCGATTGACGCAGGTCGACAGATCGCCGTCAAAACGTCTGACAAGTTGCTGGACATCGCCGCCGCTCAGATCGCGCCAACGTGGCCCCTCACCCTTCTTGGACAACGAAACAAGTAGCGCTGCTAGTTGCGATCCGTCGACGGATTGACCCCGAAGCAAGGGCACGAACAACTGCCGCCGTTGTGTCCCGAAGATCGCTTCCGCGAGGTTCGAAAGACTTGGAGAGACGTCGCTCGGGCTGAGACGGGGTCGGGCGGCTACAATCATCTCAAGGCCGATAAAGGCGGTTTTGCCACCGGTCTGGCAAGCAATCGCATAGGTGCGCCCAGTCAGACGCTGGCCTAGTGATTCGACGACTGCGTCAAACAGCGGATTGCCGTAGGTAAAAAATTCGACGTTGCGTTGCCGCTGAGCGAGCGCGCGCCGGAAGGTGCCAATGCGCTTACCGACTTCGCCCGCCGCGTCCTTATCGACGATGGTAAACTCTCCGTGCGGAACGTTATCGGGCCGCAGGCACCAGAGGCCCTCGGATTCGTCCCCGCTCTGATGCTTCGAGACGCCCTTTCCGCTCGATAGGATTCGAAAATAGTCGAGAAAGGCCGCCTCAAGCGCGAATTCACTTTCGGCCGAAGGCGTGCGAACAAAACGTTCAGCACGCGCCGCGTGATAAGAGGATTCATCAAGCAGCGCTTCGCTTTCGTCGCGCACGCGTTCTTCGGCTGCAATCGCCTTGAGACGGGGCACGAGATCCCGCATCCCGTCCTGACCATCGGTAAGCGCCGCATCGACTATCTCGTCCTGAATGTGCCTCAGCGCAAACTCCAACCCGCTGACTGACGTCCCAAACAAGTCAAGCCCTTGATGGTAGCAAGCGTAGAGGCCACCTTCCCACGCGTCAGCGTTTACGCAGATATGCGAAACGACCTCGGTGGAGATGGCCTCGCGGCCGAGACGATCGAGACGACCAATGCGCTGCTCGATTACCGCGGGTTGCCAGGGGAGGTCGGCATGGACAAGACTATGCGCGAACTGGAAGTTTCGCCCCTCTCCGCCGCTCTCATCGCTGACCATGACTGACACGTCCGATTCCGCGCGGAAACGCCCGACATTTTCCTCCTTGACCATGTCATCGAGATCGCTGCGGAACTCGGTCACTGATTTTTCACCGAATGTGCCCTTGAGGAGTGTCGACAGTCTCTGCGCGACTCCGGGGAAGCCTACAAACACAAGCGTCTTCCGGCCGGCGGCTATTTCCCCGTGCAACAATGAGATTAGCGCTTCCCAACGGGCCGACGACGTCTGCGATGACCGCCAGTTTGACGTAAGACGGAGCGCACCGGAGAGGAGGCTGACATCCACATGCGCCTTTATGCCCGCAGAGGCGGTGTCGAGTTGGACGCGCCAGCGTTCACCACCCAGACCGACTGCTGAGTTCAGCATCTCACGGCCGTAGGAATTAACCGTCGCGGCCTTTGCGTCCCGCACGGCAGTTAGCACCTCGAGCGTGGCGAGTGGATCAACCAATGCTTGAAGGAGGATACGGCTGAACGGGCGCAGGATGTCAGGCGACAGACTGGTGTCGCCGGCGAGCGCCGCAAGCATTGTCTCCGCAGCAGTCACCGCCTCGCCTTCAATCTGGTCAGGTTCGTAGACGAGCGGCGCCGGCACCCGGTTAATCCTCACGAGGCGATCCTGGCTGATCAGGCGCTCTCGGCGATTACGAAGGATGCGGCGATTGACGCGATATCGATCCGAGATCGTCAAATGGGCCTCGCGAGCGAGCGCCCCAGCCCGCTCCGGATCTGCTTTTGCGCCGGCGAGCAGCGCTTGAAGCTGCTCGTCGTTTTGAAGGATAGGCAGCGACAACGTCCGATCGAGACGCGAGACCACATCCTGGATGCTGGCCTCGCCACTCTCTAAGTCAGCGAGATCGTGGGATAGCAGGTTGAGCCGACGCCCGAGCGGTTCCTGCGCCTTGTATAGTGCGAGGAACGCTTCTTCGCTGGGGCCGTCTTTGCCATAAGTCTGTGGGTCAAGCAGGGCGAGAAGACGATAGAGTTCGGATTCACGCCGCCGAACTGGAACCGCGCTGAGCAGGAGTAGGTCACGCGCTGTGCGCGAAAGTTGCATCACCAGGTCGTAGAGGTGCGGGGCGTTCAGTAGGTGATGGACCTCGTCGACCACCACTAGGTCCCATGGAAGCGCCAGCAGTTCCTCATCAAGGCCATCAAGCGCGAAATTGGTGGAACAAATGACCTTGGACCAGCGACTCAAATCGACGGATTCGATTGGATGGAGATCGGCAAGCTTGAACCCCTGCCCGCCAAAGCTGCTATGCATTTCGCACAGCCATTGACGGGTCAATGGCCCGGGTGTGAGCACGAGCACGCGGGCGTTGGGACGCCGCGAGAGGAGATCATGCAAGATGATCCCGGCTTCAATCGTTTTGCCGAGACCCACTTCGTCGGCAAGAATGTAGCGTCGCACCGGATCGAGGATGACGGTTCCCGCAACGAAAGCCTGATGCGGGTGAAGGTCGATGCGACTGGCCAGCAAGGCGCGCAACCCGCCCACTTGCCGGTTGAAGCGCGCAAGCGCCACGAGCAGGCGGTGCCGGGCAGAAAACATTGCATGAGGATCGGTTCGTCCCTGGAGGAGACGCGCGGGAAGACTGTCAGTGAGGCTCGCGGGCAGCGGCAGTAGTTGGACCTCACTTACTGTGGCTCCGAGACCACTCTCGTAGATGACGCGGTAGTGGCGGGGGCCTTTTTCGTCTCCTTCAATCACCCCATTAATTGCGCACTGGCCATGCGGACCGATCGCCAGTGCCCCGGAATGGAGGACAACTCGCTTAAAGTCGCCGCCTTCGAGCGCATTACGCGAAAAGAGGCGCCGTCCGCCGACATCACACAGCTTGACGTCGATCGTGCGTCCGTCGATCCCGATGATCTTACAGCAGCCGAAGACGCGATGCTGAAAAATATAGCCTAACATTGCCGCTGAAGTCGCCGCTACGTGGATTGCCATCGAGCAATCAGGCTTTGCAACAATGGGGAGGCCCCACGCGCTTAGGCGCACGACGGAACACTCGGCTCTCTACACCCGCCGAAACAGCCGATATGGAATCACTTGTTGCTCGCATCTACCCGCCTCCCACACCAGTCATGATGCAGAATTGATTTGCCATAGGCAATTGCGGATTGGTCGAAGGGGGCGTTTAAACACGAATGAATACTTTCACCGCTATTCTGAGTCGCCCATCCATCCCGGTTCCAACGTTTCGGAGTCTTGCTCCCGAGCGCCAGGCCTAGCACTCCCAATCACGAGCTCGGCCGAATATGCTCGTCTTCGCGTGGAAGACACGAAGCATTCTGTTATGTGAAGGCTAGGCGTTTAGATAGAACCGATTTGGGCTTCGGCATGGTATTGCTTGGAACGGTGAAAAGAAATGGCCCGTTTGGGAATCCTTCTTTGTCTCTGTCTTGGCAGACGGACGCGCGATTGCGGCCAACTCAATCTTGCCGGTATCTCATGCGGGGATCTCACTTCAGTGTCCGGTTGCGTTCTTTTGCCGATGGAGCGTTGAAGAGAGCGGCTTCATCACCGGTTAATGGGCAATGTCCTGGGTGAGATTGGGGGATCGAAAGCGTTTCCACCCCTGCGCCCGCAGTTCACAGGCCGGGCATGCCGCACAGCCGAAACCCCATGAGTGACGTTGGTCCCGGTTCCCGTTGTAGCAGGTGTGGGTCTCCTCGCAGACAATGTTGACTAGCGTCTCGCCACCCAACCGTTCAGTCAACTCCCAGGTCTGAGCCTTGTCGATGAACATCAGCGGCGTGTGGACAACGAAGCGAGCATCCATCCCAAGATTGAGCGCGAGTTGCATCGCCTTGATCGTGTCGTCGCGGCAATCGGGGTAGCCGGAGTAGTCGGTCTCACACACGCCTGTCACAAGGTGCTTTGCGCCTCTTCTGTAGGCGACCGCGCCTGCAAAGCCAAGGAAGAGGAGGTTGCGGCCGGGCACAAACGTGTTGGGGAGACCATTCGTCTGCACCTCAATTGCAACGCTCTGCGTCAGAGCGGTATGGCTCACTTGGCCAAGCACTGTCAGGTCGATGAGGTGATCTTCGCCAAGTCGATCACGCCAATCTGGAAAATCCCTTCGGATTCGATCGAGCACCCGCGGGCGAACTTCCAGTTCGACGCGATGGCGCTGACCATAGTCGAACCCGATCGTCTCGACTTGTGCGAACCGCTCCAGCGCCCAGGCAAGACATGTGGTCGAGTCCTGTCCGCCGGAAAACAGGACGATTGCTTTAGATTCTTCCATGATTGTTCCTCAGCCTTGATATTCGGCCCAGCAATCGGACGTCTCGTAAACAACGACTGCAGAGGTCTGCGGGATCGCAGGCTTTATGCGGTTCCAGATCCAAATTGCGATGTTCTCAGCAGTTGGGTTCTCCAAGCCCTCGACATCGTTGAGACAGTAGTGGTCGAGTTGAAGGAGCAGTGGATTAAACGCCGCTTCTACATCGAAGAAGTCGACGACGAACCCAGTGTGAGCGTCAACGGGTCCCTCGAGGCGGAGTTCGATTCGATAGGAATGGCCATGCATACGGTGACAGCGGTGCGTTAACGGCACGTGAGGCAACCTGTGCGCCGCCTCGAAGGTGAATGCCTGAGTTATTTTCATCTGATTCCAAGTTGCTTGTGGGTTTGAAGGCTAAGTTGCCAGCGGGGGTTCGCTAGGCAAAAGGCGACGGCGTCCTGCGTATTCGACGCACGATCAGGCCCATCCATTGGCTGGAGCAGAAAATGATCGAAGGCCAGCGCTTCAAAGCGTTGGGGTTCTGCGCCCACCTGCGGAAATACCAACTTGAGTTCGTTTCCGGTCTTAACGGCGATTTCAGTTCCTGACTTTGGACTGACGCAAACCCAGTCGATTCCTGGGGGCGGCGTGAGCGTACCATTGGTTTCGACGGCGATCTCGAACCCCTTGGCATGCAAAGCATCGATGAGAGGCGGGTCGATTTGGAGCAGCGGTTCGCCGCCTGTCAATACGACGAACCTGCGCTGAGAGAGTGACGGTGACCATTTCGCCTCAATGGCACTCGCCAGGTCATCGCATGTTGCAAAGCGACCACCGCCGTCGCCATCCGTGCCCACAAAATCTGTGTCGCAGAACTGGCACACGGCCTTAAGGCGGTCGGCTTCCCTGCCGGACCAAAGATTGCACCCGGTGAACCGGCAAAAAACGGCCGCGCGTCCAGCCTGGCGGCCTTCACCTTGGAGCGTGTAAAATATTTCTTTGACTGCGTAACTCATGGCTTTCAGGCTGCCCTTGCGGATTCGGCCAGGCGCCGCTTGATGACCTGGACTAGATGAAACGATAATTGGCGGACATCAGATGGAACGTTCTGGAGTCCGTTCCAACGTCGGCGCTCGGCGCCGAACTCCCACTCGCCCTCGCTCCAAGCCGTCTTTCCCGATAGCAGTCGCAAGCCACTGGCAAATTCGTCACGCGTAGCGGCACCTGTAACGCTGTTGAGAAAGTCCATGACATATCCGAGAGCGACAATGCCTGTGCCATGAATCAACCGGGAGGTTTTAGGTGTCTTGCCGGCCCAGTCTTCTGCAAAGACGTGTTGAACTGCATGATAGAACTCGCTCATCATCGTGACACCGTGATCAAGCAAGAGCTTGTCTTCGCCGGCGTAAAGCCGCAGCGCTCCATCACTCAAGGAGTTCATAATAACCCGCTGCAGCACCGTGTCCCGGATGACCCCCTTTGGATTGGTTTGCTGCTTGATTAGTCCCCTCAGCGACGAGCCCTTGCGATAGTTAAGAGCCTCGGTGGCAAGCGCCGCTTGCGACCGGTTCGACATCCGATGCGGCAGATCTCCTACCTTGGGGAGCAATTCGTAGACCAGGGCCTTTGGAAGCGGGCGCGTGTTGTTCACGAGGATGAACTGTTTTTGCAGTTCCTCCTCAGTCTCGCAGAGAAAGCCCGACACGAGCACTTCAAAGTCACGGCTTCGCAGTTCTGAAAGCGCCGTAAAGCGCTGTTGCCCATCGACGATCCAACCCGGCGGGCCGTTGGACGTATCGATCACCAGTTGGCAGAGTCGACTTTCCGGACTTGCTGCTGGCTCTAGCCGAGCGCGACCCATGAACGCCACCACGATAGCGTTGGGTAAAATCGAGTTCGGCTTTTCGAGATAATCTCGGATTTCGCGAATGTGGCCTGCGATCTGCGGTCGCTGAAAGCCTTGGAGTGTCCCCACGTCATCTCGGCCTGCCCGCTCGATTCGAGCGATGCGTGCGACTTCTGCAGCTTTTGCAACAAAGGTGAAGACTGTCAGCTTCTGGCTCTGAACGGGCGCGAGCGCGTCAAACCGAAGGAAATGTTGCTTGTTCATATGCTCTCTCGCCGGAATTCGCTTAAGTGGGTGTGAAAGACGTGGAGGTTGTGGATGCCGCGTCGCTTGTTGCGATTTGAGGTACGAAAGATCACGGCCTCCACGCCGCTCTCTCGGCAAACTCGGCAGCTACACCGCTCCCAGGGTCGATCGCCAAGGGTATGGGCGTAGACTTTGCGCTGTCGGGTTGCTGCCTCGGAACGACGACTGGGCGACGCCTCCTCATGCCAATTCAAGGCGGCCCAATAGTCCATCACGGCGTCAAGGCTTTGGTCCAGGGTCGCGCCGCCGTCGGCGTACGCGCGCACGCCGCGAAGCGCGGCGTCTTCAAGACGCCTCGCATCTTCCTGGTTGAGACTCCCTTCCAGCGCCTTATGCTTGAGCTTGTTGTTCTGGGTGGCCTGCGGAATACGAATTGCAGTGTAGTATGAGAGGTCGCCGTTGGGCGTCCGCATCCAGTAATTCTTCCGGGCATCCTTGAAGGCGCGCAAGAGCGGTGAGGTCGTATCGAAACTGTTAACGCGGTACTGTTCCAGTACAGCCAGTTCCTCGATTTTCCCGAATCCGAGAAGATGCAGCCGAACCCGATTGGGAAGGGTCTCCCGCAGCGCTTGTAAGACCCGGCGAATCTGGTCGATCCTCAACGGCACAGTGCCGCCGATGGCTAAGTAGTCGTATCCCATGCTGGCTAGGCTGCCGGCGGCCTGCGCCATACTCTCAGCCGACCATCCCTGTATTACGCCCATTGGCGTGAAGCCTGGGCCTACGCCTGCGGCGGATTTGTAGAACTCGGTCGCATTCTGAAGAGTGATTTCGTAGCGACGGCGCACATCATCTGGCACGTCGTCGAAGCCCCGCGTCACCCCCACGTCGTCAAAGTCGAAGATAAGGTGATCGGGAGAGCAGCCGTGTGTGAAGCCGCCGTCAGCATAAAATTCCGCAGTGTCATCGGCACTATACGGCGGCTCCGGTAGATTCCGATAGGTGAAGGCGCCGCAGTCGCCCATCATCAGGCTTCCCGGAAATCGATCGAGCGGATAGCGCAGAAAACGTCGCGCGCCCTCGCGACGAAAGCGCATCAACTGCGCTTCCGAATATTTGCCTGGCTGCCGCGCGTCGCCCACGATGCCGCGGGAAACTAGAATACCGTCATACGGTGCCTGTTCTAGGAACTCGTGTGGGTACTGGTCATCGCGGTGAACCGATCGGCCCGCGCCGTTGCGATCAGCAACAAAGTCATACTCTGGGTCGATCGTATCAACGCTGTCAGCGAAAACGAATTGCATCACGCGACCTTTGCAAATGCATGCATGTGGTCAAGGCGCGCTAGATGCCCAGACAACAATTTTATGTCGCGTCCAACGTTCTGAATCTCATTCCAGTCGCGCTGCAACTCCGCCCACCTGCCGTTGGTCCAGCGACAATATGGAGCGATGCGCGTCAGCGACTCGGTCGCGTGTAGCAGCAGGTCCGTACCAGGAGCAGCGCGCGACATCATGCGATCCATCAAAAGACTCATCGCCTCGATGCCGGCAGAGTGCATTAGCCGGCTTTCGGTCGGTGGGCGACCCCACGCCTCAGGAAAGACGCGGCGCACAGCAGTCCAGTAAGCGACAAGCGTACGGTACATTGCATCGACATCGGCGGGATTTTCGGGGGTCGCCTTGTACGGTGCGAGGGCGCCAAGAGCGCTGTTGATGCTGTTCCGAATCGCCTTGATCAACGCTGAATCCGTGATCACCGCGATCCGAGAATCTTCAGAAAGCCTTTTGATCAGGCCTTGGAAGGGAGAATCAGGAGAGGTCTGAAGGAGATTGACGAGCTCGCTCGGGATTTTTCGAGACGACAAGTCACGCGGAAAGGCTGTGTCCACTTCTGGGAGCAATTCGTTAATTAGCCGAGGATCGAGCGGTTTGGCTTTGTTGACCAAGATGAACTGTTCGCGATGAACGGACAGTTCCTCCGACACAAAGGCGACGACGGGAACCGGAAAGCTCTTGTTTTGAGCTTGCGACAGGGCAATCGAACGCTGCTGGCCGTCGACAATCCAAGCCGCTTTTGAGCCGTCGTTTGGAAGCGGAATTCGCAGTGTCCCGGCCTCGCACGACTTTACGTCGCCGTCCGGCTTTTCGCCTCGCGTCTGAGTGAACCGCGCGCGCGGCGAAAGTGCGAGAATGATAGCGTTTGGGAACAGTACAGGCCCCTGATCAAGAAAATCCGTGATCGCTTGTACGTGGCTCTTAATGCCTTTGCGCTGAAATCCCTGCAAGGAGCCTTCGCCGTCGCGGTGGACGCGGCTGATCTCAGCAAATTTGAGAAGATCGGCGCCGGCGACAAAGAATGCATAGACAGCCTTGTCCGCCTGTTCGGTACGGACGGCGCGAACAGCCAGCATTGCTTCGTTGGTCCTTCGCGGCCGGGTCATGCTGCTTCCTTTTGCTCCATGGCAGTCCGGTAGAGACGACTGAACCGCGATTGCTCGCACGCAACCCCCTCTTCATCGCGAAGCGCGCGGAGGATTCGTGCAATACCTGATTGCGTATGAAGTCGTGCCAAAATTAGCTGGACAATCTCCGCGTCATTGCGGCGCGGCCGGCGCGCGCGTTCGGGGGGCGTCACCGCGCTCATTGCCGCCTCCACGGCAGCATAGTCGGCATCCCGGTCATATGAGCCGCGGTTGATCGCCACCAACCGAGCAAAGTGGAGCAAGGCTCGTTGAGAAAAGTCGGCACGAGTACCTGGCAGGATCGCATCCAACCGATCATCATACGGCACAAGCGATGGGCGGAGTGCGACCGGCAATGCCGGTTCAAGAGACGCGCCGAAGATTCGCAATCGCGCCAAGGCTTGAGGGTCCAGTTCACTGAGGCTTTTGCCCACCATCTCGGCATAAGGACGGGTGAGTGCTATCAGCACCCGCCCCGAACTTTGGCCGAACACATCGGTCCACTGATCTGAATGCGGACCTGACAGCAGGCTGGAAAACCAAGCGCCGACATCGAATTCACTTGAGATCCGGGCGGCGACAGACTCTGCGTATCCACTGGAGACGGTGAGCCCATAGAGAGGGACTTGCCGCTCGGCGGCCACCAGCCCCAATCCGGCAGAAAGGATGTAAAGTTGGGCGTCGGCGATTTTTGCTGCTTGGGTCGCAAGCCCAAACCCCCGGCCCGCATAAAGTGCGCCTGCGGGGCCACCGGGCGGCAACGCCCGTATCTTTTCTATCCAAGCATTCTGGATGATCTGCTGCGAACCAATCGGCAACGAAACTGGGGTTGCTGCTAAAGGTGGCCGCGCCTTTTTTCGAAGCGCGCAGATAGTGACGACCACGGTAGCGGGTTCTCTCGGGATATCTTCATTCGGGCGATCGTTTGCCATCAATTTCCGCGATAACTGCGTCTCAAACGAACTTCGATGGCTCGTCTTACGTCATGGAAAATCTATATGTAGCGTGCCGAGCTTGGCGCTCTACAATCTGCAGACCGTAGCATGGCTCTCGTCGAATAGCTACACTAAGCGGTGCACGTTTGCAATTTTATGTACCGAAAACTGCGGACCATCCCGAAAGTCCGCGATTCAGTGACCGCAGTTTTCGTCCCATCGGCTCGTGGCCGAAGGGGATGACCAGCAGGCTAATTGCTTAGTTTCGAGCACCATAGAAGCTCTCACGGAAGGTGGCCCGCGAGTCTTGGCGATGAGTCGTGTATCTGATACTTCCGGGTGCGTGCGCCTCTTAGCGAGCGAGTTGCAGCGCATGTGACGAGCTGGCCTGCGAGTTCGAAGGGCCGTCGGTCTGGACGATTGTGCATCGCTTAAGCAACGGCAGGAGCGTCATGATGAGCCAGAGTTTCAAACAGCCCGGCAAGACCGAACGCGATGCCGGTATCTCTGCGCTAATCAAGCGAATGAACGACTGGAATATCCCAGAAAAAGCGGTCGATAGGGTCCACGAAGCAGCGCGAGCAAGCCTGAACGAAGTGAAAGCTTTGACGGAGTATGAGGACGGAAAAGTCTCACGACTACTAACTGTCATCGCTTTTCTAAGCGCTGTTGTTGGAGCCGTTTTTACCCGTTTCGCGACCGACTATGCTTGGCCAGGACTGGACAACATCAACCCAAGCGCAGGGTGGCTATTGCCCACATCGACGTACTTCACATTCTTCATATACGCTGTGGTTGTAACTTGGTCTGTTTTTACGGCTCTCAACGCAATTCGTCCAACATTTAACGTCCCTGCAACATGGAACGGGCACGACGCCACTGGCCTTCCTCCTTCAATGATATTTTACAACGGTATGCTCGATGTGTCCGCGCCAAAATGGGGGGAAGCTTTTGAAACGTTGGCAGGCGAAGAAGGTACAGACCTCAAGCGTTACTATGCGAAATGCTACGTCATAGAAGCATATCTCGTTGCCGAGAAAGTCGCCCAGAAGCTCGCGGCCATCAACCCTTGTGTCAACGCGCTGCGGGCGGCGATGGTAATATTGATGGTGTTTTTCGTCTTGTTTGCGGCCACCATAGCGTTTGTGGACCCGACCCACTCTGGCGCCGTGCCCCCTTCACTGCTCACGAACTGATCGACTAATGGTGATTGTGCAAAAACACCTATTTACCGACGCCGACAATACGCTTTGGGATACCAACGCGGTGTTTGCTGCCGCACAACTCGGCCTCCTGCGTGCCGTCGAAACCGTCACCGGCCTGAAAGCACCTGAAGCCGAGGATCAAGGTCTTGCCTTTCTCCGTGATGTTGATCAGCGCATCGCGGCCGCGCACTCCCTTCGCCTTGGTTATCCTCCGCATATGCTCGCGCAAGCATTGGCTTTTGCGCTAAGCGGAAGCTCTGCAACGCGGGCGGCAGGCCGCGCCGTCGGCAATTCAAATTCGGATCCCGATTTCGATAGCGCGGTTGCGTTGCACATCGAGAAGCTCCGCGAACGGCCCGTCTTGCGCTGCGGCGTACGGGAAGGGCTCGAGGCAATTGCGAATGCGGGTGTGCCAATCACAGTCGTGACCGAAGATAAGTTCGATCGCTGCCGTGCTCTCATCGAAGCGCACGGTCTTATCCATTTGATCGCCGATGTTGTATCAATCCGAAAGACTCCCGACGCCTACACTGACTTGCGACAACCGCTGGCGGCGACCCATGCATTTATGGTTGGAGATCAACCTGATCGCGACATCGCCGCCGCTGCGCTAGCCGGCTTTGAAACGATCTACTTCCCCAGTGCCTTCCTACCTTTTTGGAACACCGACGTGGAAGTACGCCCCGATCACAAAATCACGCGCTTCGACGAAATCATTCCGCTTGTTTCGGGTCCTGACAATGGAGCCTGGGCCATCGATTCTCATCGCAAGGTCGTGAAATAGGGCGACGCTCTAGCTGTCGCGCCCGCTAGTCTTCCGATTACCGCAGGGCGGAAATCGCCGACGCGACTTTCAGGGGATCGGGACGTGCTACGGTCCATTCGATAGATGGGGTTGGCCGTACGTCGACGGCTCCAGTGTAAAGCTTGCACGGGGGAGAGATGGTCTTGGCCATCTCTCCCCCGCGAATGCCACCTGTGCAAAGCGGGGCCGCCCGCTCGCAAGGCGGCGCAAAGAACATCGCCCCTGAACTGATCCGATCCGCCCCGCTCGACGTGCAGCCCAGCCCCGCTCGCCGGCATTCGCCCCCCTCTCTGCCGCGCGCTCACGCGCCCCCGGAAGGCATGCCGAGGGGCAGCCTTCGGCATGTAACGGGAAAGGACCAGAACCATGACCAACGAGACGAACGCGAAGACCGAAACTGCCGGCGAAGGCGGCACAGAGGTTTTCATTCCGCTGAACAAGCTGAAGAAGTCGCCCCGCAATGCGCGCAAAACCCCGCACAGCGAGGCGATTATCGAAGCCTATGCCGCGAGCATCGCCGCCAAAGGCATCCTGCAAAACCTAGTGGTGGAGCCAGAGCTTGACGGCGAGGGAGCAGAGACCGGCTTCTATTTTGTCAGCATTGGCGAAGGCCGCAGGCTGGCGCAATTGCTGCGCGTGAAGCGCAAGCAGATCAAGAAGACCGAGCCGATCCGCTGCGTCATCGACACGGTCAATGATGCGCATGAGATCAGCCTGGACGAAAACATCACCCGAGAGGCTATGCACCCCGCCGATCAGTTCGAGGCGTTCCGCGAGCTTCACGAAGAGCGCGGATGGGGTGCGGAGGAAATCGCCGCTCGCTTCGGCATTACCGCGCATGTCGTGCGGCAGCGCCTACGGCTTGGCGCAGTCAGCCCCAAGCTGATGCAGGTCCACCGCGACGGCGATCTGACCCTCGACCAGTTGATGGCCTTCGCCATCACCGACGATCACGCGCGGCAGGAGCAGGTTTTCGAAAGCCTCACCTGCAATCGAGAGCCCTACATCATTCGCCGCGAACTGACGCGGACCCATGTTGCAGCGAACGACCGGCGAGCCGTCTTCATCGGCGCGGAAGCCTACATGGGAGCCGGTGGCGCCATCCTGCGCGATCTGTTCACCGAGGATCGTGGTGGCTTCTACGAGGATGCCGCATTGCTCGACCGCTTGGTGATCGAGAAGCTGCAAGGCATCTCGGAAACCGTCAGGCAGGCCGAGGGCTGGAAATGGGCGGATGTTCATATCGACTACCCGCACTCAAACGGCTTGCGCCGCACTTACCCACAGCCGGTGGAGTTGTCAGCCGAGGACAACGCCGCCTATGCGGCGGCATCCGACGAATTCAATCGGCTCACGCAGGAATGGAATAGCGCCGAGGAACTACCGGATGATGTCGATCAAAGCTTCGGTAAGCTTGAAGCTGAGATCGAGCGCATCGACGCGCTGCGTCGCGCCTTCGATTCCGATCTTGTTGCGCGTGGTGGGGTGTTCGTCGTGCTTTCCCATGACGGAACGGCGCGCATCGAACGTGGCTTCGTCCGTGCCGAGGATGAGCAGAAGGAGTCGGAAACGCTGCCCGACGGCGACGACTATGCCGTCAACGACGATGGCGAGATCATCGAAGCCGAAAGTGGTTCGATTCCCGATGGTGGCAATGATGAAGAAGCGGAGGACGAAGGCAAGCCGTTGTCGGACCTTCTCATTCGCGACTTGACCGCTCATCGGACGCTTGGGCTGCGCCTTGCACTTGGCGAACAGCCGGACATCGCCCTTGTCGCGGTGACCCACACGCTTGCCGCGCAGACCTTCTATCAGGGTGCGGAGGCCCACTGCCTCGAAATCCGCCCAACCAGCGTCTATCTCGCCGGTCACGCTGACGGCATCGAGGATACGGCGGCTGGCAAGGCACTGGCGGATCGACATGCTGGGTGGGCTGCGGACATGCCTCGCGATGCAGTCGACCTGTGGGACTTCATCGCCTCACTCGACCATGCCAGCGTCATGGCGTTGTTCGCCCATTGCGCCTCGCTCACCGTCAACGCCGTGAAGCAGCCTTGGGAGCGCAAGCCTCGCGCCCACGAGACTGCGAACAGGCTGGCGACAGCGGTCAACCTCGATATGACGGCACATTGGAGGCCGACCGTCCGAACGTATCTCGGGCGCATCACCAAGGCACATATCCTCGACGCTGTGCGCGAAGCTGCCAGCGAAGAGGCGGCAGAGAGGCTGTCGGACCTGAAAAAGCAGCCAATGGCGGAAGCCGCCGAGCAGTTGCTCGCCGGGACCGGATGGCTACCTGCGGTCTTGCGCACCGAGCAACCTGCGATGTCGGTTGAACGGCAGGACGAGGCAGCAGATGCCAGATCGGCGGACGTTTCCGAGCAGGACACGAAACCCGCTCAGCCTGACACGATCGAGGACGCCGAGGCCTTCAACGTCGCCGCCGAGTGACCCGCAGCGGGCCGGAGCCGCCACGCGGCTCCGGCATCTCTTTCAAGAANTTTCAAGAATTTCCGGCCGCGCCATTGGCGCGGCCGGACACCTCGACAGAACGAAGTTTTGCAAGCGGTGGAACCCAGCACATCCTCGATACGAATGTCTCCCGGCGTGCCATCGCCCAGCATGTGGCGCGATACCCTGCATCAGGTGCCTGTGCGGATGCGTCCCATACGCAATGCCTCACCGTGCGCAGAAGTCAGCGAAGTCGGATCATTCGGCGATGCGGCGGAGGATCGGGTGTGATGTTCCTGGCCGTCGATCTCAACCGGGCTCGCATCCAGTCGACTGAAACGCGAAATCGTCACGAGGGTTGGCGGCTTGGAACCCGTTGCGTTCAGCAATCAATCGGTCGTCTTCGGAGCCGCCCGAAACTCGATGGTGGGTCAGCCCAAAGATGATGGAAGTCGGCCGTTCCTTTTCATCCGTTGGAGAACGGACCGCACTCTCCTGCCATTTGGGGCCAGTTCTTTGACAGGGCGGAGAAGCGCCACGGTGCGGACGACACCAGCTGTGACAGATCGGAGCCTGGTGGCGGTTCCTTCCGCCAATTCTAAGCTACGCCCACGGCGTCCTCGAATGGATTGGGTCTGACCGAAGACCGCCTTCGCTTCACTCAGTCTCGATCGTCTTCCCGCAACGACGTCGCAGCGTTTTCTTCCCCTGTCCGCTGCGCGTCCATTCCTCGCGATCCAAGAAAGCCTCGCGTCGCCGTCTTCCACTTCGTTTCACCCCCTTCGGGATGCGGACCGATCGTCTTCGGTCTCACGACCACCATCGAGGCCGCGATGGGCGCGGCCCGAGAAAAACAGAAGGAACCACCACAATGGCTACGATCGGCACTTTCTCCCGCACCGCGAACGGCTTCTCCGGCTCGGTCAAGACCCTCAACCTCAACGTCAAGACGGTGACGTTCTCTCCGGCCGATGGCGAAAATGAAAAAGGTCCTGACTTCCGCATCTTCGCCGGCGCCACCGAGTTCGGGGCGGCCTGGAAGAAGACCTCGCGGGAGGGACGCGACTACCACTCCGTCAAGCTCGACGATCCGAGCTTCCCCGCTCCGATCTATGCGAGCCTGGTCGAGACCGACACCGAGGGCGACTTCTCGCTCATCTGGTCCCGCCGCACCGCAGAGTGATCCGACTTAACACGAAGCCCCGCCGCAAGGCGGGTCTTCGCCATGTTCAGGTCCTACACAGCCTGGCACGTCCGCCAGGCGCCGCGCGCTAGGCTTTGGCCGGTGCCTTGCGCGTCTTCTTCAGCGGCGACTTGATGGCTGCCGCAGTCGTCGTCGCTGCTGCCGCCCGAGCAGCCCGTTTTGGTTTTTCTGCCGCGGCATGTGTGGGCGTCGTCGCCTTGCGCCCGAGCCCGATTGATTTCGCCAGGGCCGAACGCGTGGCCGCGTAATTCGGCGCCACCATCGGATAGTCGGAAGGCAGGTTCCATTTCTGTCGGTATTCGTCGGGGGTCAGATTAAAATGCTGAAGATGCCGCTTGAGCGATTTGAATTTTTTTCCGTCTTCCAGACAGATGATGAAATCCGGCGTCACCGACTTCCTGATCGATACTGCCGGTTCCTGCTTGATCACAGTTTCTATCGCCGCAGTGCCGATGCCTTTCAGAGCGGCATGGATATCGCCGATCAACTTCGGCAACTCGCCGACCGGCAATGGATTGTTCGACACATAGGCGGCGACGATGTCGGCCGCTATCGACACGGTATCCAGTTGGCCATCTTGTTCGAGAGCAGTGGTCATATAACTTCCTCTTATTGTGTCGGACGAATTGAGCGACGTTTGATTTCCCGTCCCGCCACCGAGCCAAATAGTACGTTTTTCTGTAAAATCCAAATCTCTTGCACAACACTATAAGAGTAAGCTTCGCTTTCATCGTTCCGATCGACTGCGNACTTCCCCTCGCTTCCCCGCCAATGCCGCCTGTGCAGAGCAGGGCCGCAGGCTCGCAAAGCGGCCGACGGCAGCAACCGGTGGCCATCAATTTCCATCAGCTCCGCTCGACCGTGCAACCCGGCTCTGCGCGCCGGCATTGGCCCCCATCACTCCCGCGCGCTCTCGCGCCCCCGGAAGGCATGCCGAGGGGCATGCCTTCGGCATTGACGGAAAAGGAGTGAGCACAATGAACATGACCACCAGTATCAACAGCGAGAGCAACACCCAGCATCAGGCGATTTCCAGCGGCTTTCGCGTGGATATCTCGCGCGGCAAGCGGATCGGGCGGGTTTCCTCGGAATGGTTTTCGCGCCCCGATGACGAGCGGTTTCTGAGCCTTACTGAACTTTACGACGCTGTGAAGCAGCGAGCCGACCGTGCCACGGCCCGTACTGTCGAGAGCCGCAACGTGCGCGTCGAAGCTACTCGTGACAATGCAGAGAGGCTTTCGATTATCGTCCCCGGACAAGAGCAGCCAATCGCGCCGACACATTGGAGTTTTGGCCAGCTTTGCAGTCTTGTCAGCGCACCGGCAACCTACATGCGCCAACTGCCTGCGCCTCTGGCAGGCATCAATTTGCAGCATGGCCTTTTGAGCCATCGGGCGGAGTTGATGAAGACCCTCGAGACGGAGGACGGGCGCGTCGAGCTTCGCGCCGTGACCGGCCCGGACTATGGCCGCATCTGGGATCACGAGCTTGTCGCCGCCGTCATGAAGATCGCCGGCAATGGCACCGGCGACACCATGTGGAAGGTGCCGGGCGTTCTCGACTGGGCGACCATGACGCACAATCCATTTGTGGACGTGACCAAGGACACCACCACGCTTTACGCCAGCGACCGCGACGTGTTCCTGTTTCTCGTTGACGATACGCATCCGATCGAAGCCGGAAGGCTCCCGAATGGCGAACCTGATTTGTATTTTCGCGGTTTCTATTGCTGGAATTCGGAGGTTGGCAGTAAGACGTTGGGCATTGCAAGTTTCTATCTCCGCGCCGTTTGTATGAACCGCAATCTTTGGGGCGTAGAAGGCTTCGAGGAGATCACGATTCGGCATTCGAAGTTTGCAGCGCAGCGTTTTGCGCATGAGGCAGCGCCCGCTTTGACGAGTTTTGCGAACTCAAGCCCGGCGCCGTTCATCGCCGGCATCAAGGCCGCGCGGGAGAAGATCGTCGCCCGTAGCGACGAAGACCGCGAAAGCTTCCTGCGGAAGCGCGGTTTCTCCAAGAGCGAAATAGGCAAGATCATAGAGGCAGTTTTGCAGGGGGAGGGCCGCCCGCCGGAAAGCATCTTCGATTTCGTACAGGGCATGACCGCGCATGCCCGCACCAAGGCGCATCAGGATAGCCGACTGGAGCTTGAAAGCAGGGCGAAGGCCTTGTTGGAACGGGCTGCATGAGCATTCGAAAGGCCGCGCAGCGATCGTTTCGCCGCGCGGCCTATCAGGTCCGCCGTATCAACGAGACCGTCATAGCATAAGAATATCTAGCAACCAGATCATCGGGGTCGGCGTGCTGTCGTTTTTGAATACGGCGGCCGCTCGCCGGGCTCTGCCCGGCTCGCGACTCTACTGCTCTCATGTTCGGAACTGGTGCACTTCGGGCCAGGTGCGCCATCCCGCAATCAGTTCACCGTGTCGTTTTTCTGATCAACTCGCATGGGTCCACATTTAGCGCCTTTGCGATCCTACCAAGAACGCTGACGCTTGCCGAAACCCGGGCGCGCTCGATCGATCCGACGTAGCGCATGCTCAGTCCAGAGCTGGCGGCCAGTTCCTCCTGCGTCACGTTCTGGTCATGGCGCAGACGACGCATGTTGACCGCCATGATCTCCTTGAGATCCATGGTGGATTAGGGACCAGAAAGGGAACTATCGTTCTAGGAATGATCGTTCCTATTCGTTATGATCGGACCTCGACTTGGATGATAGTTCCTTCGGGATCGCCGCCAAAATATCAGCGATTGATACTGTGCTTAAGCCGCTGCTCGATCCCGATGTCGCCGACGTCGCGCCGGATGCGCCAATCCTGACCGGCTATGACGAGGAGCGATTGCTCACATATATCCGCTTGCTCGACGCCGCGGCGGAAGATGCGGATTGGCGTGAGGTCGCCAAGATCGTTCTACATATCGATCCTCAGCAAGAACCGGAACGCGCATTCAGGTCGTGGGAGACGCATCTCGCACGCGCCCGGTGGATGACGACGAACGGCTATCGATATCTCCTGGCGGGCGGTGCCCCGCACTAAGTGCTGCTTGCGACTCGCCACGCTTTGCTGAATCAGCACAGCGGTTTGCCGACTCTCCAACTACCCAACTTCTGTATCGGCCTGGATGCTGATTGCAGGGCCTGCGGCCTGGTGCGGGCATCGGGAGAGGATTTGGCGCATTGCAAGGCGATTGGACCGACCCGGAAGCCTACGCGCACATGCAAGGCTACGAGCCTGCAGAGTTCGCTGCCGAATATCTGATCCGGAACGACGACTTTGTCGCCGAGTGCGGCCAGCTGTCGTCACATCTCCCAGGTGCCGTAGAACCTGTTGGTCTGCCCGACTTCATCGCTCGTTGGGGCGCGCGATTTCACCGTCACCGGTGACGGGCTTCCGTTAGCTGGGAACATCGTCTGGACGGAACTGGCCTCGCCGCGCGTGCTGCGGGCCACGCAAATCCGATCGTCAGTCAGTCCTTCGCATCAGACTGTCCAACTTACCAGCCTAGGCAGCGCCGCCGTTTGGAAAGCAGACGAGCTTCATATTCTTTGGCCGGCAACGACCGGAACAAATAATCTCGTCACCGACATCCGCAGCGGCGCGACCGAATTCAACGCCATAGTTCTGCCACTCGATGCGGCATTCGAGACGAGGCTCGACGCAGCGCGCCGGTTCTGGCGGGCGCTCAACGGTCAACGATCTGGCCCGGTGTACGGCGCGCTGCCGAAGCAAACGAAGACAAGGCATACACTCAATCTGCGCGCATATGACGCCCGCAGCGCAGGGGCCACCTACCGCGAGATCGCGGAGGCGCTTTTGTCACGAGAGTCGATCGCGCCTCGAGACTGGCGCGATCATCATCTCCGGCACAAGATTCGGGCGATCCTGCGAAGGGCGGATCGCCTTGTGGCCGGCGGCTACCGCGACCTCCTCTTCTATCCTCACAGCCGCAGCCGAAAATCCGATCGCTGAAACCCTTCTCGCATGGGTAGCGAAAACACATCACCCGATGTTTGCCCTCCCTCGCTTTTCCTCAATTCGACCATCGTCCGTTTCGCGCGTCCCGGCAGGCCAGGGCGACAGCAAAACCGAATGGAGATCGAGCGATGTCGAAGGGTCCCGCGGACGCGCCCCAAAAATACCTGCGAACGAAGGAAGCGGCGCGCGTCGTCGGACTCTGTGCTCGGACGTTGGAAAAGCACCGGACCTATGGCACGGGTCCAAAGTACCGCAAGGTCGGCGGCCGCGTCCTCTACGACATCGATGACCTGCACGCCTGGATCGAACTTGGCGCGCGCACTTCCACCAGTGATGAGAACGCGACCTTAGTTCCGCCTGCCAAGCCGCATGCGGCGTGTGCGCCGGCCTATGCCGGCCGGCGCGATCGCGTCTCCTGATCTGCGGTGCAAGGACAATGCAGCTTCGCTCGACCGATCAGGGGCAGCTTGATTTGTTTCAAGCGCGCGCCAGTGTCATCGCGGCACGCGATGCGCAAGACCTCATGTCGTGGCCTTTCTTCTCGCTAGCCAAATCCCGCCGCATGACACCGATCGATTTTCGCATGGGCGAGGTTTCGATCCGCGTCGAGGCAACGATCGAACATGGCATGGCGACGATCTGGGACGCCGACATCCTCATCTGGGCTGCCAGTCAGATTGCCGATGCACGTGACAAAGGCCTTCGCACGTCGCGTCTGATGGCGGCCACCCCCTACGAGATCCTTGCCTTCATCGAGCGGGGTGATTCCGCCCATAGCTACGACAGACTGAAGGCCGCGCTGGACCGCCTGCAATCGACCACGGTTGCCACTTCCATCCGCCAGTCGTCCGAGCGGCGGCGACATCGATTCTCTTGGATCAACGAATGGAAGGAGCGAATGGACGTCAGCGGGCGCCCACTTGGCATCGAGCTCATCCTGCCCGACTGGTTTTATGCCGGCGTCATCGACGATGCACTTATTCTCACGATCGACCGCCAATATTTCGGGCTGACGGGCGGCCTGGAGCGCTGGCTCTACCGTCTCGTTCGCAAACACGGTGGCCGCCAGACCTATGGTTGGAGCTTTGATCTCGGCCATCTCCACGTGAAGTCCGGCAGCCTGTCGCCCTTCAAGCGCTTCACCTTCGACCTGCGCGAGATCGTGCGTCGCCAGCCGCTGCCGGGCTACCGGCTGGCACTCTCCGTCGATCCCGACGGTCGGTCACGCCTGAACTTCCAACTCAACCCGGTCGATCCATTCGCGAGCGCCGGCGTAACGCAGGGGGCGCCACGTAGCCGCACCACGAGGGCTGTGAAATGACTGTGGACAGGCCCGTGCTATCAGGAACCGCAACTCCCGTGCCATCGGGAACCGGATTCCCGTGCTATCAGGAACCGGAATCGGGCTTAAGTCATTGCGGCGATTGCCGAACCTGCTCCTCTAACGTTTCTAACTGTGAATCCTTCGGATTCTTTCTAACGGAAAGCGCTCATCCGCGGGGCTGTGGACGACAGCGGAGCCATGATCTTTCGGCCAGGCCGAGAACGATCGACGCCCGTTTTTCTTCCCGAAGCACAGCTGTCTTCTTTGATCCGCGTGTAGCCATGCTGACTGCTGACCTTCGGTCATCGGGGCCAGTATGAGCAATCTTACCCATGTCGAACTGGTGTGGCTGAAGAAGCGGATCGAGAACTATACCCGGTTCGGCCAGGTTGCTTCCAACAGGAGCATCGACCGTAGCCGTCGTGTCGTCTCCTTTACGCCAGGCAGCATCTTCGCCTTCGCTCGGTGGACCGCGAACGACTTCGGCACTGTCGCTTCCCGCATCGATATCCTGCGCGCTGTCGCCACTGGCGAGCGCTGCTCGACTGTCGCCTATGTGCGTCCTGGCGCCGACATACTGCTCACCGCTATCGGATGGCCGAACGTCGAGAAGGTGCTGAAGATCATCGACGCTATCGAAGCGATCGGCATCGATCCCATTGATGTGTCGCCGGACTACTGGCGGCATGCCCACAGCAGGTTCGCCGCGCGCGAGGCGCCCAGGCCCTACACTCGCCAGCGCCATGAGGCATGGCTCCTGCGCCGCCGAGTTGAGCCATGAGCATGCGCGCAACGATCATCGTCGCGACGTTCGGCGGTGCGGTCCTGGTCGCCGCGCCGGCATGGTTCGACCATCGACCGAAGTTGATCTGGAATGCGTCAGCGAGCGTCCCGGTCGGGCTCTACCGCGTCGAGCCGGTCGACAGGATCGGCGTTTCCGATACCGCCGTCGTCATGCCGCCCAAGCCACTGGCGGATTTGCTTGCCCAACGCGAATACTTGCCGAACGGCGTGCCGCTGCTGAAGCATGTGTTGGCACTCGCAGGCACGATGGTGTGCCGGCGAGGCGGCTCCATCATCGTCTATGGCGTGGCCTTTGGACGTGCGCTCGAACGTGACAGTCGCGGCCGGCCGCTGCCCGTCTGGCAAGGCTGCCGAGTCGTTCGCAATGACGAAGTCTTCCTCATGAACTGGCGCGCAGCCGACAGCTTTGACGGACGCTATTTCGGGCCACTCCCGCTCAATTCGATCATCGGTCGCGCGGTCCCGGTCTGGACCAACGACCGCATTTCGCCGGCGTCGGGTGGTTCCAGCGAGGCGGATCGCCGCGAGCCGTGACGGCTCGCACCAACCCTCACGAACGCTCATGAAAGGAGCAACGCAGTGGCCCAGATCGGCACCTTCACCCGCAACGATGACGGCTTCTTCGGCAACGTCTCAACGCTGACGCTCGGTGCGAAACTCGCCATCCTGCCTGCCGAGAAATCGGACGCAGAAAACGCGCCAGACCATCGCGTCTTCTGCGAAGGCATGGAGATCGGCGCGGCGTGGGATCGCACCGGCGAGAAAGCTGGCGCTTATCTTTCTGTCTCCATTGACGATCCGTCCTTCACGCAGCCGATCCGCGCCAATCTGTTCCAGTCCGATGCCGAGAAAAGCGTCTGGCACCTGCACTGGAGCCGGCAGTCGAAGCGCGACGAGCGAGGCTGATCGGATGCTCCGATTGCGCTCCAGCGGCCTTTCTGCGTCAAACCCTTTGATCGATCGGGCGCCGTTCAAACCCTTCGACCCGATCGCCTGTCAGGCGGCCACCGCGCACAGCGAAGGTCAAGGGCGGCCGGACGCTTGCCGGTCGTTCAGGACGTTCATGGCGCCGCAGTTTGCGGCAAGCAAGTCCGGCCGGCGAAGCCTTGCCCTTGACGGAAGCGAGCATGGCGGCAGGCTGCAGGCGCGTCGGGATCGTGGTGCATGTGCTTTTATCTGCCGAGGCATTGCAGCACTGTCTGCAAGCGTCATGCTTGCCCTCCCGGCGTCTACTGTCTGTGCAGAGCCTTCCGCGCATCGTGAGCGGCCGGCGCACTCCGGCAGCGTCATCTCGTCCGCTGATCCCTGGTCGGCGCATATCCGAGAGGCTGCCACACGCTTTGCCATTTCCGAGCGGCTGCTCCGCGCCGTCATGCATGTCGAGAGCGTTGGTGATGTTCATGCGGTGTCGAGCAAAGGCGCAATGGGCTTGATGCAGATCATGCCGCCGACATGGCAAGAACTGCGCACCAGGTACCGCCTCGGTGACGATCCTTATCAGCCGCACGACAACATTGTTGCGGGTGCAGCGTATCTTCGCGAGATGCTCGACCGGTTCGGCCGCAACGGTTTCCTCGCCGCATACAATGCTGGTCCTGGGCGATACCAAGAGCACCTCGCGACCGGCCGACCGCTGCCGCGTGAGACGATCGACTACGTCAGGAAACTCGCGCCGCTGGTCAACGGTTCGATGCCTGTCCCGACGCATCCACGCCATGGAGCGGGCAGGGCGAGCGCACTCGAAGCGGCGATTTTCGCGCACGTCGCGAACACATGGAAGGGCTCGGCTTCGCAAGGCGATCATCAGACCAATGTTCCCTTCAAAACTGTGTTCACGGCGATCCGCTCACCCACCGTGCGAGCACCGGTGGACAAAGCGGTCACCGATCTTACGGCGCTCGTACCGCAACCGGACGGCTCGCGCAGTGAACGTGGATCAGATCCGAACCCCGCTATTCATAGCCCGTTTGTGCAGGGTTCCTCCGCGACTCCACAATGATCTCAGCATTCCTGGTCAATCGTACTCCGGCCTGGTCCGTCGCTGAAATTGCGGCGGGAGGATTGGCTGTGAGCGATGACGGAGAGGGATGGCAGGATAAAGGGCCGCGATGTGCGGCTCGGTTGGTTGGCTGTTTTTCTTATGGTTTTCGCCCCACTTTGGAATGTGCTGACGTAAATGGTGATGCGCGCGACCGGCATTTTTTCAATCATTCCAGTAAAAACCGCACCTCGTGGGTTCATTCGCCATGAATAGGGACGATGATTTTCGTGTGCGCCCTGGCCGTATCCGCTCCCGCGCCGGCCAGCGCGCTCGCCCGTTCATATTCCAGGCGCTGGCATCGGCACAGCGGGCGGGCGGTCATATCTCGCGCAAAGGCCAGTTGGTCTCGCGACGCGCCTCGACGTTCGGTCGCGGCATATCGGCAAGCATCCGCTCAAATCGCCTCATTACCGGCCGCTCACGCGGTGCAGTCGTAAAGGCACGCGTCGTTCGCCAGTTCAATGGATCGACGCCGCTCGTTGCTCATCTCAAATATCTTCGTCGCGAAGGTGTGACGCGCGACGGCGAGAAGGCGACGATGTTTGGCCCTGACACGGACGAGGCCGATCATGATACCTTCTCCGATCGCTGCAAGGACGATCGGCATCATTTCCGTTTCATCGTATCACCCGACGACGCCCACGAGTTGGGCGACCTCAAGAGTTTTACTCGTGACCTCATGGTCGACATGGAGCGCGATCTCGGCACGAAGCTCGACTGGATCGGCGTTGACCATTGGAACACCGAACATCCGCACGTTCATATTCTTGTGCGCGGTGTTGCCGACGACGGCGAGAACCTGGTCATCTCACGGGACTATATACGCCAGGGCATGCGCGACCGGGCGAGCGACATCCTCACCCAGACACTTGGGCTACGCACGGATCACGACATCCGCCAAACAATCGAGCGGCAGATCGACAGCGAACGTTGGACACTGCTCGACCGCCAACTTGTACGAGACACTTATCGCCATGGCGTCATCGATCTCGCGCCGCATCCCGACGGCCAACCCGACGAGTTCCTGACACTCAAGGTCGGGCGACTCCGAAGGCTTGAAAGCCTAGGCCTCGCCAGCGAGATGCGCCCCGGCCAATGGACCATGGCGGATGAGGCCGAACCCACGTTGCGCGCGCTCGGTGAACGCGATGACATCATCAAGCGCATGCACCGCAGTCTCGCTGGTCATGGCATCGACAGGCCAGCGGCTGGTTATGTCCTAGCGGCTGAAGAAATCGACACGCCTGTCATCGGGCGACTGTTGGAGCGCGGCCTGGACGACGAGTTGCGTGGCTCGGCCTACGCGATCGTCGACGGCATCGACGGACGCGCGCATCACATCAGCTTTCATGATCTCGCTGCCACCGGCGATTCCGCATCCGGGTCCATCGTCGAGCTACGCCGCTACGAAGATGCGAACGGGCGCGGACGCATCGCGCTTGCCGTCCGCTCCGACCTCTCGATCCAAGAACAGGTCCGCGCCTTTGGCGCGACCTGGCTCGACCGGCAACTCGTCGCCAGCGAGCCTGCCGAACTCGGCGAGGGGGGATTCGGCGCGGAGGTCAAGCAGGCACTGAAGGGTCGCACCGATTATCTGAGCGAGCAGGGGCTCGGCCGGCGCGAGCCTCAGCGTGTCATTCTTGCCCGTAACCTAATCGATACGTTGCGCAGCCGAGAGATCGACGCTCTCGGCACGAAACTCACGGCCGAGACAGGTCTTCAGTTCATAAAGACCGGCGACCGTGATCCAATAGCTGGCATCTATCGACGGCGATTCTCGCTCGCCTCCGGGCGCTTCGCCATGATCGACGACGGGCTTGGCTTCAGCCTCGTGCCGTGGTCACCGTCGCTTGAACGCCTTCTCGGCAGGCATGTTTCGGGTGTGGCGCAGGGCACTCGCGGTATTGAGTGGAATGCCGGACGAAAAAGATCACTCGGGATTTGATCGTGCACTTGGCGAGGTCGTTCGGACCGGATTGCGCCGCAACTTAGCCTTTCGGGCCAACGGTTCCTTAACCCAGAAAGCGGCCATTCGTTCTTTTGGGCACCGTGGTAATCATCACAGCCGCAAATGACAGATCCAATAGTTGACGGATGTCTGTTCAATCCCAACAGCGCGCAAAGAAGCCAAATCGAACATATACCTCATGCCCGCGAAATGACTGAAACGCGGGACTTCCTTGCTAAGATCAGTGAAATTCTCAGCGGTTCCCTATAAGTCGGCCTGGTCGCTTCTTTCAACCATCCCGGCACGCAGCCGTCGCAATAGAAGGCTTAATAATATTTAACTTATGTGCGATGATTGCCTCGCGGATACCGGCAATGTTGTCGGCTTCGGAGGGGCGCTCATGCCGGCTTGGCTTATCAATCGATTTCCCGTGCTGCTATTTTCCCTTGCTCTTACCGAGTTATTCGTCATCGCTCCCAGTCAGTTGCGAGACCAGTTGGCGAGCCAGGGTCCGTCACCAGTTATTCTGCTGGTTATGTTGGTGACCTTCAATTGCTTACTCGCTCTGGCTCACCTCTCCTTCCTAGCGGCTCGAGGTCAGTTTCAGCCAATAACCGACAGTGTCGCCGTCTCCCTGCCGTTGATCGCGGCTTGTCTGTCCCTCGTCCGCGTTTCGCCTGATGCCTGGATACCTAGCCTCGTTGCCGCCATCACAGGAACGCTCATCATTGAGATCGCCAGCCGTAGGCTGGTGCCGCACGCAGGACGAGCCTTAGTCTGGCTGATGGGGACCGTCGGTGCCCTTTACTTGGGCGCGCTCATCCTGACGATTACCTTTCCAGTGTCTTTTCCTCGGGTCATCGGCTCGGTGTGTATCGTCTTCTTTGGACTGGGCGCGTTGACGGTCGGGATCGCCGGCATGTTGCTGATCCCACTACGTGCCCGCAACATAATTCTGGGCATATTCATGCTGTGCCTGGTATTCGATCCGATACAACACGCTGCGCGCAGAATCTCTCCCGGCGAAGGCACTTCCGAGTTCTTCAGGGAGAGGTTCTCCGCGTGGATCCTGAGCAGAGCAGATCTTAACGCCTACAAGGATGCGAAGCGCCCCTATCCTGTGATCATCACTTCTGCCGCCGGGGGAGGCATCACTGCCGCGGCGCACGCCTACGCAGTGCTGGAAACCTTACAAAAGCTGTGTCCGAATTTCTCGCAACACGTGCTCGCTAGCGTCGGCGTGTCCGGTGGCAGCCTGGGAGATGCTTTATTCGCGAGCACCGTATCGGACGCTGCTCAGAGAACGGATGTCGTTGCCTGTCAACGGATCGACGGCCAGATCAATCTGGACCCCGTTCTTGCCGACCACCTCGCTCCGGTGTTGGCAGCCTTCCTTTTTGCAGATGTTCCCAACGCTCTGCTGCCGGCATCTCCGGTCCCAACCGACCGTGCGATCGCGCTTGAGAAATCCATAGAGCAGTCTGGCACCGGCACCGATTCGTATTTCACGAGGCCCATTGAAGATTCTTGGCAGCCAACAGGTGCCACCCCGGCTCAGATCTTTGTCGCGACACAGGTCCGGACTGGCGAAAGATACATGCTCTCGCCGCTCTCGGCGGAATACGGCGACTACCACCCCAGCACGGACGCTAGCGTGAGCATGAGCACCGCGATCGGCATCAGTGCAAGATTTCCCTGGCTGACGCCGACAGCACGAATACCTTTCGCCAGCGACGTGCTCCTGGCCGATGGTGGCTACTTCGAGAACTCGGGCGCCGATACCGCCACAGAACTTGCAAGCGTTATTCGTGGCTTGGAGAAGCCGTCGCCTTGCGGAGGAGACCTACCACCCGATTGCAACGTTCTCTACTTCCCGGACCAACCGGGCCAACGCTGCCAACTTCGTGTCGACACCTATTTCGATCAGGACGTCGAGTGGGGTTGCGATGTTCACGTCCATATCAGCTACGTCGCCAGCGCCGATTTCACGGAACGATGGGGCACGCCATTTACCTCACCTGACCCACCCCAGTCCTTCTGGCTGGATCCGCTGACCACCATGCTCAACACTCGGACGGCTCGAGGTCATCTGGCTCTGCTCAACGCCACCGAGTCGTTCTGCCTCAGCGATTGTATCGAGGGAAACGAACTTGACTCGGGCATGCACAGCAACCTAGTCGCGACCAGCGCGCTAGACTTGCCGCTTGGATGGACGCTATCCCGCGCCAGTCTCAATAAAATCCTCGAAACGACCACCGCCGTTGACCGGTGCGCGGAGCTCCGGCACCAGTTGGACCCAACTTACGAGGTACCAGACGTCTCCAGATACGATCTGGAGGACCCAGCAACCATCCTCGATGCCAACGCTTGCGGATTGGCGACCGTGGCGGGCCTATTCAACCTGACTGATCCGACCTTCCGGTCCTACTACGGCATTCAGGGGGTACCGTACCGCTAGTTAGATTGGCCAGGTGGGTTTTGGTGCGCAATTGAAAGTCGGCTTCTGGAAATTCCAACGCCAGCGGCTGAAATTCCGCATCCGCAAATGTCTGCACGGCAGCTTTGCGCCGCATTTCGAACGGTGATATCCGCCTCGCGATTTCCCGAGACCGAACGTGATTGCACGGCCTGTATTTGCCGCCACTTGCCCGTGTGGAGACGGGTAGACGCGATATCACCGGTGGGCTAGTGGGGCTACGAACCGGTTCCAGAAATAATCGGCGGCCTGATCCGGCGTCATTCGCTTTGTGTCAATCTTCGTTTCGAAGTCCGAGTAGCCCATGGACATCATGGCCGAGAAGGCCAGTTCGTCGCCATCGGCCGGTGTAAGCACTTCATTTGCCGAGTTGCCCGTCGAGCGTCCTTCCGAGAAGCAGATGCTGTTGGGTCCGAACATCTCGCCCAGAAATATCCGGCAATCGCATTTGCTCTTGCCGTCGACGAACAGCTCGGCTCGAAACTCCGTCGCCGTCATTTCGGTGAAGTCGGTTTCGATCCTTGAGTCCTGCTGGCTCGCCTCGCCGAGGTTCACCGAGAACCGGTTCCGGATGATCGCAAAACCGTCCTTCACGAATTTTCGGACGTCGCGATCGGTCGGTCGCGACCTCAAAGCAGGAATGACCGATACCCGCCGAGCCATTGCGGTTGCGGGGCCGGGAAAGTCCTTGTGTTCGACATGTGCGGTCGCTGAACCAGGGAACTGTGGCCGCGTCTGTGGCTTGGCCCGCTTCATGTCGATGCCGGCGATCAATGCCGCGCGGGCATCTTCTTCGTCCATGCCTTGAATGCAAATTTGCACAATCGTCGGCAGTAGACCCTTAGGCTGACATTCGCGCACCATGACCGGAACGATGCGACGATCCTGCCCTTGCGGATCCTTCGAAAACGCGGCTGCCCATTCCGGGGCCGCCATTTTGGAGTTCAAGTAATCAGGCGAGAGGACCATGACCGTGCGTTCGGCCTTCTCTGAGGCATTTTGCATTTCAAGAACGAAGTTGCTACCAGGCCGGAAATCCCACGCCTGGATCTTGGTCGTGAAGCCTTCTTCCTCAAGAACGAAAGCTATCCATTCTGCCCATTCCCGGTCTGCATGGGTGTAACTGATGAAGAAGTCCGTCATGTCAGACTTTCCATGAACTTGAGAGGAGGGAATCGTGCGGAGAGTATCTGGTCAAGGCTCAGTCGAACGCAAGGCATTGCGCCTAGCCAGCACCCACTTCAATGCCGTGACGGCAGTCCGCGCCGCCAACGAAAGCGATCAACAGTCCAGGGTCTAGAGCGGGTGGCGATTGCTGTGCCGGTCACAGCCGGGGCGGATCTACAGGCAGGCTATCGCAATGTCGCTCTGCCTTGATCACAAGGAACACTCAGAGGATCCGTCGTCGGCAGCGCCGAAGGAACTTGGGTGAGAAAGTGATCGTCGGTGTCCTCCCCACGCTCCCGATCGAGTACAAGTGCACCTCAATTCCCTGAGCTTCGAGTGCGGCGGCTATCTGAGGCCTGAGCGATGGCCGATCCGGAACTAGGAGAACGGGCTCAAGGTCGTCAGGCAGCTTTATCAATGATGGGTAGAGGGTTAGTTGCCCCACTGCCTCGTAGATGTCATGAGCGGAAACTCCTGTCTTGATCTCGATGAGAGCCTTGGCCCGCTCGATCATCGCGTCGACCGCATACCCGTGTTTGGTGGGCTTTGTCAGCGGCTTTCCGATCAGTCTCTTCAGCTCGGCCCAAACATACCCCTGCATGTCCTCGACCTCCTTGGTTCCCCCCGTGATCGTCACCTCCTTGGTGCGCCCCTGTTCATCCAGCCCATACCGATATGTCTCAGGTTCGGCGGATTTGGATGTCCCACCGCCTGCTTTAGACCGAGCTCTTGAGCATGCATTCGTGAAGGCGGCGGTTTTTTCCGGAATGGTGCCCTTAGATGAAATATCTGCAACGACATACCACTCACGAGACGACAGCTGTCCTCGCGCCCTCACCGGGACGGCCTCCAATCCGCTAAGTTCTGCGAAGTCCCCTCGCACCTCGCGCGAGATCGGGTTTTTCTTCAGCCATCCTTGCCGCAGCAGGAACGGCCGCCCTTGCTCGTTGCGGCCAATTGCAGTCAGCTTGCCCTTGTCCTGCTGCGCAACGTCAGGTTGGACGATCTTCACAACCCACGTACCGAGGCTCGAATCAATACCGAGCACAACCTGGTTCTCGATCGCGCCCGGTCGACCATGTCGGTTGTTAGCGAAGACTACTCCGGTGCCCTCGATCACCCATCCCTTGTCGTGCTCGGCGCTCCCCTTGATCAAAGCATCGGCCCAGTCACGGAACAAGCGATCAGTCTCGGCTTGATCTGTTAGCAGTTCAATCATCTACGATCCCCGTTCCCAGAAGAGATTGGAGACCACCGGTACCAGGAATGTCCGTTTGTGGCACCTAGCTGATAGTTCACTCGGACCGCTATGCCTCGCAGCGGCCGGGCATGCGGTCATGCCTGTCACATCAAGGTTTAGCGCTTGATGCCTGCTTGCAAGAGTAGGCCGCAAGGTAGAGCATTCAAACAATCGGCATCCTGTGCACGAGATCAATCAGCCGCCAGTCTTTGACATGCAAGTTGGGCAATGGGACAGCGTCAAAGTCGTTTGCCTTTGGGATCACCAACCGCATACAGGCGACCGCCATCTGCAGCGAGTGCGTGCTCGAGAGCGGCCCGGTGTGCCTGCCAATCCGCATAGTCCTTTTGGCCGGCGTCAAAGCCGAAGACCAGAAGGTTAACCTGCGGTGCGTCCCCTAGTGTGACTTTCCGCGTGCCGGCGGCGATTTCGTCCACCAATGGATGGACGCCCTGACCGGCTGCGCCGCGAATCCTGCGCAGGTTGCTGCACAACCTGGTGTAACTTTCTTCCAGATCGTGCCGATAGCCGTCCAGGATGGCGCGATAGGCCGCGATCTGCGCCAGAACCGGTGCCGGAAGTCTGGATCGTATGCTGCCCAGTTCCGCATTCTTGAAGTCTTTGGCCTCCCAGAACACAAGCCGGGCCTCGTCCGTCCCCCGCGGCTCCAATGCGAGCAGGTCGATACGTGGTGAAGTGACCTCGTCACCCGGTTCGTTCCGCTCGACACTTCCGGGTAGTGCAATCTCCACGTCGATTACCTGCGAATTCGCTATTGCAATAGAATGGCAACCGCGTTTTTCCCTGCCCGAATAGATGCCCGCCGCGCGCTTTATGAGAGCAAGCGATGCAGGCCCTTCATAATGTTTGAGGAAGGCCTTGGTCCCTAGCGCGGCGACATCAAACTTTTCACCATCGAAGTCGATCTGACCGCCGAGCTTCGGGTCGAGCAGGAATTTCTCGTGAGTGCTTGCCCTGAGTGAGAGCGGTCCTGCCTCGACCTTGAAGATTGACTGACCCTTCCAGTAGACATTCAGGGATTTGCCGCGAAGCCCAATCACAAGTTCGCGGTCTTCGAGGACATCACGCCACCAACCCTTCTCTGCCGCTTCCTCCAGTTGCACAACGAAGCGGTCAGGCAATGACCTGTCGAAATTCTTGATCGTGATTTCGGTCATGTCCCCTCGCTGGAAAACCACCGGTGCTTCTCCAAAGGTCCAACCGCTTTGCAAGAGCGGGATATCCTTTGCGGAGCACTTCTACCTATCTCGTTAACGACCGATCGCACCAGACAAGTCTTTGCACGTCGGGCTACGACCCGCTGACCTGGCGAGCCTTTTGTCCTTGCGTATCTGGAAATTCGACATTTCCTGCTCGCTCCCGATCGATCAGCCAGATGAGACGTGCAGTGCCGGCAACCAGAATATTGTGGGGCCAAGTTCTGACGGTCCTTCTGATCGTGCTCGTCACCACCTGGTGCGGAACCCAATGGACGGCGTGGCGACTGGGTTTCCAGGCGGAGCTAGGTTCTCCCTGGTTCGAACTCGCCGGCCATCCAGTCTATCAGCCAACAGCCCTGTTCTGGTGGTGGTTCTTTTATGATGCCTATGCACCAGAGGTCTTTCTCGAGGGTGCGCTCATCGCGGTATGCGGCAGCTTCGTCGCGATCGCTGTGGCAGTCTGCATGTCGGTATGGCGGGCGCGTGAGGCGAAGAACGCGGCCACGTACGGTTCGGCACGCTGGGCAACGCGCGACGAAATTGCGGCCGGAGGCCTGATCGGACCGGACGGCGTGATACTCGGCAAGCTAGAACGGAAATATCTGCGCCATGATGGTCCGGAACATGTGCTGTGTTTCGCGCCGACCCGAAGCGGCAAGGGCGTTGGCCTTGTAGTTCCGTCTTTGCTGACCTGGCCGGGTTCGGCGATCGTCCATGACATCAAGGGTGAAAACTGGGAACTGACGTCCGGATGGCGGGCGCGGTTTGGCCGCGTCCTGCTCTTTGATCCAACCAATACGGCATCTGCCGCCTACAACCCTTTGCTGGAAGTGAGGCGTGGCGAGTGGGAGGTCCGCGACGTGCAAAACGTCGCAGACGTGCTGGTTGATCCCGAGGGCTCGCTGGAACGCAGGAACCATTGGGAGAAGACCAGCCATGCGCTGCTGGTCGGCGCCATCCTGCATGTCCTCTATTCTGAAACGGACAAGACGCTTGCCGGAGTTGCGAACTTCCTTTCCGATCCGCAAAGGCCGATCGAGACCACGTTGCGCACAATGATGCTGACGCGCCATCTCGGTGACGTTGGTCCGCATCCGGTCGTGGCGTCGGCAGCAAGGGAACTGCTCAACAAATCGGAAAACGAACGGTCAGGCGTGCTTTCGACAGCCATGAGTTTTCTGGGCCTCTATCGCGATCCGGTTGTGGCCAAGGTGACGTCCCGCTGCGACTGGCGGATCGCCGACCTTGTCGAGGACGAGGGACCAGCAACACTCTATCTTGTCGTGCCGCCGTCCGACATCAGCCGTACCAAGCCGCTGATCCGGCTCGTGCTCAACCAGATTGGCCGCAGGCTGACTGAAGACCTTCAGGCGAAGGATCGACGGCAGCGTCTGCTTATGATGCTCGACGAGTTTCCGGCTCTCGGCCGGCTCGATTTCTTCGAGTCGGCGCTCGCTTTCATGGCGGGCTATGGCATCAAGTCTTTCCTGATAGCCCAGTCGCTCAACCAGATCGAAAAGGCCTACGGGCCGAACAATTCGATCCTCGACAACTGTCATGTGCGGGTGAGCTTTGCCACCAACGACGAGCGTACAGCCCGGCGCGTTTCTGACTCGCTGGGAACGGGAACCGAGATGCGGGCGATGAAAAACTATGCCGGGCACAGGTTGTCGCCCTGGCTCGGGCATCTGATGGTCTCGCGGCAGGAAACAGGCCGCGCACTGATGACGCCCGGCGAGATCATGCAGCTTCCGCCGACCGATGCCATCGTCATGGTGTCGGGCCTGTTCCCGATCCGGGCGAAGAAGGCACGCTATTTTGCCGATCCGCGCCTTGCCGAGCGTGTCCTGTCTCCACCGAAGCCCGAAATGACCTCAGGAACATCACGCACCGACGATTGGACCCGCGCAACGATCCAGGCGTCGTCAGGCAGCCTTCCGCAAGCGAAGCCCTCCTCCCACCTTCAGGACGAGGATCCGGCCAATGGCGGCATCCGTCGTCAGCCCGAGCTTCCGGAACACGAGGACATTGCGCCGGAACGGACAGCGCAGCACATCAACGAGTTCGACCTCGATCGGGATGAATCCGATGATGATGCGCTGCGTCGGCGCGCGGTCGATCAGGCAATGCGGCGCGCTGCACGGCAGGCCACCCTCGATCCCAATGACGGCATCGAGCTTTAACCCGTGAAGAACGCAAAGAAAAGGCGGCTCTCGGCCTATCTCGATCCCGACGTCATGAACGCGCTTGCCGACTATTCGGCACGGCGCGACGCCTCGCTGTCACTGATAGCCGAGGCCGCGATTGCCTCGTTCCTGTCACCGGATGCCGAGGAACGGAAGGAGGCGGCTGTCACAAGGCGCCTCGACCAGATCGACCGGCGCGTGCAGCGCGTCGAGCGTGATGTCGGCATCTCGATCGAGACACTGGCGCTGTTCGTCCGCTTCTGGCTCAACTCGACCCCGGCATTGCCGGAATCCGCGCAGGCTGACGCCCGTGCGAAAGGCCTGCAGCGGTATGACGCATTCGTTGACGCGCTTGGCCGCAGGCTGAACAAAGGACCAAAGCTCAGACAGGAAATAGCGGAGGACATTCCGTCCGCGCAGCCAGCCGACCCGAGTGATTCGCCGGCGAGGTAGATGGCGTCGCCAGGTCCGCTAGGCCACCGCTCCGCATTTCACAGGTCAGTTCACGTCGCATCACGATCGCCGGTTTTGCTTGTTGCAAGGCCGATATTCCTGCCTCTTCTAATCATCCCCGACCGCGGCACGAACAGCTCGCCGCAGTGAATGGGGATCGTCGTGGCAACCAATCATCAGCCTGGCAGGGAAGCGGTGTCGCGCGGCGCGCGGATGCTGCGCACGGCGCTTGGGCCGGCCATAGCACGCTTCCTCGAAGATCCGGCTATCGTCGAGGTGATGCTTAACCCCGACGGACGCATCTGGGTCGACCGGCTAAGGGACGGGCTCTGCGCCACCGATGAATTGCTGGTCCCGGCCGACGGCGAGCGCATCGTCCGCCTGGTAGCTCACCATGTCGGGGCGGAAGTGCATCCGGACTCGCCGCGCGTGTCGGCCGAACTACCCGAGACGGGCGAACGTTTCGAGGGCTTGTTGCCGCCTGTCGTCGTGGCTCCAACTTTCGCCATCAGGAAACCGGCGGTCGCAGTCTTTGCCCTTGAAGACTACGTCGCCGCCGGCATCATGACCAAGGGCCAGGCTGAGGTGCTGCGGCTTGCCGTCAAGAGAAGGAAGAATGTGCTGGTCGCCGGCGGCACGTCGACCGGCAAGACGACGCTGGTCAATGCGCTGCTGGCCGAAGTCGCCAAAACCGCCGACCGCGTCGTGCTGATCGAGGACACGCGCGAGCTGCAATGCGCCGCACCCAACCTCGTGGCGCTGCGCACCAGGGACGGCGTCGCCTCGCTTTCCGATCTGGTGAAGTCTTCGCTGCGGCTCCGCCCCGACCGCATCCCGATCGGCGAGGTGCGTGGTGCCGAAGCGCTTGACCTGCTGAAGGCCTGGGGCACCGGCCATCCGGGGGGCATCGGCACAATCCACGCAAGTTCTGCCCTTGGCGCACTGCTCCGGCTGGAGCAGCTCGTGCAGGAGGCAGTCGTCACGGTCCCGCGCGCGCTCATTGCCGAGACAATCGATGTTGTTGCCATCCTCGCTGGCCGGGGCTCGGCCCGCCGCCTTGTCGAGATTGCTCTCGTTGACGGACTCGATGCTGCCACCGGCGACTACCGCATGCTCGAGGCCAGGCTCGAGAGCACATCAATCGCGAATCCCCAGTCCACAATGGAGCTCCAGAATGAACCCGATCCGCTTCACTTCATCGTCTATCCGTAGCCTTGGAGAGATGCTCCCGCGTGTCGCTGCGACTGCTTCGGTTGCGGTCTTGATGATCGCGCCCGCGCACGCTGCGGGATCCTCCATGCCGTGGGAGGAGCCTCTTCAACAAATCCTCGAGTCGATCGAAGGGCCGGTCGCCAAGATCGTGGCAGTGATCATCATCATCGTCACCGGGCTGTCGCTTGCCTTCGGCGATACGTCAGGCGGATTTCGGCGGCTGATCCAGATCGTATTCGGACTGTCGATCGCTTTCGCGGCGAGCTCGTTCTTCTTGTCATTCTTCTCTTTCGGCGGCGGAGCGCTGATCTGATGGAGGAGGAACTCCGCGGTTTTTTCGCGCCGGTGCATCGCGCGCTCACCGAACCGATCCTGCTCGGTGGCGTGCCGCGCGTGGTCGCCATCGCCAACGGCACGCTGGCCGGCGCAGTTGGACTAGGTCTGCGCCTCTGGATCGCGGGTCTCATGATCTGGGCGGTCGGCCACTTCGCGGCTGTCTGGGCAGCCAAGCGTGACGCGCAGTTCGTCGACGTGGTTCGCCGGCACCTGCGCTATCCCGCACATTTTGGCTGCTGAGAGAATTTTTACCCATGAAGAACCTCGCCGAATACCGCAAACGCTCATCCAGCCTCGCCGACTACCTCCCTTGGGCGGCCCTAGTCGCGCCGGGCGTGGTTCTCAATAAGGATGGCTCCTTCCAACGAACCGCGCGCTTCCGCGGTCCCGATCTCGATTCCGCCACGCCGGCGGAGCTGGTCGGCACGACGGCGCGGCTCAATGGCGCACTGCGCCGTCTCGGCTCCGGCTGGGCCATCTTCATCGAAGCACAGCGCAATCCAGCCACCGACTATCCCGCTAGCAAATTTCCCGACGGCGCTTCAGCGCTTGTCGACATCGAGCGGCGTGAACAATTCGAGGGCGAGGCGGACCAGAAACCAGTCCAATGGAGCGATCGCAGGCAAGACGGGGACCTGTTCGAGAGCAGCTATTTCCTCACCTTCGTCTGGTTGCCGCCGGTCGAGGAAGCATCTCGGATGGAGAGCTGGCTCTACGAAGGGCGGGAAGGTACCGGCATCGATCCGTGGGAACTCCTCAGAGGTTTTGTGGATCGCACTGACCGCGTGCTGAATCTTATCGAGGGTTTTGTCCCCGAAGCCGACTGGCTCAATGATAGCGAGACGCTGACCTATCTCCACTCCTGCGTTTCCACCAAGCGCCATCATGTCCGTGTCCCTGAGACGCCGATGCATCTCGATGCGCTGCTTGTCGATCAACCGCTCGCCGGCGGGCTGGAGCCGAGGCTCGGCGATGTTCATCTGCGCACGCTCACCATCATCGGTTTCCCCACCGCGACTTTCCCGGGGGTACTCGACGACCTCAACCGGCTCGCCTTCCCCTACCGCTGGTCGACGCGGGCGATCATGCTCGACAAGGCTGACGCCACCAGGCTCCTGACCAAGATCCGCCGGCAGTGGTTCGCCAAGCGCAAGTCCGTCACCGCGATCCTCAAGGAAGTGATGACCAATGAGGCATCCGTCCTCTTCGACACAGACGCCGCCAACAAGGCAGCCGATGCGGATGCGGCCCTTCAGGACCTTGGCTCCGACCAGATCGGCCAGGCCTATGTCACCGCTACGGTAACGGTATGGGATGCCGATCCATCGATCGCCGACGAGAAGCTTCGGCTGGTCGAGAAGGTCGTTCAGGGTCGCGACTTCACTTGCATCGCCGAAGGCGTCAACGCCATCGAAGCCTGGCTCGGCAGCATTCCAGGCCACGTTTATGCGAATGTCCGCCAGCCGCCGCTGTCGACGCTGAATCTCGCTCACATGATCCCGCTCTCGGCAGTCTGGGCTGGACCTGTCGAGGACGAGCATTTTCGTGCTCCGCCACTGTTCTTCGCCCGGACCGAAGGCGCGACCCCGTTCCGGTTCAGCCTGCATGTCGGCGATGTCGGCCACACCCTTGTTGTTGGCCCGACGGGTGCGGGCAAGTCGGTCTTGCTGGCCCTGATGGCGCTGCAGTTCCGGCGCTATGACAACAATCAGATCTTTGCCTTCGACTTCGGCGGCTCAATCCGTGCGGCCATGCTGGCCATGCACGGCGACTGGCACAATCTCGGCAGCAATGCGGCGATCGGGCAGGGCTCGGGCGATCCGCTTGCGCTGCTGACCTTGGCCGATCTGTCGGATGACGTCGACGCCGTTTCGCTACAGCCGCTTGGCCGCATCCAACAAACGCAGGAGCGGGCCTGGGCAGCCGACTGGCTGGTTGACATTCTTCTGCGCGAGGGCGTTCCCGTCACGCCGGACGTGAAGGAACATCTCTGGTCGGCGCTGACCTCGTTGGCCTCAGCGCCGGCACAGGAACGGACGCTGACCGGCTTGACGGTGCTGCTGCAGTCCTCGCCGTTGAAGCAGGCGCTGCGGCCCTATTGCATTGGCGGTCCTTATGGCCGCTTGCTCGACGCCGAGCACGAGCGTCTTGGTGAAGCCTCGGTCCAGGCTTTCGAGACCGAGGGTCTGATCGGCACAGGTGCAGCCCCGGCTGTACTTGCCTATCTATTCCACCGCATCGAGCAGCGAATGGACGGCCGGCCGACGCTGCTGATCATCGACGAGGGCTGGCTGGCGCTCGATGATGGCAGCTTCGCCGATCAGCTCCGCGAATGGCTGAAAACCCTTCGCAAGAAGAATGCCTCCGTCATCTTCGCCACGCAATCGCTCTCCGACATTGATGGCAGCAGGATCGCGCCGGCCATCGTGGAAAGCTGTCCAACGCGGCTGTTCCTGCCGAACGAGCGCGCTATCGAACCGCAAATCACGGCCATCTATCGGCGCTTTGGTCTAAACGATCGACAGATCGAGATCGTCGCCCGCGCCACGCCAAAGCGCGACTATTACTGCCAGTCGCGGCGGGGCAACCGGCTGTTCGAACTGGGCCTCGGTCCGATTGCGTTGGCGCTCTGCGCTGCGTCCTCGAAGTCGGTTCAGGCGGCGATCGACCAGATCATTGCCGAGGGAGGCAGAGGACAGTTCCTCAAGGCCTGGCTTGCCGATCGGGGTCTCCCCTGGGCGGCCGACCTCATCCCCGATCTCACCAATGTCATCGACCAATCCGCAAAGGAGGTTTCCTCATGAGGTCTTTTCCTGCACGTCGCCGCATCCGCCGCATGGCCGCCGGCGCACTTGTTGCCGCTGCTGCACTGTCATCGGCACCAGCACTGGCGTTCATCGTGTTCGATCCCAGGAACTATGCCGAAAACCTGCTTTCGGCATCTCGGGCCCTCGAGCAGATCGAGAACCAGGTCACCTCGCTTCAGAACGAAGCGCAGATGCTGATCAACCAGGCGAAGAACCTTACCTCGCTGCCGACCTCGATGCTTGACCAGATCGAGGGCAATTTCTCCGAGATGAAGACCCTGCTCGGCGAGGCCAGCAAACTCGCCTACAGCGTCCAGGACATCGATAGCCAGTTTACGTCTACCTATGAGAATTTTGGCTCTGACCTCTCCGGCCAGCAGCTTGTCGACGGTGCGCGCGAGCGCTGGCAGACCTCGGTGTCGGCCTTCGAGCATTCGCTGAAGGCCGGAGCCGTCGCTGTTGACAATACCGACGGGACGCGGCAGCAGGCCAGCGCGCTGGTCGGCGCCAGCCAGTCGGCCGTCGGCGTGCTGCAGGCGACGCAAGCCGGTAACCAGCTTCTCGCCGTGCAGGCAAGGCAGGTCGCCGATCTTACGGCGATGCTCGCCGCGCAAGGACGGGCGGCCGCGCTCGAACAAGCCAGGCAGGCGGCAGCGCAGGAACAAGCGCGAGAACAGTTCAGTCGCTTCATGACGGGCAGCAGCTACAGCCCGTCATCGATAAAGATGTTCCACGACTGAGGCGGGTCATGGATCTCAAGATCGCCGCCCGGATGATAGCCGTTCTTGCCCTTGGCGCCGCCATGACCGCCGCCTTCATGGCGTTGCGCGGCAGCGGCTCGCAGGACGCGTCCTCCCCGCGCTCCGCGCATCCGGGCGGCGAGCCGGCAAGTGCAGAACTCGAACGATGCCGGGACATCGGGATGGCCGCGATGGCTGACGAGGCCTGCAGGAAGGTGTGGGCTGAGAACCGCCGGCGTTTCCTGCGGCCATCCCGGCCGGTGGCACCATACGCGGCACCGTCGATGGAGAAGGATCCGAGCCGGCTGCTGCCGCTACCGCCATCGAAGCTGACCGGCGCGGAAGATGAACTCCGTCCCAAGACGGTGGCGCCATGAACGACACCGGCGTCATCGACAGCTTCCTCGAAACCTTTACCCGCTACATCGATTCCGGCTTCGGATTGCTCGGCGGCGAGGTGGCCTTTCTCACTTCAACGCTGATCCTTATCGACATCACGCTCGCTGGCCTGTTCTGGGCCTGGGGAGCTGACGAGGACGTGCTGCACCGGCTGGTCAAGAAGACGCTCTACATCGGCTTCTTCGCCTTCATCATCGGCAACTTCAATCGTCTCGCCGGCATTGTATTCGAAAGTTTTTCTGGGCTCGGTCTGAAGGCCGGAGGATCGGCGCTTTCGGGATCGGCACTCCTGCAGCCAGGACGCGTCGCGCAGGTCGGCATCGACGCCGGCAATCCGATCCTTGAAGCCGCCAGCCAGCTGATGGGCTACGTCTCGTTCTTCGAGAATTTTGTCCAGATCGCCGTGCTCATGATCGCCTGGGCGATCGTGCTGATTGCCTTCTTCATCCTCGCTGTCCAGATCTTCGTCACGCTGATCGAGTTCAAGCTGACGACGCTTGCCGGCTTCGTGCTGATCCCCTTCGCACTGTTCAACCGGACCGCGTTCCTTGCCGAAAAAGTGCTCGGCAACATCATCGCCTCTGGTGTGAAGATTCTTGTACTCGCAGTCATTGTCGGCATCGGATCGGGCCTCTTCGGCGAGTTCACCCAAGGCTTTGGCGGGGATCAGCCGACGATCACGGATGCGCTGTCGCTTGTGCTGGGCGCGCTGTCGCTGATGGGGCTTTCGATCTTCGGTCCCGGCATAGCGACAGGCCTCGTCTCCGGTGCGCCACAGCTTGGTGCAGGCGCCGCTGTTGGAACAAGCCTCGCCGCCGCGGGCCTTGGCGCCGCCGGCGCAGTGGGCGCCCGTGCCGGACTGAGCGGCGCAGCGGGCGCGGTCAGTGCTGGTGGGCGGATGTCGGCAGCCGCAGCGCGTGGCGGCGCGCATCTCGCCGGCAGCACCTCGACCGCCTGGGGACTTGCCACAGCCACATCCGGACAGAGCGGTGCAGGCTCGATCGCGGCCGGCATGGCCGGAGTAGCCAAGGCGACTACCGGAGCTGCCGTCCAGCCGGTGAAGCAGGCGGTGTCGCGCGCGGCTTCAGCCCTGTCGTCCAGCCACCAGGCCGGCCGCTCTGCCGCATGGACCGCGACCGGTGGAGGCGAGTCATCGGCGGCAACCTCCTCAGGTCATGTGTCGAGCGCTGAATCCGTTCCTGGATCGCCGCCAGCATGGGCCGCTCGAATGAAGCGCGGCCAAACCATGAGCCACGGCGCCAGCATGGCCGCGCACTCCGTCCGCTCCGGCGACCAAGGCGGCGGATCGATGAATCTTTCCCTCAATCAGGACGATCGCCTATGAAGCTCTTCAAACGACCATCCGTTCGTTATGGAAAAACGCCTCAGCCAGAAACGCCATACCAGCGGGCGGCCCAGGCGTGGGACGACCGCATTGGATCGGCCCGCGTCCAGGCAAGAAACTGGCGGCTGATGGCCTTCGGCTCGCTCGTGCTGGCCGGCGGTTTTGCATCCGCTTTGGTTTGGCAGTCGGTGCGCGGTTCCGTGGTTCCCTGGGTCGTTCAGGTCGACAAGCTCGGCGAGCCGCAAGTGGTCGCTTCAGCTGTCGCCGACTATCGGCCGACCGACCCGCAGATCGCATGGCATCTCGCCCGCTTCATCGAGCAGGTCCGAAGCATCTCGGACGATCCCGTCATTGTCCGCCAGAATTGGCTGCGCGCATACGACTACACGACCGACCGCGGCGCCGTTTCTCTCAACGACTATGCTCGCTTGAACGACCCTTTTGCCAAGGTCGGCAAGATCCAGATCGCGGTCGAGGTCTCCAGCGTTATTCGCGCCTCGCCGGACTCGTTTCGTGTCGCCTGGATCGAGCGCCGCTACGAGAACGGCAGCCTGGCCAGCAGCGAGCGCTGGACCGCCATCCTCACCATCGTCACTCAACAACCACGCGATGCCGACCGGCTGAAGGCCAATCCGCTCGGCGTCTACGTCAACGCCATCAACTGGTCAAAGGAGCTTTCATGATGTGTGCGGCTTGGACAGGCAAAACGACGGGACACACTTACCGCCACATCACGAAGGCGCGGGTATTTGCGGTGGCATTGCTCTCTGCAACAGCGCTCGCCGGCTGCGCCTCGAAGAAATACCTTCCGCCAGAGATCGACTACGACGATGCGTTGCCAGCCGTGCAGAAGCTCGATCCGCCTGGTGCGGTGAAAGTGGTGGAATTGCCGAAACCGCTTCCGCTTCCCGGCCAGTTGAAGCCGGTGGAGACCACCAAGGGGAAGCCGGAACCGACCGATCCGAGACAGCGGATCAGCCAGGCGAATGAGGCCGCTCGAATGCAGCCCGTCCGTAACGGTTTCGTCAACGCGATCCAGCTCTATCCCTGGAGCGAAGGCGCGCTCTACCAGATCTATGCCGCGCCCGGCCAGGTCACCGATATCGCCCTGCAGCCGGGAGAGCGGCTCGTCGGCTCCGGTCCTGTCGCCGCCGGCGACACCGTGCGGTGGATCATCGGGGATACGCAGAGTGGGGCAGAAGAGCGGCTTCAGGTCCACATTCTCGTCAAGCCGACGAGGCCCGATCTCCAGACCAACCTCGTCATCAATAGCGACCGTCGCACATATCATCTCGAGCTGCGATCGACCGAAAAGACCTACATGGCCTCCGTGTCCTGGCAGTATCCGCAGGACCAGCTGATCGCGCTGCGGCGGCAGAACGCAGAGGCTTTCGCCGCCCAGCCGGTCGCCGCGGGCGTCGACATCCAGAAACTCAATTTCCGCTATCGCATCCAGGGCGACGCCGCGCCCTGGAGACCGCTGCGTGCCTTCGATGACGGCGCAAAGGTCTATATCGAATTCCCGTCGGGCATAGGCCAGGGGGAGATGCCGCCGCTCTTCGTCATCGGGCCTTCGGGTGGCTCCGAACTGGTCAACTACCGCGCCCGGCAAAACTACTATGTCGTCGACCGGCTGTTCGCCGCGGCAGAACTGCGGCTCGGTGACAAGACGAGCGAGAAGCGCGTTCGGATCGTTCGAACCGATGGGCGGCCGCAGCGCGGCGTGGGGCTGTTTCGATGAGCGACGCCGCAAACGTCCCCAACCAGGACATCCGCGCTGAATTGCGCCTGCGACCCGAAGCCACGCGGGTGACGCGACTGTCGCGCAAGGTGCTCATCGGCTTGGGAGGTGCCGCTAGCCTCACGATCCTTGGCACGCTGATCTGGGCGCTCGACACCGGACGGCGGGGCAGCGAGCAACCCTCGGAGCTATTCACCATCGAAAACCGCGCGGCGGCTGACGGGCTGAAGACACTACCAAAGGATTATTCCGGCGTCCCGAAACTGGGTCCCGCGCTACCCGGCGATCTCGGCCGGCCGATTCTGCGCGCGCAGGAGCGGGGGCAGCCAGTCGAGGTGCCGAACATCAGTACACCGCATGCCGATCCGGACGAGCAGCGTCGCCTGGCAGAGATCGAGGCCGCGCGCGTCGCCAGGCTGTTTACTGACACCAGTATAAGCGAACGGTCCGTCCAGAGAATGCCGGCGGCGGAACCGGCGAATAGCTGGATGTTGGCTGCCGCACCACAGTCGTCCGATCCAGGCTCATTTCAAAACATGCAGGACCGCAAGCTCGCCTTCGTCAACGCCGAGCCGGATCACCGCACGGTCAGTCCCGATCGTCTCGCCGGGAAGGCCTCGCCCTATGTCGTGCAGCCAGGCACGGTCATCCCAGCGGCCCTCATCACCGGCATCCGTTCCGACCTGCCGGGCCAGATCACCGCTCAGGTCACAGCGAACGTCTACGACAGTCCGACAGGATCCTACCTCTTGATCCCGCAGGGCTCGAAACTGATCGGCCAGTACGACAGCGAGGTCGCCTTCGGACAGTCACGCGTGCTGCTGGTCTGGAATCGACTGGTCATGCCCGATGGCACGTCGATCGTGCTGGAACGCCAGCAGGGCGCGGATGCGCAAGGGTTTTCGGGGCTGGAAGACGAGGTCGATCGTCACTGGGGTCAGCTCTTCCGGGCGGCGGCGCTCTCGACCCTGCTCGGTATTGGGACATCGCTGGGTTCCAGCAGCGACGAAAGCGAAATCGCCAAGGCCATCCGCGAAGGCGCGCAGGATTCGGCTTCCAATATCGGCCAGCAGATCGTACGCCACCAACTCGATGTCCAGCCGACGCTCACCATCCGGCCCGGTTTTCCCGTCCGTGTCGTCGTCAATCGGGATCTTGTGCTTGCGCCCTATGGAACGGCGGAGCATCCGTCATGATCAAACTGAAACTCTCCGCCATACCCGATGAGCGACCAGTCAGGATCACGGTAGAACTCCCTGCTACCGTTCATCGCGACCTTGTCGCCTATGCCGAAGTGCTCGGCCGTGAGACGGGCCACGCAATCGCCGATCCGGCAAAGCTGGTCGTGCCGATGCTCGCACGGTTCATGGCGACGGACCGCGCCTTCAGCCGGTCCCGCCGCGAGGTGAGGGGTCGCTGACAACCATTCGCCTCTCGGTCGACATTGGAAGCGTATGACGCATGTCGAGAAGCCGGTACCGGATCTGAATGTCCGGGCAGCAATGCCTCACGACAGAAGGCGGCAACGGCAGGGACAACATTGGCTCTTGAATGTCAGAAAAAGATAGCCTATTTTCTGACACATGAAAACGAGAGCTTTTTCAGCGCCAGACCGCATTATGAGGCGCGCCCGTGCAGGCGGGCGCGGCAGTGTCTTCACGCCAAGCGATTTTCTCGACGTTGCCGGCCGTGCAGCGGTCGATCAGGCTCTGTCGCGCCTGGTTGATGGCGGCAAGCTGCGCCGCCTGGCCCGAGGTCTTTATGATTTCCCCAAGATGCACCCAAAGCTTGGCCCGCTGTCGCCAGCTCCCGACGACGTGGCAGAGGCATTGGCACGTGAGACCGGATCGGTGGTACAGATCGCTGGAGCCCGGGCCGCCAATGCCCTCGGCCTGTCGACCCAGGTTCCGGCAAAAAGCACCTATCTGACCGACGGCCCGTCGAAGCGCGTCGTGTTTGGAAAGCGAGTCGTCGACTTGCGTCACGCCTCGCGCAAGCACCTGATCGCGCCTGGCAGCCCAGCCGGCACCGTCGTCCAGGCTTTGCGGCACCTTGGCGTGGTGCGGGCCACCGATGTCGCTCGAGTGGCTGCCCGCAGGCTGTCCGCCAGCGACAAGAAGATGCTCGCCAACAGCGCACTCCAGGCTCCCGCATGGATGAGGCCAACTCTGGTGTTCATCGCACAGGATGCGTCCGGGATGGTCGATGGATAAGGTCGCTGTCTCAAGCCGCTCCGATCGTTCAGCGTTATTTGGACAGACCGGAGCGGCGCTTGGCGTCGCCAACACCATAGTCGAGAAAGACTTCTGGGTTTGCTGGACACTGAAGCGTCTGTTCGAGTTGCAGAAAGAGGGCGCAGCTACCCTCGTGTTCAAGGGCGGGACGTCGCTGTCCAAGGCATTCAGCGCAATTCGCCGTTTCTCCGAGGACATCGACCTGTCGTTCGATCATGCGGATCTCGGCTATACCGGCGATCGCGATCCCGAGCAGGAGGGCCTCAGCCGAAAGGCGGCGAGGAAGCTCATCGAGACGCTCGCTGCTGACGTCGAAAAGCACATCGCCGAAACGCTCCTGCCGGCTCTTCGCAAGGCCATTGCAGCCCACCTTGGCGACCCTGCTGAGGGAAGATGGTCCCTGGAGATCGACGCCGAAGAGCCCCAAACCGTCAACTTTCATTACCCAACCGTTCTTCCGGATCTCGAGTACGCGGAGATGGCCTACATCACGCCCAGGGTGAAGCTCGAATTCGGCGCCCGGGGAGACCCATGGCCCACGGAGCAGCAGACCATCCATCCATATGCGGCTGATGAATATCCCGACTTCTTCGAGGATCCGTCCTGCACGGTGACCGTACTGTCTGCGCGACGCACATTCTGGGAAAAAGTCACGGCGCTGCACGCGGAGGCCCACCGATCTGCCGACACGCCGATGCCGCCATATTTTTCACGACACTACTACGACATCGCGATGCTTCTCGAAACCGACCACGGGAAGGCCGCGGCGACTGACTTTGATCTCCTTGAGCAGGTGTCCCGGCACAAGGCTCTGTTCTTCCGATCAAGCTGGGCAAGCTACGACACGGCCCGGCCCGGCACATTGCAGCTGATGCCTTCGGAAGCGAGGCAAAGGGAGTTGCGCGCAGACTACCGCGACATGGCACCGATGATGTTCGACGAGAGGCCATTGCCATTCGACGAGATCCTGGCCCGGATCAAAGAACTGCAGGACAGGATCAACGCGCCGTCGCGATCAAACTGAAATTTCTCCGCCATTCCCGATAAATCGAGGGACAAGATCGCGGTCGAACTGCCCGCCGTTTGCTGCGATCATGTCGCTTATGCCACGGCCGGGTGACCTGAAGGTCGGCTGAACCGGGCCCTTGTGTGTCGACATACGGGCCTCACGGTGCATGATACCGTATCCGCAGAGACGCGATGAAAGCAGCCAGCACCGGATCTGAATTGTCTGAAAGCCAGTTAGCGAAGTAGCGGGTTCGCACTGGGTGGCCTTCGTTGCAAAGCCTGGCGAACGCGATCCCATTCGCCGATGGCCCCGCCTCATTCTCGGGAACAACCGCGATCCCCATGCCTTCGCGGACCAGGCCGAGCAGGGTCTCCCGGCTCACATCGTTATGGACAATTGGCAGTGATTCGCCGGCGATGGCCAATCCTGTAAAAAGGATCGTGTCCGCCGGGTGTGCGTTCGTCAGAACCCTGTGGCCTTCAAGTTCCGCCCATTCGACTATGGCGCGCTCCGCGAGTGGATGATCGGTCGTAACTGCCACAACGAGGCGACTTCCCCGGAGTTGTAGACTTGAGCCGGAGCAGTTCCGGAGCCTGCCCGTTACAATTGCCAGATCGATCGCCCGCTCATTCAGCGCTTTCGCAAGTTCGTCGCGACTCGTCTCTACGAAACGAATGGCGACATCCGTCCTGTTGCGAACAAAATCGGTGGCCGCATGCAAAAGTTCTCCGGTATGGAGCGAAGCATCGAAGCCAATCGACAGGCGCCCTGCTTCTCCTTTCCCTGCTTTCTCGACCATGGCGAGCGTACGATCAAGGTCGTCCAATACGCGGCCGAGATTGCTCAGGAACCGTGCACCAGTCGGTGTCGGCAGGACTCCAAATGGATGGCGCTTGAACAGGATGACGCCTAGCGTGAGTTCAAGGTCACGGATGCGCCGACTCAGCGCCGAGTAGTGGATCCCCATACATCGGGATGCGCCGAGAATGCTGCCTGCCTCGGCAATGACAAGAGCGCTGCGTAGCGTGGTCAGCTGAATTGAGCGGCGCATGCCCTGGCCCCCCGCAGTCGTCAAGCGCTCGGCCAAGGTTACGGACCCCGCGCCTCCTGGAGTTTTGCGAGGGTCCGCCTGTCGAAGCTCGCCGTGACGGCCAGCGTCTCCTCGCCCTCGATGACCAGTGGACGTCCGAGTGGCACGACACGAAAATGCAATTGCACCAGCCGAAGGAGCCAGAGCGGATTCATCTCGATGATGATCGTGTCGATGCCGCGGTCGAGACCCCACTCAACAATTCCCGACAGCAGGGCATTCGCGACAGGGCTCAGCATACGACCGCGCTCGCGGCGGCCGGCTTCGACACAGTAGCGCGTCCACTCCCAGATATTCGGGCCAACCGGTTGCTCTTCCTCGCAGAGTTGCGGAAGCACATCCGACAGAAGATGCGGCCGCGTCGACGGGAGCATGCGCTGATAACCAACGACACGGCCGTCCTCAGTAAACAGCATGTGGACTGCATTCTCGTCGTCGAAACGATCAATTTCGCGGCCGTCGTCTCGCCGCAAGGCGGACCATCCCTTCTCCTCGACAAAGACCTTGTGGCGAAGCCTGAAAGCTTCGTCCATTTCCACATGATAGGTGTCGGCGTTTTCGGATGTAATGATATGGAGCATCTGTCGTCCTTCAGAATTGAGGTCGACCGACTCTGGACAGTTCATCCGCGTCCGGACATCACGTGATCCCGTGAGATCGCTCAGCTTATCAAGCCAAGCCTGAACGCCTCCGCTACGGCGTGGATGGTGCTTGTTACGCCCAGTCTCTCGCGTACCGCGCGCAGATGGGTGTCCGCAGTGTTGCTGCTGATGGTCAGGCGCTCGGCGATCCCGTCTATGGTAAGGCCCTCTGCAGCCCAGCGTAAAACATCGCGCTGCCTGCCCGACAGATGGACGTGGTCACGAGGCCGTTCTCCATCAACAAGTACGATGGCCTGGCCCAACGCGCAGGCCGCTATCAGCTGGAGTACCTGGTCAAGTCCTGGCTCAACTTCCAGGCGCTCGCCGGCGACCGAAAAGCCAACCATCTTTCCTTCAAGCGTTCTCAGCGCAATGGTCAGCCCTTCCCGCAAGCGAAAATCCATCGCCTCCGCCATGACCCTGCTGCCGATCCCATCATCCTGGCAAAGCTCACAGGCTTCTCTCCACAAGAACGGTGGGCTGTCGCGACAGACAAGTCGTATCGTCGGATCATGGAAGAGATAGCCGCTCGAAAAATAGCGCAATGCCCACTCCTTTGGCCAGGTCTCGAGCAGCACATGCGACAACTGCTCGCGCCGCGACGAGCCTGGCGGAGGTATCTGACCGGCAAGCAGGTTTGTCGCTCCAAACCGGCATGCATAGGCGAGGAAACAGTTGGAGACGTCATCGGTTGATCTGCTTTGACGGAGCCGCTCCAGGACGTCGTATGTGTCGTCAAGCCGACGCCGCCAGTTGCGGGTGTTTCCATCAGCATGGATCTTCCCGGTTCGCCTCAACTTGTCACGCATCGCACCATCCACTCCGGCAGGCTACCCCGGGATCATGGCTGCAGGACGCGACATGCTGCAGCCAGCGCCGGCTCGTGGAGCGCGAACCTCGTAAGGCCCGAGCGGGACGATCTCGAAATCAATCATCCCTGCATTGCGCCAACGCAGCGATCCCGAGCAGGCCGCTGCTGTCTCCAAGGCCCGCCGGTACAACCGGAACAGATTTGAAGGGACCCATCGCATTCCTGTCGATGACGGCTCGGATCCTCTCGCTCATGAGTTCAAAACCCTGCGAGACGCCGCCTCCCATGACGACAAGATCCGGACTGAAGAGGTGAATCAGCCCCGTAAATCCTATTCCGAGGTATTCGGCCTCTTCATCGATCAAAGCCCGACACACCTCATCACCTGAGCGCGCGCCTTCGACAACGTGTCGAGCGGCAACATCTCCTGTAACACGCCCAAGATATCCCAACGGATGCTCTTGCGCTTTGGCCTGGGCCCTGTTTCCCAACGCGGTGCCGGATGCGAAAGCCTCGAAGCATCCGATTGCCCCGCACGAGCAGCGCGGTCCGTCCTCGGCCATCCGGAAATGCCCGACATGGCCACCCATGCCGCGCCTCCCGTGCATGAGGCGTCCATCGACGACGACGCCGCCGCCAAGGCCTGTACTGACAGTTGCGTAAACCATGTGATCGTGGCCTCGGCCGGAGCCGAATCGCCACTCTCCGTAAGCCGCCGCTATGCCGTCGTTCTCGACCACGACGGGTAGATCGAATTTGTCCCGTACGGCGTCGCGCAGTCGAAATCCTTCCCAGCGCGGCAACGTCGGGATCTCGATGATCTCCCCGGTGGTACTATCGAGCGGACCTGGCGCGCAGATGCCAATTCCCGCGATAGCGGCCTTGCGATGACCTGAGCAAACCTCATCCATCAGCATCCAGAATTGCTTCAGAACGCCTTCCGGCCCATCGTTGGCGTTGGTAGGCTTGGACTCCCGTGCAAGAATCCTTCCATTATCTACGAGCGCAGCCCTTACCTGGGTTCCCCCAAGATCGATGCCCACTGTGAGTTTGCTGCTCATCGACCCTCTCCCTCGGAGAGAGACTTCAGCCATGCCATCCGCGCGGCCAGATCGTCCGCCTCGAAAGCCAGCGACCCCATCACGACCGTCTCGGCGCCCGCCCATCGCAACTCGGGAACCGTGCTGGATCGAATGCCGCCATCCGCGGCAAGGATAATGCGCCTGGCACCATTCGCGGCAACCAGTCGCTTCGCATCCGCGATCCTGGAGCAGGCCCTTGGATCAAGCGCCTGCCCTTTGACGCCGATCGCAGTACCAAGCAGCGTGACCATCGCCAGGCGGTCAAGAAATGGCGCTGCCGCCTCGACCGGCGTGTCGATCTTGAGGACAAGACCGGCAGCGACATCTCGTTCGGCCAGCATGTCCAGCGCTGGCGCTATGGCCTCGCCGTTTTCGGCATGGATGCTGATCAGGTCGGCTCCAGCTTCGGCGAACTGCGAGACCTGATCAAGCAGGATCTCGTTCGTCGCCATGAGATGGACATGCAGGGCGACGTCGGTTGCCTGCCTGATCCGCGCCACAAGGTCGGGGAAGAAGAGCAGGGAAGGTGCGAAATGTCCGTCAGCGACGTCCAGGTGATAGAGGTTCGCGTGATCCCGCGTCGCGTTCAAAGCCTCGCCTAGCCGAAGGAGATCGGCCGACCAGAGCGAGAATTCCGCAAGCAGGCGGCCCGCCGGCAGCCGTCCAATGCGCGTTGCGCTTCCAGCGCTACGATCCGTGATCATTGCAGGGCTCCTTCTGGTACTGATCTCAGATGGCGGCTCAGGAAGCTCACGACCCCGGCACTGACTTCCCGGATGTGGGAGGTCCGGTCGTCAGATTTCGGTGTCACCTCCAGCAGTTCAGCACGTCCGATCAGGCCAGCGAGTTCGCGCGCATGCGACAAGGGGTGCGCGATATCTCGCTGATGTCCCACCACCAGGGTCGGCGCATCGATGCCCGCGATCTGAGCCTTGCTCAAGCCTGGACCGTCGCGCGCCACCGATGCGAGAAGCGAAGCTGTCCAGCTGGGGCGGTCGGGCGCAAAGAAGCTCAGCAGTGACGCGACATTGTCGGGAGCGTCGCCAACCAGAAACTCCGCCGAAGGCGAACGCTCGAAGGCGTGCCGCCCGGCCTCGGGACCCAGGTCTTGCAGCATCCGGGCGGCCTCGAGATAGAAGCGCAGATTTGGCGGAGCAGCGTCCCACAGCCATGCAGGGCGAGCCATAACCAGGGCGCGAACGCGGCGCGGCGCGATCACGGCAATACGCAGTGCTATTGCCGCTCCCATTGAAATTCCGCCGACGGCGAACTGCTCGATGCCGCGGGAATCGGCGAAGGCCAGGACGTCCTCGGCGAACACAGCAATGGCAAAACCTTCGGAAGGTCCCGGCTCCGAGCGCCCATGCCCGCGGCACTCGAGCGTCAGCCGCCGATAGCCGGGAAGGAGTGGAAAAACCTCCGCGACCTGCAAGTCGCTGGCGCCAAGGCCATGCTGGAAAATGACGGCCGGCCCGGACCCTTCGTCCACGCCGCTCAACACGGCATCGTCTCGTACGATCAGGTGCCGGCTCATGACTCCGCCCCCTCGCCACCTTGGAGGATGCCCGAGAGGTACCTGGCCACTTCGCCAGCCTCGTCAGATGCGAGGCCGTGCGTCACAAGGGGGCCATCAAATCCGACATGCTTCAGCTGGGAGATGAAGTCCCGAAAATCGACCACGCCCTTGCCGGCGGCTGCGAACGATCCATCCAGGCCACGATCCTTAGCGTGGGCTATGGCGATCCGGTCTCCGAGCAGATCAACCGCCGAGGCGATGATAGACTTGGGGTCTTGTCGGCTGGCGCACTCAAACAGGTTTGCAGGATCGAGGACAACAACAAGCCTCGGCGAGGCAAGGGCATCGATCAGCTGGCGCGCGCGCTCCGGCGTCGAGACGACATTCGCCAGTTCGGGCTCGATCGCGAGATCCACGCCATGCGTCTCGGCAAGGACAAGGGCCTGCTTCATCGAAAGGATGAGGTCGCGCCAGGCAGACGAATCCTCATTTTCAGGATGATGACGCCATTGGTCATCGGGATCCCGGGTTCCGGTGCACAACGTCACCAGGCGCGTGCCCATGCGAGGCGCGGCGGCGATTATCGCGCAGAGACGCTGCAGGCCATCCCGGCGCACCGAGGCGTCGGGATGGATCATGTTGTAGGTGCCGGATAATGCTGCGATCTTGACGCCGGTCTGGGAGCTTGCGCTCACGATCCGGTCGATTGCTGCGTCGTCGATCTGGCGGGGCAGCGAAGGAAGGCCGGCGCATGCCATATTGAATTGAACACAGGCATAACCCGCGTCCCTCGCCTGGGCGAGCACCGAGAGCGGATCGCCGCCCGGAAATGTTTTCGCGAAAATTCCAAGCTGCATCACACTGGCCCTGAAACATCGGCGAGGGCCACCGGGCACCTGGTTGCAACAGATCTTTCTATCGCCGCCATCGCCCTGACGGATGCGACACCGTCGTCGATGCTCGCCCCAACCATCTGCTTGCCATGGAGTACGACGTCGGAAAATGCCTCGACCTGGCGGCGATAGAAATGACCGTCCGCGCCCAGAGGACGATAGCTGGTCGCGTCGCTTTCACGGAAAATCTCGACATCGCTGGTCTTGAAGTACCAGGGGTTGTAGGTCTTGCCGACAACGCTTCCGTGCTCGCCATAGATTTGGAACCCTTCGTGCCAGTCCATGCGGACGGCCACGGTCAAATCGAGATGGCCAATGACACCGCTGGCAAAGGCCACATCGACGAACCAGCAATGGGCACCAAATCGTTCGTTGAGACGTGCTTCCACCTCAACGATATCCCCGGCGAAAAACCGCGCGGTGTCTACCAGATGACTGCCATGCGCAAGCATGAAGTAGCGCCTGAGATCGGCCTTGGGATTTTCCGTCGGTTTTCTGGCGAACGCGCTTTTCACCAGGAGCGGCTGCACTGCATCAGTCGTCGCATAGCGGTGGGTCGAGTCGCAGTACCAGGCCTTGAGCGCGAGAAGCTCGCCCATTTCGGTGTCGATGAAGGACTTAGCCGCCTGCAGGCCGGCGTCGAATCGCTTCATATGGCCGACTTGGAAGATTCTGTTTGCGCGCTGGACCACGCTCCGCAGTCCCTCGACCTCCTCCACCGAAATCCCCAGCGGTTTTTCGCACAGCACATGCTTGCCGGCTTCGAGTGCCCGTTGCGCGGCTTGCACATGAAATGCGTCGGAGGTGGCAATGATGACCGCACCTAGATCGGGATCGGCGAGCATGGCGTCGTAGTCGCAGAAGGTCCGCTGCGGCTTGTGCGTCCACGCCATCCGCTCGACGAGATCAGGGGCTACGTCGCAGATCGCATAAAGGTCGGCATTGCGCGCCTTTGTGCAGCTCTCGAAATGTGCAGCCTGGGCGATCGGTCCGCAACCGAGCACTCCGATCCGAAGGAGACGCGCTTCTTTTTCCGTCATTCGCATGGTCCTGACAATTGGGTTGATGACAATCGGGGTATTTCGGCTAGTCCGCTGATGCCGCCTCCAGCGCGATGGAGACACCCTCTGCGGCAATCATGTCGGTGAACTTCAGATAGCGGCGTACAAAGCCGCGGTTGCCCGCCAGGTCGAGACTGGCGAAGGCGTCGATCCGAAGCGTGTCGAGCGGGTCACCATTGCCGGCGACTTGCTCGGCAGGACTGATATGTGGCTCGTCGACGGCGTAGGCCGCTCCGGCCTCGTCGCGGCCGCGAAGGTAGCGGCGAAAGCAGGCCAGGACAAAGGCGAAGCGATCAATGTCCCTGCCCTGGTCAAGGCATGTGGCGAGCGTCTTGAACAGGAATGTGGGAAGCTTGACGGCGCCGTTTGCGCAGATACGCAACAGCTGGTCTCGAATGGCGGGGTTGGCAAAGCGGCCAAGCACCATCGATTTGTAGTCGCGCAGGCTTACGCCGGACGGCGCCATGAGGAGAGGCATGACGTCCCGTTCCATGAAGCGATCGAGGAGCTTCGCCAATGAGGGATCCGACAATGCCTGGTGTACTTCCCGGTAGCCGAGCAGCAGGGCAGGAAAGCATAGCAGCACATGCGATCCATTCAGCATTCGCCCCTTGATCACCTCGAAGTCGCGAACGTCGTCGCGCAATTCGACGCCCGCTGCCGCGAGATCCGGGCGACCCGAGCAGAAACGGTCCTCCATGACCCATTGGAGAAAGGTCTCGGCCCGCACGGGAAGCCGGTCGTCAATGCCCATCGATGCATTTAGGGTCGACCGGTCCTCGGGCGTAACCGCGGGGACAATGCGATCGACCATGCTGTTCGGAAAGGTGACATGGTTCTCAATCCAGTCGCCAAGGCCCGGATCCTTCGCGCGCGCAAAGGATAAGACGGCGAGCTTCGCTACGTCGCCGTTGTGGCGGAGATTGTCGCAGGTCATGATGGTGAACGGCCCTGATCCGCTGGCCCGGCGCCGGGCCAGCGCTTCCACGATGTGGCCAAAGGCGGTCCTCGGCGCATCAGGGTGGGTGAGATCGTGGACAACGTCCGGATGGGTCAGGTCGAATTCGCCGGTCGCCTCGCAAATATTGTAGCCGCCCTCGGTGATTGTGAGGCTCACAATCCGGATGCCGGGGTCTGACAGCGCCTCCAGCACCGCCTCCGGATTGGCCGGCGCATGCAGATACCGGATGATCGAGCCGATAACGCGCGAGGATCGGGCACCGTCGGGTGCGCACTCGGTCACTGTGTAGAGGCAGGACTGCTCTTCAAGATCCTTCGCCTTCCGCGCGGCGTCGGCGCCCTTGCCAAGTCCTACGCCGACGATCCCCCATTCTTGGTGTCCCGGCAGATGTAGGCAGCGATCAAGCACAAGGGCCTCGGGGCGCGGTGGAAGTTCCCCACGCCGATATGAACGATGCCTGCTCTCACACGAGCTCGTGCATAGCCGGGAACAACCAGTTCGCGAGGCAGCCGCGAAAGAGTTCCGCCGCTCAGGGATTGAAGTTGTTTAGACACCTTGCCGATGCTCCACGCTCATGGTCCAGATGCTGCTCGCGCAAGCCCTTGCGCGACGCGTGCCAAACGCGTCCGGCCCCCGCAATGGAGCCGGACGCGGCCGCTCAAAAGTTGAAGTCGTTGATGTTGTTCTTGGTGAAAATGAAAGGCGAGCCGAGTAGCACCTCGCTGCCATTCACCACTTTGAGTTCGCCAAGGCGGCCGGCCGACACCGACGTTGCGCCAGGCGCCAGCGTACCGTCAGCAACCGCCCGCATGACAAATGTCGCCGCATAGCCAAGATCGACCGGATTCCACAGAACGACGGACTTCACGCAGCCGCTCTTGACGTAGGGCTTCATCCCGTTCGGGGTCGTCAGTCCGACCACCGCCACCTTGCCGCAGCGATTGGCCTGGCTTACCGCTTCCGCCGCCGCGGGGGTTGCGATCGCGGTCACGGCGAACAGGCCTTTCACCTCATCGCCGTATTTGTTGAGCAGCGTCGACGCTTGGTTGAAGGACAGGACGTTGTCTTCCTGGGCCTCGACTGTCTCAAGCCACTTCATGTTGGGGTGGCATTTGGCGGCATAGGCCTCCATCTCCGCGATATAGCGCGAGTGGTTGGGAGCGGTGAGTGTCGAGGTGATGATGCCGAAGCCGGCATCCTCACCCGCTTCGGCTGCGAGGCTGTCGATCAGCGCCTTGGCCACGCCGTTGAACTCGGCCTGGTTGACGAACCATTGCCTGGAATCGGAAGTCGAGTTCGCGTCATAGCCGACCACGTTTATGCCGGCGGCCAAAGCCTTCTTGAGCACGGGCGCTATGGCAACCGAGTCGAGCGCGGCAAACAGGATGCCGTCGACGCCGCTTGTGATGTAGTTGTCGAGGAAGCTGATCTGTTGGTCGATATTGGCCTGCGTCGGGCCGTCGGTCTTGATCTCGACATTGCCGAGTTCCGCCGCGGCTTCCTGCATTCCCTTGGTCGTGGCGGCGAAATAGTCGATTCCGATCAGCTTCGGAATGTCGACGACCCTGATGGTCTTGCCTTTGCGCTCCGGAGCATTGGAAACAGCTGCGCCGTCATAGGGCTTGGCCACGACGTTGCCAGGCGAGCCGTCGCAGGGCAGCGGGTTGGTCGGCAGATCGTCAGCCCCGACCCAGGCGCCGGCAGATGCTGCGCCAGCCATGATCAGAAGCGACACGGCGGTCGCAAAAGCACGTTTCAGCATTTCAACTCCTCCATTGTTGTGCCTTCCGGACAAGGTCTTTGTCCGCTTCGGCGACACGCCGAACTCAACCCTCGCCATGGCGAAGAAACAGATTGCTCAGGAAAACGGTGGCGATCAGGACGGCACCGATTGCAACAACCGTGCCGTCTCCGCGCACGCCTGCAAGCGACAGGCCGCTCTTCAGCGCCTGTATGAGCACGAGGCCAAGAATGGTCCCGATCACCGTGCCGCGACCGCCAAAAATGCTGGTGCCGCCGAGAACCACGGCCGTGATAGCGTCGAGTTCGATGCCCGTCCCCATATCCGATCGGGTCGTCGTCACGCGCGACACGAATATCACCGCGGCCAGAGCGGCGGTGAAGCCGGACAAGCCGTAGATGGCGACCTTGACACGATCGACTGCAACGCCCGAGAAGCGGGCGGCCACCTCGTTTGAGCCAATTGCATATATTGCCCGCCCGGCCTTGGTTAGGCCCAACGCAACGGAGGTCAGGACTGAGACAAGCCCGAGTATCCAGACCTGTGAGGGAACGCCCGCGAGTTGACCCTGTCCGAGCATCATGAACCACTCGGGAAAGCCGCGCACCGAGCGAGCCTGGCTTATGCCCTCCGCCAGGCCCCGGTAGAGCGCCAGCGTCGCCAGCGTTGCGATCAGCGGCGGCACCGAAAAGCGGGTGATGATGATCCCGTTCGTCAGCCCCGCCAGCGTGCCTGCCGCGAGCGCGCAGGCAATCGAGACTGGCAGCGGCAGACCGGCGTCGCGCCAGAGAATCCCGAGCAGCATAGCGCTGAGGCCAAGAATGGAGCCGACCGAAAGGTCGATGCCGCCGCTGACGATCACCAGGGTCATGGCAAGCGAAACGAGGCCGATCTCGGCCATCAACCGGGCCTGGTTGAGGAGGTTGTCGATCGTAAAGAAGCGGTCGGAAAGCGTCGCCAACACCACCAGCGACAGGCAGGCCAGCAGCAGAAGGCCAAGCTCGTATTTCGCGAAAGCTGAGATTCTCATGAAGTGGCCCCGCTTCTCATTCGACGCGGCCGCGACGGGCGATGTCAGCCAGAACCGTCGCAAGGATCAGGAGCCCAACGATCGCCTTGAGCCAGTAGGCTGAGACGTTCACGAAGATCAGCGAGGAGCCGATCGCGGCGAAAAGCATTGCGGCGAGTGTCGAGCCGATCACCGTGCCGCTGCCGCCGAGAATTGATACGCCCCCGATCACGGAGGCGGTGATTATCGTCAGTTCCAGCCCGCTCGGCACGCTCGACTGTATGACCTGCAACTGGGTGGCGAAGAGGAGCGCCGCGACGCCGGCGAAGAAGCCATGCAGCGCGAATACTGCCAGCAGCGTTCGTGGCACGCGAATGCCCGCCGACCGCGCCGCCTCGGCGTTCCCGCCGACCGCATAGATGGCCCTGCCAAGCGCGGAATGGCGCATGATGAGTGCGGTTAGGATTGTCAGGCCGACCATGAGGACCACCGGCGCTGGCAGGCCCAGGAACTGCATGCGCGCCAGGAGAAACTCCTGCGGCAAATCCGTGATCCACACGCCATCCGTGACGGTAATCAGGGCGCCTCGCAGTATCGACAGCATGCCGAGCGTGACAACAATCGAAGGGATGCGCGCGTAGGCGACCAGGGCGCCCATGCAGGTGGTCGTGAGCATCCCCGCGACAATTGGCGCGGTCCAGCAGATCCAGACAGGGTAGCCGCGAACCGCGAGCGTTCCGGCAATAGTCGCTAGGACGCCGATCACAGCCCCGACCGACACGTCGATGTTTCCGGAGATGATTACGAGCGACATGCCGATCGCGGCAATGGCGACGTAAGCGTTGCCCGAGAAGATAGTGTTGAGATTGCTTTCGAGCAGGAACCTTGGATTGACTAAGGACGCGGCGGCGAAGATGGCGACCGTCGCAAGCGCGACGACAATCTCCTGCCCGTGGCGCATGCCGGCCATGGCGGACCAGGGCGATCGTGATGACGTTCTCACGCGGCCACCCCAACCGGCATCGCTGTCATGGCGGTGCCAACCGCCTCCGCGCTGGCCTCCTCCGCACCAAGGTCTGCAACGATCCGGCCGCAGGACATGACCAGGATGCGGTCGCTCACGCCCAGCACTTCCGGGAGATCGCTCGAAATCATCAGGATCGCCATGCCCTGATGGGCGAGCTTGTCCATCAGGGCATGTATCTCGGCCTTTGCGCCAACATCGACGCCACGCGTCGGCTCATCGAGGATGAGTATCCTGGGGTCCGTCTCCAGCCATTTGGCGAGGACCACCTTCTGCTGACTGCCGCCGGAAAGGCCGTTGACGATCTGGGCCGGTCCGCTGGCGCGCACCTTGAACCGGTCGATCGCGCGTGCCGCCAGCGTTTTCTCCTTGGCGAAAGGCAGCAGCGGGCTGCGGCCGCCAAGGCGGTCGAGCACAGCCATGCTTACGTTCTTCGCGACCGACATGCGCCGCACCAGCCCCTGCTGGCCACGGTCCTCCGGCACGTAGGAGATGCCAAGGTCGCGCGCCTGACGCGGACTGCCTATGCGAACCTCCTTTCCGAGCACCGCGATCCTGCCAGATTGGGCGGGCGCAATGCCGAAGACGGTAAGCGCAAGCTCGGTCCTGCCGGACCCCACCAAGCCAGCAAGCCCGGTGATCTGCCCTGCCCTGAGCGCCAGGGTCACGTCGCGAACCCGGTTGCCGCGACACAAGCTCTTCAACTCGAGCACCGTCTCGCCCGGAAACTTTGCTGACCTGTGAAAAAGCGTAGCGAGGTCGCGACCCACCATCATGGATACTAGGCGGCTCTCGCTGAGCGCCTTGGTCGCTGCGGTCGCAATATGCCGCCCGTCCCGAAGCACCGTGACGCGGTCTGCGAGCGCGAATATCTCGGGCAGACGGTGGCTGACGTAGACGATCGCCACGCCGCGCGCCTGCAGTCCCTTGACGACGTCAATGAGACGCCTCGCGTCGCCGTCTCCGAGGGCGGCGGTCGGCTCGTCCATAATAAGCAGCCTCGCATTGCGTGACATGGCCTTGGCGATCTCCACGCGCTGGCGGTCGGCGATCGAGAGCCTCTTCATCGGCGCATCGATGTCGAGATCGCCGCTGTCCAGTTCATGCAGCAGCGCGCGCGAGCGGCGGCGCATGTCCGTCCAGTCGATCGAGCCAACGCGGGTGCGCGGTGCATGGCCGAGGAATATGTTCTCTGCCACCGTGAGCTCGGCAAAGAAGGAGAGCTCCTGATGGACCGTCGAGATGCCAGCTCGCTGGGCTTCGCGCGGCGAGGCGAACTGGCGTGGCTTGTCCTCGATCATGATGATGCCCGAGTCCGGCGCATGCGCGCCGCCCATGATCTTGATCAGGGTCGATTTGCCCGCGCCATTCTCGCCAAGCAGAGCATGCACCTCGCCCTCACGCACGTCGAAGTCGACATCCTGCAGCACCGGCCTTCCGGTGAAGGATTTGGATATCCCGGCAAGCCTGATCAGATGAGACATTGGCTCCTCCCGTGCGTCGTTGCGATGGCGTGGTGACTGGACACAGTTCTTCTCCCCACCCGCGACGAGCGCGGGCGGCTGGCGGCGAAAAAGCAGGCGCAGCCTGCTGTTCTAGGTGGCGAGTTGGATCTGCAGCTTCACGTCGCTCTTGCGTCCCTCGGCTGCCCGCTCGAATGCCGTGATGCTTTGCTCAAACGGAAAGGTCTGACTGATCAGCGGTCTAAGATCCGCCTTTCCAGACGCGATCATCTCGATGGCGCGATCATAGACATTGGCGTATCGAAAAACCGTCTCAATTCGACACTCCTTTGCGGCCGCTCCAACGACATTGAACGCTACAGGATCGACAGGCATGCCAACGAGAACCAGGCAACCACCCGGCCTCACCAGGTCGAAGATACCGTCGTAGGCTTTTGGGCTGCCGCTTGCTTCGAACACCACGTCGAAACCCCATCCTCCGGTAGCGGCCTTGGCCGACGTGGCAAGGTCGGACTCCCGTATGTTCACGGTAGAGACGCCAGGATACTGCGCCGCCACGCTCAGTTTTTCGGCGACGAGGTCGGCGACCACGACGCGGCTGCAGCCACCCGCGAGGGCAGCAATTGCGATCATGATGCCGATCGGCCCGGCGCCGATGACGAGCGCGACGTCGCCTGGCCGGATGTGAGCCTTGTTCGCGGCTTGCAGCCCGACCGCGAAAGGCTCGACCATGGCGCCCTCCGCGAATGAGACATTGTCCGGCAGCTTGAACGTGAAGGCAGCCGGGTGGATGACGTAGGGAGCAAGGCAGCCATGGATCGGCGGCGTTGCCCAGAAGGTCACTGCTGGATCGACATTGTAGAGGCCGAGGCGCGAAGCGCGGGACGCTAGGTCAGGAACGCCCGGTTCCATGCAGACGCGATCGCCGATCGAGAATCCGACGACTCCCGATCCCACCTCGATGACGGTTCCAGAGGCCTCATGACCGAGCACCATCGGCTTTTCGACGACGAAGGGGCCGATGCGGCCATGCGTGTAGTAGTGCACATCGCTGCCGCAGATTCCCACCGTATGAATCTTGATCTTCAGTTGGCCAGCGGCGACGTGCTCAGGCAGATCTATCTCGCGCAGGGACAATTCCCTCTGCCGTTCCAGGACAAGCGCTTTCATGAATGACTTCCTTTTCTGCGACGCGATCAAGCAACGAGGACTTGGCAATGGAGGTTGGGAAGGCCGACTTGCCGCCGACCTTCCCGAGGCACTCAGAGGCTGGGAGGTGACATGAATGCCTTGATGGCCGGATCACCCTTGGTCAGGATCCGAACGCCGGTATCCAGATTGGCGGTCGGCACGTTGCCGAACCCGGGATTGTTCATATTGTCGAACTGGGTGGGGTGAGCGGCAGCATAAAGCATGTGGAATGCCATCACGCCCATCAGGTATGGGTTCTGCGCCACCGTTCCGGAAAGCTCATCGCTGTCGACCATCTGAAGGATAGGAAGGTCGATCGCGTAGGCGATGATTTGCACTTTGTCCGGCCCGCTGTCGCGCCCGACATTGCGGGCAGCCGCGACCGCACCGGTCGCGGGATTGCCATGGAGTGTGAAGATGCCGTTGATCTGCGGGTTGGCCTGAAGCATGGCGGTGATCACTGTTTCCGCCTTCTGCAAATCGCCCTCGTCATTGACCTCGGCCACGATTTCCGCTTCCGGCGCGACGGACTTCAAGCCGGCGATGAATCCTTCCCGCCTGGCGTTGATGGCATCGAGGCCGGGGATTCCTGAAAAGCCGATCTTGGCTTTGTTCCCCAGAAGCTCGCCCATCTTCACGCCGGCCGCGAAGCCGGCATTGTAGTGGTCGGTGCCGACGAACAGCAGGCGCTTGCTCTTCGGAGAGTCTGAATCAAAGGTCAGCGTCGCCACGCCCGCCTTCATCGCGGCATTGATCGACGATACGAGCGTGTCGGCGTCGCCTGCGGTCACGGCAATTCCCTTGACCTTCTTGGCAACCAGTTGGTCGACGGCGCGCGACTCCGCCGAAGCGTCCCAGTCCGCTGGTCCCTGCAACTCGGCGACCGCGCCTACCGATTCAGCAGCGTCCTTGAAGCCGGCGAAGCACCAGTTGAAGAACTCCGAGCCTTTCAGGAAAACCACCATCCCGTAGGTCTCCTTGGCCTCCTGGGCGTAGGCGGTGGTCGCCGGACCTCCGAGCGAAATTGCAGCTGCCAATGCGTATCGGATAAGCTTTCTCATGTTCTCACTCCCGTCAGGATTGCTTTGCGATTGGATATTTTCTTCTGTCGGATCGACAGAATTTTCACGTTGCTCCTCGCCTCGAAATATCGGCTGAGGAGGATTGCCACGAGGAGCATCCCGCCGTTGACTACGTCGTAGAGGAACGTGTTGACCGCCGACGTGACAAAGGCGTTGTGCACCGTGGCGAGAAAGAGGATCCCCAGAAGGGTTCCCCCTAGTGAGCCGCTGCCGCCGTTTATGTTGGCCCCTCCGATGGCGACCGCGGCAATGGCCTTGAGCTCGGCCATGTTTCCTTGACCCCAGTGCGCCGCGCCGTAGCGCGACGCGGCAAGAACGCCGGCAAAACCGGCGAGCATTGCCGAGGCGGTGTAGACGACAAGCTTGACCCGCCCGACATTGACGCCGGAAAGGCGAGCAGCGCGCTCGTCACTGCCAACGAAATAGACCTGGCGAAAGCTTCTATGGTTGCGCAGCAAAAAGCCGAGACCTGCAGTCAGAATGACGAGCGCCCAGATCGGCAAGGGCACGCCGAGGAGCTTCCCCTGTCCAAGGAAGAGAAACGCGTCGTCGAAGCCTGCGATCGACTTTCCGCTCGATATCGACAGGTTGACGCCCCGCATCGTCAGTAGGGTTGCCAGCGTGACGATCAAGGGATGCACGCGCAGCAGGTTGATCAGGAGTCCATTGGCCAGGCCGACCGTGCCGCAAGCCACAAGCGTGATCGGAATTGCCGCGCCGATCGGAAGTCCAGCCTGCACCATCAGCTTCGCGACCAGGATCTCCGCGAAGGCGAACACCGCGGCGACGGACAGATCGATGCCGCCCGAGATGATCACGAATGTCATGCCCACGGCGATGATCGCCTCGAACACCATGTTCATGGCCAGCACTTCCATGTTGGCGGCGCTGGCATAGCCGGGATAGGCAGCCTGCATGAACGCCAGGATGAGCAGCGTCATGAACAGCAGGCCGGCGCGCTGGATCGTCGTCGGATTCTTGACGAGCTGCGCAAGCCGCGAGAACGGCTGGGGCTGGAGGGCGGTCATGCCACTGTTGCCCATCGCATTACCTCCTCCTGCGCAAGCTTGGCCGAATTGTTGTCCAGGTCCGCGCTGAGCACGCCGCCACAGAAGACCAGGACCCGGTCGCTCAGCCCCATCACCTCATTGAGTTCCGACGAGACGACGACAACCCCGATTCCTTGATTGGCCAGCGCGCGCAACTTCTTGTGAATTGCCGCCTTCGCTCCGATGTCGACGCCCCGGGTGGGTTCGTCGACAATCAGAAGCCTGAGCTTCGACGCCATGGCCTTGCCCAGCAGGACCTTCTGCTGGTTGCCGCCCGACAGCGAGAACGCCTTGGCTCCTGGATCGGCCGGGCGGATGTCGAGATCCGCTATGAAGCCGCAGGCGAAGGCATCGATGCGGGCCGAACTGACGAGGCCTGCCCGCCCGGTCAGTTGTCCAAGCACGGACGCGCCGATGTTGTCGCCGACATTGAAGGCGAGAAAGATGCCGCTGCGCTTGCGGTCCTCCGAGACGTAGCAAATGCCGTGGCGAAGCGCTGCCGCCGGATCCTGGATCGAAATTTCACTCCCTTCCAGAAAGAAGCGTCCGGCATCCCGGCGATCCGCGTTGACGATCCCGCGCATCGCCTCCGTGCGACCGCTGCCGATCAGACCGGCGATTCCGACGATCTCGCCTCGCCGGACTGAGAAGGAAATGTCTTCGTACATGCCGAACCGGCTGAGACCCTCACACCGGAAAAGCACGTCGCCGATCTGATCGGAAAGTGGGGGATAAAGTTCATCGAGGCTTCGACCCACCATGAGCCGGATGAGCTCTGCCTTTTGAGTTTCCGAGACGGCGCGGGTCGCAACATGCCGTCCGTCCCTGAGCACGGTTACCCGGTCACAGATTGCGATCAGCTCATCGAGCTTGTGCGAGACGAAAATGATGGCGACGCCGTTTCGCTTCAGGTTCTCGAGAACGAGAAAGAGATCGCGCACCTCGCTTTCCGCGAGCGCCGAGGTCGGCTCGTCAAGAATAAGAATGCGGGCATCGAGTGCCGTCGCCTTTGCAACCTCGACCATCTGCTGCATGCCGACACTAAGCCTGCGCACCTCGCTTGCGGGGTCCACATCCAGTCCAAGCCGGGCGAAATGCTTCTCGGTGGCCTCGCGCATGGCCCTCCAGTTGTTGAGGCCGAGGCGGTTGGTGATCTCGCGCCGCAGGTAGATATTCTCGACCACCGTCGCGCTTGGTATCAGGCTGAGCTCTTGGTGTACGACGCTGATGCCTGCGTTCATCGCAGCCACGGGCGTGTCGAAAACGGCCTCTTCGCCATTGACCAGAATGACGCCGGCGTCCCTTTGGACGATGCCGGCGATGATGTTGATGAGTGTCGACTTGCCGGCGCCGTTTTCTCCAATGAGGCCATGTATCTCGCCGGCTCGCACCTCAAACGAAATGTCGCTCAGGACCGGGTTGCCGGCATAGGCCTTCGAGACGCCCTGTATGTTCAGCATGCTGCTCATCACCCACGCCCCCTGTAGGAGCGAAGGGCGTCGACCCCGACCGCGACGATAAGAATGATGCCGATTGCAGCCTGCTGCCAACTCGGATCGCCATTGAAGAGCACGAACCCGTTGCCGATCAGCGCGATCATGAGGACGCCGAGCGTTGTGCCCAGGATGCTGCCTGCCCCGCCGGACATGCTGGCGCCGCCGACAACGGCGGCGGCAAGCGCCCGCATCTCTGCTCCTACCCCGTAGTTGGCATAGCCGATGCGGGCATTCGCGATCATGAAAACGGCGGCAAGCCACACAAAGGCTGCGCAAATGATATAGCCGCTGATCGTGATGAGGTTGACGCGCAAGCCCGACAGCAGGGCCGCCTCCCTGTTTTCGCCGACGAAGAAGAACTGGCGCAGCGGCACCCAGCGCCGCAGCAGGAATGCGAAGCCAAAGGTCACGAAGATGACTATCAGCAGAGCAAGCGGAAGCCCGTAGACGCGCTCGCTGGTCCGCCAGAGCGGGACTTCAAGGCGCCCGAATTGCACGAACCAGGCAGGGGCGCCGGTGAACGAAACATACTGGCCCGACGTCATCACTGTGGCGGTGCCGCGCGCCAGGGTCATCGTTGCCAGCGTGACAAGAAACGGAAGGATTCCAAATCTGACGGCGAGATAACCGTTGAGCGAGCCAATCCCGACCGCCACTGCGAGTCCGATCAGGAGCGCGGCTGGCACGGGAACGCTTGCCTGAAGCGCCAACGCCATGACGACGGTCAGAAGCGCGAAGCTGGCACCTATCGAAAGGTCAAGTCCCCGGATGATGAGGACGACCGTCATTCCAAGTGCAAGCAGCAGGTCGTAGGTCATCAATGACAGGATCGCCTTGAAATTGACCCAACTCAGGAAAGCCTGCGGCTTGCCGATCGCGATGGCGGCAAAGATGACGAGGTTCAGAATGACGAGCCCTGCCTCGCGCGAGATACCGGGGATTCTGACCGGCAAGGCCTGCGTGACAATTGGCGTGATCAGGCGGCTTTGCAGCGACATGGGCGTCGTCTCAGCCGGCACAGGCAAAAATATCGGATCGATGCTCTGCTGAACTCACGATCTTCTCCTCCCGGACTTTTCTTGGTCTTTTGATACCGAGCCTCGCCTTTGCGGCTGGTCGATATGCTGCGATTGAAAACCAATGGAGGCGCAGCAACTAGGAGCCAGCTTTCCCAAAGCTGATACGCAATTTCCGCTGCTTCGCAAAAATCGCGGCAAATTCGTGCCCGGGACGAAATAGTTGACCAGCGAGCGCTTGAGATTGAAGTTGAGCCGATGCTAACGTTGTTTGACGGGGACGTATTCCGGATAGGACTTCGCTTGACGCTCAAGGTACTGCATAGGCAATCGACGCAGACGCCAGAGGTTGGCCGGCCCGGTCTCGAGCAGATTCTACGGGAACCGGGCGAGAGCTTTGTATGGCGGATGGACGACTATCCATGCGCTCTGGGCCAGTGGAACTATCACCCCGAATTTGAGATCCACTTGGTCCGCAAATCCGTCGGCCGGGTGTTTGTTGGGGATCATATTGGCCATTTCGAGCCCGGCTATCTCGGCGTCGTCGGGTCAAACCTCCCACACAATTGGGTGACCGACATCAAGCCGGGCGAGGTCATCCAGGGACGTGACATCATCGTACAGTTCGATGCCGACATGTTGAGATCGGCGGTGGCTGTTTTTCCCGAGATGGCCGAGGTTGAGGATTTTCTGTCGGCGGCCGCCCGCGGCCTTCACTACTATGGCACTACGGCCACCAAAGCGGCGGCCATCATAGAAGCGATGGGCGGCCTGCTCGGACTCAAGAGGCTCGTGCTCTTTTTCGACCTGGTTGGCCTGCTGACGACGTCTGCAGAGCGCGACACCCTGTCAAGCGAGCACTTCTCGCCCGACCTGCTGTCGCGCAACTCGGCGATGGTCCACAATGTCGTGGAGTACATTCTTCAGAACCTGCATGAAACCGTCAGCATGACCGAGGCGGCAGGCATCGTCGGGATGACCGCCCCCACTTTCTGCAAGTTTTTCAAGAAGAACACCGGCCACAATTTTCGTGACTATGTTCGCCTGCTGCGTGTCGGCCATTGCTGCCGGCTTCTTGCCGAGACCGAACTCCCGGTTACTGAAATCTGCTACAAGGTGGGCTACGGCAACCTGTCCAACTTCAACCGGCATTTTCTGATGGAGAAAGGCGTCACGCCGACGCAATATCGCCGGCTTCTCAAGGAGCGTTCGGGCGGAGGCTTCGAACAGAGTATGTCAAGAACCATGGGACAATTCGCTTCGTCCGCCAACTCTCGGGACGCGCAAGGCCAGTAGTCGCATTTGGTGCCTGGAAGCCGATACCAACGACCACGGATCGGATCAAAGCCCAGGCGGCTATCGCAGCGCGCCTCCAAAGAAGCCCCAAACGTCTCATCTTCCGTTCAAAGCGCGGCGTCAGTCCTTCGAGAACATGATGTGCGCCACCCCTTCCTGCGGAGGACGCTCGCTCATGATTGGTGATGCTCAATGAGCACTCTTGCCTCGACTAGAGTCCAGCCTGACCAGGCGCCGCAGTCACGTCGGGTGGCGCTAATCACGCGATCGCATTCTTCATGCAATTTCTCGACAGCACGATCATCTCCACGTCGCTACCGCAAATGGGTGTGTCCTTCGGCGTTCAGCCGGTTGTCATGAGCATCGGCATCACTGTCTACATGCTGGCCATGGCGGTGTTCGTTCCGATTTCCGGCTGGCTCGCCGATCGCTTCGGCGCGCGCAACATCTTCCTGTTGGCCATCGCGGTTTTCACGCTGACATCGTTGGCCTGCGGACTGGCGCAGAACCTGTCCGAGTTCGTTGTCGCGCGCGCCGTGCAGGGGCTGGGCGGCGCACTGATGACGGTCGGCCGTATTCTCGTACTGCGCAATGCGCCAAAGTCGGAACTTCTAGGCGCAACGGCCCTGATCACGTGGCCGGCGCTGTTCGCACCGGTGGTCGGACCGGTGCTTGGTGGCTTCATCACCACCTATCTGTCCTGGCGCTGGAATTTCTTCGTCAACCTTCCGCTCGGCGTCCTGGGCATCCTGCTTGTCTTGCGATTCATCTCGGATCAGCGGGTAGAGGAGCGTCGGTCCCTGGACTGGGCGGGGTTCGCATTGGCGTCCGCCGGAATGGCTAGCCTGTTGTGGGGGTTCGAACGTGTCGCCCACCCGGGCGACACCCTTCACATGACTGTCGGCTTGATCGCGACAGGGATTGCGCTCGGTTCTCTTGCCATCCGCCATCTCAGGACAACACCTTATCCGCTCCTCGACCTGTCCGCTTTCAAGGTCCAGACCTTCGCGATTGCCACGCTCTCGGCGGGCACTTATGCGCGCATGGCGATCAACGTCATGCCTTTCCTGCTGCCCCTTTCTTTTCCAGGTCGGTTTCAACCATGACCCCGTCGAAGCCGGCATGCTGATCCTCGCCTATTTCCTGGGCAATCTCGGCATGAAGACGGTTACGACGCCGACTCTGAGGCGGTTTGGCTTCCGCCAGGTTCTGGTCGTCAACGGACTTGTGGCATCCTTCTCGATCTTCACCTGTGCGCTGATCTCGCCGCAGACTCCTCATGCGCTCATCGTCCTGCTGATGCTGATTGCCGGGCTGTCGCGGTCCATGCAATTCACGGCCCTCGCTACGATCTCATTCGCTGACGTGCCCCCAGAGCAGCGCAGTTCCGCCTCGACGTTGTCCAACATGCTGTTCCAGGTCGCGATGCTGCTTGGCGTGGCAGTCGGCGCCGCGACGCTTAACCTGTCGCTATCCTTTCGGGGAGGTGACGTTCTGGCCCTGTTTGACTTCCGCGTCGCTTTTGTCGCCATCGGCGGGATCGGGTTCGCAGCTTCATTGCGGTTCCTGAGCCTGCCGCGCAACGCTGGCGCCGAGGTCTCCGGACATGCATGGTGAAAAACAGGATCCCATTCTTCGACGCCGTGTCGACGTTGACCGAAGAGACCAGGGATGCCAGGCGCACCATCCCGAAGGCGATCCTGATCGTCGCGTGCCCGGGTTGCCTTTGCTCGGCAATCTGGGTTGTCCCCTACGATCGACTGGGATCACACCGACCTAAGCACAAAGCTGCGGTTCGAATGCGGAAGCCAAGGGTTCCTGGCAAAGGTGCGCCCGCTGCTGGAGAGTGTCGGTGGCAGTCCGATGTCGACCGAAGCCGCCCATGGTTAGGCACGCGCAGGCATTGCGTCGCGCAGCTCATGAAGTGTCGCCTGCATTGTGTGATCGCCCCTGGTGACGGGGAGACCTTACAGCGGAATGTTGCGGTAAGCCTTCTGCATGGTTCTAGTCGCCGCGGGAAAACGGGGAAGGGCCGACATAGGACCTGTCTTGTGTCGACGGCAGTATCTTGGTCGGTGCTGCTCCGGCGTTGCCGCTCTTCTCCTCTTTAAACTCATAAGGGGGAACATCGCGCGTTTCCGCTGCCTGGGCTGAAAACTTCAGATCCACCCAACGGCGAAAATTGAAAATGCCACCCGCAAGCTGGAGTGAATAGTCGAGAGACTGGGTCCCGGCGACGAAAGGTTCTGTGGGTGCGCGATTCTTGAAATAATGCCTCAGGGCCTGTTCATCGTAAGGATTGATGGTGAATGGCAAAAGGCCGTTCATTTCATCAAAAACAGGGCCTTCAGGCGGAATTCCCCGACCCCAATCGAGGGCACGCGCATGGCAGGCGATGCATGCAGACTTGAAGTTGTCGACAGGCCCATTGAGGCGCCCAAACAAGCCAAGATGGTGACGAGGCAGCGAGAAAAACCGGGCGGCTACCGTGGGATTGACCCAGCTCTCCTGCACGGTGCCTCCATCTTCCTGATACTTCTTGGCTGTCAATTCAGGGTCGTTTCCCCACATCAGCCCGACGGGAACGAGCTTTGACCAGACATCGTCACCAGGTGCATAGGCGTCGTACATGAAAGTGCCAAAGACCCAGCCTGTCAGGGCGCCAGCCGCTGGATCCTTCACCGCAACATCTACCTGCAAAAGGCGCATTTCCTGGACGGAGCCGCCTTCGCCAATGGCGGCGTTCCATACCTTCGACCCGGTTAGATATGGCACCCGCGAAACCGGCGCGGTGGTGAAGAGCAGCTTGATTGCAAATGTGTTCGGCGGGAACATCATGCCCTTGGTCTTCGGTCGCGCGGGGTCCCCCCAAACCTGACCGAGCGCATAGCATCCAACCCCGTTGTAGAACCCAATTGCCCAGTTTTCGGCGCGAGAGCGTTGATGCTCCGAGAGCTCGAAGAGGCGCGATCCTCGCTCACGGGTCATGCCGTGAATGCGCTCGCGAAGATCCTGAAACCACGGCGCGTGGCACCAACTTTGCGATCCTTTCTCGATCCTCCAGTCGATAGGGACATTATCCTTCAGCCCATAGGCAAGAAGAGTGCGAAGGTAACGCTCAGGCTGTACGCGAAAGTCGATTCCACGCCATGGAGTCTCCACGGCTGGGAGGGTCTTCGGAAAGGAAAAATTGGCAACGAACTCTTTGTCCCCGGCAGGCATACCAGCAAGAGCCATTGTGCTTGAGCAGTTGAAGAGGATACTCGCCGCCGTATCGAGAGAGGTGTTCTCCGCAACGTCGCAGGCGGCGTGAGCCGGCCGAGGCGCAATAGCAAAGATGCCGAGCAACATCCAAATCAGCGTTACAGCATTTGCACAGACACGCATCCGCGTTCCCCATTGGTGTAGTCACCGGCTGCCAAATCATGTTATACTTGCAGTGATTGTATCTTCTGATACCGCAAATTCCCTCAGTGTCTTCAGGCATAAAGTCTGGCAAACCGTTGCTTCGGGCGACGGTGTTATACCTTAGGTGATCGCTCTCGCCTTCGACGATACGCCGTCCCACTATCCATTGTCTGGGCGATCTGGTTTAGGTCGACAGTACGGTCTCAATTGCATCAGCAACGATGTCGGCGTGATGTGGTTCATGGCCGTCGTGGAACACTATCTGCAACGAGCTTTCGATCCACCTTTCAGCTTCCGGGCAGTGTGTCTGCTTATAGTCAAAGACAGTGTCGGGGATATCCGAGAAGACTTGTCGCGCAACCAACTCGGCCGGCCAGATTGGAGTTTCGTTGTTCGGTTGTCCGAAAGTGTCGAAAAAGTTCCGGTTTTTGAACACCCCAGTCCGATAAAGGGTCTCATCGCCGTAGGACCTACCGACGCCCATGCCGACAGAAGTCGCAGCGGCGCGCATCGCCTTCAGCACATCTTCCCGGCGCGCCACCAGATCCGGCTCTAAGCGAAACATTTGAAAGAAATAGCTGGAGGTCGCTTTGCCGTGGTGTTGCTGCGGCCGCACACCCGGAATCTTTGACAGCCGCTCATCAAGCCGTTGGCCAACGGCTGTAAAGCGAGCCGCTACTTTAGCCAATTTGGGCAGCTGCGCCAGGAGCATGGCGAACTCCAGGTCGCTCATCCGGTAATTTACGCCTGACCCGTTGTATATGTAGTGCTCGCTATTTGGATCGGTCACGCCGGTCCGGTTGCGGTGCTTGTCGGAGAAGTTGAGGCACCGCAGGAAATCATCCTCGCTCCTTACGAGGACAAAGCCGCCCTCGCCACAAGTGATGTGTTTTTGGGAGTTGAGGCTGAAGCAGCCAGCATCGCCTCGCGTTCCCGCGGGACGTCCTTTATAGCTGGCCCCCTGAGCCTGCGCAGCATCTTCGATCACTTTGATCTTGTGTTGCCGACAGAAATCAAGAATCGGATCCATATCTGCAGGCGAGCCCCCCAGGTGCACGACAATGACCGCCGAAGTGCGACTGGTCGCGACGCGCGCGATCGTTTCCGCCGTCAACAATCCGGTATTCGGATCAAGATCGGCGAACACGGGAATCGCATTCTGAAAGATCACCGGCATCACCGTTCCCATGTCAGTGATTGGTGGAACGATAACCTCGGTTCCGGCGGGAATTTGGAGGCCGCCAAGCGCGACATGGATGGCGGCGGTGCCAGATCCCGCTGGCACGGCGCGGAGACGCTCTCCGCTCGTGTCGCTGTAATAGTTTTCCAGCGCCTCACGGGCCTCCTTCCAGAAATTCCGTACTGGATTGCCGCTGCTGGAATAGGGCCACAGTTCCTGCCCTGCCAACGCGGCGTCAAGCAGTTGCCGCTCGACACTGTCAAATCTAATTCGCTCAGGTGCGGTCACAGGCTGTCCTTTCTGGTCTCGGGTTGTCGAGCGCGACACCGAATGCGTAGCGTTCCTCACGCCCGAAGCTATCGGGACGTCCGAGCAGTTTATTTGTCCGTATAGGCAAGGAGGCCTCGAGGTCGACGCGTTTGAAACTTTCGTTGAGTAAATGCGCTTCAGGAAAAAAGGATAGTGGGGCGGTGCGGACTCTTCAGGGTGTCGAGGCCGAATTCACGACGATTTCACGGAACGGCGGAACGACGCCAGACCGATCGCTCGGGGGGGGCAGCTACGCTTCCAGCCAATCATCGGTCCGGCCCGTGGCCTTCTTTTCTATCGCTGCCATGATCGGCAGCCGCCGCAGCGTGTTGACCGGATAGGCCGGATCAAGGAGCGTCGCTGGAGCAAAGCCGGACTCCTGCTGCCGCATGGCCTTGACAGCTTGGCGAAGCTGTAGCGCCTCATCGCGGCGAAGGTGCAAGGCCACCTCATAACGCCGTGTTGAGACAAAGTCTGGGCGGAAGCGAAGGGCCGTTCTAGCGTGCAACAGCGCCTGATCGTAGTCAGCCAGAGCGGTTGCGGCCATGCAAGCGAAATGCTCGAAATAGAACTGAAACGGACTGTGTTTGGTAAGTTCCAGCGCGCGCCGGGCTGTTTGGTATCCTTCTTCTAACTTGCCGTTTGTGCTCAGGGCGTTGGAGAGCAGCGCCCATCCCAACGGGTCGGTCGGATTGCGCTCGACGCCGCGCTGCGCCATCACGAGCGGCGTCCGCAGATTGCCTTGGTGAACATACTCGATCTGCGAACTGATTGTCTGAACGACGGCATCGTCGGGCGAGTGGCGGAGCGCCTCCACAGCGAGCTCAGTGACCGACACAACGTTGTCCAGGAATGACATCGTTCGATGCTGAAAGAATGCGGCATTGCGCAAGAAGCCGCGCCACACCAGGTACCGGCCGCGCGGCTCAATCTCGAACGCACGCTTGAACAGGCTGTCAGCTGCAACGAGGCTTTTCTTGTCGAGACGAAAAAACAGGTTCCGGGCTTGGTGCGCCAGGACGGATGCGCAAGCATCCGCTCCTTCAATCGATGCCGCTTCGGCGAAAGCAGCGGAAACGTGTTCGACGGTGTTGAGTGCAAGCCTGTCCAAATCGACCGACTCGTGCATCGCGCCGATGGCGCTGGGTACGCATGCATTGTCGGACCACAGCCGTCGGTCATTCTGAATTTCGCAGGACAGGAAAACGTCATTGCCAACAGCAACGGAAAGCACTCGGATCAAGAGCATTGCCTGCGGCTGGCCTCCGTGCGCATCGAGATCATCCGCACCGCCGGCCCCGTCCGCACTCATGATCTCCAAATCGTCCATCTGCCGCAATGCACCCAGAATCCGATTCTGCAACAGTCGTGCGCCGACATCGGCCGCTGGCGCTCCTCGAGCATCGCTACGCACCAGCACGATGCGTCTTCGGCGCGGCGCTGCCCTACGCTGCTGCATCCATCTCTCGAGGACATGGCTGCGCACGTCGCGGATAACATGTTCGAATTCATGGTCGTGCACGTCGACGTCTTCAAAGGCCTCGACCGTGCCTCCCCGCCTCATGTCGACGGACGCTTCGTACACGACCTTGAAGCTCGCGGGGTCTAAAGTCACAGCATGCCGCGAGGCCACCAGCAGTTGACCGTGTGACCCCAAGGCGCGGCGTATCTCACTGAGGGCCGCTCGCAAACTGCCTGCCGCCTGTTCCGCTGCCCGGTCGCTCCACAAGCGCTGCTGCAGCCATGCCCGCGTGCGAGTGTGGCCGGGCGCGACGGCCAGAAGCGCAATCGCCCCGCGCGCCTTGCTGCCCTGTGGCGCGAAATCACGCCCCTCCTCATCGGTGAGGGTTAGCCTGCCGAGAGCATTTAGCTTTAGCATGTCCGCCCCGCAGAAGTATTCTGTTCCCTATATTTACTTACTGCAATTTTCCGCGTTCCGCCATCCATTAGAAGACGCAAATGTTCATGCGCCCTTGCTGATCCTCGCGGGGAAAGCAAAATCATGTGGCTGAAGAGAGCGAAGTCCCTTCGGCAAGAGTTGCTTCGTAGCCGGCGCTGACGGGCGCGCAATAGCGGCTCCATTCCCGCCCCTTAAACTCACATCGAAGTATTTCACGGTGTTTTCACGCCCACGCTTTTTCCCGTGGTCTAGGATTGCGAGCATCTTGTCCGCACCAATTTTGCAAATCCGGATTGGTGAGGTCGTTCGAACGATTGAGTTGCCCGTCGAAGGAGGATGCCTTGGATAACCTGGTACCGAAAACAAAGGTCAGATCGAATGCCGGCTCGCGCGGGGCAACCGGTGCGGCATCCGCCGATCCGTTGGGCATCATTGTCGACCTCTTGCCACCGGGTTTCCCGACACGGCCTGGAACACGGATACGGCCGACCACTATTACCATTCACAACACCGACAACCCCGGTCCGGGCGCCGATGCCGAGGCGCACAATCGATACATTCGCGGCAGCGACGCAGTCGCCCGCAGGGTATCGTGGCATTTCACGGTGGACGACAACGAGATCTACCAGCATCTCCCGGTCAACGAGATGGGATGGCACGCCCATGCTGCCGCCAATGCATCTAGCATTGGCGTCGAGATCTGCATGCATCGCGGCATGAATGAAGCAACCGCATACGACCGGGCGGCGCAGCTTTGCGTGTTTCTGGGCATGCAGCTCGGCATTACCGTGCCCGAGGGCCTGCGCCAGCATCATGACTGGACAGGCAAAAACTGCCCCAGCGTCCTGCGCGGGCGGCCAAATGGCTGGCAGACGTTCCTCGACCGCGTGACCTTCTACAGCAGGGGATCGCGCAGGCGCGCAATGCCCGACGTCACCTTTGTCGCAGCGGCAAAGGCGGGAGCCGCGAGCAAGCAAGCTCCAGAGGCTATCGACGACGCGCTCACGTCCATCGATCATCACTTTGCAGCGCATGCCGACGCCGGCACTGCTGCCGAGCAGGCCTTGCCTATCCCGACCGGGGACCCGATTGCGTTCGCCGCGTCCACGGCAAGCACAGCCTATTGGCCTGTTGTGACGCGCCATCCGCGCGCCTTGGAAGTCAACACGCGACTGGTCGGAGGAGGCGCTTCGGGTGCCAATGCCTCCCGTCGCTTCCTTGCCGATCGAAGCGGCGGCGCCCGCTATCACTGCGCGATCGATCTCTATTGTTCTGAAGGGGACGCGATCGTCGCCGTCGAAGACGGCAGAATAGTCAATTTCTACCATTTCTATGAAAGCACCAACGCGCTCCTGGTGCAGCACGATGGATATGTGGTCAACTATGGCGAGGTCTCGCCCAACTCGCTCTCATCGCTCGGCCTAAGCATCGGCGACCGGGTGAACGCCGGGCAGCGGATCGGCACTGTCGGCCGATTGAACATGCTGCATTTTGAAACCTATTCGAGCGGCACGACCAAAAACTATTCCTGGCAGAAGGCCAATCCCCGCCCGAGCCGGCTGCGCAATCCAAGCCAGCTTCTTCTCGACCTCGCCATATCCGCCGTGCGGCTCGACGCCGACCAGGCCGTGACTGCCCTCAGTGTTGCAAGATCGGACCGCATGCAGACTGTCAGCGCACCCTCGATTGATTTCGCGCCGGCGGCCGTGCCGCCGATGGATGAGAAGGATTGGCATTCGTTCGGCAACGGGACGAGGGAATGGCGATACGACGAGCGTGGCCTTGCCACCCGCGAGAACGGCACCGTTGAGCAGCAGCGTTGGGAGCAAAGCCTCGATACGATGCGCAAGATCATGGAATACATGGGCTCCGAGCTGCTTGCCGCGAGCACCAAGCACGGCATACCGCCGGCGCTGCTCTTGATGACGGTAGCGACAGAGACGCACATTTACAAAGCCGACAAGTTCACGGGCCCGAAGACATTCCGCTGGGAGGCGCATGTCGAGAACGATGACGTCAATCCGCCGACGCTCGGGGACTACTCGGCGGGGCCCGTGCAATCGCTGGGCACAACGGCGCGCTGGATCATCCGCTCGAAAGGCACGGCGTTCGGCCTCAACTACGATCCTTTTGCGGTCGCACCTGTGTATCCGGCCAAACCAAACCCTAAGCCGGCCAATCATCCGCTGTATGATTTCGCGACCAATCTTGATCTTGGCGCTGCGGAAATCCGGATCCGGCTCAACAAGAGCGGCTTCGATCCGATCTTGGTCGCGGCTGCGTTCAACGCCGGCGGACTCTACAGCAGTGCGCATAGCCCGTGGGGTCTGCGTGCTTATGGCGATCATCTCGACCGGGCCGCAAAATGGTACGGCGACGCCTGCGTGTATCTGATTGAGATCGGGATTGTCTAGCCGGCGGATCGGTTTGGTTTCCAGAAGATCGGAAGGGGCGGGGGATGTTTCTTGCTTTCAGGCTTTTCGGTAACTTTCATTGGCCGCCGGTCCCGGCGCGTCCGCTGGAGGAACCGGCCGACACGCAGGCGGGCGTCGTCGAGATCTACTTTGCCGACAAGCAGGGGGGCGCAGCCGACAAGCAGACGGCGCTGCTGAGATGGCTCCCGGGCCGCATCGATCCCGAGAAAGCAGGAACACCTTCCCCCGACGCCAACGCCGACTCGCTGTTCGACAAGACGCAGCAGCAGGCACTCAAGTGGTTCACCGACCGGCGCACGCAAGGGGGCATCATCTGGCTGGATGGCGCCAAGGCACCGAAGATCGCATTTCGCGGTGCCTTCCTGCTGCAGCAATTCAAAACCGGCAAGGGTCAGGTCCGACCCTATGAGAAGGAGTTCGACTGGCCGCTGGTGTCGCAAGTCAAATACGTCAATGACAGCATGACGCATTCGGCGCTGGTGCTTTACCGCTACGAAGCACCGCTGTTCCGCTTCAACCTCCATCTGCCGCTTCCGGTGATGCGCAGGGTGGAGACGGGAAACTATACGGATGCGCCAGCCTTTCCGTTCTGCGCGGTCTATGACGTCCTGCGCGAGGCCGGAACCGATGCGCCGTCGCCACACACGCTTGTCGCCGGCTGGATCAAGGACGATGCGACGGCTGATACGGATGGGACCCAGTCCTACGTGCTCGATGCCTCCGAAATGCCGCGTGATCGCCGGCTCGGAAGATTCGGATTCGCGACTGAGCGCGACGCCAACAGGGATTTTGCGGCGGTCTACCCCAGATCTAGCCTTGTCGACCCTGCCCCGCAAACCCGGTTCTGGCCCGCCAACCTGAAGAAATCGGCCAGGCAGATACTGGAGAATTACGGGTTCTTCTTTGGCGGCGACGGGGCGGCTGCCACGCTTGCCAAGGAACCGGCCACCGCGCTCAGCCTGCGCTTCGACGGCAACAGGCTGATCTACCGGGTCAAGGTGCCGTCGGGCTTCCTTGCGTCAGGCAGCGATCTCACCGCCGCGCCATCCGGCGGAAAGCTGCAGCTTCGGCTGGCCACCGAACTGGGAGGTCCGGTCGCGGCCGAGGTGCATTACGACGCGTCCGCCGTGCCGGTGACGCGGCTTTCGGTGGGCAAGCCGCTCCTGGTCGATTGCGAGCTCGCGTGGAACATCAAGCCTGACAACACCTGGCCGCCGGCCGTGGTGGACGGTCAGACAGATGACGGTCGCGACTGGGGGGCAAGCGTCGCGCTGCGGCTGGTCTGGGAAGACACGATCGACGAGATCGACGCGCAGGAGGCGGGCAGCGTGGCCCCGCTGCCGGCTGGCCTGCTGCCGCTTGCCAATCACAGCCTTGCCACGACACGCGACGCGCTGATCGCGGGCGAGGCCGGGATGCCGCATTCCTTCCTGCCCGAAATCACCAATCTGAAGGCGCAGAAAGTCTATTTCTGCCTGTATGGCTCGCCGGTGCCCCCCGCATTCGCTGCCAGCGGCCTGGTAGCCTGGGGCCGGGCCACGGATGGCAAGGGCTGGTCGCGACGGCCGATGCGGCTGTCGCTGGCCGATCAGAAATCGCTAGTTGCGAAATTCGAGACCGAACAAAAGCTGACGGTCAGGCTGGGCAAGATAAGCTTCTTCCAGACACCCGGCGTGACGCTGGATGCAGCCCTCGAGCACGATCCGACCTGGCCGCCTTCCACCGCGGCCAGCATCCGCGACGACGACAGCTACCTTGCTTCCTTCAAGCTGTCCTTCACCGCGGTGCGTATTGCCGGCGCTGCCACCGGCTGGCGCGGCAGGCTGGGCGCGCTGCAATTCTCGGGCGACGCGGGCGCCATCCTCGCGCATCCGGACTTGCCGCCCAACGGCTCGCTGCGCATCGGCCGCGAAGGCAAGGGCAGGGCGAGCGGCGTGCCGGCGCTGATCTATCCGCGCGGCGGCGCCGCGGTCGAGATCACCCTTCCGGTTCCGGCGAAGGCGGTCGACCAAGTCACCGTCGACATGTCGCGCGGCGACCGCTCCGGCCGCCCCGGTCCGCTGCTCGTGCCACTGGCGCCCGGCGCCGCCAGCACCGGCAGCCAGGGCGGACCGCCATACTGGCTGACGGTCACCGAGCGGCTGGCGCCGCGCCAGGACCGCTGGCTGGAGGCCAATGTCTACGACCTCACCGAAGCGGCCGGCGACGGCGCACGCAAATCCTATGTCGTGCTGTCGCACGAGCCGTTCTCGGTCCTGAAATACACGCACAGCCCGCTCGGCGCGCGCGGCGACGCGGCGAGCGCGTCGGTTGCCACCTATTCCGGCGACACGCGGCTGTGGCAATACAAGGTCGTCGCGCAGGACTATCACTACGTGCTGCCGCCGCAGGCGATCGGCGAAAGCGCCGACAAGCCGCGCCGCCTGGAAATCCACGACCTCACCAGCGAGCATGAAGAGCCGCCGCGGCCATTCAGGCGGATGTTCAAGACGGACGCCGAAGGCAATGAAATCCTGGACGGGAATGGCCAGCCGATCTTCGACGAGGACGGTTCAAGCCTGAGGCGGCGGGCCGTCGAATTCCGGCTCACCCCTTCCGCGGAAATCTGGATCAGGCCGAGCGACGTCGAGCGCGGCTATTTCATGCCGGAATCGACCAGCTACGAGATATTCCGCCAGTATGGCGAATACGGCCTCGGCGCCCAGCTCTCCTACCTCCGTGCCGAATTCCTCTACGGCATGCCGGTCGGCATCGACGTGTCGAAGGAGACCGGCATATCGCGCGGCGCGCGCATCGCAGAGATCGAGGCGCTGACCGGCCGCCTGCCCGGACGCGGAGGCACCAGTGCGGCCACCGACCAGCTCAATCGCTGGAACGCGGTGCGCGGCGCGGTGGCGCGCCGCCCCGAGCGGTTGGAAATCTGGGCGCGCGACCTCGACTCGACGGTGGCGTTCACGCCGGCCCGCTTCAGTGACGGCGTGCGCTTTGCGCTGCGCGGCAGCGCCCTTCACCGTCACCCGATCGGCCCCGACGCGCCCGTCGAATCGACGCCGCTGATGGGCGGCAAGGAGGCGAAAGGTGAGGTCGCGGACAAGCCGCGTCATCACCCGCAGGGCCTTAGCGGCGGCGCCATCTGGCCGGTCGAATCAAACAACCTCTTCAACATCCTCGTCGACGCGCCTGCCTCCAGGGGCGGTGCCATCGAGCAGATCGCCCTTTCGCCGGGCGGCGGCGACGCCGCGCAGAAGGCGGAATTCCTCGACGGCAAGGTGACGATCATCTCGCAGACGCGCAACGGCCAGGTCGAGCGCCAGCAAGTCGAGGTGCTTGGCCGCATCGGCGCCTTCTGGCATCGCGCCAAGCACGTCGTCGTCTACGAGCGCACGGTCAACGCCTCGGCGCAATTCGCGCCGCTCCAGGAGCAAGACCCCAACAGGACACGGTCGCGCCGGCCGATCCTGCGCAAAGTGAGCGAATATATCGAGCTGCTGCAGCCTGAGCGCAACTATCCCGACTTCAGCAATGCCGAGCAGCGCAGCAGCGGCTTCCTCGACCGGGTTCGCTTCAACGCGCGCATCATCAATGTGGACAGCGCCTGGGGCAACGACGTCGGCGATTTCGGATGGAAGATCCCGCTGTGGAACCGGCTGAGCTCACGCCAGCGGCCCCAGGTCTACCCGATGCCCGACATCGCATTCGTGACGGCAGCCGAAGGCGAGGGCGAGCGGCCGGTCGTCTCGCAGGAGTGCCTCGACCCCGACCACCTGTTCTTCTTCGCCGACTTCAAGGCGACCACCAGCGACACCAATCTGTGGCCGCCGCAGCTCGGACTCGACTATCCCAACATGCCCGCCTCGCAGCGGATCTCGGCGATCGCCGACAGAGCCTCGCACGACCAGAGACCGCAGGCCGACGACGATGTCGAAGGCCGCCGCCGCGCGGTGGGCCGGTTCCTGCCGGGGCTGCGCCCGTTTACCTGGCGGCTGGCGCCGGCCGCGCAGAAGACCGCGGTGAATGCCGGCCGTGCCGGCAAGCCGGTCTATGCCGGCCTCGAGTCGGTGACCTTCATGCGCGCCACGCATGCGGACAACCAAGCGCTGCGGTCAGACCTTGCTGGCCTGCTCGAGCTGTCGGCCAAGATCGAGCGCAACAGCGACGCGGCCCGCCGCCTCGCCAAGGTCGCGTACTGGCAGAGCGTCGACGCCAAGTTCGACTTTCCAGGCAAGACGGAATTCGATGACATCACCGGCGAGAACCGGCCGCTGGCCACCGCCATCCGCAACGGAGACGTAGCGGCGGTCAACGCCATCCTGAGCAATTTGGCAACAAGCTGGAAGGCAACCCTCAAATCGGACCTCACGACCCACCTTGCGGGGCTAGTCAATCCGGACGATTTCAAGGGGCTGGAACAGTTCACCTCCAGCCTGAAAAGCGGCGGCGCCTTCTGCGACAAGCTCAAGCAGGACGCGGTCGGCATGGTCAAGCGCAAGGAGATGCTGCTACGCACGGCCATCCACGACGTGGTCGGCGACGCGGAAGAGTTTCTCGGCACCCTTCCCATCGACAAAGCCGCGCTTGGCGACAAGCTCGGGAAGCGGGCGATCGAGCAGATCCGGCCGATCCTGTCGGAGGCGAGCGCCGACATCGGCAAGCTCGACGAAGGCGTCGAGAAGATGCGCTCGATGTTGCTCGACCTCGAAGCGGAAATCGAGGCGGTGTTTGCCCGTGCGCGCCAGCGCATCGAGCAGTTCGTCGCCGGCTACGACCAGGACAAACCGTGGTCGGAAGATCGCCGGAAAGCATTCCGCAATGGTCTCGTCGCTGCCCTGAGCAGCGTGGCCGACGACATCCGGGCGGCCATCGACGAAAGCCGGCAGCGGCTCGGCGTGGAACTCGATAATGTCTCGCAAGCAGTCGGCGGCCATGTCGCCCGGATGCTCGCCGAGGCAACGGAAGCGCGGCTCGAAGCCAACACCATCACCGCGAGCGTCGGGGCCGCGGTCGACCAGACCGTCGCGCGCATCGAAAGCGCACTGGCCGACCTTGCTGCCCAGGCCGGAAGCACCGGGAAGACAAAGATCGACGACCTCTTGGCCAAGGCAGCCGGGATCACGGACGCGGTGCTGCAGAAAACGGTTGTAGACGCGCTGAACCAGATAAAGACGCTGCGAGAAGCGGCGCTGCAAAAGATCGGCAAGGCGCGCGACCTGGCAAGGCATGTCGACGATACCGCCGACCAGGCGCTCGGAAGCATCAAGGCCGCCCTCGACCAGGCGCTGGCCGCGCTTCTCGACATCGGCAGCAACCTGGCCGGACACGTCACGGCCATTGGCAAAGAGGTTGAAAACATCGCCAAGGATATCGGCGATGTGGCGGCGGCCGACTTCGATGTTCTCATTGTCGAGCGGATCGGCGGCGAATTGCTGCGGCTCACCGCATTCGCCGAGGGACCGGTCAAGACGATCGGCAACGCCATCGACTCGGCGCTTGTTCCCGCGCGCTCGGCGATCGACGGGCTCAACGCGGAGCTGCTCGGGGAAATCCGGACGATTCCTGCGACCGCGCTGCCGATCATCGAGGACGTGCGCTCAGCGCTGGCCTCGGCGCAGCACGCGCTGTTGCCTGACAATCTTGTCGAGTCGCTGATCGGCAAATCGGTCATCGGTCCGGCTGTCGAGCTGCTGCTGCAGCCCTTGCCCGACAAGATCGGCGCCGGCGAGCGCGACCTGGCGCGGGCGCGCCTGCTGCAGTTTGAGGAAATCGCCGGCGGCGTCATCCGCGACCTCAATGCAGCCGCCCTTGGGACGCTGGCCGACCTTAGCGCCGCCTGCAGCGCGGTCTATGAGGGGGTCGACGAGGTCGCGACACGTTTCAGGGAGATGGCGGATGGCTTCGAAGCCTATCTCGAAAAGCAGCTCGGCCAGGCCTACGACAATTTCCTCGCGGCGCTCGGGCCCATCACCGGTCCGATCAAGGATGCCAAGAAGCTGCTCGGGGCGCTGAAGTCATTCGACTATTCCGTGCGCCGCCTTCAGAACGACCTGTCGCGCAGCTTCGAGACCGCCGGCGCCTATGCCGACCGTGTATTCGACCTGGCCGGCAAGCTCGACGACGGCGGCCTGATGGCTGCGCCCTCCAATTTGCTCAAGCTCTATTCGGCGGTGACCTCGGCGCCCGAGATCGCGGCGCTGAAAGCCGACATCGACCGCATCCGCTCCGGCTTCGACGAGCTGTCGGACATCATCGAGACGACCAGGGCCAACGCGCTGTTCAACCGGCTGGGCGACGAGCTCAAGGGACTCGGCCTGTCGCTGCCGTTCGACAAGATCGGCGACCGCATCCTGCCGGCCGACCTTTCCGACTTCGACATCGGCAAGGTGTTCCGCAACTTCGGCGGTGCCAAGCTCGACCGGCTGTTCAAGGGCTACAAGATCCCGGCCGGCACGCGCGACGCCGTCCGGGTTACGCACGACTTCGACAAGAAGCAGGCGCGGGCCTGGGTCCAGGTCAACATCAATGTCCCGATGCCCGGGCGTCGCAGCTTGTTCTCGGTCGGCGTCTTCAAGGCCGATTTCGTCGACATGCACCTCGTCGGTCAGGTCCGGCTGGAAGCCTCCAAGGACCAGGACAAGGTCACCCAGACTGGCTTCGGCCGCATCGGCACCAAGATCGACATGGTGGCTGGCGGCCAGTCGATGGTCAGCTTCAACAATTTCGGCCTGAGCTTCACCAAGGAGAAGGGCCTCGATATCGAGTTCGACCCGAGCAACATCCGGCTTAACCCACAATTCAAGTTCATCCAGGATTTCCTTTCTACTCTGTTCGGTGGCGAGCCGGGCGGCCTCAACACCATCACCGAAGGCGGCATTCCAGTCGGCATCGAACACCAGTTCCTTATCCCGCCCGTGTCGCTGAACTTCGGCACCAGCGGCGTCCAGAACGTCTCGATCGAGAACCGGTTCAAACTGGTGGCGTATCCGGACTTCATGCTGGCTGATCGCTTCAACCTATCGACGATCGAGCGACCGTTCATCTTCGCGATCTTCATCATCGGCGGCACGGGCTACATCCAGCTCGAAGCGCAGTACCGTCCGTTCGACAGCGAGCTGACGGTGCTGGTCGAGGCCGGGGTGGGCGGCTCGGCGTCGCTGGCCTTCGCGTTCGGGCCATTCTCGGGGCAGGTGTTCATCACCCTGTCCGGCACGCTCTCCTACCGCAAGCTGATCGGAAAGCCTGGCGGCGGCCTGGCGATCTCGGTGGTGCTGGTCATCGCCGGCCATGTCAACGTCGCCGGCATCGTCACCATTGGCATCACGCTGATGCTGCGCATGACCTATCGCGACAGCGGCCAGGTCGATGCCGACGGCACGCTGTCGGTCACCATCCGCATTTCCAGGTTCTTCAAGATCAGCGCGCGCGCCAACGTCAAATACAAGCTGCGCGGCGGCAAGTCCGAGACGACGGTATCGACCAGCGTCGACGTCGAGAAGGTGCAGCAGGCTGCAGACAAGCTCAAGCAGGCGAGGAACTGACCATGGGCGAAATCGAGACGATCATCCACTGCCAGGTCGACCAGGAACCGCAGGCCTTTGCGCAAAGCGATATCGACGAGACGACGGTATCCCTCGCAGTCAACCTCAGCATCGACTGCCGGGTGGCAAGGCAAGGCGACATCGCCAGTGACGAGCAGATCGCCCGAAGCGAGATCGAGCACTTTCTCACCATGGTTGGGACATCCAGCATTGCGATCTATCGCGTTGAGCCGCAAACCCGCCTGACGCTCTACGAGCACCTGCACACGGAGGTTCGCGAGACTGACCACCTCGGTTCACCCACCGAACTCCTGGCATGGCTGGACGCGCAGAAGACCGCCGTTGCGAAAGATGAGTGGCGCTTCTGGGCGCCGCCGCCGATCAATGATGTCGAAACTCCAATATCGGTTGCGGCGGCGGGAGCCGGGGACCGCCTGCGTTCCGTCCAGTCATGGAACGCACCAGTCGGACATGGGCTCGGGCTCACCAGGATTGTCCGTGTCGACAAGGAAATCTTCGGGGAGAGCGGCCTCGTCGCACTCCCCTTCCTCAAGGGGGTAGCGCCGCCCCCGGAAATTGACCTGGCGACAGCTCCTGACCCCGTAGCGACCGACCCCATCGACGTTACCTACGAGCCCGGCGGCGTCGGCAAAGGCACGTATGTCTGCCGCACAACGCCGGCCCCGCGGGGCACCGGTCCGTTCGACCTGGCGAAGTTCACCGCGGCCGAGCTATCCAGCGAAGGCTACCTGCTCGCCAACCCATATGCCGCGGATGTGCACCGCATGACCCGCTGGTTCGAGGAACGTGCAGCCTCGATGCTGGCCAGCGCTGCGGCGCTCGGTCCGCGCGACGCCACGCCGGCAGAGCTGGGGCGTATCGAGAGGCTGTGCGCCTTCGAGCCCGTCGAGAGCATCGGCCCTGGTGGGGAGAAGCTCGTCGACTACCGCTGGGACGGCGCCGTCTGGTATGGCGTTTCGCGGTTGGTCGCCGCGCTGGACAATCTGGTCATCGCTATCGTCCAGCCGCCGGATGCCCAGCGCGAGGGCGACCTGCTAGCGCCGCTGGTGTCACTGGTGCTCGAGCGTCTGCGTGATGACGTGGAACCGCGCCTGAGCGAAAAGCAGCTGCAGCCCGAGCACATCATCAACGCGATCCGGGACGAATTTCGCAGGCTGTCGCCGTTTGCCACGGCCAAGCCCGACCCGGAAGTCGGCCTGGCGATCCGCCATGTCCACGGCATGACCCGGCCCGGCGACCTGAAGGCCGCAATCGTGGACGACGCGGATTTCGCGAGCGAACTTGTCCAGCATTTCACCGCCGCCGCTCCCGGCGCCACAGTCGGCGAGCGCCTCAAGGCATATGTCGCCGAGGCGCTGAGGACACGCGTGAAGGTCGGCGAGGCGGTAAGCCGGGCGGTCGCCGAATTCGAACAGCGCCTCAATGAGGAAAGCGGAGCGGAGGCGGCGGTGCTGCGCCTGCTGGAAACCGTCGACCTGGCATCGGCGAACGCGCCGAGGCCGCATACAGTGTTTGCCGAGCGCTTCATCGTCTTGCAGGGGGTCGGCGACGATGCCGTCAAGGCCGGCATACGCCTGGCCTTCGAACGTGCCTGGATTGAATATCGCGGCCTGCTGGAAGGGCCGTTCAACGGCGCAGAGGCCGTGCGGCGCGCGGCCGGCAACTGCTTCACCCGGGCGCTGCTTGCGACATTCACCAGCCTGCCCGCCATGACCGTCACCGACATTGCCGAGGCGCTGGCACAGTCGGACTATTTCGTGCGCCGCTTCCTGGGAACGGACGCCAACCCGAAAAGCTTCGACCCGGTCCTGGCGGCGCTCGTCATCCCGGCGGCGGGCTGGCGGGGCGCGCTCGACCCGGCCGTGCTCGGCGCGCATCTGAGCCGCAGCTTCGCCGACGCGATCGACCCTCTCGAAGCGCTGACCAGGCCGCAGCGTTTCGTGCCCGACCGGTTCCCACGGCCGCTGCCCGTCCAGATCGGCTCCAACATCGACGGCAGCAAGCTCGACGATTTCGCCAAGGCCCTGAACGGCATCGCGCTTGCCATACGCCGTGTCGACACGGCGGCCGCGCCGTTCGCGCACGCCCACCTGGCCGATCTCTTCTGGTCGTGGCCGCCAAAGGCCGAGCCAAAACTGCGGGTCGCCGCTGCGCTGCATCCGATGCTTCCCGCCGTCAGCGACGGCCGCGCGCCGATGTTCATCGAATATGAAGGCTATCCGTTCGCCGACGCCCTTTTGGACGGCCGTGTCGTCAACAACGGCAACGGGGAGGTCGACCGCACCAGCCCCTATCATGCTCCCGGCCCGCACACGGAACCTCCCGGGATCAGGACGTTTGCGGCCCTGCCGATCCTCGCCTATGGCCGGCGCTACGAGACTTTCGCCTACGTGACCAGCAATGCCGGCACCCTGCCTCTCGCATTGCAGCTGGAGCGGACCGACCTGTCGAAGGTGCCGTGGATGCCGCGGCCGCTCGGCAATGCTGCCCCGGCCGGTGCCGTGGTCGTTCCACTCGACTACCAGCGCACGACGCCGATCGCCGAAATGGCCGTCGCCGAGCCCAAAGGCCAGCCTGCCCTGTTCGGCAGGTCGATCGAAAGGGTACATCCGCTGGCGCATGACTATCCGCGTGCGGTCGTCTTCGCCACCGCGGGCAATGCCGCGCATTGCGACCTGTTCCGCTCGAAAGGCGGCTTCGGCGAGATCCCGATCCCGTCCAACCCGCCGGCCTCGACGTCGCAGGAGGTGACGCTGTCGGACATCCGTTGGGCCGGCCAGCCGAAGGCCATACGCGTCGAGATCATGGACCGCCTAAGCGACCAGCCGCATGTGCTGTCGCTGATGAGCGAGGAAGAAAAGGCACGCGACCAGCTCGTCGCCGGCAGGGCTGCGCCGAGCTTCGACATACCGGTCGATGGCCGTGCGAGCCTGACGCTGACCTTGCGCACCATCGTTCCCGCTGCCGGATCGGGCGCTTTGCCGGGCCGCTTCCTCATCATCGACGGGCACAGCCACAGCCTGCCCGACTGGCTGAACGACACGTGCTGGCTGCGCCTCACCGTTGAAGCGAAGAACGACGCCGACCTGTGCATGTCGTTCGCGGAAGTCGAGGGGAGCGCCGGCGCCAGCGGCGGCGGGCCGCTCATCCTGCTACATCCGGAAGATCCCGCCTGGAACAAGGGCCTGCCGACCCACCAGACGGTCACTGTGTCAACGCCGCGCGTCACCTATCTCGATTTCGAACGTTGGTATGCCAACCCGGACCGCAGCGCCGACCTTCCGCCACGCCTGCGCAACCCGCTCATGCTGGCATATCTGCTGCGTCACGCCGACGAGAGGCTCGCGGCAATGATTGATCGCCTGCCCGATCCGGCCGTTCGCACCGTCCGCATCGATTTCTCGACCATCGATACGCTGTCGGCCGACCAGCCGAGCGCCACGCACAAGACGGTCGACCTGTCGGGATGGCTGGCCGCATTCGCGGCCGGCCATCCTGTTCCGACGCCCTGGACCGTGGAGACGCTTGTCGACCTGCTGGCGAAGCTCGATCAGGCGTTCAGCTTCGCCATCGAGTTTGCGGCAGGCGCCGCGTTCGACCTGACCGGGGCGGGTGCAGGCCCCTACATGGCGAAAACACCGGCGGGCACGGTGGCGCGGCTCAGCCTGCATGCCCATGTGCCGATCGGGTACTTCGCGAGCGCCGGCCATCCCTCGATGTTCGACGCACGCCTGCTGCAATATGCCAACGTCATCGACAAGGGCACGCTCGCCGCATTCCCCGGCCTGTCACTGCGCATGGAAGTGATGGCCGACCGCATTGGCGAGCTCAGCGCCAAAGGCGCCGAAAAGGCAATCGCGCTCGCCGAACAGATGATCGCGACCGAGCCGGTCGAGCGCGTGCGCCGCTACGACCTCGTCACCCTGGGCGGGATCCCGGCAGGTGCGGCCAATCTCGAAGCCTGGCAATGGCGCCTGCTCTCCGAGGTCGACGTCACCACGCAAAGATGGCGGCCGTCGGGACGGCCGATCTACAGCTACGTCCGCCCGAAGGACCATGTGGACAAACCATGGTTGGCGAGCCACCCGGCGGCCATCGCGTGGCAGCTTCGCATCGACGACCAACTGGCTCGCTTCGAGCACGAGGCGTTCTTCGACCGGCTGCATCTTGACGCGCACACCATGACGCAACGGCTGGAACCGCTGCCGGCGCGCACGGCGTTGCAGCAGTTTGCCTGGGAAGCGCCCTCGGCGACCTATTTCCGCCATCGCTTCACGCTGCGCTCGCGTTATGCTGGCGCGCTGCGCAACCGGGAAAGCCGTGAATGCGCCGCCTGGCCGGCCGAGAAGAAGGCGACGGCGGGCAAATCGGACGAGAGCTCGTCGAGCTGGGCGAGCCCGTGGACCCGACGGGTCGCCATGCTGGCCGACAGCTCGCGCATCCTGCTCACCCGGCCGCAACTGCGCGCGCTGATCCCACTGACTACAGCACCGGATACCGACGGCCGGCGCCAGCCCGCGCCGCCGGTGGCGGCGATCCTGCAGGAGCCGCCTTTCGCGCATGGCGGCCTGGCCGACCGCATCGCCGCCGAGATCAAGACGGGCTTCGGTTATGGTTTCGTGAGCAAACAGCCGGACCCACCGCAGCCTCCGGTCCCCGTCGAGATCCTCGACTCGCGCAAGGAGGTAGGCCCAGCCGCACACCTGACCTACAGGCCGCTCGCTGCCGAAAGCGCGCTCGGCATGACGCTGATCGCGGAGGGTCCGATGGGCCTGACATTCGACGCGGTGAACACGCCGGCGCCGGCCTTTCCCAACACAATGTTCACGCTGCGGCCAACCACCTGGTGCGGCTCCGAGCCACCACTAGAGGAGCTGATGATGGGTGTGGCGATGCGCCGTTATATCGACCCGGCCTGGACAACGGCTAGCGTCCTCGAGAAGGATGCGTCCGGCAAGCTGCAGCTTGACCCGCAGCGTGCTTGGCTGATCGAAATCACGCTGGCGCCGGGCCCGCAACCGGGCGCGTCCGGCATCTCGGTTGGAACGGCGAACAGGCTGCTGACGCTGCTGGCCGTCACGCGGGAGCGCGGTCAGGTCAGCGCACGCGTGTCGAAGCGGCTGGTCGACGGGCAGGACACCACAAACCTGCCGGTCGAGGTCGCACGCTTCGACAGCGACCGCGCCGCCGGCATCTTCGTCCTGCATCAACCGGTGGCGGCCGGCCGCTACTGCGCCGCCCTGCTCGCCGCGCCGTCTTCGGCCGACGTTGGCGAAGGGGGCAGCAACCTGCCGGTCGTGCTCGCCAGCTTCGAATGGTCCCTGCCGAAGGACATGAGCGGCGACGCTGCCAATGGACAAGGCAGCCCACACGTCACGGCGCTTGTCATCGACGGCGAGCTGGAGCCGAAAGCCAGCGAAACGGCGGCGAGCGCCCAAACGTTCCTGAGATGGACACGCACAGGGCGCGACTTCGACTTCATTCACGTCGCGGCACGCGGCAATGGCGCATGGACGCGCGCGCTCACAGAACCAGTGAGCGGACTGGCGGCGTCGGTCAGCGGCGGTGTGCTCAGCATCGGCCGCGGCCGGGCAGGCAACATGATCTGGCCGTGCTCATCGACATTCACGAGCGAGTTTCCGCTGCATGTGCACCGCCACCTCGCGGTGATCACATCGCACCTGCTCAGCGAACTCGGCCGGCCCGTCGAGTGTTATGCGCGCAGTGCCGCATCCGGCCTGCGTCAACCGGCACTGGTGCTACCTGAAGGCGGGATGACGTCGACCGAGGATGCATGCCGCATCATCGAATTCGAGACGCCGGCGGCAATCTTGTGCGACTGGGCGTGCAAAGCTGTGCCGGACGTCTACAGGACTGCCTATTTCGACCTGCTCTCCACAGGTTTCGAGCCCGGCAACAAGGGCGCGAGGCTGCGCCTCTTCTTCCGGTTCGTCGGGCCGTTCGCGCACCAGGCAACCTTGAAGACGCTGACGCTGCGGCTGTGGACGACCGGCGGGCCGCACCAGGAATTCGTGCTCGGCGTTCCCGCCCCGGCCGACGGTATCGTCGGCCTCCACGTCACCATCACGAAATCGTCGCCGGCGACTGTGCCGCACTTCACGTTCCTGTCGGGAGCCGGCAAGGGCCTGGATCCGCTGACCGTCAAGGGTGTCGGTGCGGTTGGGCTGGAGGGCGCCACCGCGGAACGGCCTGGCCTCTACGCGCAGATCGAGAGGAACCCGGGCCAAGAGTTGTGGACCGACGTTTCGCTTCTACACACCATCGGCAACGTGGCAGGTGAACCGTTCGACTTCGACTGGCTCTTTTCGCCCACGGACGGCGCGAGCCCGGTTGAAAGTGTAAGTCCAAGTGGCCTCGACAAGATGGTGGAGGCGCAGGCGCGCATAGTCTGCGTCTCGCCACCAATTCCCATTGTAAAGCAGTGAGTTGCTGTCCCAGCAAAAATCGTTCGTCTATCACTCTAGAATGGAGTTTACGAAATGAACTCGCCCATGACTGCTTTCTTCGGTAGCGTCATAGCAGTAATTCTTCTATGCCTGTTCTCGTTTTCGGTATTCTACATGATATCGACAGTCGTAGAAAATTGTCGAGATCTGCCGGTATGCGCACCTACATCCCCGTTATTTGGAGACGGCTTTAAATATGTCGTCACCACAGTCGGCGGCTTGGTCTCTGCACTGGTCATAGCCCATCTCACGGTTGCGGAACCAGGAAACGCGCCCACTATCGGTTCCTTCGCGCCGGAAACGAAAATGGCGGTCTATGCGACCAATACAGTGGTTGTGCTCTATCTTCTGGCGTGGATCGCGACTGGCCTGGCCGCACTCGTTGTCGGCGTCATGCTATTTCCAAATGCCAGTTCGACTCTTTCCGACATCGGCTCCACTTGGCTTGGCCTGGCAGTATCAGCTGCGTACGCATATTTCGGCATCAGGCCTTCATCCGATAGACGGGAAGGCGGCAGCCTTACGGCACCCACAAGTGGCGACCTATCCCAGGGCCAAAAGATTCCCAACGCATCCGAAGTGGTAACCTGCGGTCCGATCGTCAAAAAAATCACGCGCACCGATCCCGAATTCGCGAGTCTCGTCTCAAACTCGAATGCAAAGATCGCTTTCAAGGACGAGGAAGGCACCGGAGCGGATCGCATGATGACGCCCCGCCTAAAGGGCAAACTCGATTCCCTTGCCAACGTCGTTGCATCGGAATGGCCCGGCACCAAGCTGCGCGTTACCGAGGCTTGGGATGAGGACAATGAGCACGCCGACGGCTCACTCCACTACGAAGGCAGGGCTGCCGACCTCACGACCGATCCGGTCGACGGTACAAGACTCGGCAGGCTGGCTCGTCTCGCTGTGGACGCCGGTTGTGACTGGGTTCTTTTCGAGGATTCAGCCCACATCCACGTCTCCGTGAAAGTTGCATAGGAGCGCGGCTCCAATGGCCACTCGTAAGTGCAACTCCGTAGCACGTTCTTTAGCAGGAGGCAGAAATGACGAGAAAACCGGAATACGACGGCGGGTCGCTGCAGGATCTGGTTGCCGCAGCAGACGACAGCGTGAAGATGGCGCTAGGTAACGGCCGGGGCCTTCGAGAATTCCTTGCAACCATCGACAAGCTGGCAGAACCAGACCTCGACCTCATAGTCGAGCAGGCGGTGAAGCTGCTTGAGGGCTTCTATGTGCATTTGCCGATGAAGCGGGCCATGCACGCGGTAGATCCCTTGCAGCGTTTGCGGCTGCTGCGACGGCGTATTCCGCAACTGACCAGCGAGATTGCCTTCCATCACGAGATGACCGAGATATTCACGTCGCTACGCGACCTGCATACCAACTACATCTTGCCTGCTCACTTCGCGCAGATGGTCGCATTCCTTCCCTTCCGCGTTGCGACTTGCTTCGAAAATGGACTTCGCCGTTACGTCATGGCCGAGGGGATGGGCGGATTCGCCCATCCTACATTTGTTCCCGGAGTCAACCTGACCTACTGGAACGGCATCCCCATCGATCGCGCAGTCGAGATCGCTGCCTCGTATCACGCCGGCAGCAACCCCGCTGCCAGGCATGCCCGCGGGGTAGCCGGCTTGGCCAAGCGGGCAATGAACATGTCGCCGCCACCGGACGAGGAGTGGGTGATTGTCGGCTATGACGACCTCAATGGGCAACCGCAGCAATTTCGTGCGGAGTGGACAATCACCGGACTGCCGCCTGAGGTCGATGGTGCGATGCCTGAAATGCCTACGGAGGTTGCCGCTGCATTCGGCCTCGATCTCGAAGGCGACACCTTTCGCCGCATCAACAAGATGCTGTTTGACCAGGATGTGATCGCCAAAAAGCGGAGGATGGAGAGCGTGCGCAAAGGCGCGCGGGATATGCTCGTGAGTGCCCGATCGGTGTCCGGAGACACGGTTGGCGAGGGAGAAGCTGCAGCAGCCGAGACTGCGGCGGTCTCGACCGCGGTGCAAGGCACGGAATCGATCATGCCGGATGTTTTCTCCGCCCGCGTAGTCACCGTCGACGGTCACCAGTTCGGATACATTCGCATTTCAACCTTCTCAGTCAGCGACGATGTGCCATTCGTCAACGAGTTCCTGCGTCTGATCGAGTTGCCCGAGATGCCGAAAGACGGGCTGATTATCGACGTGCGTGGCAATGGCGGCGGCCTGATATGGGCAGGAGAGCGATTGCTCCAGCTCTTGACCCCACGACCCATCGAACCCTGCCGCGTGCAGTTCATCAACACCTCGGCAAATCTGCAGCTAAGCCAAAATGTGCAGTCCCTGCAGAACTGGAACCCCTCGCTGGCGCGGGCGCTTGAAACCGGCGCAGCATTCTCGGCCGCGTTTCCGATCACGCCGCCCGAGCGCTGTAATGACATCGGACAGCGCTACTACGGTCCCATAGTCCTGGTTACCGATGCGCGCTGCTACAGCACGACCGACATCTTCGCCGCCGGCTTTCAGGACCACAAGATCGGAACGATCCTTGGCACGGAGGACAACACAGGCGCTGGAGGTGCGAACGTCTGGACACTGGAACTTGTTCGCCAGTTTTTTCAGTCAGCTGGTCTGGCGCCTCCACTCCAGTCCCTGCCCAAAGGTGCGGGCATGAGAGTGGCGATCCGCCGCACACTGCGCGTTGGAGACGAGGCCGGCACGGAACTGGAAGATCTTGGCGTCAAGCCAGACCAAGAGCATCAGCTCACTCGAAATGATGTTCTCAACAGGGACATGGATCTGATCGCCGCCGCCGCCGCAATTCTGGTCAAACGCAATCAGACGACCCCGCCGATCAGTTTCAACGTATCCGCCCTGCGTACTGGCAAGAAACTGAAACTCGAGTTTTCGACGGGCGGTGTCGACTACGTCGATGTGTTCGTAGAACAGAGGCCTCGCGTGTCGCGCAATATCGTAGCTGGCGCTCTGGCAGTCGACCTTCCAGAGAAGAATTCCGATTTTCTATTGCCAGCGGGAGCTGTCAATATAGAAATCCGCGGTTATGCCAGCAGTCGATTGGTCTGTTGTCGTCGCCTGGCTGTCTAAATCACCTTCCGCATACAAAACCTGAATTTGTACTCAACCTCTTTTCAAATCTATAAGCGTCCAAACTGAAGGAGAACTTAAATGGCTGACATTCCTTTACACCGCACTTGTGGGGCTCATGATATGCACTTGGCCTTGTTGCGGACGAACGCGGACTATGCTCGCGCCCGCTTGTCTATTGATGCCATGAGCGCCGTCTTGGGGGATAGTGCGCTGAAGGCTCTGACGGGACCCAGGGTCATTCCCGTTGTCGTTCATGTGATCCACCGGGGAGGCCTGGAAAACATTGCAGACACCCAGATCAAAAGTCAGATCGACGTGCTCAATCAGGACTTTCGCATGGAGAATGCCGACATCGGCAGTGTGCCCAAGGCCTTCAAGACGCTGGCCGCCGATGCATTGGTCGAATTTGCGTTGGCAACTCGCGACCCGGAAGGAAAGGCTACATCGGGCATTACCCGGACGAAAACAAAGGTCAAGAAATTCCACTCAGACAACGCAATGAAATTCAAAACGAGCGGAGGGCATGACGCTTGGGACTCAACACGATACCTGAATATCTGGGTGTGTCCCGAACTCATCGATGGACCGCGCCAATTGTTGGGATACGCGCAGTTTCCCGGCGGGCTTCCGGCGACAGATGGCGTCGTCATCATCCACAATGCCTTCGGAACCAACGGGACCGCGGCGGCTCCCTTCGACCGGGGCAGGACTACCACCCACGAAGTAGGTCATTGGCTTGACCTGTTCCACATATGGGGCGACTCCCCCGACTGTGTCAGCGACGATCTCGTGGCGGACACGCCGATCCAGCAAACCCAGAACTTCGGCAAACCAATGTTCCCGCATGTCAGTTGCAGCAATGGACCAGACGGCGACATGTTCATGAACTATATGGACTATGTCGATGACGCGGCGATGTTCATGTTCACGATCGGCCAAGTAGCGCGCATCCAGGCGACCCTGGCCGGGCCGAGATCGACAATTGGTCTACCAGTGGTGAGCGCTCTGGCGGGAGTAAGCGCTTCGGCCTAGGTTGGAGCGAACCAGTTCAGAAGAGTTATCGGAGTGGAGCCTATCTTACCCGACTGCCTGTTCAGATCGTGGGGGCATTCCTTTGAGGAGGACGGCGATGGCTTCACCGTCTTTCGCCCAGCAGGATTTTCCTTTCCCTTATCGCGAGGGCGCGATTGGATGGAATTCCACACCGACCGAACGGTTGTCTTTCATGGTGCAGCTCCTGACGACCGTAGCCGGACTGTGACTGGTCGCTGGGTTGTCGTGAAAGAGGGCTCTCTCGAAATCAGCAAGGGTGAAACAGGCACTCCCCGGCGTTTGGAGATCATCGAATGCACGCAATCGGTACTGAAGGTGCGCTGGCGGTGAGTCTGGTCGAAATGCTGATGCGTTTCATCATGATGGCCTCAACCACCCGAACTCCAGTCGATCCGATTCTGGACACTGGTCCTGGCTAACCCGAGGCTACGGATCTTGGAAAAGTCATGTGATGACCCCGCCGGAAGCTCTTCACCTCGGGACATCTGGGCGGCCAAGACGCCCATCCATGAGCGCTTGGCGTATATCTTATCTCGAAGTTGTCGCTGATCATCTTGCCGGTTGTACTTGATCGGCAAATAATTCGAAGGGGAACATCAATGGCGAAGACACAAGACATTTCCAAGGCGATAGCTGTTGGAAAGGCACTTGCTGAAGCAACTCTCAAACGTCGCGCCCAAGCGATCGGAAAGCGACAGCGCGTGCTGGCAGCGGCAAGACTGAATATCCAACCGACCGCAAAAGGTGTGCTCACCGAGGCCCCGGTCACGCATGCCAGCGCGGGTGTCCTGATCGCCGAGGGGGATTCGTGGTTCAACTATCCGTTTCACGATATCCTGAGCGAACTTGAGGATAGCTACGGGTTCGATGTAGAGTCGGTAGCTCACCGCGGCGACACGGTCGAGGGCATGGCTTATTCAGATGGACAACTCGACGCCTTTTCAAGGCGGGTCGAAAAGGTACTTCGGACGGGCGTTGAACCGCGAGCGATTCTCCTGTCAGCAGGTGGCAATGACGTGGCGGGAGACGAGTTCGCAATTCTGCTTAACCACGCGACATCAAGCACCCCTGGCCTCAACGAGTCGATCGTTACCGGCGTTATCGATCAGCGCGCGCGCCAAGCGTACATAACTATCCTGAGTGCGGTCACCGAAATCTGCATTGCGCACCTTGGCCATCCCATCCCCATTGTAGTCCACGGCTATGACTATCCAGTACCTGACGGTCGCGGGTTCTTCGGTGGCTGGGGCCCGTTTCCGGGTCCTTGGCTTGAGCCTGGCTTTCGCCGCAAGGGATATGCGGTGATGAGCGAGAGAAAGCAAATCTGTGTCAAGCTTATTGATCGTTTCGATACGATGCTCGCTGGCCTCGCCGGCAAGGCCCCTTTCGGACATGTTAAATTTCTGAGTTTGCGTAACACGCTTTCGACAGGCACTTCGTACAAGACCTGGTGGGCAAACGAGTTGCACCCCACAAAGAAGGGATTCGAAGCAGTTACAAAAAAATTTGCCGCCGTCATCTGACGGTTTCCAGTACAAACGCCTTGAGCGGAGGACCACATGCCGCTCTTCCACACCTACATTCCGGCCAACCTCCTGCCACCAGGTTGAAAGACTTGGAGGCGTTTCTTTCATTGCTGTTCAGGCGCGAACCTGTTGCGGCCGCCGCCAAAAGCGAGTTGCCGTCCATGAGGGAGGTGTGCAGGCGAGCGCCCAAGGCGCAGGCGGTGACCGAGCGTATTCGTTGTCCGGTCCCGGAGAGTTGTCCAGCAAGCTTGCCAAGCGCGTGTCCCCCAACACGATCGATTTCGTCAGCCTTCGAACTGCAGGCGCAAGGCCCATTCAGGGAAATATACCAGGGGATTGCGGTTGCCTTGAAGCACGTATGTCGCCGCGTTGCGATGTCTTTCCCACTCGTCGGGGGCATATTGCTCATGCCAGGCCAAAAGCGTTTTCAACCGTTGGCCGGCATAGCGCCTGCCGACATAACCGGAATGGCGGAGCATGAAATAGAGCGTCGCCCGCGCGACAGCGCCCTTCCCACCTTTGGGCTCAAAGGCATCGTCTTCGACCCGCCCGCAATCCAGCATCGTTCTTTCGAACTCGTGCTGGACCAGCGGGTGGTTGGAGCGGAAGCTGTTGCAGCGCGGCTCGCACGAGAAGAGGTGGTGAAGGTCGCCGCGCATCGCTCCTTCTTGCCGAACCAGCTTTGCGGGACGACATGCTCGCAATTGTACTGGAACTGCGCCTCCAGCATCGCCTCCATCTCTGTGGATTCCAGCACGCCGCGCTCCAGAAGCGCCTCGCGCGCTTGGGTTCGCAGCCGCTCCACTTCGGCGTCGGACTGGATGAAAAATTCAGGCGTGGCTTCGAAGCCGGAATAGATGCTCTGTACCATTCCGTTCGGGCGGACATCGACCCAGGGATAGACGTGTTTTGAAGGCTCGTAGGTCAAGGGCGTGGTATGGGTTTGTTTCAGCGTCCCGGCCACTGCCTGGGTGAAGCCGGCCGCACCGGCCGAAATCCCACTCCAATAGGCCTCGCGGACGACCACGTCGGCCGCCGCGTCGTAATAGGTGCTCCTGTCGGCAAGCCGTGCACGCGCGTCCGCCAGCGTCAGGGACACGGCCACCGGCGCGTTGCGCCGTCGTAGTCCGCGTGACAGGCGCCGCACCTCGTCTTCGCTCAATGGCTGCCCAGCGGACGGCGCGGCGTCCACCGTCCCCGTCATGGCCAGGCGCAAGAGGATCGGGCGGTGGTCGGACACTTCCAGGAAACGGTCGATGGTTCGGTCGAGTGCGACAATCATGAAATCGCGGCCGTCCGGCACGAGATTGGGCGAGATAAAGACATGGTCGATCAGCGACTTGAAAGGCGCCTTGACGTAGGTGATCTGCTTGTCCGAAGCGTCTGCGCGGTGAGCGCGGTCAGGCCGGCGGAGGTCAGCGCGTCGAGGTCTCCGGACGCCAAAGTCGCGTTGGCGTCGCCGCCGATGATCCAGTCGTTGTCGAAGCCGGGGTCCTGAGCGAGTTCGGCGACAGCTTCGGCGAGCAGGCGCGCCGCCATAGCTGCCCTCGTCCTTGGCCTTCAGATGAATGGGGACGAGGTTGAACGTCGAATCCATCCCGCGGATCTTGGTCGTCACTTCGTAGAGCGCCGGATAGCGGTCGAACACCTTGCCGTGGACCGCCTCGAGGCCGAGATCAGCGAACTGGCGGTTGTCGACTTGGAACCAGCGCTCGATCTTTTCGGGCCAGGTTTTCGCCCCCACCCCAACTGTGCTCTGGTTCCACATCACCGTCGTGATCTGCCGCTCCGACGCCGCGTCCTGGCTGGCTAGCACACCCCATGGCTTGGTCTGATAATCGGTCTCCAGGTGCCGGGCCAAGGCCTCGGTCGCCTCGAGGCTCGATTCCACGAACACCCAGACGTCGAGGTTCATTTCGACGATGACGCGCGCGACAGGATCGAGCTTGTCCTGCCAGCGCTTGTTGAACCATTCTATGTTCCAGAAGCCGATATCGAGGTCCTGGTCCTCCCCTTTGTAAGCATCGACGACCCGTTCCATGCCGCTGTCATTCTGGACAACCGCGCGACCGAGCGTGCCGAAGAAGCCGATCAGTTCGTCCGTGCCGGTGAAAAGTTCGAAAAGCCGGGCCGCATCCGCGTTACCGGTTTGCGCCTCCAGTTCCAGGGCAGCGGCGATCGCGGAGAACTTGATGCCTTCGTTCGACTTGTCTTTCGCCGCATGGTGAAGCGCGACAAGTTCCCAACCGTCATTCATCACCGGTGCGCCCGAACTGCCCGCCTCGGTATCCGACTCGTAGTGGATGACCTGGGTGTTTTGGAACACCACCTTGTTGTTTCGGATGGCGACCTCCTTGAGGCGTCCGTTCGGGTGCTGGATGACATTCAGCTTGTCTTCGTCAGCAACCACAAAGGCCTGGCGCAGTAGCGGGACGCTGCCGAAGCTCGAGCCGGGTTCGCCTTCGACGGCGACGAAGGTGACATCGAGACCGCCCTTGCCGCCGGCGGCGACGACGGGGCTGGTCCAGAACAGGAGATCGGGACGCAGGCGGAAGGTCGAGACCTGACGTACATTCCCATCGGGAAGGGCCGCGAAATCGAAGAGCGCCCGACTGCGGGCCGCGACTTCCTTGCTGTTGAGGACGTGATGATTGGTGCACAGTATTCCCCGCGCGACCAGAAAGCCGGACCCGCTCCAGGTGCCAGGGCGCCCTTTGTAATCCATGCCAGAGGCCTCGATCTTGCAGACGGCGCGCGAGCGAGCCGCTCCCTCTTCCAGCCACCAAGCCGGGCGCAGATCGTTTGAACCGACAACCTGTTCCAGGGTGACGGACAGATCCTCGAACATGGTGCTTGCTTCGGGTGGCAGGCCTTCGAACTTGGGGCCGCGAAGACGCCGGGTCTTCTGGACATCGCCGGGCAGGATGGCCAGGTCCTTGATGCCCCAGTCCGCCGCGCTCTTGGGCCCTGGGCCGGTGTCGGGGCGTTCCACCACCATCTGCTGCTCGAACGAAAGATTTGCCTCTTGCGCTGAATCCGCCATCTGGTTCCCGTGGTCAGAACTGAGAGTACGTTTAATCTATAGTCGACCAACAACGGTAGTGATGTACACGCCGTCAAAGTATCATCGCATTACCTTTATTTGAAATGGCGTCAGGTTTGAGTTCCGGCCGAGTTCCAATGACCTGTTTCGCCCGTCGCCTAGCGACCGACTGCATCACCCGGCCGATCGACCTTCTGGATTCGGTACTCCGCCTCTTCGGCAGCGGCTTCAGAGCTGGCAGCGGCTTCCGAGGCCAGCTCTGGCCCCGCTCCCTGCAGCGCATCGGTGAACACCGCCACGATCGGTCGATGATCGGAGAAACCTTGGGCGTCCTTGTCACAGTATGATGCCTCGGCGAATTTGATCTCCGCTGTCGCCGCGGCCGCAAGGGAGGTCGGCGCGTATACTTGGTCGAGCATTGAATTGAAGTTGGGGTCGCATTGCGTCTTGATCGGATTGCGCGGCTTGAGCCATACGAGCCCGGAGCTCGAAGTCAGGTTGTTGAACGCCTCGCGGTTTGCCCCGTCTGCACCATCCGCGCCAGGCTCAATTGGAATGTTGGTATCTCCAAGCAGGATTGTCGGAACCTCGCCACCTTGAACGATCTCCGCGGCGAGCAGCGCCGCCTGGTGAGCACGTACTCCCGGCTCATTGCAGCATTTGAGGTGGAGCGTCGCAATTTGGAACTCTGCTTCAGAATTGATGTCCTGAAGCCGAAGGAGAAGCGCTCCGCGCAGCGACCAGTCAGGTTCGCCATAGGCCGAGCCATCAGGACGCGACCGTATCAAGTGTATCTCGGTGGTCTTGAGCTGCCGAAACTTGTCCGTCCGATAAACTATGCCGAGGAAGTCCGGTTCGCGGCTCGAGTTGAAGCCGCTCTCGCTGATCACATAGCGCCATCTCCCGCCCTGGGATGCGACTGCCGCGTCAGCATATGCTTTGAGCGCCTGTGTGCTCTCGACCTCCTGGAGAGCGAGAATGTCAAATGAGCCAATCTCTGCGATTGAAGCCGCAACCTTCGCCGGTTGCGTATCAGCATCAGACTCGGTGTTGAAAGTGGCCACGGTAAGGTCCGCAGCTTGCGAGATCGAAACAAGCGACGAGATTATGGCTGCAACAAGCAATCTTGGCATTGAACCCTCCTGATTTATTTCGCAGGCAGCTATCGAAAAGCACGCTCACCTATCCTTGTCGGTTTGTGCGCGCCCGTCGCTATGATTGGCCCCATGGGAGTCCAGCCGCCTTCTAGACCCGAGCCCTTGCCATTTGTTTGAGTTGCCGTCTTGCCGCCTTTCGGGCTGGTTGGGCGAGGCTCAATTCAACTGGCTCGTTGACAGCCGACGCGACCAAGCCCGCCGGACTCGCAAAGGCGACATCAATTGCTATCTCAGGGTCGCCCGCATTCCCGCGTACCTGAATGGTAACACCGGTCCAGCGGTTGTCCGGCAAGTTGAGCGGCGGCTGTGTCGTCTCTCCCAGCGTGCGGTTGATGAATCCTTGGTCGTTCGCATACGGGTAAAGGTCGTTTGCATCGCCACGATTTCCGCCGCCAAACATCTGCGCGAGCTGACGCTGGTTGTCAGCCTGGATCAACTCGATCGCAAGATGCCGTTCGTCATTGACGTTGGCGATCGCTTCATCAACGACGTAGACGGCAATACCCTCGTCCGGCAGGAACGCGTCCTGACGCCGGCGGCGCCGATATTCCACTACGATGTATTGATCCTGGGTCATGGTGGCAGGATTGTTGATGACCACGACATCGCCACCTTCCGCCGCCGGTTTCAAACGGATGTCGGCTCGGTCTTGCTGCACGACAAGCGGATTGATCCAGCCATGGAACATGCGAAGCATGCCGTTCGGGAGGCTGGGTGTGAGTCCGCCATCGCCCCATGATCCCGATGCCATCAGGCAATAGTCTCCAAGCCCGTTCGACCGGAAATTGGCTGATCGGCCTGTGTCGTAGTAATCAGCCCAACGCGCCGCCAGATGCCCCCATTCGTGGGCACAAACACCAACCCGGCAATCCTCGGGGACAGTCAGGTAGGTTGTTGCCCTTAGGCCGGCCTCAAGCGCGACGCCGCCCCCCGGAATAACCCATTTGTGGCTCCAGATTTCGTTGCGGTCACCGGTAGTCTCGGCTCCTCCACCAGCATGAATGACGAAGAGTGCCGTCACGGTGTTTTCGCCGAAAACATCGTAGCCCGAGAAGTCGACACCTGCATCCTTGGCCGCTTGAACAGCATCGCGCGCCATCCCCTGCGCGTTCCGGGGAAACGTGCCGTCCATGCCGGAACTGTCGTCGGCATAGAAGCTCAGGGGATTTGGCAGGCGAAACCATCCCTGGACGGCGCCCGTCACATCGATGCCGTGCCCGGCGTTGTCCCAACCGCTGATCGAGCGAAAGTAGTCGCGCATGCTACCGGTCGGGAAGATCGATTGGCTAAAGAGCATCTGTTCGAAGAAACTCGGGCTGCGATCGGCTGCGTGAGGTCGATCGGGGAAGTCGACGAGCAATACGAGGGTCCGAACCTCGCCTCTGAGCTGTCGAGGGGGCCGATCGATGAGTTCGGCGTTCGGATCGGCGGGGCCGGTCGTTACCGCGCCGTCATCAAGCCCGACATAGCGACTGCCGCGCCGGCTTGAACGCCATACACTGTAATATTGCTCAAATGTCATTTCAGCGGGCAGCCGATTGTCTGCCCTGAGCGCAAGATACCGGGCCCGAAGCTGAGCTAACAGACCAGGCGACGGCGGGACCTGGCACATGCATTTCGTGCAGCCCGTCTTTGACCATGATTTGAGCGAGTACCGCATTGATATATCTCCAACCCTTGTTGACGAGTAGTCCCTGATAGAGACGCTGAGCCTCTCGACCGCTTCATTGATAAACCGCTCCATTGTGGAATTGCGGGTTCTCCTTCCCCTTTCAGAGTGGAACGTCCAAGCTGGAGAAGCCGCGGTGATCGGAGGGCGGATCCTCCTCCTCGACTTCCGGACAGCGGTCTCCGTCGTCGCTGACAATCTGGAGCGCGGTGCCGTCCTGGAGCACCATGGCAACTTCGGGATCAACGCCGGAGAAGTCCGGTTGTGTCTCCCAGGCCGTCGCCTTGTGCCCCGGCACCCCATCCCACCAGTAGAGCGCGTAGCCAACGGTTGCCGCGTCACCCGGCTTGCCGGCGACAATCAAATAGCGGTCCCCGACCCTTTCGAGACTGCGAATGCCGCGCCCGCCCAGGTCGAGCATCGCCGTCTCGCCGAATGCAGCCTGATTGGTCTTGGCGGCGAGCACTTGATCGGCGTTTTTCAGCTTCACAATCACCGCCTTGTCATCGACGAGATTACGGAAGCCGAACAGCAAGCCTCCATCTGGCGTGACGGCAAGCCCCTCGACATTGATGCTGTCGTCGGATGACCCCGACAGCTTGACCAACTGCGGCTTCAAATCCTCGCGCACGACTCCTGTTGGCTCGAGCGTCGTGCCGTCATCGCCCTGCACAATTCGGGTTGCGAAGATCACCTTTCTCTTTTTGTCTTTGCCGCCTGAGCTTTTTGACTGAGAGGCGCTCCAATAGACGACGTCGCCTCTCACCGTGGCGCCTTCGAGATCTGACTTCTCGTGACCCGTGAACGCCCTCAGGTCCACGGACGCCGCGATGGTGGGCGATCCCCGCTCGTAGATCCTGATCACGTTCGACTCGTCGCTTGCGACCGCGAACCTCTTTGCATCGATAAATGCACCGGCGGACGCCTCGCAGATGCCACTGTACCGCTGCGGCGTGGCGGTCGAATCCGCCGATGCGGCCGCCGCTCCGCAAAAGACGATCGCGATGCCGATGCTGACGCGCTTGTCCATAGCTACCTCCTTGCTGCCGCCTGTCGAATAAGCCGGCTAGACGACCCCGATCTCGATCAGCACACGTAGGCGTCTCAGCACCATTTGGCGACGCGGTCCAAGTGATGGTCGCAGGCGCGTATCGACGTCACCTCCCTGACGAGAAGCTCGATCGTTCGAGCAACTTTGCCTTCTTTGCCTGGCGGCCAAGAAATCGGCTCCAACGAGATGTCAGCGATCCTAGATCAGGAAAGGGGATCGTGGCCGTGAAAACACCGTGAAATCTTCCGGCGTCCAGCGCCAAGCTTGCACAAAATAGATAGTCACGTGCTAAAGTTCGCAGCCTGCTGGGATGCAGTAGAAGTGGAGACTGTCGATGGGACTACGTCGGGTATCAATCGTCACGTTTGCCGCATCGTGTTTTAGTTTGGTCGCTGGCGAGTCTAGCTACGCTGCGGCGAACTGCAGCCCGTCGATCGCACCATCTCCTCCAATACCATTTGGCCCTCGAGGGAGCGGAAACTCCACTCGCTGTGAGGGTTTCTTCAAGGCACCGATCGCTGGACGGCTATTCGACCTAGTCTCGTTCACGAAAGGATTGCCCGCAATTCCTCCGCAGAACGTGTCGGAAATTCAATTATCGCCGGACGTCCCGGTCCAAAGCGAACTTACAATTGTGGCAAGGTCGATCTCGGCTTCCGAGTTCTACTTGATGTCGGCCTCTGTAGCGCCAGGCGACAAGCTCGTTTGGCCCCTTAATGACGTGGTTCTACAACAGAACGGTCCTCGGTCACAAATTGGCCTTCTCGGCCACTTCATCGACAGCTACGGCACTCAGGTCTTTGTCGCGTTAGCGGGCGCAAACGCGTCCACCAGCGACATCCAGTTCAGAGTGCGAACAACGGCGACAGTGCTAAACTTGAAGATGAGATGGCGGCCCGACGACGCATCCGGTGTATTTGTCGCTTGGAATCTCACCAAGAAGAAGGCGCAGGCAGGCGAGGTGATTGATCTCAATCTCTCCGCCCTACCTGTTGGCCGCCAATTTATAGAAATCGCTGGAACGCCATCGAATTCTCCAGTCGCCACATCAATCGGGATTCATCTGGTTCGATGAAAGACCCGCAGACAGATTGGTTTCGAATGGCGCGGGGCAACGCGACGGCTAAAGCCGGCATGGCCGAGCAAAACACGGCACTGAAGCGCGCACGCAGCGAGAAACTGGCGAGGCTTGTTGCAACGCTGGATGGCGCGACTTCGCCACCGTCGCTAGACAAAGACATTCAAGTCATCAACGGGCTGCAAGACGTGATCGACGCCGCACCTAAGCCGTGGGCTGTCGATTTCTGGTGGACTTTTGCGACTGCGGCCGTGTGCGTAGCGCTGCTGTGGTGGCTTAGCAATTCACGACTTGCGGAAGCTGAGATCCGGGGCACGATTGATACGTCTGACGTACTTGCCGTCTCGGGTGGAACATGGGCTCCCGGCAGCAACCTGTCTCTTGCGACAAAGGGCGCCGTCGTGATCCGAGGCGCGTCCGGGATCGACTTTCGAGGATTCGACCCGTCAATCTCTGTAGCAGCTGCAGTGCCGGAAATCGACGTAAGTGCCCCCGGGATCAACATATCGCTTCCACAGCTTGTAGGTGGCGACACGATATCGATTTCCTGCCCCGACAACACACAGGTGGAACTCGGCTTTGCGTGGCAAAGATCAACCGACCTAACTATTACGACGACTGGGAATGCTCATGCAGCGGCCGGCAGTCCTCTGATTGCAGCTGACGCAGCCGATGACCCCTCCACGCTGACAATTCATCAGAAATCTGGGGCGCCGCTTTACATCGTTGGCCCATATGCCGACTTGCTGCCAATTCTTTCAGGGCCGGTGACGAGCCTTTCCTTCGATCGCCTCGCTTCCGCCGCCGCCGATCCTGTGCCGCTATTCGAGTCCTCCATTTCGTCAGGGTCGCTGAAGTTTCTCGAGGTCGGCCAAAGCATCCCACTGGCCCGCTACGATCACCTTTTGCTTGACAAGTTCGTCGGGACGGCCGGGATTGTGCAAACGAAAGCATGCGTGAAAGTTGCCCTTGCCGGACGGGCGGCCGGTGTGAAGGCCGGCCGCTTCGAGGGCAAGGACAGAATGCCCACCCTCCTTGCTTATCTTTTCCGACCTGACGGCCTGCCTTTCTTCGTGACGGCGTTCGGCGCCCTCTGGGGCATTCTATGGGGAGTAGTGCGATGGCTGAGACGAAAACCCGCAGCGTAGTTGCGCTCGCTAGCCTTCTATTCTGGCTGCTGGCGATAACCACCGTCCACGCGCAGGACGTCACGGGGGCACTCGAGGCTGACACGGTTGCCATCAGCAATGGTGCCGGGTCCAATGGTTTTGGGCTAGTCGTCGCAAGTCGAGGTGGTCTGGCGACCATCGTGACAGCGGCCCACGTCGTGCGCGACGACAATGGCAATGCCCGCAGCCCGGTAATGGTGAAGTTCGCAGCATCAAATTCAACCATCCAAGCCGCCGTTCTTGACGTTGCGTTCGATGGTTTTGATCTCGCCGTAATCCAAGCCAAAGAGCCAGCCGGTTTTGCCCTTCAGACTAATATCGTGGGAAACTCTGCAGATCTTAGGAGGGGCGAGCGGCTCTGGATCGTGGGGGCCGTGACAGACGATATTACAGCGAGCGTCATCCCCGGGGCGTTCGCCAAGTTCGCCCTTGACGGCACTATCGTTGCTCAAGGCCTTGGCGCGGTCGAGGGAAACTCGGGTGGCCCGCTTTTCGGGACCTCTGGAGTCGTCGGCATCATCTTTAATGCGTTCGGGTCAAACACTGGCGCGGCAACTATTGAGACAATCGAGAACGCTTTCTCCCGGGACAATTTGAATCTGCCTTGGGACCTCAGAAGCGCGAAAGCTCGCAAGCCGCGCACGGTTTTCTCGGACTGCGAAGACTGCCCCGATATGGTGGTGCTGACGCCGGGAAGCTTCGATATGGGCGCGAATTCGGGAGTCGATTTTCCCGACCCATCGTTCATGCCTGCTCACAGAGTTACTATTAGTTACGATTTTGCTGTCGGACAGGTCGAAGTCACCGGCCCTCAGTGGCTTCGATGCGTGAGGGAGAAGGGATGCCCCAAGAATATCGGTTACACGGTTGATCCTTACACAAGGACGCCAGTCGAATTCATTTCCCACAAGAACGCAGTCGCATACACGAACTGGCTCAGCAGTAAGACGGGAGCTAAGTACCGGCTCCTCACAGAGGCAGAGTGGGAGTACGCTGCTCGAGCAGGCACTACTACAGCTTTTATTTGGGGCGACGATATGACGGCGCCCTTGCCGGCCGTTTGTTGGGGGTGTGGCGGTGACACTGATGGGTCGAAGACCAAGGCTGCGGCGCCCGTTGCACGATACCCGTCGAACACTTTTGGCTTAGCCGACATGGCCGGAAACGTTTCGGAGATCGTATCCGACTGCTGGCAGCCAGACTACTCTGGCGCACCGGACGAGGGTTCTGCGGTTCAGGCAGACGGTTGCTCTCAACGAGTAGTAAGGGGAGGCTCCTACATGGACCCGCCCCTCAGCCTCCGCTCATTCGCGAGAACGTACATCAACGCGGAGGACGCATCTCAGAGCGTAGGATTCCGTGTCGCAAGAGATCTGCATTAGGCGTCGGTGGCGACTAGCGCCGACCTGGAGGTTCAACACTAAGGCGGATGTGAGCTTTGGGGCGCATTGCTGGTCCGGCTAGTTCCAGCGAAGCGTCCGCTTCTGGGCAGAGGCAAGCTTACCTCAACGGCTGATATGAGGCGCATTACGGTCCCGGCAGCCTTTGGGTCAGATCCGAAATGACCGCCTCCGGGGCGAAATGTGCTGTACGTGCGCGGATCGTTGGTTTAACGAAAGAAAAGCAGGCCCAGAGGGCGATGGACTCTTCGATCGACAGCTTCGCCGAGTACGCTAGAAACGTCGGAACGACGTTGCTGGTAGGAACTGCGATTGTCGGCTCACTTCAGCTCATCAAATCCGATTCGTTCTACGACGATTTGATCAGAGAAATCGGAGAGATTTCAAACTACTCCGCGTTGGTTCAGCGCTCACCCGACACCGTTCTCTCCTCGTTTGCGACGCAGATGGATCCGTCCAAATACGCCTTGCGCACTGACGGATATGCACTAGTTGACAATCCGGAATTCGCGCAACTTGAGATTCCAATCGACTCTGACCACGAGAAGGAATGGTCGCAAGCCTCCGATGTTCAAGCTATGTGGAAATCGCTTATCGTTGGCGGCGTCGGTGTAAAGCAAATAATAGGCACAGTTCCGATTAGCACCGAGAATGTAACCCGTCCGGTGACCATCCGCTTACCTAAGCAAGAACTCGATGGTCAAGCTACCTCGCATTATGCCGACGGCGAGCTCTTCTACACAATTGAGGAGAATTCAAACGTCAAAGGTAAGCAAGTCACGGCCCGCTATCCGAGTTTTCGAGCGCCAAGAACCCTGGAAGAGTTTAAGGAATTTTGGAGTTTGATGCGGGCGGGATTTGAGGTGCGCTCTATAGCGGGACCGCAGGACTTTGGGAGCGCGTCAATCAACATGCGCGTCATTCGCTCAGATTTTTACTATCATCGTGACGACGAAGTCGCAAACGGCGGGATTCACTATACTCAACTGGGCAAAGGATTCTTTCGCCTTGTCACAAAACCGGATGATCCGACGACGAAGGTAGGAAATGGAGTCATTCTGCTGGCTGGATCCGGCAAGTTCTCCTACGGCGACCCTGCTATATATCAATTCACACTGTACTACGACGGAAAGGAATACGTTCCGATCTACAAAAACGAGATCACAGTCGCAGCCACTCCAATGAGTGTGGATGAGCATCTGGTTTATCCCGAGCCGACGGCTGGGAACTACGGCTATCTGCCCATCTACGAACTCGACCTTAGCCTGCCAGTAAAAGAGCGGCTTGAGCGCCTGTCTGTTTCTGACATCGGGGGCGAGCCGGTGGATTTCTTGGTGGATTTCGACCAGCGGTTTCCGACTGTCGCATCCGCAGGCAAGTCATTTCTGAAGGTGAACTATTCAACTGTGCGCGAGATGGCATCGACTCTTCGCGGCCTTGATACTGGCAGTTCGGAAATCCTCGGGATCAAAATCCCGAACAGTTTCTTGCGCGGATGGGGCGCCACGATTGTTGTCGGATTGCAGGTGTACTTTTTCTTGTACCTGCGACAGTTTCGCCAGCGCATATCTGACGCGCCAGCGCCCCCAAATGTACCGTGGAGCTTGTTGGACAATGGCGCACTGGCACGCGCGTTTTCCATAGTGGGGTATGTTCTCTTCCCGATAGCAGTTTGTGTCACCGGATACATTACTATGCGCCCCGACCAATCGATGTGGATCGTACCGGCTGTCGGGGTTGCGTCTCTAGTTTTCGGAGGATGGTCAACTAGGGAGTCGATGTTGATTTGGAAGATCACTGCCGACTACGCTAGAGCTAAGAGTGCGACCCTTCCAGACGTTCCGACCAGTTAGACGGGCCAGGCAAAGTCCGAGTCTGCTATTCGGCGCAGAGCCCGGTGACGCACCCGAGTTGGCCGATCATGTCTGCCGACTGTCGTTCGTGTTCGTTGCTCGCTACTCGCAAAACATTCAGGTCTCGCCACTCATTAAAATACCCATGTACGGCGTATCGCGCTTCTTTGAATGACAGTAATCCTGTTTCCCTCAGCACAGACCTCGAATATAAGTTGGGGTTGAACATCACGGTTGCTGCAAAGCAGGCAAGGGGGAAGCTTGGCCAGTCAGTTCGAAGCGCCCAGATGGGGCGAGCTCGCGGAGCGCATAGCAGAAAAGCTTGGCCTCGACCGAGCGCGATCACCGACCCTCAAGACCACGATCGAACGCGGCGTTCGCTACATCAAGGTCGATGATGAGGCGCGTCAGCTGGTCTTCGACATCCGCGCACTGTTCATCGGCCTGCTCGCCGCCGGACAGGAAGATCGAGACTCGATACGATATGGGAACACGGCTTCGTGGTTTGTAGACTGGCTGCAGCGCCGAACCGGCCAAGGGCAGGTGTCCGAGATGGTTATTGCCCAACTTGGCAATCAGGATGCGATCTTTGCGGCGCTTGGCACTGGCTACGAGGTGCAGATTTCCGTTTCCGTGCACGGCCTGATTGAGCCGGCGGGAAGCATCGCTCAAACAACGATAGAGACGTCCCAATACGAAGCGAGACATCTTCTTGGAGCGATGATGCTTCGCGATGTTGTAGTGGACCAAGTTCGGCAGCTCTTCTCGCTCAAACTTGTGGCCAGTGATATCACGGACCTGGCACGAACGCTTGTCGATCGGATCATGACGTCGCCACAACCCAACGAAACCCGCGCAAACTGGATGGAAGCGCTGGCGCCCATCTTCGGTCTGGAGCACACGACCTCAGGCGATGGGCTGGAGCAAACGACCTCGGGCGATGTGTCTCGACTTGACCGTTTCCTCCAGGAAAAGGGCATCAATGCCGCGACCCACCTCGCGAGAGGGGCGCTTGATCTTGCCGCGCGAATGAACCAATCCGGTGGAGATTTCGTGGAGATCAGCAGCAGCAGGCTGTTCGCTTCCGCGTTGAGGCTGGCGCGGAGCGAAAGCGAAACTGCGGAATTGGCGGGCGCGACAGCATTGGCGCGGCTCGCGCGGACAGGTCCGTTCCGTGGCATCGGCGACGTCGAGGCGTCTTTCTCCACCACCCAGTCAGATGCAGTCCAGTCGGACGACGAACGGATCGAAGCGACGGACAATGTCACCGATATCCTGCGTCGCGCCTTGTCTATGGCAGAAATTTTCGGCCGATCCGGCACGCTCCGGTTGGACGCGATCATCGTTGCTCTCCTGCTGAAGCGAAGCACCAAGCTCGAAGAGCGNGAAGAGCGGCTTGGCCTAGGTTCCGTCAGCCTCTCCGATCTGCCGGGCGCGCTGCTCGAGCAGATCCAAACGCTGGACAGGCCCCGGATGCAGCAATGGTACTCCGCTTTTGGAGTTGAACTGCCTGAAGGTATCGAGGCCACCGCTTCGCTTGCGGCAGCAGGCATCATCTTCGCCAACCTCCGCAATGACAGCACCGAGGGCGATACGCTAGACGATAAGCTCAACGTGGAAGACGAGGCGCGTGCCTTCGCCCGGGTAGCAGCTGCCCGACAGATCTTGCCCCCCCTAGCCTTTGGCGTCTTTGGCGACTGGGGTTCAGGTAAGACGTTTTTCATGCGGCTTATTCACCGCCACGTCGCTGCCTTGGCCAACCAGACGTCCGATCGCGCGGGTAAGGGAAACGGTTTTCACCGGCAGATCGTCCAGATTCGTTTCAACGCTTGGCACTACGCCGAAACCAACCTGTGGGCGAGCCTCGTCGACAGCATCTTCGGCGAGCTCGATGCCTGGCTTCGGGCTAAAAGCCCTGGCGGCGGCGACACCAAATCCACCCTCCTGGACAAGCTGGCGACGGCGCGCGAGCTGACGCTCGACTCGGCCGAGCGTCTGATGTCGCAACGGCGCCAACAAAAGCTGGCTTCGGAACGGGTAGCGTCAGCTGAGCGAGAGCTGCTGGTGCAACGCGGGCGGTTTGCGGCAACACCACGCCTGTTCTGGAAGGTCGTTGGAGAAAGTTTTGCGAACGCGATCGCCAGAAACGGCGAACTCAAGAAGGCAGCGGCAACGCTTGGCCTCGATCAGTTGAGGGACGACGGTGAGGCGTTGAAGAGCGCCCTGGATTCATTAGGTGACGAGGCGAAGCGAGCTCAGCTGGTCGCGAAGGCTACCCGTGCACGCCTCCTCGGCTGGCCGTTCCTTACCCTCGCTTTCCTGGCGGTCGTCGTCGTTCCACCGCTTGCAGGCGCGATTGGAGCGTGGATTCTCGCCCGGACCGGCACCGAGGGGATATTTGGCGCGGTGCATCCGATCATTGCGCAGGCTTCCGCGGCGTTGGTCGCGATCGCGGGCGCCGTGCGCTTCATCGCCCACGGCGTGCGAAAAGCAACAACGGTGATCGACAAAAACCGCGAAGCCTTGGACATCGCTATTGAGAAAGAACTGAAAAAACCGACACTGGAGGTCAAGCAGGCCGAGGAGCAGCTCGCCAAGCTGATGGCTGAGCTATCCGAGTCCAAGGCCGTGCTAGCCGCCACATCGGATCAATTGGCTGAAATCGCTAGGGAATACGAGGGCGAAACCGGCAACAGTCGCCTCCTCCGCTTCGTGCGGGACCGCGCAGGCGACGGGCTTTATGCGAAGCACCTGGGCCTGATCGCGACAATCCGCAAAGACTTCACCGAGCTGTCCGCATTGATGGCCGCCGCCGACCGCACGATGCGAGAGGAAGCCATCCAGCAAGTCTTGGCGTACGATATCCGTGTGAAAGCACTAGTTGCGAGCGGCCAGGAGGGAGGACTGCTAACTCCAGAAGAGCAAGACGCGCTGACGCGATCCGCCGAGATCCCGACCACCCCGTCTCCAGATCACTTCGAACGGATCGTTCTCTACATCGACGACCTTGACCGCTGCCCGCCCAAGAAGGTCGTGCAGGTCCTGCAGGCCGTTCACCTGTTGCTCTCGTTCCCACTGTTCGTAGTGGTGGTGGCAGTCGACTCTCGCTGGGTCAGCAAATCGCTCGAGTCGCACTACACAAAGCTTCTCGCCAGCAACGAGGGCGAAGGCGCCACAGCCGGTGATTACCTCGAGAAAATCTTTCAGGTGCCCTATTGGGTGCGCGGCATGTCGCCAGCGGGCAGTCAGGCATTGTTGTCGTCGCTCGCAGCCCCTTCGCCCGACGAAACCGCGGTAGCACCGGCGGTGTCGCCTGAGCAAGATGCTGCTCCAAAAGACCGCCCCGAGGAAGGGCAAACGCCATCACCCGATGCTGCGCCGCCCGACAAACCCGCCACGGCTGAGGTGCAGGAACCAGTCACAGTTGTCGGACAGAACCGTACGACCGACACTTCCGCGTCCACCGAGGCCGCGGCGATGGCCCTGGCGCTGACCAGCAATGAGATCGCCTACATCGAGACAGTCGCTCCCTTCACTGGTCGAACGCCAAGACGTGCCCTTCGGTTCCTCAACACCTACCGCGTCATCAAGGCGAGCCTGGACGCCGCGGAAGTCGCCCGGCTGGAAGCTGGCGGCTATCGCTCCCTTATGACCCAGCTCGCGATCGTCACTGGCTCTCCTGGCCTGCGTCATATCTGGTCAGCAGCCCTCGGTCGGTCGACAAGCCAAGTTGACCTTGCCGACCTGTCGGGACGACTGGCGGAAGCCGAGATCTCCGCGCAGAACTCCGCCCTCTTGCTCGGAGCACTTGCCGCACTGTCGAACAGCGAACCCCGAGACCTGGATTTGGCGGTGGACCTCAAGCACTACGGGGAAATTGCGCGTCGCTACAGTTTCGAGAGTTCATAGGACAAGAGGCCGTGCGCGCGTCGCTGCCAGACCAGCTCGGCCATCGCGGCTGGTTTCGCCATAGCGTCGGCGAACGGGCGGACTGCTCCATTCGCTGAAGCCACTTGGCCCGAGATGGCCTGGTCTGCTTCGGATGGCGATGCATGCGCGAACCTTGGGGATCGGCCTCGACTTGAGTACGACAACGATGCCGCGCTCGACATCAACGAACTCCGCGACCTCCGTCCGCAGATGGCCCTCGGGCAACAGCGCGCGGATCTTGTCGGTCTTGACGCGGTCGTCGGCATAGCACGCGGCGGCTGACTTCATCCGAGAACACCGGGGCAGCCGGTCACCGATCTGTGCCAAAGGCAGAGCCTTCTCGAGCATTTTGCGCGCAATTGAAAGATTGCATGGGATGATGTGATCTGATTGGGAGGCATGCGCGCCCAGGGGAGCTCCCTAGGATGCAGTCATTGGCAGGTGGACGTCCACCATCGAGGGGAGAGACGCACTCCCGTCTATAAAGTTTACGACCTGGGCAGGTGGTTTGCGACTGGCAAAGCCTCCTGGAATAGCCTGCATGAAATGTTCGATGAGTTGCAGGCGGTTCCACCTCAGGTCCCCGGGTTTGCAACAATCCGCGTATCGCAACGTTTCCGAGCCGCAGCCGCATAGTTCATCGTCTCTGCACTCACTGAGGCGATAGTGGACTTGCAGGGCAAGCGGGCTCCCAATCAGGGCATACTGCTTGCCAGGCCACAATCCGAAGGTCTCAAGAAACAATTGCCGCGCTGCCCATACTGTATAGAGGTCGAGCAGTGTCGTGAGATCGCCGCCCTCGGTCCATGCCCCGTCGTTGGGCGCGAAGGCGCAAACTGTACCATCCTGGAAATTGGTGTGGCGGGGACCGATCCATCTCGGCGGATTGCCGGTCTCGGTCCAGAATCCCCACGTTCGGGGGCCAGGCCCTGGATGATAGGGTAGCGCTACAAGAAAAGTGGCTTCCCGCGTCAAGCCCGGGAGGATCGAGCTTTTGACGAGAAGCCACAGGCCGTTTTTGTCGGGGTATGTCGCCAATGTCGGATACGCCTCACCGGCGGGTCTCAATTGGCTTTCGTAGGCTTGCTGAAGGTCGCGGCCGACCCGTGATGCGGGACTGGACGGCCGTGATCCACCGGGCGCCCTTTGCCGTCGGGCGGTCCTTTGCCGTGGTCGGGCTGCGGGTCTTCTCTCTCTTTCTCGTTCATCTGCACTTTCCTTTTTCGTTTCGTGATCAACGGAGATCACACCATCGGTGTGCACCCGGAGTGACCCGTGCGTGTTCAGGGCCGCGCCGATCTGCCGCAACAAAGATTCGGTCTCCGGCGCCAAAGCGACTTCCCTTGGAATCGGTGATGTGCGAGTCTGTGTCACCTGCACAGGCTGCGCCAATCCGCGCTGTCGTGTCAAGGTGTGTCATTCGCACAGGCAAGATGCTTTCCTTCGAAGAAAAACTGATCCAAGCCGTAAAGAAGAAGCGCGAGGCCGAAGGGCTGAGCATTCGCGCCCTCTCAACTGCCGTGGGAGTGAGCTTTTCCACGCTTGCCCGAATCGAACGGGGAGAGGGTCAACCAGATAACAATTCCAAGATTCGACTGCTCCAATGGCTCGGCCCTTATGCAGACGAGGCCGGCCTCGGCTTCGATAACGTGGCGTTCGTCCATTTTCGCGCCGGGCGAAACGTTCAGTCTGGCACCGTTCGAATGCTTCTGCAGGCTGCCGACTGCCTTCGCCAATCATTGGGAAGCGCAAGCACCGCGAGTGATGAAGGCGACATTGCGACCCACGAGGCCGTAGCGCTCTCGAAGGAGGAACTCGAGGAGACTGCAGAGCGGTTCCGCGTGGACCTCGGCTTGGACAAAGATGCGCCCCTCGATAGCCTTCGCCTTGAGGTTGAGGATATCGCCATCGTCCCGCTGTCCAAGAATAATTGCATCGACGCGCGAAGCGTCAAGCAACTGCGGGGTAGTGCTAGCGGCGAATGGTCAGCGATGAGCGTGCCGCTGGATTTAGCGAATGACCGGTGGGCCGTTCTTCTGAACGATAGCCACACATTGGAGCGCCAGCGTGTCACCGTGCTCGAAGAGTATTGGCACATCCTGCTGGGGCACAAGCTGACCAAGATTAGCAGAGTGGCTGAGGCCTTTGGCCGAACCTACGACGCGACCGAAGAGCACGATGCTTACTATCTCGCCTCCGCATCCCTGCTGCCAAAAGCCGCGATCGTCGAAGCCGTGTCCCAGAACCTGTCGTCCGCCCAAATAGCCAGGAAGTTCGGAACGTCCTCCGAACTGGTAGAATACCGGATCAAGCGGCTCGGCCTTTGGCGCGAGTACACCGGCAAGCAGATCAAACTAATCCCAGGCTGAAGATAGCCATATGGCGCGGGGGCAGGGCTTTGAGCCGCCGTAAAATCCCTTCACCGGGCGCTGCCGGACGGCTCGCTAGCCGTCTTTCTCAAAGTTGCCTCTCAAATGGCCGCCGGTCCTCAATCGCGGAAGAACGACTGCAACAACCAGCAGTCTCACGGATTTGCCATCCGAGGCATCACTCCCATCACCTTGTCTACTGCTTGGTTGATCTCTTTGTTGTCATTGCCGAATGCGAAGACCTCACCAAAGGTATGGCCGGCCCAATCTTGGCCGGCGCAACCTGCCAAAAGGCGTCCATTTGCGGTATCTGCCCACACGAGAGTGCCGTTTTGTAGAGGCCTGGTACCCGTTACATCGCCGATTGCAGCTTTCATGTCATCGACGCACGCATCGTCGGTCTCCCAAAGAAATACGACAGCTCTGGACACAAACGCAACCTTATGTATGTCCGGTGTTTTCGTAGTTGCACCGCCTATCTTCAGAACCCAGAATTCTATTGGTGCACCAGAGTAGGCGCGAATACCCCCCACTATTACAAGGAGCGCTATCGCCAAGATGACGAGAACCGTCAGGATTTGAAATGCACCCCGAAAAAAGGCCCTACTCCAGTCTGTCTCTAGTAAAGCTGCGATGATCTCTTTGATCATGACGCGCATCCCCCCTTTGGCCAATATATTAGGCGCTTGTTGAACTGCATAAGCAAGTCCAGAAGCCTCCTGAGGCGCGTGCAAGGCCAAGCATACGGCTGCTGTAGACTCCCCGCGGCAACGGACGCATTGTCCCGTCGGGGACAGGGCGATGGGCAAGATGGTCCGTTCAGAGACTGGAACTCCTGACCAGGCACGGAGCGGGTCGGCGGGCACACGCTCTTTTGAAGCTCAGTACTTCTCGATCGACAACGTAAACTGGATTGCTACCTGGCGAAGACGACACCTGGTTACGCAGCAAGCGCTTCGGCGTCCTCGTCAACCACGGCCTCAGAAAACAGACGCGAGAGGGCGATCATTCTTGCCCCTCGGTCGAGGGCGTACGATGTTCGCGTGAAGCGCATTCCGTCCAGAAGTCCATCAATGTACCCCGCGATCGTGTCAGCCGCCATGATCAGCGCGGTATCAACGGTATGGATGTACCTGCTGGTCACCGTGCCACGCGAATGACCGAGTAGAGCCGCAACGGTAGCTTCTGTGAAACCGAGATCGTTGGCGAGGCTAGCGAAACTGTGGCGGAGCACGTGGGGCGTTATGTCCTCAAGTGTCGTCCCCTTGAGAATCTTTTTCCAATATTTAGGGAAGCCAACCAGCGGCTTGCCCTCGACCGTGCCCGGAAAGACGAAGGTGTCCTGGTCATCCATGCTTAGATCGTCCGTCATGTCCAGAATCGGCAGCCCGACTGGCCTTACTGAGGCGCCTTCCTTGCTATCCTCGAAGCGAAGACAGCTGTTTTCAACATCGACCTCGGTCCACTTCAGGCTCACTATCTCGCTCCGCCGGCAGCCCGTTAGAGCAAGGAACCGGATGACGGCGAGAGGGGTTCCCAAAGCGTCATTCTCCCGTGCCTTCCGTAGAATCGCCCCGAGTTCTCGATACTCCTGCTCTGTCAGACGGCGATCCTTGGCGCGATCAGCTTGCTTCCGCACGCCGTGAGCTGGATTTTTCTCGATGATCCCCTGCTCTATCGCGTAGGTGAAAATGCCACCGAGCAAACCTACCGCACGAGCGGCTGTTCCGGGCCCCCCACGAACAATCGCGCGACCTCGTGCCTTCGTCTTCACATTGGCCTTGGTCCGTCCCGCCGTGACGTCCCGGACGAAGCGATTGACGTCGGTTGAAGCGATGTCCTTAACGCGACGGGTGCCCAGAAGTGGGATGATGTGACGGCGGATCCGGCTCTTGTCGATCGTCAACGTCGAAACCTTTTTCGGTCTACGGCCCTTGCCCAGAATCAAGCCCTTGTCAGCATCTTCAAGATATTGCTCACAAAGTTCCTTGACTGTAATCGCCTGGTGATCGAGGCGCCGTTCCTCAGACGGGTTTTCGCCTTGGGCGATTCTTCCGAGGAGTATGCGCGCTTCACGGCGAGCGGTTTCGGGTGTCCACACGCCGTGAAGCCCAATCGTATAGCGGCGGGTACGGCCGGCGGCGCGGTACTGGACGAGGTAGCTTCGTTTGCCAGACCGAAACATGCGTAGTCCGAACCCCGGCAACTCGTCATCCCATATGAAATAGTCCGCATCGCGTACTTCCGCGGCATCGACAACGCGCTTTATCAGTCTGGCCATGGAGTGCCCTTCCTGCACCTCTCGCCTGCTTCCGCGGAAGCACCACGGAAGCAGGCGGGAGAAAATCTCGACCTGTCGCAGCCTACCCAATTCGGCGCGAAGGTCAAAATAAATGCGTTGAATCAAGTGGATAGAGTGCTGCGGCGTACAAAGAGAAACGTTGAGGAAAGCCCCAAAAATTTCCTCCGAAGGCAGAGGTCACAGGTTCGAATCCTGTCGGGTGCGCCAGTTTCTCCCTAGCGCATTGAAAAGCCAAAAGGTATAAGGTTTCAGGACCTTAGACAAAGCCGCCTTGTACACAAAGGGGTCCCACTTGGGCGGTTCATCATGGCGGCTTTGAGCTACATGCAGCGGCGGTCTTCAGGCATCTACGAGTTTCGCAAGCGGCTCCCCCTAGAGCTTGCCGCCAAGCCTGTGCCCCCACATCTCCGCTCGCGGCTAGGTGAGTTGGTCAATCCCGCCACCGGCCTCTTCAAGCGGGAGCTTACCGTTTCCCTAAAGACGGCAGACCACAAGCTGGCCAAGCGGCTCGACCTGAGAGAGGCGGTGCGGGTCACTGACCTCCTCGCCTTAGCGTTGCGTCTCATGAACGGCGGGGCGCTGGACGAAGGGGCAGGCCACCCCGGCACCCCATCACCCGAACAGATTGAGGCGGACACCATCACCGCCTTGCTTGAGGCCGACGAAGAGGAGCGCGAAGAGGGCGACCCTAGGCGGCACGAGCAGACCCCTGAGGAGAGGGCCGCTTGGCCTGACCTCACAGACCCCCGCTTCGGCAAGAAGGGGATGGCAGAGGGGCACCTTGAAGCCCTCGGGGAGCACATCGCCGACCTCCTACGGGAGTATCGCGAAGCACTGGCGCGACGTAACCCCGAGATCGTCAGGGGAGAGCTTCACACCTACCTGAAGGCACGTCAGCTTCCGATAGACCCCTCCTCCCCCTTCTACCGTGATGCTGGCCTTGCGGTGCTCAAGGGGCACGTAAAGGCCTATGAGATGATGGGGAGAAGGCAGGCAGGCGATGACATCCCTACGCCACAGCCTAGCGCCGGCAAGGGGCCGCTCCTGTCGGAGGCTTATGACCTGTGGCAGAAGGGCAGCCCAGCGAGGGGAGGAAAGCAGTCCTCACCCCATACCCTGCGTGAGGCAGAGCGGGCGGTGCGCTACTTCACCCAGTGGCATGGCGACCTTAGGCTAGGGGATATCGGGAAGGAGAAGGCCCGAGACTTCCGCAATGCGCTCGCCAAGATGCCTACGAGGATGACGGACAAGCAGAGGGCCTTGCCACTTAGGGAGTTGCTTGCCGGGGACCTTAGGGCGCATGAGCCTGTGCATGCAGCCAGCGTGAACAAGTATCTCAACCTGCTCTCAGCGATCATAAGCGCGGCGGAGAAGGAGGGGTTGGTCGATGCGGTGCCGGGCTTCACCAATCCCTTTAAGGGCCTCGCCCTCACAGTAGACCGGCGAGGAGAGGATGGCAGGCGGGCACCGTTCGCTGAGGGGAACCTTAAGGCCATATTCGGGACAGGGGTCTACGCGGCAGGGAAGCGGCCTGAGGGTGGCGGTGGTGATGCTGCTTACTGGTTTCCCCTCATCGCCCTCCTCTCAGGGGCCCGGCTTAACGAGATCGCTCAGCTTCGCATCAAGGACCTCAGGCAGGACGCTGAGACAGGCATCTGGCTATTCGACATCGGCACCGAGGGCGGCAGGGCGATCAAGACGGCTAGCTCTAGGCGCTACGTCCCGGTTCACCCCGAGTTGGAAAGGCTGGGGCTTCTGAGCTACCGGCAAAGCTTGCTTGATGGGAAGCCTAAGGGGGGCGACGAGGCCAGCCTCTGGCCAGACATCAAGTCCGCAGACCCATTCTACAGATCGACAGCATGGTCCAAGTGGTTTGGCCGCTTCCTCCGCATTGAAGCCGGGGTGACAGATAGCAACCTCGTGTTCCATTCGTTCCGCCACAGCTTCAAACGGATGGCGCGGGACGCTGGGGTGCTTGAGGAGACCCATGACGCCCTTACGGGCCATGTCGGCGGGGGCGGTGTCGGGCGAGGGTATGGAGGCGGCTTGGGGCTCAAGGCGCTCGCCGACGCTATGGGGAGCATCATGGCCCCTCAGGCAGTTCGGGCCTTGCCTAAATGGTCTCGGCGCGGGAGCCGTGCGGTAAGGCAGCGCAAGGCCGCCAAAGAGTGAGACGAGAGAGAGGAGCCGAACCCCTTCTAACTTCCTCTCCCCCGCCCCTGTCCCTTAAGGAGACATCAGGATGGGCCTATCCCGCTTAGCGCAGGGGCCTCAGGAACGAATGGCCGTGCTTGATGTCGAAGAGCCGGAAGCTCCCGCGAACCAGCGCTTGGTACGCCTCACGGGGAAGCTGCTTAGATAGACCCCATTTGGCAGCGTTCTTTTCGTGGGCATCCAACGCTTTCGCCAAGGCTTCGCGGCGGCCCTTAAGGTTCACTTGCTGGCCTGCGACAACGGAGAGGTTGGCTGCCATGAGGGAATGGTGATCGCCAATTTGCTCGACCGTCTCAGCCCGCTGCGCATCCGCTAGAAGCCGCATGAAGGTGATCCGAAAGACCTTCAGATAGTCCCTCCTCTCATCACCGTCCTTCTTGTTCTTGTCGATAATGGCTGCCCCGCCCTCGAATAGGGTTACAACCCGGAGAGCGGCGAACGCTTCGGGTTCCATAAAGCGCTCGTTGCGGTCCGTGATGGTGACAGCGATGACGGTCCTGCTTCCGATGGTGGTAAGGTGAGCGGTTGAGATAGAACCTTGCGGCAGGCCTTCGAGGAGGCGCTTGGGGTCCGCCTCGGGGGCTCCAGGGTCTACTAGGTGCCTGACGGCTTGATCGTGGTAGGCGACGAGGCCTTTGATGGCTTCGGGGGTGGTGGCTGGGTATGGACGCATTAGGGTTCGACCTTGTGGTTGGTGGCCCATTTGGCGGGCCAGGGTTAGCCGGGGTTCGGCATCTGGTGAGGCGCATAGGGCTGCCCTTCCGAGCGAGGCGGCTGGCCTCTCGGGGGGACTGCAATGCGCGTGTCTCGGGTGATGGTGGGTGGCTGTGGCCCGGGCCGGGCGGGTGACCTTGAGGGCGGCTGAAGAGTGGGTAGGGCAACCCTGAGGGTGAGCCACCGGGCAGAGAGCAACGGATGATATCTCTCAAGCGGGGCTCTGGGCCTATCCGGTCATGAGGCTGCCCGAAGAGGGGGCAATGATGTGGTCTGCCTTCTGCCCCCTGCCTGCTTCAAAGGGCTTAGGGCTGGGCGGGGGTGGTCTTATAGGTCTGTCCCCTTCTCCTCCCTCACCCCCGGAGACTTGGTGGCAGGGCAGGGTTAGGGACTAGCCGGGTGGCGGGTGACTGGTCGGCCCAAGGGGTTGGCTCAGCGGTGGCGTGGTGGCGGCGAAGGGGTATGGTCTGCTTCCTCAGCGGGTTGCTTAGAGGTGGGCAGTCTGAGGGCGAAGAGGTGACTTTTAGGGGCCAGACCTATGGACATCTGTCGGACTGCCTTGAGCCGGCTCAAAGAGAAAGGAGATGAGGAATTAGATATGGGTCGATGGGGGGGGCCTTCTCTATACGCTGCCTAACTTTAAACCTTTGAGTTCTTTATGATTTGCGCGAAGCCGACGTAGGGATGCATTTCCTCCTCCGCCTTACTTGCCTCCCTCGCCTTCCTCGCCTCGTCCCGGTGAGCGTTGCGAGTTCGTTTGTCGGCAAGGTTGTAGTCCTCGAAGCGCTGGAAAAGTTCTTCTGGCTGACTGCCGATGCTTTCCGACACACCAAACAAGGTCCCAAGCATGTCGCGCAAGGCCATTATGTGCTTCATTTTCACACCATGGGTTGAGGCGAGTACCCTCGCGCTATCACCGTACAGCTTCGCGCACGTATCATTCTTGATGCGTTTCGCTGTTATGGGGTGAACTGAATGTTGCCGTGCAGCCGCTTTAAGCATGGCTGCCCATGCGGCATTGCGCCTAAGCTCGTGCGGTCGGGCCTCGCGCTTCAAATTCCGATCATCCATTCTAAACTGTCTCCCATACGGAGGGCTGGGGGCGCTCCTTCTTCATTAGGGAAGGCTAACTCTAACCCATTGAATTTGTTGATGGGGCATTTTCAAGTGTTATGTGGCCAATCTCGCCCTTAGCCTGATGACGCTTTGCGCCGTCCAGCGCCCGCCGCGAGGCGACCGAAAACCCCGCAGGTTGAGAGCGCCGGCCAGCCCCCTTGCCGACAGTGCGCCAGCTGGATCGACATCGCAGAGCACGTCGCGGAACTCTTCGGCCCGATCCTGAGCGCCTAGCTTCACACTCGCCACCGCCACCCCATTCCCGAGACCACGCAGGCAGTCAGCGCCGTTAGGGTTGCCGAGGCGCAGAGGCCGCACCGTGCCGTCTTCAAGCCGCCTCACGGGTTCCTGGCCCTGCGCTACCAACGAGGCTGCTTCACGGGCCAACGCGTCTCGCTTCACCGCTAAGGCCGCCTTTGTGCGGCTCTGGATCATCTTCCGCTCATGCTCCGCCACCAACGCCAAGACCCCGATAGTAAGGTCGCAGGCATCTGGCATATCGGCGGCCACGAACCGCGCCCCGCTGTCCCTGAGGGTGAGCAGGAAGGCGGCGTTGCGGCTGAGCCTGTCGAGCTTGGCTATGATGAGCGTGGCCTGAGCATGTTTGGCGTGGCGCAGGGCCGCTTGAAGCTGGGGCCGGTCGTTGGCCTTGCCGCTCTCGACCTCGACATATTCCCTCAGCGGCCCAGCGGCGGCCCCTGCGCGGCTTCGGATGTAGGCCGCGACGGCTTCGCGCTGGGCCTCAAGGCCGAGGCCTGACGCGCCTTGGCGGGCCGTTGAGACGCGCAAATAGGAAACGAAGAGGGGAGTGGTGACGGTATCAGACATGGGTTCGCTCCTGAGCTATTCCCAAACAGTCTAACGAGGGTTAGGCAATTTGTGAATACCAGTTTTAGGAGCTGAGTAGCTGAGGAGCTGAAGCGCAGATCGGCCCGCCTATCCGCGCGAAGATTGCATCCTCTTTTGAAGTCGCGACACTGGTTCGGCGAGTACGTCAGTGCCCAAATATCTACGGCCAGCCGCCTTCTCTCTCTCGGAGAGCGACCGAACTGGTTTGTCGTTCTTCGATCCGGGACCTTTGACGCGCTCTAGCGTCAACAGCTCAGACTGCGCTTTGATTTTCCGTCCAGATGTAATCATGGCAGTTCGTCCAAAAATATCGCTGCTTTGCCCTTTGACGCGGCGACCTCGACTATTTGAAAGGATTGCCCGGCGGGCATCAGCACTTCGTTCTCATCGTACTCTGCCGCGAGGAACCATATCCGATGTGCAGTAAGCGCCCTAATGGTAAACAGAACATTACCGAAGTAGGCTTCATTTTCCTTAACGGCAGCGCTTGTGAAGCCGGGAAATCTTATCACCTGACCAACGTTATATCTGGCCGCAAAAGCGTCAACGTCAAGGGCGTGGTAGCCTCTGTATACCAGACCCCCATTAAGGACATAAGGGGCAGCTTGCCGAGAGCGTGGTTCAAAACGCCCATGAACTGCAAGATTTCCGGGTTCGCATTTTCCTTCCAGAGAGCACCGTTTATATGATCATGCCAAGCGACACCTGTCGAATACACATAGAATGCCAATGCCTCATACCCGAGTATTGTTTCCGTGTAAGGCTTATCGAGGTCACCAAAGCGCATGGCATATCGCTCGGCAGTTTCGGTTCCAACAATTTTTGCCACGCACTGAAGAAACGCCCCGCCATTCATGTCAATTAGTTTGCCCCCCTCGGCCAACATTCGAAAGCACCTTAGCAAGACGCGCACTCGGCAAAGAGCCGTTGCATTCAAGACGTGGGAATTCAACGGAAATCGTCTAGCTGCGCATCAGAAGATGCTACTGGGTCCTCCTTAAGGAGTAACGTGTTGGCTGGGCACTCCCGCGTAGGGAGAGCGCCTCTGGGTCTTCGTCACCGATCAATGGGTGATCTCGTCAAACCTCCGCTGAAGGAAGGTGTCGATGTCTGGACGGCGGTGTCGCTCGACCATTTCCAACATTTGCACGAGGTCAGCGTCTTCTAGCACAAGCATGTAGCCCCTGCCGTCTCCCGCAGCGTCTCGACACGCCGCGACTACGCGAGGCCGCTCGTCAAGGCGTCGGCAAAGCATCATGCCGAAGAAGCCGCGCTGAAGGCCGAATCGTCCCGTAAGTTGGTCAAGCTCAGGGTTCTCAACGTCATTGCTGTAGTTCTTGCATTCAACGGGCACGCTGATCGAGCGCGTCTGAGGCGCTTGAAGCATCCTGAAGAAGAACCCTATCTGCGCAGCGTTGGTGAACTTGATGTCCATGCGCTTACGCCCCTCGTGTATCTCCTGCTCTTTGATGGGTTTGATGAGGCTTGGGAAGAACAGGAACGTGGTGATGCCCATGGCCACACGATGGTACTCGCTGGCGGTGTTGTTGCCGGTGGCGATGCCGGCCAGCCTGTCTATGAGCACCCTAGCGAACACGGTCTCATCGAAGTTCGCGTCGAGGTCGTCGTTGTCTAGCGGGCCTTGAGCCCCCTTGATCCTCTTGTACTCTTCGAGGACCTCTGGGTGCCGTTGAACGAAGGTGGCCAGATCGTCCTTGATTAGGGGGTGGCGCTCCTTGACGGATTTCTTGGTGACGTAGCGGACGCCATCTCGAAAGGTCCGGACTAGGCTGCTGCGGGCGTCGAGGTATTCCTGCCGAAGGAACTCGATCATGTAGTGGTTCCAGAACTCCTGGCTGTTTAGTGACAGGGTTCTTCGCACGGAGAATTTCGGCACGAGGAGGATAGGCTTCCCGTTGGAGATCGGCAGTTCGTAGAACCTCGACACCCAGTCCTGTCGCTCGGCGGACCAACAAGGGTCCAAGGGCAGCGTTCTCGTGGGTATTCCTAGGAGGTCGCACTGGTCCTTTGTGTAGTCCGCCAGAAGCCCGCGTAGGATGTTGGTGGTGAGGTCCGAAATCGTGTCTGGCCCGACCCCGCGAATAAACAGCTCGGCTTCGGAGATATCGGCGAGGACCCCGGTGCCGAAGGCTCGGCTGTGGCGAAGGGCTTCTACGAGGTCGAGAGCCTTCCCGTGTCCCACGCCCCGCCCTGCGGGTTCCCCTACCGACTGGCCAAAGCATGTTTCGTTCGGCTCGTGCAGATTGCCGAGCAAATGTCCGGCTCGCGCTGGGTTGTCGTCACGAAGGGCCTCAAGGACTTCCGCAAAGAATGATCGGATGTGGTCGCCACACGTTGCTGACCACTCATCATTCCGAATTTGTATGGCGTATGGGTCCAGATAAAGGGGATTGTCGAACGCAGTATCGACATCGACAAAGTCGAGTTCCGCCTGAGACAGCTGCCCGCCGAATGTTGAGTAGAACGTAGCCATAGCACCCCCCGGTCTTGGGCTGACCATAGCAGACCTGCGCTAAGAATGAGGAGGGACCGATGAAGACTTTGATAGGGTCCCATCGGCACCCCACGGGGGGGAGGTCGGAACGACCCTCTCGCAAGCACACCTCTAAGATTTTCGACCCAGAATTTTCATCGCTATCCCCAAGGACCTTGAGGCGGAGTGGTGGCACCTAGGGACCCGGTAAGCTAGCCTTTGTCTGCTCAACTGTTCGGCGGGAAGACGATGGCCACCCTGAAAGAGTATTTTGTCAAAGATGCCGTCACCCTGACACTTGAGGGTGAGTTCCCTATCGAAGGCCCGAACGGCACCCATCTGGTGACATTCATCGGGCGAATTCACTTCAATTTCGAGGCTAACGCCCGCTATGTGTCGTTCTACATCCCCGCCCACAACGGTGTCGAATTTCCGGAATTGCTGTGCCTGAATTTCGTGCCAGAGCTGTTCGATTGGGCTAGCAGCCACTCTGTCAGCACCAACCTACATGGCCTAGATGAAGTGGCCTCCTCAGAAGACCTTCGTTTCACTGGGCGCGTTTACCTTTACTCTGAGGTCCCGGTGCCCGAGAGCCTAAAGCAGCAAGTCAGGCAAGAGGCCGCCTCGCGGGGCAATTTCGTTGAGTTTCGGAGTGTCGAATATATGGAAACTCGCAACCGCACGGAGAAGCCTCTGGCATTCATTTCGCACGACAGCCGCGACAAAGAGGAGATCGCGAAGAAACTGGCGTTGGCGTTGAGCAGCCGCATGTGCCCCGTATGGTACGACGAATATAGCCTCAGGGAAAGCATCGAGAAGGGGCTACAGGAATGCAGGAAATGCATCTTCATCTTGACCCCCAACTTCCTCGCTAACGGCGGATGGGCAAAGACGGAGTACCAGTCGATCTTTACGCGTGAACTGGTCGAGCGGCAGAAGGTCATCCTTCCGGTCTGGGCCGGGGTTACGTCCCAAGACATCTACCAGTATTCACCCATCCTCGCCGACCGTGTGGCTGCACAATGGTCGGAAGGCCTCGACACAGTGGCTGCAAAGCTTGTGGCGGCTATTGGGGCCTGACCCTTCCTCAGACCCCGCAGCGGTGGTACACAGGCGCTACGCGGCTGCTTAGAAAACCTTTGCTTTTCAAGCGCTTTAGGGACTTTGCGGCGTCTCCTGTCGGGTGCGCCAATCTACCCATGTATTACAATAGCTCAGATAACCCTTAAGCGCGTCACGCTGAACGGATCCATGCGACCCGCTTGAAGTCTTTGTTTTAATGGATGTCGTTGTCCCAGAACCGCGGCACTTCTGGGCGACATGCATGAGTGCCCGGGTCTAGGCACGGGCGATCAGTCGATATTCGTGTTATTGGCGCGTCGATTACCACTTCCGCCCGTTCAGTCAGACGCTATGCTGCCGACCATGACACCAAGGTGCGCGTTCCGTCCGTGATGAAGCAAAGTCAACACCGCTTGCATGAGCGGATGACCATTCGCGGCCACCTCGAACCCGCGTCCTTCGTGCCCTGGATCATGCGCCATGCGGCCAAGCTCGGTCTCGCGCACCACATCGCTCATGCAAGCACCGATCGCATCGAACTCGATATTGCCGGTGCGGCGGAGCTGATCGACATGATGGAGATGGGATGTTCGCTTGGGCCCATTGAGGTCTGGGTCGAGACGATCGACCGCGCGCCTGTCGAGCAAAAAAAACATATAGCTTTGCGTGTGGTTACCTCGGTTTGCACTTAATTTAACCAATATTGCAATTGCGAAATTATTATGCATACGTCAGCCGCATCGAGCGGTTCGCCAACTCCTTGCGCCGGCATCTCTCTGGTCGGGAAACAGTAGTATCAGTACGGAAAGTAAGGTCATGCTGTCCGACAAGACGGACACCTGGGTGCCGGTCGCCCTTACCCAGGATCTGCCAACAGGACAGGTAATGCCGGCGCGGACGCCCGCCGGTCCCATTGCCCTCTGGCGAAGCCAATCGGGGCGCTTGGCGGCATCGGCGGATCGCTGTCCGCATCGCGGCATGCGCCTCTCCCATGGCTTCGTGCGCGGCGAGGCGCTCTCCTGCATCTATCACGGCTGGACCTATTCGCAGGCCGGTCAGTGCCTGCGCATTCCTGCCCATCCCAGCCTCACGCCGCCGGAGACGATTCGCGTTGCGACCCGGTTGGTCGAAGAGGCCGGCGGGATCATCTGGGTCGCTGATGGAGAGCCTGATGGCAAGCCACCCCTTTTTGAGGGTTACGTGCCGCTCCGTTCATTGACGGCCCGTGCCGGACATTCGGCGCTCTCGGTCGCTGCCGGTACGAAGGCCACCGTTGAAGGATACGTCTGGCAGGCACCCGGCGCGCCGGCAATTCGCCTGCTGCCTATCCCGCAGGAAGCCGGCGAGACGCTGATCCACGTCCTTGTTCCAGCCGATTGCGATGCGTCCGAGCGCATCGCCGCCTCGCGAGCCGCCGAGAGCCTTCGGCGCATGGCCGAAGGGATCGAGGCGAAAGGGGCTGTGCCATGATCGACGATGCGATGCGCGACGAATGGTATCCGGTCGGGCTTTTCAGCCGGCTCGACCACTATGGGCGCGAGACCACCCTGATGGACGAGCCGATCAAGGTTGCGCTCGACGCCAATGGCGCGGCGAAAGTGACAGGCGAAAACGGGCGCGTGCTGCCGGTTTCGGTGCGCTATGGCCATATCTGGTCGTCGCTCGGCGAACCGAAGAAACCGGTCTTTCCGATTCTCGAGGCAGACCAGCCCGGGCGCCGCTTCGTCGATGTCGGCGTGGTGCGGGTGCGCTGCTCGCCGCTCCGCGCCGTCGAGAACTTCCTCGACATCGCGCACTTCCCCTTCGTCCATACCGACATCCTCGGCTCGGAGCCGCATACCGAGGTCGAAAACTACAAGGTCGAGATCCGCGAGGAAGAGGACGAGGTCTGGGCGACCCAGGTGAAGTTCTACCAGCCGCAGGCGGCGAAATCCGCGAGCGGAGGTATCACGACGGAATACATGTACCGCGTGCCGGCTCCGACCTGCTCAGTCCTCTACAAGACCTGCCCGCCGCGCCCGGGCGAATGGGATGTCATTGCGCTATTCGTCCAACCGCTTGCCGAGGATCTCTGCGACGTCTGGCCGTGGATGGCGCTTTTCGATGACGAGACGCCACAGACCGACCTCATCCATTTCCAGCAGACGATTTTCCTGCAGGACCGCTCGATCCTCGAAAACCAGATCCCGCGTCTTTTGCCGCTCGATCCCGGCATGGAAATCCCGACGCGCGCCGACCTGACCTCGGTCGCCTATCGCCGCTGGCTGAAGCGCCACAATTATACCTACGGCGCGCAATTGGTGGCACAATGAAGCTTTACGATTACATCCTCTCCCCAAGTTGCTACAAGGTGCGCCTGATGGCGACGCTGTCAGGTGTGAAGCTCGAAGTCCGCCCGGTCGACTTCCATCCCGGCGCCGAGCATCGTGGCCCCGAGCTTATGGCGCTTAATCCGGGAGGCTCCATCCCGATCCTTGAAGACGGCGACCTGATCCTGACCGAGTCTTCCGCCATGCTTGGCTATCTCGCCGCGAAGGCAGCACCGGCCTGGCTCGGCAGCGGCGCCCCCGAGGAGACGGCGCGCATCCAGCAATGGCTTTCCTTCTCGCACAGGCTGACCGCCAACCTCGGCGGCGCGCGCCTGCATGAGATGCTGCTGCGCCCCGGTGACATCGGTGCGCTTCAGGCCAATGGCATAGCGGCACTACGTGAGCTGGAAGCCGGCCTCTTCGAACAAAAAATGCGTGGCGACCGGTTTCTCGCTTCCGACCGGCCGACGATTGCCGACATTGCTTGCTTTCCCTATGTCGCGCTCGCGCCCGACGGCGGCGTTTCCCTCGATCCGTATCCCACGATCCGGCTCTGGTCGCGAGCGCTCCGCAGCCTCGACAATTTCATCGAAATGCCCGGTATCCACCGGCTGCACGATTTGAAGCCCGAACCGCGACCCATGCTGGACGAGGCGTGAGGTGACCGGCTATCTCCTGAAGAATTGCGCAGCGGTCATCACCGACGAGGGCAGGGGTCCGAGCGTCCGGCGCAATGTCGATGTGCTGACGAATGGCCCGCAGATCGAGGCAATCGGGCAAGGCCTGCACAGAAGCGAGTTGCCGGCCGGTACTATCGTGCAGGACGCCGACGGCTGGTTCGTCTATCCCGGCCTCGTCAACACGCACCATCACTTCTTTCAGTGCTTTGTGCGCAACCGTGCCGAACTCGACTGGACGAAGCTGTCGGTCATCGAATGGCTCGACCGGATCTATCCGATCTTCTCCCGGCTCAACGAGGATTGTTTCTACCACGCCTCGATCACGGCGATGGCAGAGATGATAAAGCACGGTTGCACGACGGCCTTCGACCACCAGTACAATTTTCCGCGCCATGCCGGAAAACGGCTCATCGACCGGCAGTTCGAAGCGGCCGATCTTCTCGGCATGCGTTTCCATGCCGGCCGCGGCGGCAACACGCTGCCAAAATCGGAAGGCTCGACCATTCCAGACGAGATGCTGGAGACCACGGACGAATTCATTGCCGACTGCGCACGCCTCATCGACACTTATCACGACACCAGTCCCTTCAGCATGCGTCAGGTCGTGGTCGCTCCCTGCCAGCCGGTCAACTGCTACCGCGAGACCTTCGTGGAATCGGTTTCGCTGGCGCGTGATCGCGGGGTGCGGATGCACACCCATGTCGGCGAGGGCGAAAGCCCGATCATCGGGGCCCGCCATGGCATGCGTACGGTGGACTATCTCGAGGACCTCGGATTTGCCGGCCGAGACACTTTCTATGCCCATTGCTGGGAGCTGACGCATGACGAACTGCGGCTGATGGCGGCGAGCGGCACCGGTGTCTCGCATTGCCCTGAGCCGGTCTATCTGGTGGGCGCGGAGGTGACTGATATTCCCGCCATGTCCGCCTTTGGCCTGCGCGTCGGTCTCGGCTGCGACGGTGCTGCCTCGAACGACAATTCCAACCTCATGCACTGCATCCATTCCGCCTACATGCTGCAATGCCTGGCGGCCTCGACGCGCGCTCATCCCGTGCCTGCGCCGGTCGATTTCCTCGGCTATGCGACAACGGGCGGGGCCGCGCTTCTGGGCCGCAATGACATCGGCCGACTGTCGCCCGGCATGGCCGCCGACCTCTTCGCGATCGACACGCGCCGCATGGATTATGTCGGCACGCGCCACGATCCATTGAGCCTGATCGCCAAGGTCGGCATCGGCATGCCCACCGACATGACCATGATCAACGGCCGCATCGTCTGGGAGAAGGGTGCGTTTACCGGGCTGAACGAGGCCCGGCTTGCTGCGGACGCGGAAACCGCTTTTGCCGCGGTGGAATTCTAACAACTTAAGACAGGGGAACTGACATGCTGAACTATCTGACCCGCAGAACTCTGATGAAGGGCCTTGCCGCGACAGGGCTTGCCGGCGCGCTTGGCAGCCGTCCCGCCTTTGCGGCCGACGAGCCGCTCGGTATCACGCTCGTGCTCCCGTCGCCGGTCGGCGATGTCGGCTGGGGCCATGCGCTCGCCGCCGGCCTCGAGCCGGTCAAGGCCGCGTACGGCGACAAGGTGAAGATCACCGTCATCGAGAACATCGCCGAAGGGCCGGACGCCGACCGGATCATGAACAAGACCGTCGCCGACGGTAACAAGTTCCTGATCGCCGGCTCATTCGGCTACCAGAATGGTGCACTACAGATCGCCCGCCGCGATCCTGCGGTCACCGTGCTGCATGCCTCCGGCTTCCAGACCGCGCCGAATTTCTCGCCCTTCGCGGCGAAGTATTTCCAGGGCACTTACCTGCTCGGCATAGCCGCCGCGGCTCTTTCCAAGACCGGCAAGCTCGGCTCCGTCTCGGCCTTCGCCATTCCGGAGCTGATCACCTCGATCAACGCATTCACGCTCGGCGCACAGACTGTAAATCCCGATATCGAGGTATCGGTCGTCTGGGTGAACTCCTGGTTCGACCCGGCCAAGGAACAGGAAGCCGCCAAGGCGCTGATGGCACAGAACTGCGACGTGATCTTCTCGAACGCGCAGGACACACCCTCCGTGATCTCGGCCTGCGAGGAGGCTGGCGTCTATGCGTTCAACCTCAATTCGTCGATGAAGAAATATGCGCCGAAGAAATATCTCGGCTGCATCGCGACGGACTGGTCGCCCTTCTTCAAGGCTTCCGTGGATGCCCATCTCGCCGGAACTTTCAAGGGCGCCAACACCTTCCTCGGCGTCGCCGAAAAGGTGGTGGAGGTCGTGGACTGGAACTCAGATATCCCAGCCGACACGATGACGAAGATCAAGGAAGTGGCGACGAAGATCGCCGACGGCAGCTTCTCGCCCTTCACAGGTCCAATCACCAAGGCCGACGGCAGCGAAGCCGCCGCCGCCGGTGCGACGATAGCGGATCCCGAGATCGTCGCGATGGACTGGCACGTCAAGGGTGTCACCACACCACTGCCGAAGTAAGTCATGACCCCGCCCCTTCTGTCGCTCCGCGGCATCTCGAAGAGCTACGGCCAGATCCGGGCCAACCAAGCCATCGATCTGGACGTGGCGCCCCAATCGATCCATGCGATCCTCGGGGAGAATGGGGCGGGCAAATCGACGCTGATGAAGCTCATCTATGGCGTTGAACAGCCGGACGAAGGCACCGTCGTCTGGAACGGAGAGCCTCTGCGCCTTGCCTCGCCGGCTGAGGCACGGCGCAGGGGCATCGGCATGGTCTTTCAGCATTTCTCGCTGTTCGAGACGCTGACTGTCGTCGAGAACATCCAGCTCGTCGTCCCCGGCGGCAAGGCGGAGCTGGCGGCGCACATCCGCAGCCTCGGCCAGGATTTTGGCCTTGAAGTGGATCCTCTCGCCGATGTGCACGCGCTCTCGGTCGGCGAACGGCAGCGGGTGGAGATCATCCGCTGCCTGATGACGGACCCGAAGCTGCTCATTCTCGACGAGCCGACCTCGGTCTTGCCGCCGCAGGCGGTGAAGAAGCTGTTCGACACGCTCAGGCGCCTTCGCGACCGCGGCGTGTCCATCCTGTTCATCTCCCACAAACTGGAGGAAATTCGCACGATCTGTGACCAGGCGACGGTCTTGCGTGGAGGGCGCGTTATCGGCACCGTCGACCCGCGCGACTATGATGCGCACGACCTCGCCCGGATGATGATCGGCCGCGACATGCCCGAGGTGATGCCCGCGTTGGCCATGCCCGAGGGGGAGAAGCGGCTGGAAATAATCGACATGGACTACACGCCGGACGACCCCTTTGCCACGCCGCTCTCCGGCATCAGCCTCACGGTACGATCAGGCGAGATTCTTGGCATAGCCGGAATATCGGGCAATGGCCAAGGCGAACTTGCCGCGCTTATCTCGGGCGAAGCGATGCTGCTGAAGGAACAACGCGACCGGATTTACATGATGGGCCGCGACGTAGGCGCACTCGATGCGGCCGCGCGCAGGAGATTTGGCTTCGCCTTCGTGCCCGAAGACCGGCTGGGACGCGGCGCGGTCCCTGAAATGTCGCTCGTGCTCAACACCGTTCTTACCGCCCATCCTTTCGATCTCGTGAGGCGCGGCCTCATCAACAGCGCCGGAGCGACGGCTTTCACCAGCGAATGCATCCGTCGGTACGACGTCCGCGCCTCCGGCCCGGATGCCGAAGCGGGCTCGCTGTCCGGCGGCAACTTGCAGAAATTCATCGTCGGTCGCGAGATGATGCTGTCGCCAAAACTGCTTTTCGTGGCGCAGCCGACCTGGGGTGTAGACATTGGCGCTGCATCCGCCATCAGAAGGCGGCTCATCGCGTTGCGCAACCTGGGCGTGGCGATCCTCGTAATTTCCGAGGAACTCGAGGAACTTTTCGAACTCTGCGATTTCATCCAGGTGCTCCATCATGGAATGCTGAGTCCGCCTCTGGTCACGCGGGACACGCGCCCCGAAGACATCGGCAGATACATGATCGGAGCACATGCCTCGCCAGAGAAGGTTCCTGCATGAGCGTTTGGGCCGCGCCGTTCCTCCCCGCGCTCGTCCGCCGGGAGCATGCCTCGCTCGTCGCGGCCATGCTGGCCCCGGCTGTCGCGCTTGGCATGGCGATCATCCTCAATCTGGGCCTTTATGTGCTGATAGGCCGAGATCCGGCGGCCGTCCTGTACGCGATGCTTCTCGAGCCGTTCCTCTCCTGGGCATCGTTCGCGGAGGTGCTGCTGAAGGCGGGGCCTCTTCTCCTCATTGCTCAGGGGCTGGCGATCGGTTTCCGCGCAAAAGTGTTCAACATCGGCGCGGAGGGCCAGTTTATCCTGGGCGCTATTTTCGCCTCGGCGATCCCCGTCTGGTTTCCGCAGGCGACCGGGCAGTGGATCTGGCCGCTGATGCTGCTTCTCGGTGCCCTCGGCGGTGCGCTTTGGGCATCTATCACCGCCTTCTGGCGCGTCAGGCTCAATGCGAACGAGATCCTGGTCTCCCTGATGCTGAGCCTCGTTGCGGCGCAAGTCCTCAACTACCTGCTGCTCGGCCCATGGAAGGACCCGGCCGGCTTCAATTTCCCACAATCCGTCATGTTTCAGAACGACGCGATGGTGCCGACCCTGATCGCCGGTACCCGCGTCAACGTCTCGCTGCTCATCACACTTGCGCTCTCGCTGGTGGCCTGGGTTTTCATGCAGCGAAGCTTCATGGGGTATAAGCTCAAGGTCGGCGGCCTTGCCCCGCGCGCGGCCGGTTACGCCGGCTTCAGCGAAGGGCGTGCGATTTGGCTATCGCTTCTGATCGGTGGCTTGGCGGCGGGACTGGCAGGCGCGGCGGAAGTCGCGGGTCCGCTCGGCCAGCTGCAGCGCTCGATCTCGACCGGCTACGGTTATGCGGCCATCATTGTCGCCTATCTCGGCGGCTTGCATCCAGTCGGCATCATCTTTTCCGCGCTCTTTATGGCTGTTCTCTATATCGGCGGCGACAATGCGATGGTGTCGGCAAACCTGCCGATCGCCGCCGTCCGCGTCTTCCAAGGCAGCTTGCTGCTCGCCTATCTCGGCGCTGTGGCCTTCGTGCGCTACCGCATCGAGTGGCGCCGCCCCCATCACCTGAGCCAGCCATGAACGCCGTCGAGTTCATTATTTCGGGCATGCTCGCAGCGGCAACCCCCTTTCTCCTTGCCGCACTCGGCGAGTTGGTGGTCGAGCGCGCCGGCGTTCTTAACCTCGGCGTAGAGGGCCTGATGGCCCTCGGCGCGGTGCTCGCGTTCATCGTCGTCTACCACGGCGGTGGACACCTGCTGGGGTTCGTTGCCGCCGGCCTCGGTAGCGCCGTCCTGTCCCTCGTCTTTGCAGTGCTGGCACTCGGATTCCGGGCAAACCAGGTCGCGACAGGCCTTGCAATCGGCATTCTCGGCCAGGGCCTTTCGGCGCTGTTCGGCAAAAGCTACGAGAGCTTGACGGTCAAGGGGCTCCCGAAACTTGCCTTTCCCGGCCTCTCGGAAATCCCGGTAGTCGGCAGGCTGTTTGTCCAGGACGTCGTCGTATGGCTTTCCCTTGCCGTGACGTTTGCGATCTGGGCGATGTTTGCCTATACGAGAGCCGGCCTTGTCGTGAGGGCAATCGGCGAGAATCCCAAGGCAGCCCACGCCATCGGCTATCCGGTCATCGCTATCCGTGTCGCGGCCATAGCTTTTGGTGGCATGATGGCGGGTTTTGCCGGCGCCTATGCGGCGGCGGTGTACACGCCCCTTTGGGCGGACGGTATGATTGCCGGACGTGGCTGGATCGCGATCGCACTCGTTGTCTTTGGTACGTGGCTCGCTGGCCGCATCTTCCTGGGTGCCTGCCTCTTCGGCGCGGTTTCGCTGATGAGCCTCGCCGCCCAGGCGACCGGTCTGGACCTGCCATCGCAACTGCTTTCCAGCCTTCCCTATCTCGTTACGATCGTCGTGCTCGGTGTCATCTCGGCGGACCGCCGCTTGCTCAGGCTGAACGGTGTCGCCTCGCTTGGCGAACCCTTCGAACGTTAGCCAGGATGCAAAGTGGATTTGCGAAACTCGACGTAAGTTGAAGAGATCGAAACGCCAGCGGACGATCGGCATCCGATCCAAAGGGCAGAAACGCCAAACGGGGCGAAGGTATTTCCGCAAGGGTAGCGCTGACGCCGTCGACTGCGAGCAGGGGAACGATGTGACGCTCAACGCGCCCGACACCGGTGGATCGTCGCGGGTTCTTGGATCGTCCCCTTTCCCCAGTACGAGCCCATTCTCGAGGGTCCATTCTCCACCGCAGCCTAGGGAAGCGGCTTCGCAAGATGGCCTGAGGCATGCGCCCGGTAAATTCCCGCATGCGAGCACTCGTCCTGCCTCTCTAAGATTCCGAGTCTAACCGCAAATCCTCGGTTTTTTCTGCCAATTCCAAAATATGTATTCCGATCGTCGCAAGCAGCGATAACAACGATTTCCAATACTACCTATTCTCGCAGAAACTAAAAACGCTACACTCGCGTAATCATATTGGTAACGGATGCTGTTCAACCTGCGTCCAGGCAACCAACGCGGGGAGCGGCGTTATGGCTTTCTTTAAAAGTTTAACAAAGGTCTTGGCCGGCGGCGCGGTTTCCGTGGCTTTGTGCTTTCCGGCTGGCGCGGGCGGGCTCAGTGTGGGCATCGGCGGCAGCGGTGGGGTGGGCGTCTCGGTCGGCGGCAGTGGCGGCGGACTTGGCGTCGGTGTGTCGGTCGGCGGGAGCAAGGGCGCCAATGTCGGCGCAACGGTCGGCGGCACCAGCGGCACCACCGCCAGTGTCGGCGCTACGGTTGGCGGCACCAGCGGCGTTGCGGCCGGGGTCGGCGCATCGGTGGGCACGGGCGTCGGGGTTGGCGTCGGCGCAACCGTCGGCAGCGGTGTCGGGGTCGGCGCCGGTGTCGGGGTGGGCAATGGGGTGACGGCCGGGGTCGGCGTCGGCATAGGCGCACCGACCGCGCCCACCAGCCCCAGGGATCCCAACACGCCGGCGGTGCCGACGCGACCGGCGGNGGTTGCCATCAGCGCCATGTCGGCCGGCCAGATCGCCAAGATGAAAAAACGCTGCGCCAGCGTGCTCAGCGGAAAGGGCACCTACGACCGGGACCTGAAGGAGCTCTGCCGGATATTGGCGCGGCGCTGAGTACCGCAACATCGCATCTGCCGTGGGGCGTCAGTCTCTCAGCCAGCCACTGCCGCAAGGTGGCGGGCATTCTTAGGGGGTAGCTTTGCCAAGCGGTTCAGAGTTTCGCGGAAAGGCGGAACCGCTCAGGCTGTGCGCTTTCATCGGCGGCATTCCGCATGGCTTGGTCGCCGAGCCGAAGGAAGCGCGCCGCCCGGTAGCGGCCTTGCTCCGACCTCTGCCGTCCGTCCGGTCACCCGTTTGGGCCGGCTCGAAGATTCGCCTCTGGCCTTTTGTATCACCCGCTCTAGCTGCTTTGTGTTAGGCTCGTGATGTTAGCCTTGTCTTGCTGATGGAGGTTTTGATGGATCGGCGATCATTCTTGACAGCATTGTTCGGCGTTGCGGGGGCCGCGGCGCTTGCTACCGCGGTTCGGCCTCTCGAGGCCGTGGCCGGGGTTCCCAATATCGGTAACGGCATTCTCGATGAACTCGACAAGCAGGATGCCAATTCGTTTGATGACGACGAAGGCCCGGGCGATGTCGAGCAGATATCGCATCGGCGATGGCACCATCGTCGCCACCACAGGCGGCATGTCTGGAGACGGCACTGCCGCACGTTCTGGCGGCATGGCCGGTTGCGCCGGCGCTGCTATCGCAGGCGCTCCTTCGTCGTCTTGCGGTTCTAACCGCGGCACGTTCCCGGATTGACCCTGCCCTGAGGCGCAAACACCAAACAGACCCATCCCGATTTGCATCGGGATGGGCTGGTTCAGCTTTATCCAGCCACAGCTGCCACCGAATCCCGCTGCACCAGCGGGCATTCCAGCTTGGTGATTGGATAGCGGCCGCGGCCGGGAGGCGGCGGCACTTCGAGCTGTTCGATCGCCCATTGGCCCATCGCCATGTGCGGCAGGATCGATGTTGTCAGCGGCGGGAACAGGTGGCGGGCGATCTCCTCGTCGTCATAGCCGACGACGGAGACGTCCTGCGGGATGTGCAGGCCCGCCTCCTTCAGCGCTTCGTAGCAGCCGATGGCTGTGCGGTCGTTCTGGCAGAAGATGGCGGTCGGGCGCTCCTTGAGCGCCAAAAGCTTAACGGTCGCGGCATAGCCGGCGCTCGCCGACCAGTCGCCCTCGACCACCAGTTCGGGATCGAACGGGATGTCGGCGGTGGCGAGCGCTCTGCGGTAGCCTTTCAGCCGGTCCTGCGCGGCCTGCATCCACGGCTCGCCGGTGATGGTGGCGATGCGGCGGTGGCCGTGGCCGATCAGATGCCGGGTCGAGTTCTGGCCGCCGGCGATCTCGGACGGCACCACGGCCGGGAAGGCATAATCGGCCGTGTAGCAGTTGAGCAGGATGACCGGGATGTCGAGGCCGTAGAGGAAGTCCGGCGCCGTGATCTCGCGGGTGAAGATGGTCATGTAGATCAGCGCCGAGATGCCGCGCCTGGTGAGCGCCGCAACGGCGCGCGGCTCCATGACGGCGTCGCCCATGGTCTGCGCCACGAGCAACACATTGCCGGCGTTCCACGACGCCTGGCGCGCGCCCTCGATGGCGACAACGGCTTCTGGGCTTGTCGCCAGCTGGTCGACGGCGAAACCGATGACACTGTCAAGTCCATCGAAGGCGGGAACAGGTTTGCGCAGCGCCGAGAAGGCGGGTGCTGCGTAGCCGAGCGCACGCGCGGCGTCGATCACCCGCTCGCGCGTCTGCTGCGACAGCCGGATGCCGGGCGAATCGTTGAGCACGAAAGAGACGGTCGCCTGCGAGCACCCGGCTGCCCTGGCGATGTCGGTCATGGTGACGCGGCCGCCCTTGGCGGCTCTCGCCGGCGCCTTGCGCCGCTTCGCCGTGTCGTCCGGATCCCTCGTCTCGCTCATGGCATTGCGTCCCAATCCCCAGCCTGTCTAGTCGCAAGCCTGCCACACCGACAAGATGGTGTCGCGCCGTCGACCGATGGAAATAGTCGAAGGCGTTTATCTTTATTAGCAGCTTTGAAGTTCCCGCCATGCCGCTGCGGGCCGCGTGAAATTCGAGGACTGCAAGGCATCTGCTTGCGCGAAGCGGTGCTGCACCTGTTCGGGAAAACTAGACCTAGGGCCACCGCCGAGTGTCCGCGCGGGACCTCTGCTAATAGTGTTTACTAATACAAAACGACGCTGTAACGTCAATCCGCCGTGTCCGGTCAGGTGGGACCCGTGCGGCGAGAAGTGCACGTGAATGGCCCGATGGCGAGCGGGGTTTGCCTCCGCAAGCGTGGTCTCGGACATGTGATATGTCAGACAAATCAGACTATTTACGAGCACGGGATGAGTCTCTAATGTCCGTGATCGCGACCGACGACGCCATTCTTCAGCGCCGGGAACCCCTGAGGAGGAGGGCGTCCAAATCGCGAGCGGCAAGTCAGTGAATGCAAGATCGGTTCAGTCCGACGACTGAGCCAAAACGGGAGGTTGAACATGAAATCCTTGATACGACATGCATCCGTGGCCACCGCAGCCCTGCTGCTTGGCCTGACCGCGACAGCCATTGCGCGCGCCGACGACAAGCCGACGCTGGCCTTCGTCGTCAACGGCGCTTCCGATTTCTGGAAGGCCGCCGAAGCCGGCGTCAAGAAGGCGCAGGCCGAATTGCCCGACTACAATCTCGAACTCAAATATCCCGAGCAGTCCTCGGTCGCCATCCAGCAGCGGCTGATGGATGATCTGGTGACCGCCGGCGTCAAGGGCATCATGGTCTCGGCCGTCGATCCCAAGACCTCGACCGACGGTCTGAACAAGATAGCGTCGGAAACGGCGCTGTTCACCACCGACTCCGATGCCCCGCAGACCAAGCGTGTTGCCTATATCGGCTCGTCCAATGTCGACGCCGGCAAGCAGGCGGCCGAGATCGCCAAGAAAGCGATGCCGGACGGCGGCAAGTGCCTCGGCTTCGTCGGCCTGCTCGGCGCCGACAATGCCAAGGAACGCATCCAGGGCATGAAGGACGGCCTCGCCGGCAGCAAGATCGAACTGGTGGACGTGCGCGGCGACGACATCGACCAGGCGCGCGCCAAGAAGAATGTCGAGGACGCGCTGGTCGCCAGCCCCGACATCACCTGCATGGTCGGCTTCTATTCCTACAACACGCCGCGCATCTATGAAGCGCTGCGCGACGCCGGCAAGCTCGGCTCGATCACCGTCGTCGGCTTCGATGACGATCCGATCACGTTGGGCGGCGTCAAGGAAGGCACCGTGGCGGCCACCGTCGTGCAGCAGCCCTTCGAATGGGCCTATCAGGGCATGAAGCTGATGGCCGCCTATCTCAAGGGCGACAAATCAGGCATTCCGGAAGGCGGCCTGATCATCATCCCGACCAAGATCATCGGTAAGGACGATGTCGACACCTATGCCGCCAATCTGAAGGCGATGTCCGGAAACTGAGACCACGAGCAGTTGCGCCGGCTCAGGGTTCGCCTTGAGCCGGCGATCGTGTTGACGGGTCGGCCAAGGCCCGTCAGTCTGTAGCCCACCGGCTGCTGGCAAGCCTGATCAAATATGGCGTGATGAATTATTCCGACCCATCTATCGTCGCAACCACCCCGTTCCTCGGCCTCGAGAACGTGCGCAAGACCTATCCGGGCGTGGTGGCGCTGGACGGCTTTTCCATGGAGGTCAGGCCGGGCGAGGTGATCGGCCTGGTCGGCGAAAACGGCGCCGGCAAATCGACCTTGATGAAGATCCTCGGCGGCGTCACCAGGCCGGACAGCGGCGCCATCACCGTCGACGGCGTTGCGCATGACGGGCTCACCGTCGAAGGCAGCCTGGGGTCGGGCATCGCCTTCGTCCACCAGGAACTCAATCTCTTCGAAAACCTCGATGTTGCCGCCAATATCTTCTTCGGCCGCGAGCCGTTGCGCGGCGGGCCGCTGAGATTGGTCGACCGCGCCAAGCTGCGCGAAATGGTGGCGCCACTGCTGAAGCGCGTCGGCGCCAATTTCTCCGCCGATACGCCGGTTGCCTCGCTGTCGCTGGCGCAGCAGCAGATGGTCGAGATCGCCAAGGCACTGTCGATCAAGGCGCGGCTGGTGATCCTCGACGAGCCGACGTCGAGCCTGCCGCTCGCCGAAACCGACAAGCTGCTCGACGTCATCAAGGCGCTGAAGGCCGATGGCATCAGCGTCATCTTCATTTCGCACCGGCTGCATGAGGTCGAGCGCGTCGCCGACCGCGTCGTGGTGCTGCGCGACGGCATGCTGGCTGGCACCTTGCCGAAGAGCGCCATCAACCACGAACAGATGGTCAAGCTGATGATCGGCCGCATGCTGAAGGAGCGCGAGAAGGCCTCCGAGGCGGCTCGGGCGCCGGGCGCCACTGCGCTCTCGGCCAAAGCCATCCGCACCCCCGCCTACCCTGCCCGGCCGGTCGACCTCGACATCAGGCGCGGTGAAATCCTCGGCCTCGCCGGCCTTGTCGGCTCCGGCCGCACCGAACTGGCGCGGGTGTTCTTCGGCATAGACAGCACGCTTGGCGGTGGGCTCGAACTCGACGGCAAGCCGCTTGTGCTGGGTTCGGCGGCCGATGCGGTCGCGCATGGCATTTTTCTGGTTCCGGAAGACCGCAAGCTGACCGGCATTTTGCTTGACCTGTCGATCGCGCAGAACATCTCGCTGCCCAACCTGCCGGCGCATGCGAAGCGTCGACTGGTGTCGGCAAGCGCCGAGACCGCCACCGCCGAGAAGCAGAAGAGCAATCTCGGCATCAAGGCGCCGTCGGTGCAGACGCGAACCGGCACGCTGTCGGGCGGCAACCAGCAGAAGGTGGTGCTGGGCAAATGGCTGGCGATGAACCCGAAGGTGATGATCCTCGATGAGCCTACGCGCGGCATCGATATCGGCGCCAAGGCCGAGATTTACGGGCTGATGCGAGCCTTGGCCGATGCCGGCGTGGCCGTGCTGATGATCTCCAGCGACATGGAAGAGGTGATCGGCGTGTCCGACCGCATCGCCGTCATGCATGAGGGCCAGATCTCGGGCATTCTCGACAAAGAACAATTCAGCCAGGAAAACGTGCTGTTGCTGGCGGTCGGCAAGCCGGCAAACTAGCGGGCTTCAGGCGATTGCCGGTCCGGCGCATTGGGGAGAAGACGATGAGCAAAAAAGATCTCGGCCTGCTGATCCTGATCCTGGTGGTCGGCGCCGTGGTGACCGCCATCAACCCGCGCTTTCTTTTGCCGATCAACCTCGCCAACACCTCGAACCTGATCGGCCTGTTCGGGATCCTCGCCATCGGCCAGGCCTTCGTCATCATTACCGGCGGCATCGAATTGTCGGTGGGATCGCTGGTGGCGCTGCTCGGCACGCTATTCATCGATTTCATCGCCGTGCGCGACATGCCATGGCCGCTGGCGCTGCCGCTGATCCTGGTGCTGGGCGGCATCATCGGACTGGCGCATGGCTGGCTGATCACAAGGCTGAAATTGCAGCCCTTCGTGGTCACGCTGTGCGGCCTTTTGATCTATCGCGGGGTCGCCCGTTTCTATACCGCCGACGGCACCGCCGGCTTCGCCTTCGGCCAGAATTTTCCCGAGCTCGAATTCCTCACCGCGGGCCGCAGCTATGGCGTGCCCAACAGCTTCATCGCACTGATCGTCATTTCGATCGTCATGTGGGTGGTGCTGCACCGCTCGGTGTTCGGACGCTACCTCTATGCCATCGGCAAGAATGAAGAGGCGGCGAAATATTCGGGAATTCGCACCGGCCGTGTCGTCATGGCCGCCTATGTCATCTGCGGCGTGCTGACGGCGCTGTCGGCGATCTATTTCGCCATGTACACGCGCTCGATCTCGCCGGCCAGCCACGGCCAGTTCTACGAGCTCTACGCCATTGCCGCCGCCGTTCTCGGCGGCTTCTCGCTGCGCGGCGGCGAAGGCTCGCTGGTCGGCGTCATCCTGGGCACCGTGCTGCTGCAGGAGTTGCAGAACCTGGTCAATCTGCTCGGCATCCCGTCCTCGCTCAACTTCGCGGTGATGGGCGGCGTGATCCTGATCGGCGTGCTGGTCGACCAGCAATGGGGCGTGTTCCGCGCAAGGCGGCTGATGCTCGATGCCAGCCGGAAGACTGTCGCGGCGGAGTAGCGCTACATCACGCCGGATATATCCGAGAAGGCCATCGCCTTGCGCAGCACCTCGGCGAAGCGTTCTCCGGCGGCTTCGCGCCGGCCGCCATTGTCGATCGAGGTGACGCCGGAGCCGGACAAAGCGACATTGGCGCCGCGGGCGAGCCGAGCCAGCACTTCGCCGCGCGATTCGCGGCCGCGCTGGGCGAGACGCTCGGCGAGGATTTCCGGCGAGGCGGTGATCTCGACGACAGCCAGATTGGCATAGCGCTCCCGCAGCACCGGGATGACTGCGCGCGAGACATTGGCGACCGCGACATGGCCATTGGCGATGGACCAGTCGACATCGGCCGGAATGCCGTAGCGCAGGCCGTGCGCCTCCCAGGAAATGGCGAAGGCGCCGTCGGCCTCGGCTTCGACAAAGGCCGCGTCGGCCAGCGTGTCGTGATCCTCGCTTGCCGCATCGCTCGGCCTGGTGATGACCCGGCGGACGAACTCCAGCCTCGTCTCGTCGGCAAACAAGGTGCGGGCATAACCGATTACCGTATCCTTGCCGGCGCCACTCGGGCCGACGACGGCGACGAAGACGCCGTTGCGGACCGGAAAGGCCTCGCTGGTCAGTTCGCGCTCGATCGACGCCGAGACCATCAGGCGACCCGCCTCCCTTGGCGCCAGACGGTGCGCACGACCGGCACATGGTCGTCGACGCGCACCCGCACGAGGTCGGCGCGGCGGCCCTGTTCGATGACGCCGCGGTCGTTGAGGCCGATGGCCTCGGCCGGGTTCTTCGACACCATCGCGACCGCCTGCGGCAAGGAGATGCCCTCGACGACGTCGCCGAGGAAGAAGGCCGACTGGATCAGGCTGAAAGGGATATAGTCGGACGACAATATGTCGAGCAGGCCGTCGCCGGCCAGCGTGCGGGCCGAGACATTGCCCGAATGCGAGGAGCCGCGCATGACGTTGGGCGCGCCCATCAGCACGCCGAGCCCGGCATCCTTCGAGGCCTTGGCGGCTTCCAGCGTGGTCGGGAATTCCGCGACGCGCACGCCTTGTTCGATCGCCTCGTCGACATGGCCTGATGTGGCGTCGTCATGGCTCGCCAGCACAATGCCCCGCTCGTTGCAGGCGGCTGATATCGCCACCCGGTTCGGTCCCGAATTCTTCGCTGATTCCGACATCCGCTTTTCGCAGAACAATTGGAAGTCGCGATCGGTCAATTTCAGCTTGCGCTGATAGTAATGGGCGTAGGTCTCGAGATTGACGAACTGACGCTGTCCCGGCGCATGGTCCATCAGCGAGGCCAGCTTGACCCGCCCGTCGCCATCGAAATTGGCGAAAGCCCGCAAGCAATCCGGCGCCGAGACCTCGCAGCGCAGGTGCAGGAAATGGTCGGCCCGCAACCGGTCTTTCGCGACGCTGTCCTCGATCGCGCCGGCGAGCTTGCGGATGTCGTCGGAGGTAATATCCGCGTCCTCGTCCATGCCGACACGCAAAGCGTCGAGCACGGTGGTGATGCCGGCGGTGGCCACCTGCGCGTCATGGGCAAGGACGGCGGCGATCGGGTTCCAGCGCACTTTCGGGCGCGGCGCATAGTGGCCTTCGAGATGGTCAGTGTGCAGCTCGACCAGGCCGGGAATGATGTAGTCGCCGCCCATGTCCTCGCCGCCCATGCTCCCGCCGGTGTGGCCGGTGCCGGCGTCGACGCCGGAGATAAAACCGTCGCGCAGCACGAGCGACCCTTCGACGATCTCGTCGGCAAGCACGATGCGGGCGTTGTGGAGAACAGTTTCGGCGGTCATTCAGGCAGTCCTTGCTTACTCGGACGAATTGCGGTCAGGCGGTTTTTCGGGCAGCGCGGCGGCCGAGCGCATGATGCGAAAGCACCATGAACGGAGCGCCCGGTTCGGTTTCGACGAACAGCGTCAGCGCATCCACCAGCACCGGCTGCTGCAGCACATCGGCGAACAGGCTGTCAATTGCCGCGCGCAGACGTTGGCTTTCCTGCGGCCCGGCCCGGCCGGACAGTGTCATGTGGAAGCGAAAGGTCTCAAACACATAGGGATAGCCCCACTGGCAGAGATTGCGGAACTCGGCCGGCTTCAGCGAATCCGGGCTGCGCCGCTCGATCTCGGCCTCGGTGAGCGGCGCGCGAAAACGGTCGAAGCTAAGCACGACATCATCGGCGAAACGGTTGAGCGGCGGCAGCGGGCCTTCCGGCAGCAAAGCGAAGAAACCATCGATCTGGCTGACGACCAGGCGCGGGATGGTGACCGTCGGCGTTGCTTCGGCAAAGGCGTCCAGCGCCGCGCGCAACGAGCTTTCGGTTTCGTTGGCGGCCAACCGGAAGGGCGCTTTCAGCGTCGCATGAAAACCGTAGCGCCGCGCCGATGCGGTGTGAAAGGCGACTTCGGCCGCCGACAGCTCGCCCACCGCCTCGACCGGCCTGGTGGCGGCGCCAAAGGGGTCGCGGCCCAGCCAGTTGGCGGCGATCCGCGCCAACGGCTCGTCCTGCCTTGGGGTGAAATAGATGGCGTAGCGCATCGAAAAAAATCCTCGTCAGCCCGCTGCCATAGGTGATTTCCATGACGGATTGACGAAGCTTATGCGGGTTTTCGAAGGCAAATCGACCCCATGGATCGTTAGCCGACGATTTTTTGCTGCTGGACCAACCGCTTCCGGCGCAAGCGAAGGCCGATCAGGCCTTCGTCAGCCACTCGTGCTCGGGCGCGTTGTGGAACTTCCACGTCCGCTTCGGCCCGGCCATGACGTTGAGGTAATAGAGGTCGTAGCCGTGGCAGGCGGCGCAGGGGTGATAGCCCTTGGGCACCAGCACAACATCGCCGTCCTCGATCGCCATGGCTTCGTCCAACTCGCGGGCGCCGGTCTTGTCGGCGTCGGTGTAGACGCGCTGGAAGGCAAAACCCTGCGGCGGGTTGAGGCGGTGGTAGTAGGTTTCCTCGAGATAGGATTCGGCAGGCAGATTGTCCTGGTCGTGCTTGTGCGGCGGGTAGCTCGATGTGTGGCTGCCGGGCGTGATGACCTCGACCACCAGCAGCGAGTCGGCCGGCTTACCCTCGGGCAATATGTTGGTGACGTAGCGCGTGTTGGTGCCTTTGCCACGCACTTCCTGACCGAGGTCGTCCGGGACGATGACGCGCACCGGGAGGCCGCCGCCAAGGCCCGGCGCCGAGCAGACCGCGAGCTCGAGATCGGTGTCGGCGGTGACCGACCAATCCGACCCCTCAGGAATATAGACCGACCACGGCTTGCCCTCGAAGGGCGACATGCGCTCGCCGAGCAGGCCGAGTTCCTGGCCGCCGGCCCTTGCCGTGCCCTTGCCGGTGACGAACACCAGGCAGACTTCGCGATCCCGCGTCTTGCCGGATGCGGTCGCGCCCGGCTTCAGCCGGTGCAGGTCGAAGCCGACATAGGTCCATCCGGCGCTTTTGGGCGTGACATGGGCGACGCGGCCATGGCCCTTGTCGGCTTTGACGAGCAGTTTCGACATGTTTTGTCTCTCCTATCGCATGTCTTCGAGGTCGGCCTCTCAACTTCGTCATCCTAGGGCGAAGCAGGAGCGAAGCTCCGTCGCGAAGACCCTAGGATGACGAAGCGAGGGACGTTCCGGCCAATCATCGACGTAGGCGATACGCCAGGTGTCCAGTGTCCGACCCGCAAGCCTTCCGAGCCACGGCCGCTTCATTCCTTCGGTCCGGCGTCCGCCTTCGCTTCGCCGGTCTTCGGTCGATCAGGCGCAGCCTTGCTCTCCTCCACCGGCTTGTAAAGATAGAAGAACTGCCAGACGGCGTAGGCGGCAAAGCCGAGCGCAATGATGCCCCAGAATGGGGTGCCGGAGGCGAATTCTATTCCGGCCCAGATCACGCAGACGGCGACGACGGCAACGCGCCGCCACAGCGGCCGGAAGAACGGGTGCTCGTAATCCTTCATCGGATCGCCTCAGGCATTGGGAAAACCCTGCGTTTCCACCGTGTAGCCGGCCGCCGTCATCACCCGCATCAATTCCTTGTGGCCGACCTGCGCCATCTTGAGCGGCGGGTTCTTCTTCGGGTCCTGCTCGGCCTCGACGACGAACCAGCCTTCATAGCCATGGTCGGCGAAGCGCTGCACGATGGCGCCGAAATCGAGCGAACCGTCGCCAGGCACCGTGAAGGCACCGAGCGCCACGGCGTCGAGAAAGGACTGCTTCGTGCGGTCGAGCCCGTCGATCACGCCCATGCGCACATCCTTCACATGGACATGGCTGATGCGCTTGTGGTGGTTGTCGATGGCGCGCAGCACGTCGCCACCGGCAAAGGCGAGATGCCCTGCATCGAGCAGCAACGGAATGCCTTCGCCGGAATGGCGCACGAAGGCATCGAGCTCCGGCTCGGTCTCGACCACCGCCGCCATGTGATGGTGATAGGACAGCGGCATGCCTTGCTCTGCGCACCATTCGCCGAACTCGGTGAGGCGCCTGGCATAGGCCCTCATCTCGTCGTTCGACAATTTCGGCTTGGTGGCGAGAGGCCTGGAGCGATCACCCTGGATCGAGCGGCCGACCTCGCCATAGACGATGCAAGGCGCATTCACCGCCTTGAACAGGTCGATCATCGGCTGGATGCGATCCTTGTTCTTGCCCATATCCTCATCGACCAGCGTGCCGGAGAACCAGCCGCCGCACAGCGTCACGTCGGCCTGCTTCAGGATCGGGAGCATGATTTCGGGGTCGTTTGGGAAACGCCGGCCCATTTCCATGCCGGTGAAGCCGGCAGAGCGCGACTGGCGCAGGCACTCTTCCAGCGAGACGTCGTCGCTGAGTTCGGCAAGATCATCGTTCCACCACGCAATGGGGGACATGCCCAGTTTGGCTTTCAAGTTTTAGCTCCGGTTTCTTGTTCACCCTCCCCCTTGTGGGGAGGGTCGCTGCGAAGCAGCGGGGTGGGGTGCGGCGCCAGCCCCCACCCGGACCTTCGGTCCGACCTCCCCACAAGGGGGAGGTAGGGGGCGGGTGCATGTACATCAATCACCGATTGTCTGCATCTGCCGCTTTTCGTCATAGGCCTTGCGGGCTGCGTTGACCTGCGGCCGTGCGGAGACTTCCGGCACCGCGACATCCCACCAATGGCCGCCGGCATCGGTGGAAATCAGCGGGTCGGTGTCGATGACCAGCACGGTGGTGCGGTCGTTGGTTTTCGACTTTTGCAGCGCAGTCTCCAGGCCGGTGATCGACGGCACCTTCTCGGCAATAGCGCCCATGCTCGCCGCATGCGCGGCGAAGTCGATGTCGGGCAGGATCTCGTGGCGCGCGTCCTTCAGGAGGTTGTTGAAGTTGGCGCCGCCGGTGGCCATCTGCAGCCGGTTGATGCAGCCATAACCCCTGTTGTCGAGCACCACGATGGTCAGCTTCAAGCCGAGCATCACCGACGTGGCGATTTCGGAATTCATCATGAGGTAGGAGCCGTCGCCGACCATGACGACGACCTCCTGGTCGGGCTTGGCCATCTTGGCGCCGAGCCCGCCGGCAATCTCGTAGCCCATGGTCGAGAAGCCATATTCGCCATGGTACGAGCCGGGCGCGCCTGCCTGCCAGAGCTTGTGCAACTCGCCCGGCAAACCGCCCGACGCATTCAGCAGCGTCACGCCTGAGCCCAGGGCGCGCTGCACGGCGCCGATCACCTGCGCGTCCGAAGGGAAGGCGGCGTTGGTCGACGCCGTCACCTTGGAGGCTTCGGCCTGCCAAGCCTTCTTGCCTTGGGTCGCATTGTCGGTCCATGTCGCCGGTGCTTTCCAGTTCCCCAGCGCAGCACCGAGTTCGGCGAGCCCTTCGGCCGCGTCGGCGACCAGCGGCAGCGCGCGGTGCTTGCCGGCGTCGAAAGGCTGCACGTTGAGGCCGATGATGGTCTTGCCGGAATTCTTGAACAGCGCCCACGAACCGGTGGTGAAATCCTGCAGGCGGGTGCCGATCGCCAGCACGACATCGGCTTCCTCGGCCAGCCGGTTGGCGGCCGACGTGCCGGTGACGCCGACCGCCGCCATGTTGAGCGGATGCATGTCCGGCAGCGAGGATTTGCCGCCTTGCGTCTCGCAGACCGGAATGCCGGCGCTCTCGGCGAATTTCGCCAGTTCATCCGAAGCCTGCGAATACAGCACGCCGCCGCCGGCGATGATCAGCGGTTTTTTCGCACCCTTCAGTGCGGTGACCGCCGCCGCCAATTCATGGCGGTCCGGGCGCGGACGGCGCTGGTGCCAGACACGTTCGGCGAAAAAGCTCTCGGGATAGTCATAGGCCTCGGCCTGCACGTCCTGGCAGAGCGACAGCGTCACCGGGCCGCATTCCGCCGGATCGGTCAGCACCTGCATGGTCCGCGCCAATGCCGGGATGATCTGCTCGGGACGGGTGATGCGGTCGAAATAGCGCGACACCGGACGGAAGCAGTCATTGACCGTCGCGGTGCCGTCGGAAAAGTCCTCGGCCTGCTGCAGCACCGGATCGGGGATGCGGTTGGCGAAGACATCGCCCGGCAAAAACAGGACGGGCAACCTGTTTACGTGGGCGAGCGCCGCCGCCGTCACCATGTTGAGCGCACCGGGGCCGATCGAAGAGGTCGCGGCCATGAAGCGGCGGCGGAAATTGGCCTTGCCATAGGCGATCGCCGCATGCGCCATCGCCTGCTCATTGTGGGCGCGGAAGGTCGGCAATTCGTCGCGCAGCTGGTACAGCGCCTCGCCGATGCCGGCGACATTGCCGTGACCGAAGATCGCCCAGACACCGCCGAAGATGGGCACTCGTCTGCCGTCGATCTCGGNTCGATCTCGGTCATCTGCTTGCTGAGAAAGCGGGTCAGCGCCTGCGCCATCGTCAGGCGGATTGTCTTGCTCATGGTGTTTTCCTCCGCAGTCCTCTTGCCGCGCCTTTATGCTGCTTTACGGCCACGCGCGGCAAGCCACGCTTCGGTCAACTGTTCGAAGCGCGCGGCCATGTCGGCGATAGCCTCGTCATCCGTCATCTTGCCCGCCAGCCATTGTTCGGCGGCGTGGACGAAGATGGTGCGGCCGACGGCAAAGCCCTTGACGATCGGCGCCTTGGCGGTGGCGGCAAAGGCCGCTTCCAGTTCGTCCTGCGGCGCTTCGAGACCCAGCAGCACGACGCCACGACACCAGGGATCGTGCTTCAGGATCACCGCTTCGATCTTGGCCCAGGCGCCGGCCGACGCCTGCGGTTCGAGCTTCCACCAGTCCGGCTTGATGCCAAGCGCATAGAGTTCTTCCAGGGCGCGCGGGATCGTCGTGTCATCGAGCTTGCCGTGCTTGCCGGCGATGATCTCGACCAGAAGCTCCCGGCCGACCGTCCGCGCGGCTTCGAACAGCGAGCGCAGCTTCTGCTGCTGCTCTTCCTTGAGCGCTGCCGGATCGTCGGGGTGATAGAAGCACAGGCATTTGATGCAGTGGTCGACCGGCCATTCCACCAGTTGCGAGCCGATGTCCTGCGAGAACTCGAAGCGCAGCGGCCGCGAGCCCGGCAGTTCGACGGGACGGCCGAGCCAGGCAAAGGGGTGGCGGGCGAACTCGAACATCGCCTCGCGACCGTGCTTCTCGTCGATCAGCATGCCATAGCCGTCGCGGCCGGCGGCGACTTTCGCCGCGGCCTTGACCGCCAGCACCTTGAAATCGCGGATGCGCGCCGGATCGGCGCCGGTCTTTGCCGCGACGTCCTCGAGCTGCACACGGTGGTCGCAGGCGAGCGCCATCATCGAGGGGATATCGCGGCGGCGGGTCGTCGCCCAATGGATGTGGTTGATCGCCTCGTCCTTGCGCAGAGCGAGATGCTTGCTGCCGTTCTTGAGGAAGAACTGCAATTCCTCGAAGGTCGGATATTCCGGCGCGCAGAGCAGCCGCGACACGGCGAAGGCGCCGCAGGCATTGGCCCAGGTCGCCGCTGTCGCATGATCTTCGCCACCCAGCCAGCCGCGCAGGAAACCGGACATGAAGGCATCGCCCGCGCCCAGCACATTATAGATCTCGATCGGAAAGCCCTTGCCGACGATACCGTCTTCCAGATCGTCGCTGATCGGCCCGTCATAGACGATGCACCCCATGGCGCCGCGCTTCAGTACGATGGTTGCCTTGGACAGCGCGCGGATCGTCTTCAGCGCGCTCAGGCAATCGTCGGCGCCCGAGGCGATCATGATCTCTTCCTCGGTGCCGACGATGAGGTCGCAATCGGGCAGCACCGTCTTCAGCTGGGCCGAGACGCGGTCGGATTTGACATAACGCTCAAAACCCTCGGCATGGCCTGCGAGTCCCCAGAGGTTGGGGCGGTAGTCGATGTCGAACACCACCTTGCCGCCCCTGGCCTTGATGATGCGGATCGCCTTGCGCTGGGCGGCGTCGCTGTTGGGTCGGGAAAAATGCGTGCCGGTGACGACGATGGAACGGGCCGAGGCGATGAAGGCTTCATCGATGTCTTCTTCGGCGAGCGCCATGTCGGCGCAGTCGCTGCGATAAAAGATCATCGGCGAGACGCCTTCGCTCTCGACCGAAAGCAGCACCAGAGCCGTCAGCCGTTCCTTGTCGGTCTTCAGCCCGTCGACATTGACGCCTTCGCGCCGCAGCTGCTCGCGGATGAAGCGGCCCATCTGCTCGTCGCCGACGCGGGTGAGCAGCGCCGAGCGCAGGCCTAGTCTCGCCGTGCCAACCGAGATGTTGGCCGGGCAGCCGCCGACCGATTTGGCAAAGGAGGTGATGTCCTCCAGCCGCGAGCCGATCTGCTGGCCGTAAAGGTCGACGGAAGCGCGACCGATGGTGATGACATCGAGCGTCGCCTGTTTGGCGTCCACGGCTTCGCTCATTGGAACCTCCCGTCGGTCTTGTTGTCTTGAGCAACGTAGTTGGGGGACACGCGCGAGCGGCAGCGTGGCGCCGGGAATATGAAATAATAATTCCAATCCATAGTCAATATGGAATGAGCATTCCTTCCTTTAAAAGTGCCGAAGAGCGATGGCTGCTGGAGACTTAGGATGGAGACCCGTTACCGCAGATGTGGATCGAGACGAGTTTGAGGGGGAAAGCCGCCAGCCGACAAAACGATTCGGTTATGAAAAAGCACGCCAGACCACACTCCCAAGGTCGGGAGAGTAGCGGGCGATGATAGCCTCCTGATCATTTTCCTGCGTCAGAGTTACCTGCTTCCCAGTAGCGTCACCTAGCAATCGCACAAAGCGGTCAAGGTGCTCAATCTCAGTTTCTCCGCTGACTTGCCTAGGATCGAAGTCGAACTCGATTTCGACAACGGTGAAGAAGTGACATGCAAGCTGGATTGGCCCGACGCAAAAAGAAAGTAGGCTGTCTGTTTCGCTTTCCAGGGCGGCTTCGACCCCCAATGGCATCGATTCGATCTTGCCGGAGACACTGAAATTGGCAGGCGGGGTCCATTCGAGGAGGATGTTCCAGACGGCCTGCCAATCTGCCTCAGACGTGTTCAGAACGTAGATATCTCGCCATGAGCCGTCCCAAGCGAAATCCGATGCGATCTGTTCCCAATTCATGCATGAACCATTCTCGATGAACTTCGGTTCTAGCATGGCATACGGGATGATCCCTTTCCACAGATCCCAAGTCCGCATTTTCCGGACGGAAAACCGCTTCACGCCTTTTTCTGGGATTGCCTAGACCTTGCGCTTCTTCCGGTGCTGCGCCGCTTCTCGCCGACGCCGACGGTGAGCGCCATGGCCAGCGCCATGGTGGCCGACAGCGAGCGGAAGCCAGCGAAATCGGCCTCGGCGACCTCGAACCAGACCTTGGCGAACTGGGCGAGTGGCGAAAACGAACTGTCGGTGATGGCGACGATCGGCACGCCCTGTTCGGAAATGGTGCGGGCTTCCTCGATAGTGGCCGGTGCGTAAGGCGAGAAGCTGATGGCGATGACGGCGTCCGCCGGGGTGGCGAAGGCGACCATTTCGGCATTGAGGCCGGCGGCGGATTCGATCAGCTGGTTGCGGATCTTCAGCTTGCCCAAGGCATAGGCGATATAGCTTGCCACCGGGTAGGAGCGCCGCTTGGCCAGGACATAGATGGTCTCGGCCTTGGCCAGCAGCGAGATCGCGTCTTCCAGATGCGCCTCGTCGAGCGTTCGCGAAATATCGTTGAGCGAAGTGCTGGCGGCGGCGACGAAGCCGTCGAAGATGGCTCGGTGTCCAGCACCCGCATCGGCCTTGGCGCGCAGCGCCTGCAGGCGTTCGTCATAAGAGGAATTGCGCTCGCGCAGCCGCTCGCGAAACACCTGCTGCAGGCTGGTGAAGCCGTCGAAGCCTAGTTGCTGGGCAAAGCGGATCAAGGTGGACGGCTGCACGCCCGCCGAAGCGGCGATGCTGGCGGCGGTGCCGAAGGCGATGTCATCGGGATTGTCGAGCGCATAGGCGGCGATCTGGGCGATGCGCTTGGGCAAGGTTTCACGGCGATCGAGGATCGTGGCGCGCAGCGTCTCGAAGTCGCGAGGTACCCGTTCGTCCATCGTCGCCCCGTCCAAGCTCATCTAGAGCATGATGCCGAAAAGTGTGCAGCGGTTTTCGGACGACATCATGCTCTCTTTAACTCAAGTGACGTCCTCTCTGCCCCATCATAGCGAGCCTGCGCAAGAAGGCCATAAAAAATGAGGCAGACATTCCATTCGGAGAAGAAATGGACTAATTCATCCATCGATCGCTTCAGGTATCGGGAGAAAGAAATGGTCGGCGTTGGTCTTATCGGCACGGGTTTCATGGGCAAATGCCACGCCATTGCGTGGAGCGCCGTCGGCGCCGTCTTTCCCGATGTCGCCAAGCCGAAGCTGGTCCATCTCGGCGAGGTCAACGAGGAGCTGGCCAAGCGCAAGGCCGGTGAGTTCGGCTTCGCCAAGGCGTCGGGCGACTGGCGTGCCGTCGTCAACGACCCCGAGGTCGATATCGTCTCGCTGACCACGCCCAATCAGTTCCATCCGGAGATGGCCATCGCTATTCTCGAAGCCGGCAAGCATCTGTGGTGCGAGAAGCCGATGGCGCCGAGCTTTGCCGAAGCAGCGGCGATGGCGGCCGCGGCGAAGAAGTCCGGCAAGGTCGCAGCGCTTGGCTACAACTACATACAGAGCCCGGCCATCCGCCACATCGGCGTGCTGCTCGAGGAAAAGATCATCGGCGAGGTCAACCATCTGCGCATCGAGATGGACGAGGACTTCATGGCCGACCCCGAAGCGCTGTTCTTCTGGAAGCATGAGGCCGCATCCGGCTATGGCGCGCTCGACGATTTCGCCGTGCATCCGCTGTCGCTGGTCTCGACGCTGTTCGGCCGCGTCGCAAAAGTCATCTGCGACATGGCCAAACCCTATGTCGACCGCAAGCTGGCCAGCGGCGGCCGCCGTTCGGTGGAGACCTACGACATCGCCAGCGTTTTGATGCATCTGGAAAACGGCATTGCCGGCACGCTGCTGGTCAACCGCTCGGCCTGGGGCCGCAAGGGCCGCATCGCCATACAGATTTTCGGCTCCAAGGGATCGATCCTGTTCGACCAGGAGCGGATGAACGAAATCCAGCTCTATGTCACCGCCGATCGCCCGACCGAACAGGGCTACCGCACCATATTGGTGGCGCCGCACCACAAGCCTTACGACGCCTTCCTCCCGGCGCCCGGCCATGGCCTCGGTTTCAACGACCTCAAGATCATCGAGTGCCACGAATTGCTGACGCGGCTTGCCGGCAAGCCGGCACGGGTCATCGAATTTGCCGAAGGGCTGGAGATCGAGCGCACCGTGCACGCGATGGCGAGGTCGTTCGAGGAGAAGCGCTGGGTGGATGTGCGGTAAGATCCGCTTCAGCCGCCAGCGACAGCGTTCGCCTCCCAGCCACTGACCCAGACCTGCCGCAGGCGATCGCCTTCGCCCTTGAAGCGCAGCCCGGTCGCCCGGCAATCCGCGATGCGGTCGCTGCGGAAATTGCGGAAGGCCTGGCGCAATTCGCACCAGGCGACGATGTTGGCGGTCTCTGAATAGTAGATCAGCGCGATCGGACGGATCAGCCGCTCGGAGGCGCGGCCGATTTCGTCGCGATAGGACAGGTCGAGCTTTTCCTCGTCGCGGATTGCGCGGCGCACCAGCGCCAGATCGATGGTGCCGATTGCCGGTGCAGCGAACCCCCAGACATGCAGTGCGTTGGCGTCGAACGCCTGGCGCAACGGCGGCGGCACGGCGCCGGCGATCTTGGCGCTGACGCGCTTGGCCGCCTGCTTGAGCTCGCTGTCTCCCGTGCGCTCCAGCAGCGCCAGCGACAGGACGATCGCCTCCATCTCCTCGATCGAAAACATCAGCGGCGGCAGGTCGAAGCCGGGCCGCAATATATAACCGATACCGCGCCCGCCTTCGATCGGCACGCGCATCGCCTGCAGTGCGGCGATGTCGCGATAGATCGAACGCATCGTGACTTCCAGCTGCCCGGCGATCATGGCCGCCGTCACCGGCTGCCGCGCCAGCCGCAGGATCTGGATGATCTCGAACAGGCGCGACGCCTTGCGCATTTCCTCTCCCTGATGAAACGCTACTGACACATCCCCGTCAGTTGGGATGATTTATTGGACTGCCTATCGGGTTGAAAATCAACAAATTCCTTAACGGCACCCCAGCAGGAAGCGACAAGCAACTGACATGAGTTACGCGGAAAATCTCTGGCTGTTCTTTATCCTGCTGTCCGGCATCATCATCGTGCCCGGCATGGACATGCTGTTCGTGCTGGCCAATGCGCTCACCGGCGGCCGCGACCGGGGCCTCGCCGCCACGGGCGGCATCATGGTTGGCGGCATCGTGCACACGCTGAACGGCGCCATCGGCGTCGGCCTGCTGATGCATTTCGTACCAATCCTGTACAAGCCGCTGCTGATAGCCGGCGCCGCCTACATGGCCTTCATCGGCATCTCGCTGATGCGCAGTTCCATCACCGTCGGCCATGACGGGCCCGCCGGCAGCCGTACGGCCTGGAAGGCCTTTCGCCAGGGACTGGTGACCTGCCTGATCAACCCGAAGGCCTATCTCTTCATATTTGCCGTCTATCCGCAGTTCCTGAAGCCGGATTACGGCCCGATCTGGATGCAGGCGACGGTCATGGGCTTGCTGACGATGCTGACGCAGGCCGCCATCTATGGCGGGCTCGCCATCACCGCCGGCCCCAGCCGCAATCTGCTGGTGGCCAATCCGCGGGCGACCGCTTTTGCGGGCCGGGCGGCCGGACTGCTGCTGTTTGCGGTCTCGGTGTTTACGGCATGGGAAGGGTTGAGGGCAGCGTGATCCCGATCAAGCGATGACGCCGCGTTTCTTCGCCTCGGCGCGGCGCTTGCGGATCACTGTCCCGGTCTTTTCGTCGTCGAGGGCGGCAGCTACCCCGTCCGCGAGACCGATGACGTCATGACCGCCTCACGCCCTCGCCCAAGACGACGAGAAGCTCGTCCAATTGCTCGAACGTCTCGCCCATCGCATCCGCCGCCCCGGTACCGGCCGCGTCGAGAGCCTCCTTCGAGGGATAGAGTTCGTGCATGACCAGCAGCGTCTTGCCACCCTTTTCCTCGAAGGTCAGCGTGGTGACGGGTCCACCGTCACCACCTTCGTCATTGGTCCAGACGAGGCGTGAGTGGGGTGTCACTTCGATATACCTGCCGAAGAATTCGTGAAGGTCCGAGGCGTCGTGGCCGAACACCAGGCGGTACGTGCCTCCGGTACGAGCATCCATCTCGCAGGAACGCAGGAACATGCCCATCGACTTCGGCACCCACCACTGCTTGAACAGCTCGGGCTTGGTCCACGCCTCGAAGACGATGCGCGCCGGACCGTTGACTGTTCGCGTGACGACCAGCTCGCGTTCGGACTTCCGTTCGACCGTGGTGCGGCTGTTCGTGGGCTCACTCTCGGTTCTTTGGCGCATCGGCTTTCTCCTTCCGTTTCAATTCCTCGACAACCTTGTCCAACTCGTTGAAGCGTGCGTCCCAGAGCAGGCGGTGCCGCTCGATCCAGGCCGCCTCTTCCTCCAGTCCGCGCAGGCCGAGCTTGCAGGTCCGCACGCGGCCAACCTTCTGCGTGGTGACGAGCCCCGCCTGCTCCAGGACGCCGACGTGCTTCTTCATGCCCGTGAGGGTCATGTGGAACTTTCCGGCAAGCTCGGTGATCGAAGCGTCTGCGCGTCCGAGCTGCTCCAGAACGCCACGCCGGGTGGCGTCCGAGAGCGCGGCGAACGAGGAATCCAAGTCGGTATACTGAACCATATGGTTCAGTCTTTAGCAGACCGGTTGCCGAGGTGCAAGGGGAGCCGCAGCGCCCTTCCCGCGCATCGCCTCGTATCAGGCGGCGCCCGACCGGTTCTCCATCATGGCGCGGCGGGCTGAGCGGCGCCATTCTACGGCGCCGGCGAGGCCGTGCAGCACCGTCTCTGTGGTCGCCCAATCGATGCAGCCATCTGTGATGCTCTGGCCATAGACGAGCGGCTTGCCTGATACCACGTCCTGCCGGCCGGCGACGAGATTGCTCTCGATCATGACGCCGATGATACGCTCGTCCCCTGCTGCCACCTGGCCGGCGACATCGGCCGCCACCTTCGGCTGGTTCTCCGGCTTCTTGCTCGAGTTGGCGTGGCTGACATCGATCATCAGACGGGGGGCGACGCCGATGCGGGCAAGTTCGACCGAGGCCGCCTCGACGCTCGCCGCATCGTAATTCGGCTGAACGCCGCCGCGCAGGATGACGTGGCAGTCCTCATTGCCGGTAGTAGTCGCAATGCCGCTGCGTCCGCCCTTGGTCACCGCCATGAAATGATGCGGCTGGGCGGCGGATTTCACCGCCTCGGCGGCGATCCTGAGATTGCCGTCGGTGCCGTTCTTGAAGCCGACCGGGCAGGACAGGCCGGAAGCCAGTTCGCGGTGGATCTGGCTCTCGGTGGTGCGCGCGCCGATGGCGCCCCAGGCGACGAGGTCGGCAATGTATTGCGGCGTCGTCATGTCGAGAAATTCGGTGGCCGAGGGCAGGCCGAGATTGTTGACCGCCGACAGCACGTTGCGCGCCATCCGCAGCCCCTTGTCGATGTTGAAGCTGCCGTCGAGATCGGGATCGTTGATAAGGCCCTTCCAGCCGACAGTCGTGCGCGGCTTTTCGAAATAGACCCGCATGACGATCTCCAACCGGTCGGACAGGGTCTCGCGCAGCGCCACTAGCCGGCTGGCATAGTCAACGGCCGCGACCGGGTCGTGGATCGAACACGGGCCGACGATGACAAGCAGCCGGTCGTCGGTGCCGTTCAAGATGGCATGGGTGGCGTTGCGTGATGCGCTCACGGTGCGCGTTGCCGTCAGCGTGCGCGGGATCTCCCGCATCACCTCGTCCGGCGTACTCAATTCTCGGATTTCCTTGACCCGAAGATCGTCTGTGGTGGTCAACACGGCTTTCTGCTCCTGTTTTTAGGAGACCTGCCGGCTGATACAAAAAAGCCGCCAGGTCTGGCGGCTGTTCGGACTTGTTGCTGCAATCTTCAGATCGAGCGCAATCCTCCCGCCGCCAGCGAGCTGCTAAAGTACCAATACGAGGCGGTCAGGTTGATCATGAGGCTCATATAGTCGATGCCGAGGCGCTTGTCACGTGGGGTATGCGGAGACAATTCGGGATGGGCCGAATCCTCGCGATTTCGTCATCCCAGGGCGGAGCAGGAGCGAAGCTCCGTCGCGGAGACCCTGGGATCCATTCCGTGACCTGGGCCGTGGAGTGCGGCGGAGCAGAATTCTGGACCCTAGCAGCGCTCTGAAGTCGCGGCATGGATCCTCGGGTCTGCGCTGCGTCGCCACGCTCCTTGCTCCGCCCGTGGATGACGAAGTGCCGGCGGTTCGCCAATCGCCAACACGTATAACGCGGAGCGGCTCATGCGGTCCAGGGATCGAAGAGTTCAAGCCCTAAGCCTTCGAAATGTTTCGTATTGCGCGTTGCCAAGGTGAGCTCGTGCGCAATCGCAGTGGCTGCGATCAGGCCGTCCATCGACGATAGACCACGACCGCGGCGCTTGCCAAAACCCATCAGGTCGCCCCAGGCCAAGGCAACCGCATCGTCCACCGGCAAAACCCGCTGTTCGAAGCGCTGGGGCAGGTCCCGGGCGAGCCATTCGGCCAGCGCCTCGCGTTTGCGGCCCTCATCCATCAGAGAGACGCCGCGCCGGATCTCGCGATCGACACTACGCTGATGAAGGAGCGGTCCTCATCAAGCTCGTCCAGCCAGCCCAGGACACGTGCGACAGGCGCTGGCCTCGTCACCTCGGACAGGACATTCGTGTCGAGCAGCAGTCTCACCGCGGCAGGTCACGCGGTTCGTCGCGCTGACGTTCAAGGTCGAGATCGGCGCCGCGCAGCGGCGAGTCCAGCAGGAACTCGGCAAGCGTACCCTTGCGTGCGATCTTGCGCTGCCATTCCTCGGCCGAGACGACAACCACGCTTGGTTTGCCGTTCTTGGTGATCGTCTGCGGCGAGGACTGCGCGCGCTCGATGACCTCGGATAGCCGGGCTTTTGCCCCGGCAACCGTCCAGTTGGTGCCTTTGGATGACGTTAGCATCGCATCCCTCGCGACTATCATGACTATCATGACTATCTGGGAATGGCGATGTTGCTGCAACAGGGTTTGAAGCTACTCCGGCGAGGTCCCCGCGACGTTCTGGTCATAGTCGACCAGCGAGCCGGTCATGACGCCGGATTGCGGGCTGGCCATGTAGCTGATCAGCCGCGCCAGTTGGTCGGGCTTGACCAGTTGGCCCATCGGCTGGCCGGCCTCTGCCTTTGCCAGCCAGTCGTCGGAGGCGCCGTGCCATTTCTTCTGCACGATGTCCTCGCCCTCGGTGTCCATCCAGCCCGGCAGAACGGCGTTGCAGCGGATGCGGTTGGAGCGATAGGCGTTGGCGACGTTCTTGGTCAGTGTCGCCAGTGCACCCTTGCTCGATGAATAGGGCGCCAGGAAGGACTGGCCGCAATGCGCCGACATAGAGAGCACGTTGACGATCGAGCCCGGCGCCTTCTTGTCCAGCAGATGCGCCACCACGCCCTGCATCAGGAAGAACGGGCCGCGCACGTTGGTCTGGAAAATCTGGTCGAACACCTCTTCCGAAGTTTCGACAAGTGAACCACGCGCGGACGTGGCGGCGGCGTTGACCAGCGCGTTGATGGTGCCGAAATGCGAGATCGCGGTTGCCACCGCACGCTTGCAGTCGGCCACTTTCGAGACGTCGGCGCTGATGAAGATCGCATCGACGCCGGCCTTCTTGAAGTGGGCGACCGCCTTGTCGCCCTTCTCCTGCGAGCGGCCGATGAGCGCCAGCGCCTTGCAGCCCTCGTCGGCCAGCGCTTCGGCGACGGCAAAGCCGATGCCTTGCGCACCGCCGGTGACGATGGCGCGCGTGTTCGAATTGCGATCGGCGGATGTGCTCATCGCTCTGCTCCTGTGCCTTGGTTCCGGTTCTTACTTGTCGAGACGGACGGTCTTGCCTGATGTCGCCGACTTCAGCGCGGCATCGGCCAGCTTCAGCGCCACGAGGCCGTCGGCGCCGCTCGGCGATGCCTTCTTGCCCGAGGTTGCAGCAGTGATGAAAGCGGCAATCTCGATGGCGTAGGCGTCGAGATAGCGGGTCATGAAGAAATCGTGCAGCGGCGGGCGCGTATAGCCCTTCTCGTTGGCGACCTCTATCGACACCGGCCGCTGGTTTTCGGCGGCGACCATGCCTTTGGAGCCATGCACCTCGATGCGCTGGTCGTAGCCATAGGTGGCGCGGCGCGAATTGGAGATGACGGCCTGCTTCCCGGACGCGGTTTCGAGGATGACGCTGACCGAATCGAAATCGCCGGCCTCGCCGATCTTCTTGTCGACCAGCACCGAAGCATGGGCGCTGACCGCCGCCACCTCTTCGCCGAGCAGGAAGCGCGCCATGTCGAAATCGTGGATGGTCATGTCGCGAAAAATGCCGCCCGAGCGCTTGATGTAATCGACCGGCGGCGCGCCCGGATCGCGCGAGGTGATGGTGACCATCTCGACAGTACCGATGGCGCCGTCGTCGATCGCCTTGCGCACGGCGGCGAAGTGCGGATCGAAGCGGCGGTTGAAGCCGACCATCAGCGTCGCCTTGGCCTTGTCGACCACGGCCAGGCACTTCTCGACGCGCTTGACGTCGAGGTCGATCGGCTTCTCGCAGAAGATCGCCTTGCCGGCCTTGGCGAAACGCTCGATCAGATCGGCATGGGTGTCGGTCGGCGTGCAGATGACCACGGCGTCGATGTCCTTGGCCTTCTCGATCGCGTCGATGGTGCGCACTTCGGCGCCATAGGCGGTTGCCAACTCGGTCGCCGCCTTTTCAAAAGCGTCGGCAACGGCCACCAGTCTGGCCTGCGGGTTGGAGCCGACGGCGCGGGCATGGACCTTGCCGATGCGGCCGGCACCGAGGAGGGCGAAACGAACAGTCATGGGGTATTTCCTCTAGGGGGATGGGTTCGAGAGAGTTGTGTCTCCACCTTCCTTTTGAGAAAGGTGGCAAGATAATTTTTCGAGCACGCCAGAAAACAGGATGACCATCCTGTTCAGGCCGCGAGTTCCGCCTCCCCGGTCTTGGCGCCGGTGATGTAGGAGACGATGTCGTTGCCGTCGGTGTTTTCCTTGCGCAGGTTGGCGACGATGCGGCCGCGCCGGAAGACGACGATGCGGTCGCACAGGTCGAACACCTGGCGCATGTTGTGGCTGATCAGGATCAGCGGCTCGCCATTGTCCTTCAGCGTGCGGATGATGTTCTCGACCTGCGCCGTCTCCTGCACGCCAAGGGCTGCCGTCGGCTCGTCCATGATGATCAGCTTGGAGGCGAAGGTCGCGGTCCGGGCGATCGCAACGCACTGGCGCTGGCCGCCCGACATGTGGCGAATGGTGTTGGACAAATTGGGGATTTTCACTGCCGTGCGGATCAGCGCCGCCTCGGTCGCCTTGCGCATGTATTTGCGGTCGAGGATCGAGAACGGGCCGAGATTGAAAAGCACCTTTTCGCGGCCGAGGAACAGGTTCGACGGCACGTCGAGATCGTCGGCCAGCGCCAGGTTCTGGAACACGGTCTCGATGCCCGCCGTGCGCGCTTCGATCGGCCCGGCAAAATTCACTTCCCTGCCGTCGAACCAGATCTGGCCGCTGGTGCGCTGCTCGACGGCGGTGATCTGGCGCACGAAGGTGGATTTGCCGGCGCCATTGTCGCCCATGATGGCGACATGCTCGCCCTTGCGCAGCTCGAAATTCGCGCCTTCCAGCGCATGGACGCCGCCATAGCGTTTGGTCAGGTTTTCGGTCTTCAGGACGATGTCTGTCGTGGAGATATCTGGCATGGTCAAGCCCTCAATGCCCGCATGCGCTGGCGCCATTGGTCGAGAACGACCGCGCCGACGATGATCACGCCCTTGACCATCTCCTGATAGTAGGCGTCGAGGCGCAGGAAGGTGAAGCCGGAAATGATGACGCCGAAGATCAGCGAGCCGATCACGGTGCCGACGATCGAGCCGCGGCCGCCCGACAAAGAGACGCCGCCGATGACCGCCATGGCGATGGCGTCGAGCTCGTACATGACGCCCATGCCGGACTGTGCTGTCAGGTTCTTGGAGGAGAGCACGACGGCGGCCAGCGCGGCGAGGATGCCGGCAATGACATAGACGAGGATCTTGTGGTTGGCGATCTTGATGCCCGACATGCGCGCGGCATCCTCGTTGGAGCCGATGGCGTAGCAGTGCTTGCCGTAGCGTGTGTAGGTCATGATCAGCTGGAACAGCACCGCCAGCGACAGGAAGATGATGACCGGCATCAGGCCCTTGCCGATACCAGCGAAACTTTCGGTCGGAAACGAGATCGGCTGACCCTTGGACCACCATTTGGCAATGCCGCGCGCGGTCACCATCATGCCGAGCGTGGCGATGAACGGCGGAATGCGCGTGTATGCAATCAAGGAGCCGTTGACGAGACCGGCGAGCAGACCACAGCCGATGGCGACTAGTACCGGCACGATGACCGGCAGGTCGGTCCAGCCTTGCGCCAGGAACATCGCCTTGGGGTTGGGGTTGCCGTTGACCGTCGCCACCTGGGCAAAACTCATGGCGATCATGGCGGTGGCGCCGACGATCGAGCCCGAGGACAAGTCGATGCCGCCGCAAATGATCACCTGCGTGACGCCGATGGCGATGATGCCGACGATCGACACCTGCAGGATGATGATCTGCAGGCGGGCCTCATTGAAGATCCCGGCGACGTTGTCGCGCGTGTTGAACAGGAAGCTGTCGCCAAGAAAGATGCGGCCGATCATTTCGAAGATGACGACCAGAATGACCAGCGCCAGGAAGACGTTGAATTCGGCCGGCCATGTCCGCCTCTTCGCGTCATAGCTGACCCCGCCGACGCCATGAGATGTCTGTGACATGTCTGTCCTCCGTGAGGCGGCATTTGCCCTCCCGCACGTAAGGGCGGTGAGGGAAACGGGAGCGGCGCGATTGATGCGCCGCTCCGTTAGTCGAACGAGTCGCCGGCTCAGTTCTTCTTCAGGAACTTGTCGATGTTGGCTGGCGTCACGAGTTGGAAGGGCACGTAGACCTTGTGCTCGACCTTCTCGCCCTTGGCGAGCTTCAGCGCTGCGTCCAGAGCGCCGGCGCCCTGGCCGGCCGCATCCTGGAACACGGTGGCATCGAGGTCGCCGGCCTGCATGGCGGCAAGCGCGTCCTGCGTGGCGTCGACACCGCCGACGACGACCGTCTTCATGTCGATGTTGGCGGCCTTCATCGCCTGGATGGCGCCGATGGCGCTTTCGTCATTGTTGGCGATGACGCCGTCGAACGGCTTGCCGGTTGACAGCCAGTTGGTCATCAGGTTCTGCGCTTCGTCGCGGTTCCAGTTCGAAGTCTGCTTGTCGATGATCTTGATGAAGCTGCACTCCGGCGTGGCGATCACCTCTTCGATGTCCTTGGTGCGCTGCACGGCGGCCTGGTTGGAAAGCTCGCCCATGATGACATAGACATTGGCCTCCTTCTTGCCGGCCTCGGTGAACAGGCGGCAGACTTCCTTGGTCTCGAGCGTGCCGGAATCGGCCTCGTTCGACGCGACGAAGGCCTGGTTGTCCGGCAGCGTGTCGACATTGACCGGCTGGCGGTTGACATAGACCAACGGGATCTTGGCGGCTGCGGCGGCGTCCGACATCGCCTGCGTGGCCGAGGTATCGACCGGGTTGACGATGATGGCGTCGACGCCCGAGGCGGCGAAGTTCTTGATCTGGTCGAGCTGCTTGGCGACGTCGTTCTGCGCGTCCTCGACCTGCAGTTCCACGCCGCTCATGCCCTTGGCCTGCTCGATCATGCCGTTGCGCAGCACGGTGAGGAAGTTGTCGTCGAACTTGGCCATCGACACGCCGACCTTGGCGGCAAAAGCGGACGAACTCATCAGCGCCGCAAAGGCGACGCCCAAAATCAGTTTCTTCATTATGTTTCTCCTCCACATTGGTGTCCGGCTGCACCGATCTACCCGGAATCCCCGATAGCCCGAGGAATCTCTCCCTGATGCCTTCCTGTTCCGTATGGCGTTTTGTCCAAGGGATGGAACGCCAGGCTCCCAGTTTGAAACAGATGTTCCGGAACGAAAGAACCAAAATACCAATCTGATGAAATATTTATTCCATTTTTTCGCGAGACGTCAAGAGCGATTCCTAAGTCGGAAAGCGGATTTTCGGTCGCCGCGCCGCAATTTCACGTCGAATCAAGGCCGACAGCGGCCCAGGCCGAGTCTGAAGGCAGACTCTGATAGATTCTATCATCGCCGGGAGAGCCCACGCCGAACGGGTCGGCGCGGCAACGCGTTAGATATTTTCCGGCAGATAGATGTCGAAGGGCAGAAAGGTCTGGCCCGGCGCGTTGGCGGCGCCGGCCTCGATGGAATGCGCCATCAGGTCGACAAGCTCGCGGCACAAGGCGGCGAGCGGCGTCGAGATCACCATTGTCAGGATGTTGTCGGCGAGTGCCGCGCGCGATTCGGCGTTGATCTCGTTGCAGACGACCACCGGCATGTTTGCGGGCTTCGCTGCGCGCAGCGCCGAGACCGCGCCTTCCATGCCGCCGCCGGCGACATAGCAGCCGGCAATATCCGGATACCGCACCAGGAGATCGATCATCGCATCGTGGGTGACCTGGTTGGCTTCCAGATTGACCAGCGTTTCCATCACCGTGAAGTCCGGCGCATGTTCGCGGAAGAAGGAGCGAAATCCGATCTCGCGCAGTTCATGGCCGTGGAAGCGATGACTGCCGACGAAAAGGGCGACCTTGCCGGGGTTCTTTGCCGCCCTGGCGATCATCCAGGCCGCGGTGCGACCGACCTTCCGATTGTCGAGGCCGACATATCCCTCACGGATGCCAGCGGCAAAGTCGGACAGCAGCGAGAAGACAGGTTGCCCCCTCGCTTTCAGCGACTCCACGACCGCCGTCAGCGTCGGATGGTCCGGACCGACAACGGCGATTGCTCTGGATTTCGCTGCCAGCTTGCGCATCTGGGCGGCGATCTCGTCGGCGGCTAGCGAGCTGGCGAAATCGATGGTGGCGACGCCGCGGAAGCGCTGCGATTGCGAGACCGCCATTTCTAGCTCCCTCGCGAAATCGCCGTAAAAAACATCATTGCCCCGCAGCAGCAGAAAGCCGAGGCGGTATTCCGGCAATTCCTGGCGCATGCGCCGCTTGATCAGCCCGGCGGCGTGGTAGCCGATGCCGGTCGCCGCCTCATAGACGCGGCGCGCGGTTTCCTCGCGCACCGGCAGCCGGTTGTTCAGCACCCTGTCGACAGTGGCGACGCTAACGCCGGAGATGCGCGCCAGATCGGTGATGGTTGGCCGTTTTGCCATGACTGTCCCGCATGAGTGCCTGCAACTGCTTACATCGTTCTGATGGAAAATGATAGAAACTATCTTTGTGATATTGAGACTATCACCGCATGGCGCTATTTTGCGCTCGGACACAGGCGCCTGTAATGGACATATCCGTCCTGACGGATGCTGTGGCCGACGGAGGCAGCCCCTATGGAAGCGACACTATCCACACCACCGTCCCGGCGCGACTACAGCCTGATCGGCCGCGACGCCAAGCTCGCCGTCGAGACCGGCCTGTCGGCGGCCGAGTGGTATCACACCGATATTCCGCGCAAGCAGATGAAGGAGCTGATGCAGCGCTCCGATGGGCCGGCGATCCGCGACACCGCGATCTNGCCGCGCTGATCCTGAGTGCCGCCGGCGGCGCCTGGTTCTGGGGCAGCTGGTGGTGCGTGCCGTTCTTCTTCGTCTATGGCGTCCTCTACGGCTCGTCCACCGATTCACGCTGGCACGAATGCGGCCATGGCACTGCCTTCCGCACGCAGTGGATGAACGACGCGGTCTACCAGATCGCCTGCTTCATGATCATGCGCAATCCGGTGACCTGGCGCTGGAGCCACACCCGCCACCACACCGACACCATCATCGTCGGCCGCGACCCGGAAATCTCCGTTATGCGGCCGCCGGATCTGTTCCGGGTCGCGCTTGGCTTTATCGGCGTGCTGGATGCCTGGCATGCGATGTCGGACATGCTGCGCAATGCCGCCGGAAATATCAGCGCGGCGGAAAAGACTTTTATCCCCGAACAGGAGCAGCCTAAAGCCATTCGCATCGCCCGCATCTGGACGGCGATCTATGCCGTGACGATCGCGCTGGCGCTTTATTTCGGTTCATGGCTGCCGCTGATGCTGGTCGGGCTGCCCCGGCTCTACGGCGCCTGGCATCATGTCATGGTCGGCCTGCTGCAGCATGGCGGGCTCGCGGAAAATGTCATCGACCACCGGCTGAACAGCCGCACCGTCTACATGAACCCGGTCAGCCGCTTCATCTACTGGAACATGAACTATCACGTCGAACACCACATGTTCCCGATGGTGCCCTATCATGCGCTGCCTAAACTGCATGCGCTGATCAAGCACGATCTGCCGGCGCCGACGCCGTCGATCCTGGCCGGCTACCGCGAGATGATCCCGGCCTTTTTGCGCCAGCTGCGCAACGAGGACTATTTCCTCAAGCGCGAACTGCCGCCGACGGCGCGGCCCTATCGCGAGGAACTCCACAACGACGCCGTCACCGCCGCGGCGGAATGATCGCGCGATTAAGCTTTTGTTTTGACGCAACTCCGAACGGAAAACCGCAACGCACTTTTCCTGGAATTGCTTTTGGGAGGAACACATGAGCGACTGGATCGAGGCCTGCGCCGCCGGCGACATCGACGAAGAAGATGTGATGCGCTTCGACCATGGCGGCCGCACCTTCGCCATCTATCGCAGCCCTGACGACGATTATTTCGCCACCGATGGCCTGTGCACGCACGAAAAGGTGCATCTGGCCGACGGGCTGGTGATGGACGACATCATCGAGTGCCCCAAGCACAATGGCCGCTTCAATTACAAGACGGGGGCGGCACGGGGCGCGCCGGTTTGCGTCAATCTCGCCACCTATCCGGTAAAGGTCGAGGCCGGCAAAGTGCTGATCCAGATCGGATAGACCATGCAGGCGGGAATGGTCATCATTGGCGCCGGCGAGTGCGGCGGGCGGGCAGCGCTGACACTGCGCGAGCTGGGCTATGACGGGCCGGTGACGCTGGTGGGTGACGAACCCCATCTGCCCTATGAGCGGCCGCCCCTGTCCAAGGACGCAATGACGAGCGACGCGGCCGAGATCAAGACGATCGCCAGCGACGAAATTCTGGCCGAGAAATCGATCCGGCATATCCATTCCGTTCAAGCGGTGGCGATCGACCGCCCGGCGCATATGGTGCGGCTGTCGGACGGTTCGGCCCTGCCCTACGACAAGCTGCTGCTGGCGACCGGCTCGACACCGCGCAAGCTGCCGATGCCGGGATTGGGGTCGCGCTGCGTCTACCTCCGCACCTTTGCCGACGCGCTGGCCATTCGCGCCCACCTCAGCCCGGCAAACCGCATCGCCATCATTGGTGGTGGCTTTATTGGCCTGGAGCTCGCCGCTTCGGCGCGCAAGCTCGGGGCCAGCGTCACGGTCATTGAGGCGCAGCCGCGCATCCTCATGCGCGGGGTGCCGGCGGAGATCGCTGAAATCATCCATCAGGCGCATGAGGCCGAAGGCGTGACCGTGCTCACCGGTCAGGGCATCGCTGATATCGCCGACGACGGCGCTGAGGTGCACATCATGCTCGCCGATGGGCAGGACATCGTCGCCGATCTCGCCGTCATCGGCATCGGCGCCGTGCCGGTGACCGGGCTTGCCGCGGAAGCGGGCCTGACCGTCGATAACGGCATCGCCGTCAATGGCGAACTCCAAACAATCGATCCCGACATCTTCGCCGCCGGCGATTGCTGCTCGTTTCCGCTCGCTGTCTATGCTGGCCGGCGGGTGCGGCTGGAAGCCTGGCGCAATGCGCAGGAACAGGGTGCGCTGGCCGCGAAGAACATGCTGGGCGCCCGCGAAGCGCATGCCGCGGTGCCATGGTTCTGGTCGGATCAGTATGGTTTGTCGCTGCAGATCGCCGGCCTTTCGGACGAGGGCAAAAGCACGGTCCGCCGCGATCTCGGCGACGGTGCTTTTATTCTGTTTCATCTGGCCGAGGATGGCAGGCTGGTGGCGGCGAGCGGCCTCGGTACGGGCAATGCCGTGGCGCGCGACATCAGGCTGGCCGAGATGCTGATCGCCAAGCGGGCTAGGCCGGCGCCGGAGGCGTTGGGGTCGCCGGATGTGAAGCTGAAGTCGTTGCTGGCAGCGTGAAGGACTGACTTACCCTCCCCTTGTGGGGAGGGTCGCTGCGAAGCAGTGGGGTGCGGCACCGGCCCCCACCCCGACCTGCGGTCCGACCTCCCCACAAAGGGGGAGGTAGACGGCTGAGCTAAGCCCGCTAAAACAGCGCCTTCAGCTCGTCCAGCTTGTCGTTGACCAGCCAGCCGTAATAATTCTCTTCCGGCAGTTTGACCGTCTCACCCGCCGCGCGGCGCTTGTCGTTCTCTGCTTTCAGCGCATAGGCGCGCTGCTCGGGATTGCCGACATTGTAGAGCGTCGCGGTCAGCCCCGGATTGCCTGAGATGTCGAAGCCGGCAATGTTTTTGTAGGCGTCGATCGACTTCCTGATCGTCGCTGCGACGTAGGGCAATGTCAGATCCGGATCCATGATGGTCTTGTAGACCCCATTGGGATCGCCGACATCGAGTTCGGGCAGCCCCGACACCTTGTGCACCAGATCGCTCATCTGCAGCGCGGTCAGCGGGTTGAGCTGGCCGAGGCCAAAGGTCTGGCCGGCATAATAGGGCTGGAAGAAGGTGGCGCCGAAGCGGTCGTTGGGAAAGCTGGTGCCGTCGACGGTCTTGCCGCGGAAGGAGCGGTTCCACACCTGCTCGCGGCATTCCCACAGGTCGTAGCTGTCCGACATTGTGCACTTCTTGAATTCCGGCCGCTGCACGAAATCGGTGATGTCCTCGCCGTCATAGGCGAAGGACAGCTTGCTGGAGAGGTAGGAGATCGCCTTGACGTAGTAGGTCTGCAGCCGGTCGTAGGCATCGACATTGTAGGTGTGCTCGCCGACGATGGCGCCGACGATGTGCAAGGGGTTGATGCCGTAACCGGCAGCCGCCTTCCTGATCTTGGCGCGCAATTCGGCGTCGTTCTGCAACAGAGCGTAGACCTTGCGGTATTTGGCCTGGAAGGTGGTGTTGGTGGCCTGGGTGCGGCGGCTGGAGGCGCCCGGTATGTCAGGCTGCACGACATTGCGGTTGCCCGCCGGCACCAATGTCGCCGCGTCAGCCGCGAACAGCGTCGCCACCAGCGTCAAGCCGAGAATGAGCAGGATCAGTTTTTTCATGCGCCGCCGCCTAGAGAATTGCCGCGCAAACTAGGTAAAGCTCCCGGTCGAGTCGAGAGCGCCCTTGCAGCCGGCAAGACGAAAGATGGCCGCATGATACCATCCGGCCACACACGATGATGTTTGCCGGAAACTGTTGCCTAAGCATCGGCCCAAAAATCGAAACCGATTTTTGGAAAGTCCGATGCGTCGATTCAATACTGTTAGAGCGACCTTTGCGCGTCCAAAGGACGCGCGGCGCTCTAATACCGGCGCCGGATGAACCGGCGCCCTCGTTTAAAGGATGAATCGCGACAAATCTGTGTTTCGCGAGAGGTCGCCGACATGCTTTTCCACATAGGCGGCATCGATGGCGACGCTGGTGCCGTTGCGGTCGGGCGCGTCGTAGGAGATCTCGTCCAGCACGCGCTCCATCACCGTCTGCAGGCGTCTCGCTCCGATGTTTTCGACGCTAGCGTTGAGGTCGACAGCGATGCCGGCCAGCGAATCGATGGCATCGTCGGTGAAGGTGAGGTCGACGCCTTCGGTCTTCATCAGCGCGATATACTGCTTGATGAGGCTGGCCTCGGTCTCGGTGAGGATGCGAATGAAATCGTCCTTCTCCAGCGCCCGCAACTCGACACGGATCGGCAGGCGGCCCTGCAATTCCGGCAACAGGTCGGACGGCTTGGAGACATGGAAGGCGCCCGAGGCGATGAACAGTATGTGGTCGGTCTTCAACGGTCCGTATTTGGTCGCCACCGTCGTGCCTTCGATCAGCGGCAGCAGGTCGCGCTGCACGCCTTCGCGCGAGACGCCGGCGCCCATGCCGCCTTCGCGCGAGGCGATCTTGTCGATCTCGTCGAGGAAGACGATGCCGTCATTTTCGGTCGCGTCGAGCGCCCGGCGCACCACCTCGTCCTGGTCGAGCAGCTTGTCGGACTCGTCGTTGACCAACAGCGCGTAGGACTCCTTGACCGTCGTCTTGCGCGCCTTGGTCTTCTTGCCACCCATCGCCTTCGACAGCATGTCGTTGATGTTGAGCACGCCGATATTAGCGCCCGGCATGCCGGGGATCTCGAAGCCGGGCATGCCGCCGGTGCCGGTGTCGGCAACTTCGATCTCGATCTCCTTGTCGTCGAGCTCGCCGTCGCGCAGCTTCTTGCGGAAGGAATCGCGGGTCGCCGGGCTCGCCGTCTTGCCGACCAGGGCTTCCAGCACGCGCTCCTCGGCATTGAGGTGCGCGCGCGCCTTCACGTCCTCGCGCATCTTCTCGCGCACCAAGCCGATGGCGATCTCGACCAGATCGCGGATGATCTGCTCGACATCGCGGCCGACATAGCCGACTTCGGTGAACTTGGTGGCCTCGACCTTGACGAAAGGCGCACCGGCGAGTCGCGCCAGGCGGCGCGAGATCTCGGTCTTGCCGACGCCGGTCGGGCCGATCATCAGGATGTTCTTCGGCATCACTTCTTCGCGCATCTGGCCTTCCAGCTGCTGGCGGCGCCAGCGGTTGCGCAAGGCAATGGCCACGGCGCGCTTGGCGTCCTTCTGGCCGATGATGAAGCGGTCGAGTTCCGAAACGATTTCACGGGGAGAGAAGGTGGTCATATCACTGAATTCCACTTTGCCACTGCTTGATGGACTCGAACGGATGCAGCAGCATGATCACGTTGAGCGTCAGATTGTCCCGGATGAGGTAGCCGACACCCAGTTCGAAGATGAGGGCGAGGCCGACGATGCTCCATATAGGTAGCTTTCTGGCCATCACAAACCCCAGCACCATGGCCAGCGTGTCGGACACCGAATTGATGATCGAGTCGCCATAGTAATCCAGCGAAATGGTGCCGGCGCGGTAGCGCTCGATGATGAACGGGCTGTTTTCCAGGAGTTCCCAGCCGCCCTCGATGACGACGGCGAAAGCCAGGCGCAGACCGATTGGCGAGCGCGGGAAGAGGACCCAGGCCAAGGCGTAGAACAGGAAGCCGTGGATGATGTGCGAGAACGTGTACCAGTCGGAAATATGCTGGGAATTCTCCGAACTGTTCACCACACCGTGCCAGAGTTTGACGTAACCGCAGGTGCAGATCGGCGTGCGGCCCATGCCGTAAAGCGCGCCGGCCTGGAAGATGAGCAGAGCGAGCACGAGCAGAAGCCCCATCCGCCAGCTGTCTTCATAGGCCGAGTAATTTTTGGCAGTGCCCGGTGTCGCCATCAACTCATTCCCCTTCTTCCGCGTCGCTCTCTTCGGCATCGACGGCCATCAGCACGACGTCCCCATATCTAGAGTGTCTGCGATCGATAGCCCTGAAGCCCGCCTTTTCATAGGCGCGGATGGCGCGGCCATTGTCGGGATGCGGATCGATTATGATGCGCGGCGCGCCTTCCTCGAACAGTTGCTCGACGAATTGCCTGACGATCGCCGAGCCATGACCTTTGCCGACAAGGTCCGGCACGCCGATCGACAGGTCGATGCCGAGCGTGCCAAACGGCTGGTCGGCATAGGGATGGCCGTCATCCAGATGCGGATCGTAGCTCTGCAGATAGGCGATCGGCCTGCCGTCGAGCTCGACGATCAGCGGCTCTACAGAAATAGAGTCAATGTGCTCCCGGATTTCGGCGATTTCCGTCTCCGGATCGTCCCACCATTCGGCGACATGCGGCTCGGCCAGCCAGCCGGCGATCATCGGCAGGTCTTTTTCGGTAACCGGTCGAAAATCATAGAGCACCGGCGGGTTAGCCGGCATCGAGCGTTTCGACAACAAAGTTGTTGTTGGTGTAGACGCAAATGTCGGAGGCGATCTGCATCGCCTTGCGGGCGATCTCCTCGGCATCCTTGTCGCTGTCCATCAGCGCGCGGGCAGCGGCCAGCGCATAATTGCCGCCGGAACCGATGGCCATGACGCCGAATTCGGGCTCCAGCACGTCGCCGGTGCCGGTGAGCGCCAGCGAAACCGACTTGTCGGCCACCAGCATCATCGCTTCCAGCCGGCGCAGATAACGGTCGGTGCGCCAGTCCTTGGCGAGCTCGACGCAGGCGCGCGTCAACTGGTCGGGATATTGTTCGAGCTTGGCTTCCAGCCGCTCCAGAAGGGTGAAAGCATCCGCCGTGGCGCCGGCGAAACCCGCAATGACATTGCCGCCTTTGCCGATGCGGCGCACCTTTTTGGCGTTGCCTTTCATGATGGTCTGGCCAAGGCTGACCTGGCCGTCGCCGGCGATCACCACCTTGTTGCCCTTGCGCACCGTCACGATGGTCGTGGCGTGCATACTCAGTTCATTCGACATTTTTAGCTCCGATTCGCGCGATCCCGATAAGGCGATTGGCGCGCGGTACGAGTGATTTCGATCGGCCATATGTATGCATGGGGCGGGTGATTGCAAACGGCGTCCGCCATGGCCGGTGGCTGTCCGCATCGCAACTGGCAATCGCCGGATCATGCTGCTAGAAGGCTTTCGTTTTCAAGCAAATGACAGCTTGGAACCCCGTCTTGAGTTTCGAACCCCTCAGCCAAGGACAAGGTCATGGCGTCCCGTTCCGCCGAAGTCAGCCGCAAGACCAAGGAAACCGAGATCAGTGTCTCGGTCCATGTCGACGGCACCGGAAAATCCGACATGTCGAGCGGCGTCGGCTTCTTCGACCATATGCTGGACCAGCTGTCGCGCCACTCGCTGATCGACATGACGGTGAAGGCCAAGGGCGACCTGCACATTGACGACCACCACACGGTCGAGGACACCGGCATTGCGATCGGCCAGGCGCTGGCCANCCAAGGGCGACCTGCACATTGACGACCACCACACGGTCGAGGACACCGGCATTGCGATCGGCCAGGCGCTGGCCAAGGCGCTGGGCGAGCGGCGCGGCATCATGCGCTATGCCTCTGTCGACCTTGCCATGGACGAGACGCTGACGCGGGCCGCGATCGACGTGTCGGGCCGTCCGTTCCTGGTCTGGAATGTCGCCTTCTCGTCCCCGAAGATCGGCACGTTCGACACCGAACTGGTGCGTGAATTCTTCCAGGCGCTGGCGCAGAATGCCGGTATCACGCTGCATGTCACCAACCATTATGGCGCCAACAATCACCATATTGCCGAGACCTGCTTCAAGGCGGTGGCGCGCGCGCTGCGTTTCGCATTGGAGCGCGACCCGCGCCAGCCGGAAGCGGTTCCCTCCACCAAGGGATCTCTGAAAGGGTAGGCTGATGGCCATCTATGTCGTGATGGAACCGCCAGGCCGCACCGAGGCGGCCGACGCACCCATTTTTGTCCGCGACGGTTTTTCCTGGCTGGCTTTCCTGGTGGCGCCGCTGTGGCTCGCCTGGCACAGGCTGTGGATCGAGGCGGCGCTCGCTTTCGTCGCCATGGGCCTGCTTTCGCTGCTTGGCGAAAGACTGGGGCTGGATTGGGCCGGCTCCGCACTGTCTTTACTGGTCTCGCTCTATATCGGGCTGGAAGGCCAAGGGCTGCGGATCGCAGCGCTGCGCCGCGGCGGCTGGCATGAATGGGGCGTCGTCGAAGCCGACAATCCTGACGATGCCGACATCCGCCAGTCACTGGACGCCGAGGCGCTTGCCGACGAGCCGGCGCCGCTGCCGCGCATCGTGCCGGACGCCAGCCTGGCCCGGCCGACGCAGACCGGGCTGACGCTGGGCCTGAGCCATACGCCGGGAAAAGCCTGAGATGCGGGTTGCCATCATCGATTACGGGTCGGGCAATCTGCGCTCGGCCACCAAGGCCTTCGAGCGCGCCGCGCATGAAGCCGGCATTGCCGCTGCCATCGAGCTGACCGCCGACGCCGAGCGGGTGCGCAGCGCCGACCGCATCGTTTTGCCCGGCGTCGGCGCCTATGCCGATTGCGCGGCGGGCCTGCGCGGCGTCGCCGGCATGTGGGAAGCGGTGGAAGAGGTAGCGATCGCCAAGGCGCGGCCGTTCCTCGGCATCTGCGTCGGCATGCAGCTGATGTCGGAGTGCGGCCTGGAAAAGACCGTGACCAAGGGCTTCGGCTGGATTGCCGGCGACGTCAAGGAGATCACGCCCGCCGATCCGGCACTGAAGATCCCGCAAATCGGCTGGAACACCATCGATCTGGAGCGCAAGCACCCGCTGTTTTCGGGTATTGCGACCGGGCCCAAGGGTCTGCACGCCTATTTCGTTCATTCCTACCATCTCGACGCGACAAGGCCGGACGAAGTGCTGGCCGTCGCCGATTATGGCGGCCCGGTAACGGCGGCGGTCGCGCGCGGTAACCTTGCCGGCATGCAATTCCATCCGGAAAAGAGCCAGGCGCTCGGCCTGGCACTGATCACCAACTTCCTGCGCTGGAGGCCTTGAGATGAGCAAGAAGGGCTACTGGATGGCGATGGTCGATGTGACCGATCCGGAAAACTATCCGAAATACATCGCCGCCAACAAAGCGGCGTTCGACAAATACGGCGCGAAATTCCTGACGCGAGGCGGTCAGTCGTCAAGCCCGGAAGGGCCATCCGGCAATCGCCATGTGATCGTCGAGTTCGAAAGCTACGAGGTCGCGCTGGCTTGCTTCCATTCCCCCGAATACCAGGCAGCGCTGAAATTCCGGCGCGCTTATTCGACCTCGCATTTCGCCATTGTGGAAGGGGTCTGAACGGTGATCCTGTTTCCGGCCATCGACCTCAAGGACGGCAAGTGCGTGCGGCTGAAGCACGGCGATATGGCGACCGCGACCATCTACAATGACGACCCTGCGGCCCAGGCCAAGGCCTTCGAAGAGCAAGGGTTTGAATGGCTGCATGTCGTCGACCTCAACGGCGCCTTCAAGGGCCAGAGCGTCAACAGCGCGGCGGTCGGCGCCATCCTCAAGGCGACGAAAAACCCGGTGCAGCTCGGCGGCGGCATCCGCACGCTGGCGCAGATCGAGGACTGGCTCGACCGCGGGCTGGCCCGCGTCATCCTCGGCACGGTGGCGGTGCGCGATCCCGACCTGGTCCGGGAAGCCTGCAAGGAATTTCCTGGAAAGATCGCCGTGGGCATCGACGCCAAGGGCGGCAAGGTGGCGGTCGAAGGCTGGGCCGAGGCCTCCAGCCTCGGCGTCATCGAACTGGCGCAGAAATTCGAAGGCGCCGGCGTTGCCGCCATCATCTACACCGACATCGACCGCGACGGCGTTCTGACCGGCATCAACTGGGACGCCACGATCGATCTCGCCGACGCGGTGTCGATCCCGGTCATCGCCTCGGGCGGGCTGGCCTCGATCGCCGACATCGTGCGCATGACCATGCCCGACGCAAAGAAACTCGAAGGCGCCATCTCCGGTCGCGCGCTCTATGACGGGCGCATCGACCCGGCCGAGGCGCTTGCGGTGCTGCAGGGCAAGGCGATGGAGACCCGGCCGTGAAAATCTCCATCATCCTGGCCTCCTATGACAGCGGCCACTATCACGGCGGCATGGGCCGAGGCCCGGATGCACTCATCGCCGGCGGGCTTGTCGACGCGCTGACGCTCTCCGGGCATGACGTCGTCGTCACCGATATCGGCAGGGTTGGCGACGAACAGCAGCGCGAGATCGCCACCGGCTTTGCCGTGTGCGGTGCCCTCTCCGGCGAGGTCCGCATCGCCATAGACCGCGGCCGGTTTCCCATCGTGCTCGCGGGCAATTGCCTGACATCGGCCGGTGCGGTTGCCGGCGAGGATGCCGATGCGATCATCTGGGCCGACCAGCATGGCGATCTCAACACCCCGGAGACGTCCATCTTCGGCTTTCTCGATGGCATGGCGCTGGCCACGGTTCTCGGCCTGTGCTGGAAGCCGATGGCCTCGGCCATCCCCGGCTTCAGGCCGATCGATCCGGCGCGCTGCGTGCTGGTCAACGCACGCGATCTCGATCCGGCCGAAACGGAGCTGTTGAAGACGTTGCCGGTCATCCGCACCGAATGCCCGGACTGGGCCACGGCGTGCGGCAGGCTGAAGGCGCCGGATGCGAAGCGGGTGCACCTGCATCTCGATCTCGACGTGCACGACCCCGGGGCGCTGCAGGCCAACCGTTACACCACGCCCGGCGGCCCGGAGCCGAAACAGCTGCGCCAGGCTGTCTGCGGCATGGCCGGCCTGCTGCCGATTTCCGGCATCACCATTTCCGCCTACGATCCGGCGTTCGATGCGCAGGCCGAGGTTCCGCCGCTGGTCGGCGAACTGCTCAGCGAGTTGCTGGCGACGATGGAGAAGGGCTGATGCTGAAGGCCCGAGTCATCCCTTGCCTCGACGTCAAGAACGGCCGCGTCGTCAAGGGCGTCAATTTCGTCGACCTCATCGATGCCGGTGATCCGGTCGAGGCGGCCAAAGCCTATGACGCGGCCGGCGCTGACGAGCTTTGCTTTCTCGATATCACCGCGTCGTCCGACAACCGTGAAACCATCTTCGACGTCGTCGCCCGCACCGCCGAACAATGCTTCATGCCGCTGACCGTCGGCGGCGGCGTGCGCCAGGTGGCCGATATTCGCAAACTGTTGCTGGCCGGCGCCGACAAGGTGTCGATCAACACTGCGGCGGTGAAGAACCCCGATTTCGTCGCGGAAGCCGCCGACAAGTTCGGCAACCAGTGCATTGTCGTCGCCATCGACGCCAAGAAGGTGTCGGCACCCAATGAAGCCGACCGCTGGGAGATCTTCACCCATGGCGGCCGTGAAAAGACCGGCATCGATGCGGTCGAGTTTGCGCGAAAAATGGTCGAACGCGGCGCCGGCGAGATTCTTTTGACCTCGATGGACCGTGACGGCACCAAGGCCGGTTACGACATTGCGCTGACCCGCGCGATAGCGGATGCGGTGCGCGCGCCGGTCATCGCGTCGGGCGGCGTCGGCACGCTCGACCATCTGGTCGAGGGCATTCGCGACGGCCACGCCGGCGCCGTGCTCGCGGCCTCGATCTTCCATTTCGGCACTTACACGATTGCGGAAGCCAAGGCGCATATGGCCGAGGCCGGGCTGCCGATGCGGCTGGACTACCCGGTTCAATCCACTCCACAAAGGCTGTAGGCTGCGCCATGGCTGAATTTTCGCTGTCCGATCTGGAAACGATCATTGGCGAACGCGCCCGTTCCGGCGACCCGGACTCGTGGACGGCAAAACTGTTCGCCAAAGGCATCGACAAGGCGGCGCAGAAGCTTGGTGAAGAGGCAGTCGAGACGGTGATTGCCGCCGTCAAAGGCGACAAAAATGCCCTCGTTTCCGAAAGTGCCGATCTCATATATCATTGGCTCGTCGTGCTTGGCATGGCCGGCGTTTCGCTGGGCGAGGTGCTGAAGGAGCTTGAGGGCCGTACCGGCCGTTCGGGCGTCACTGAAAAGGCATCCCGGCCGAAAGGCTGACCGCGAGAGCCGGATGATTTCGGGCCGAGGCCTTAAATCTGAATCCGTCTCTAAATTGATAGAGGGAGCATGATGTCGCCCGAAAACCGCTTCACACTTTTCGGCCTCATGCTCTAGAGGGCAGGAAACTCGATGGACCAGCTCGCTCCGACCGAGAAATATTCCCCCTATCGTTTCTTCTCGGCCGAGCAATGGTCGAACTTCCGCGCCGACACGCCGATGACGCTGGGCGAAGACGAGATCAACCGTCTGCGCTCACTGAACGATCCGGTCGACCTGGAAGAAGTCAAGCGCATCTATCTGTCGCTCTCGCGGCTGCTTTCGGCGCATGTCGAGGCCAGCCAGTTGCTGTTTCGCCAGCGCCAGGCCTTCTTCAACGCGCTGGATGTGGTCAAGACACCGTTCATCATCGGCATTGCCGGTTCGGTTGCGGTCGGCAAATCGACCACGGCGCGCGTGCTGAAGGAGCTTCTGGCGCGCTGGCCGTCGAGCCCCAAGGTCGATCTCATCACTACCGACGGGTTCCTGCTGCCCAACAAGGTGTTGCGACGCGACAATCTGATGGAGCGCAAGGGCTTTCCCGACAGCTACGATGTCGGTGCGCTGCTGCGTTTCCTCTCGGGCATCAAGTCGGCGCAGCGCAATGTCGGCGCGCCCGTCTATTCGCATTTGACCTATGACGTCATTCCCGGCGAGTTCGTCACCATCGACCGGCCAGACATTCTGATCTTCGAAGGCATCAACGTTCTGCAACCCGGCAAATTGCCGAAGGACGGCAAGATAGTGCCGTTCCTGTCGGATTTCTTCGATTTCGCCATTTATATCGACGCCGACGAAAAGCTGATCCACCAATGGTACATCGCCCGCTTCATGCGCCTGCGCGAGACGGCCTTCCGCAATCCGGACTCCTTCTTCCACCGCTATTCGCAGCTTTCGGAAGACGCCGCGCGCGCCATTGCGGAAGGCTTGTGGGCCAACATCAACCTGAAAAACCTGCGCGAGAACATCGTGCCGACACGAGCGCGGGCCGACCTCATCCTGCGCAAGGGCGCCAATCATCTGGTCGAGGAAGTGGCGCTCAGGAAACTGTGACCGCCGCCTCCGGGCTGGTCGCGATATCGGCCGATTGCGTATCCTGCGCCGGTCGCCGGACATAGCGCCGGTCGGCCGGGACGAGTTTGCGCGCCGCGACATAGACAATCACCGAGACAGCAGCTGCGGCATAGCCGTCGATTGCATAGTGCCACGCCAGATAAACCGAGCTGACGGCAACAAAGGCCACATAGACAAACGCTACAGCGCCGAGACGGCGATTGTACTCCCATGCAAAAAGTGCGTTGAGCATCGCCAAGCCGACATGCACGCTGGGAAAGGCCGAAATGCCTGACGCGAAACCGGTCTGCCTGGCCTCATGAAGCCTCCACAAATATTGCTGGTAGGAAACAGCGGAATTGGAGGATTCGGCGCCGCGGGCCAGGAATGCGAGCTGTTCGCCAAACCGCGCCGTGTCGCCCGTGACCATCCCGTAAAACGCCGGACCAGCCGACAGGAACAGTCCAGCCAATATGTTGCCGACGACGATCCAAACCACCATGAAGCAGATGACATAGCGCGTTCGAACCGACGCCGTCCGGGGCGATGTCGCGACGAAGAACAAGGCGCCAAAATTGAGGACAAACCAGAATACGTTGTAATTCCACTCGATGGCAGCCCGCACGAAATCGTTTTTGGCCACCAGATAGAGCCAGCGCCACGGATCGGCGCCGAAATGCAGGAACGCATCGATGTCGGCATGCAGCACGTCAAATGGAAAGCCGTCCTGCCAGACCGGCATTCCGTTCTTCACCGAGGTGAATGTGCCTTGAAAGATCATGAGCGCCATGAGGAGGCATAGACCCGAGAGCGAATATGCCAGCCGCGATGTCGAGAACACATATTTCGCCGCCAGACGGCGCCTGATGTCGGTGCGATGTATAAGCAGGCTTATGTCAACAATAATGGCGAAGGTCGGCAGCATCAGGCCGTTCAACAATATCCACCGCCCGAAATATATCGAATACGCGCTGCGGTCGGCCGCGCCTATTGCATACAGAAAAGCTAGTCCGGCCAATGTGTAGACGACGATGAACAGATAAACGCCTGAATCCCGGCGAATCAGCGGGATCGCTTGTTTGATGACTGCCCACAACTGACGGAAAACCACACTGCTCTTTGTCATTGTCCCGAGCCGACGTTGCAATGCCCGGGCACTTTATAAGGAAAATCTGTAGAATCGGTTAGTGCTGTGCGAGGACGCGCTCGCTCAAGAAAGTGTCGTCATTCGCCAGCCCCAATTTGCCACAGCCCCACCAGATGGCGAGCGCCGCGGCAATGCCGACAATTCCGTCCACGGCATAGTGCCACCCGAGGTGAATCGAGCCGAAGAACAACAAGACACCAAAGGCCAGCATGGCGTGACCGAACCTGCGATCAATTGAGTACGCGACAGCCACAAACAGCGCCGCCTGCGCGTTGTGCATGCTGGGCATGGCCGAAATGCCACCGGGCAAATCGACACGGCCAGTATAGACCTCCCAAAGAAAATCCTGTGTCAAGGATGACGACAGCGGATAGATCGAGGCAACCTCGTCGAGATAGCGCATCAGATCGGCATATGGCGAGGGTGCGCCCGGCACCATTTCCGCAAAGTAACAAGGTCCTGCCGAGGAGAACAACGTTGCTATGACCAGGCCGATCAGGATCCACGAAATGACCGTCGCCCGCCAGTAGCGAAGGCGGATCCGCTCAGGCACGCGCGGACTGACAAGCAACCCCACCCAGAACAAGAACACCAGCAGCATCCACAGAGTGTACACTATGTCCAACAGGCGAGTTACCCAAGGCATGCCGACGACCGGCTGAATGATTTGCCACGCCTGATTCCCACCCAGGAGATTTGCATCCCAGTGGGAGAAAGTTTCGTCCCACTGGAAGGGGGCGACAATCGGAATCATCATTTTGTTGTAGAGGAATGCCGCCATGAAGAGAGCCAACACGACGCTAGCGCAGAAACCCCGCGCAAGGGTATTCGACATGCCTCCGAGGGAAGCGACCGCGATGCTGACTGGTGACCCATGGCGACCCTGAACGAGCGCGCAGGAACCAACCACGGCAACAAGGATAGAGCCCAGCAAAGGCAAAAAGCGCACAATTCGACCGGTATATTCAACAATATGGGGCAGGATCGAATCGCCCCTGATTCTCGCGATGAGAAAGGTCAACACGACAAATGCGAAGATCATTGCACTGCGGCGGCCCTCACGCGCGAGCCATGCGGGAAACCGGTCCACATGCGAAGGACTTTGCACGATTTCAGAAGAAGCCATAGGAACGGCCCCAATCTTTTTGAGAACATTCCTTTGTGTCGCACCTATACTTTAACAAACAGTAAGTCGAAGAATACCTCTACTGCTCCAGGGTACGGTTGACCCGCCGCAGCGTCAGATTGATCCGGCCGCCATTTTTCAGCAGCGCCGAGGTCGACGGGTAGATGCGGTCGACGCCATGGAAGCAGAGCCGGCCTTCGCCGCCGAGCACGACGACGTCGCCGCTTTTCAGGCGGAACGATTTGGTGCCGCCGTCGCGTGTGGCCCCCCTGCCCGTCACTTGGCCGACCCGGAACAGGCAATCGTCGCCAAGTGACACCGAGACCACAGGCGCCGAAAAATCGGCTTCGTCGCGATCCTGGTGCAGGCCCATTTTGGCGTCCTGCGTATAGAAATTGACCAGGCAGGCCTCTGGCGGATTCGGATAGGCGGCGACCTCCCGCCACAATTGCATCAGCGCGTCCGGGATCGGCGGCCATGGCTCTCCGGTGAGTGGGTGCGTTGGCTGGTAGCGATAACCCAGTTCCCTGTCGGTGACCCAGCCGAGCGTGCCGCAATTGGTCATGCGCACGCTCATCTCCTTGCCGGTCCGCGGCATCGCCGGCACGTACAGCGGCGCCCGCTGTACAATGGTCCTCACCTCTTCGACCAGCGCTTCCTGCGCCGCGCGGGACAGATAACCAGGCATGTGGCGGACGCCTTTGGGCAGAACGAGCATGACTTCGCCTCCGGTTGATACTGAAACCATGCCACCGCCAATCAGAAACAGCGACCCGAAAGCCACGGTTGTCGGCCTCCCTTTCTGTGGCAATGGTGAAACCTTGCGGCTGCGGCTCCGAAGGGGAAGCCGCTTTATGCACGCAGTCGGCGCGGTCCTTAGTCGTTCTCTACCCGGCCGCGCAGCTTTTTGATCGTGCCGCGCCCTGCCTTGCTTTGCAGCCGCCGCTCCACCGAGCCTTTCGACGGCCTGGTCTTCTTGCGCGGCGGCGGCGGCGGTTCCGCGGCCTTGGCGACCAGCGCCGTCAGCCTTGCCCGGGCATCGGCCCGGTTCTGCTCCTGGGTGCGGAAGCGGCCGGCCTCGATGACGATGACGCCGTCCTTGGTGGCGCGCTGGCCGGCGAGCTTGATCGTGCGCGCGCGCACGCGTTCGGACAGGCCAGCCGCATTGGCGGCGTCGAAGCGCAATTGGACGGCGGTCGCCACCTTGTTGACGTTCTGGCCGCCGGGACCCGACGAGCGGATGAAATCCTCGTGTAGGTCGCCCGGATGGATTACGGCTTCGTCTGATATGATGATGTCGTCGATCGGCATGCCGCAGTCATGGCGCGGCGGACCAAAAAAGAAAAGGCCCGATCGAGACCGCGCCTTTCAAGGATGCTTCGGTGAAGACGCCTCGACTATTCCGCAGCTTCCTGCAGGCGGGGTGCTGCGCCGAGCACGACGGCATCGACATGGCTCTCGAATTTCTCGAAGTTGACGGCGAACATGCCGACCAATCGCGCTGCCTGCCGGTCATAGGCTGCCTTGTCGGCCCAAGTCGAACGCGGGTCGAGAATGGCGCTGTCGACGCCAGGCACAGCAACCGGCACCTCGAAGCCGAAATTGGCGTCGGTGCGGAAACCGGACGCCTTCAGCGAACCGTCAAGCGCTGCGGCCAGCAAGGCGCGCGTCGCCTTGATCGGCATACGCTTGCCGGTGCCGTAGGCGCCGCCGGTCCAGCCGGTGTTGACCAGCCAGCAATCGGCGCCGTGGCGGGCGATCAGCTCGCGCAGCAGATTGCCGTATTCCTTGGGGTGGCGCGGCATGAACGGGGCGCCGAAGCAGGTCGAGAACGTCGCTTCCGGCTCGGTAACGCCCTTCTCGGTGCCGGCCACCTTGGCGGTGTAGCCGGAGAGGAAGTGGTACATCGCCTGCGCCGGGGTCAGCCGTGCGATCGGCGGCATGATGCCGAAGGCATCGGCGGTCAGCATGATGATGTTTTTCGGGTGGCTGGCCCGTCCGCTCTTCGAGGCATTGGGGATGAAATCCAGCGGATAGGCGCAGCGCGTGTTTTCGGTGAGCCGGCCGTCGTTGAAGTCCGGCACGCGGTCGGCGTCGAGCACGACATTTTCCAGCACCGTGCCGAAGCGCTGCGTGGTGGCGAAAATCTCCGGCTCGGCCTCGGCCGACAGCCGGATCGTCTTGGCGTAGCAGCCGCCTTCGAAGTTGAAGATGCCGTGCGGTCCCCAGCCATGCTCGTCGTCGCCGATGAGCGTACGTGACGGATCGGCCGACAGCGTCGTCTTGCCCGTCCCGGAAAGCCCGAAGAAGATCGCCGCGTCGCCGGCCGGGCCCTCATTGGCCGAGCAGTGCATCGGCATGACGCCCTTTTCCGGCAGCAGATAGTTCAGCATGGTGAACACCGACTTCTTCATCTCGCCGGCATAGGAAGTGCCGCCGATCAGCACGATCTTGCGGGCGAGATCGACCGCAATCACCGTATCGGTGCGGCTGCCGTGACGGGCCGGATCGGCGCGGAAGGACGGCAGGTCGATGATCGTCATCTCCGGCACGAAATCCTCGAGCTCGGCGGCCTGCGGGCGGATCAAAAGATTGCGGATGAACAGCGAGTGCCAGGCGAATTCGGTGATGACCCGCGTCGGCAGCTTCAGATCGGCATCGGCGCCGCCGACGAGGTCCTGCACATAGAGATCCCTATTCGCGGCTTGGACAAGGAAATCGGCGAGCAGCATTTCGAACTGGCCCGCCGAAATCGCCTTGTTGTTGTCCCACCAGACATGGGGCTCGGTGGCGCCATCGCGGACGACAAACTTGTCCTTGGGCGAGCGGCCAGTGTGCTGGCCGGTCTCGGCAAGCAGCGCGCCGCCGGCGGTCAACCGGGCCTCGCCACGACGGATCGCTGCCTCATAAAGGGCGGCCGCACCAAAATTATAATGCACCGTGCCGGTGGTTTTCAGGCCGATACGATCGATCGCGCAAGCAGAATTGCGTTTGCCGACTTCCGACATCAAGGGTCCCTTCTTCTGGATTCGCCGCACTTTGCCGGCGCGTTTCCGGCGAGCCCGCGTTAGGGGCTGAGACGGTGAGAACCAGAAAACTCGAATGATATCAAATTATTAATCGATTTAAAAATTTTGAAAGTTGTTTAAATCGTTTATATGTGCAAAAAATCACGGTGGTTGCCCAAAGGATTGGCACACAGTGTTCGTCCAACCCGTGTAGAGGTTCCGATGGGGCCGCCGGCAAGCCGTCCACGACAGCGGTTGGAGCCTGTGCCACATTTTGTACCTAATTTGTCCTGCAAAAGCCCCTTCTCTAAGACAGAAGGGACAGCTCATGAGGGAGCCGCTTGAAATGGCAACAATCGCGCTTGTCGATGACGACCGCAACATTCTGACATCGGTGTCGATCGCCCTCGAGTCCGAGGGGTATCGCGTCGAGACCTACACGGATGGTGCGTCGGCGCTGGAAGGCCTGGCGGCGCGGCCGCCGAATCTCGCCATCCTCGACATCAAGATGCCGCGCATGGACGGCATGGAGCTGTTGCGCCGGATGCGGCAGAAGTCCGACCTGCCGGTGATCTTCCTGACCTCGAAGGACGATGAGATCGATGAGCTTTTCGGCCTCAAGATGGGCGCCGACGATTTCATCCGCAAACCGTTCTCGCAGCGCCTGCTGGTCGAACGGGTGCGCGCCGTGCTGCGCCGCGCCAGCGCCCGCGAAGCTGCGGCAAAGGCGCCCAGCCAGCAGGCCCGTTCGCTGGAACGCGGCCAGCTCGTCATGGACCAGGAACGCCATACCTGCACCTGGAAGGGCGAGCCGGTGACGCTGACGGTCACCGAATTTCTCATCCTGCACTCGTTGGCGCAGCGCCCCGGCGTGGTAAAAAGCCGTGATGCGCTGATGGATTCGGCCTATGATGAGCAGGTCTATGTCGACGACCGCACCATCGATAGCCACATCAAGCGGCTGCGCAAGAAGTTCAAGGCCGTCGATGACGACTTCGAAATGATCGAAACCCTTTACGGAGTCGGATACCGGTTCCGCGAAGCTTGAGTTGATGCATGTCGCCCAAAAGTGGTCGCGTTTTTGGGACGACGACATGCATAAAACCAAAGACTAGGCGGGAGCTGCTATTCGATGGCAGTGGATGTACAGCGGAGCAGACGAACGAGCGCTGTCAGGCGGTCGCGGATTCTGCCCGCATTCCTGTCGAGGTTGACGGTGCCGATGCGCCGCTTCCTCGGCCACCACATCTTTTCCAGCCTGACCCGGCGCATCCTGTTCCTCAACCTGGCCGGCCTCGCCGTGCTGGTCACCGGCATCCTCTATCTCAACACCTTCCGCGACGGGCTGATCGACGCCCGCGTCGAAAGCCTGATGACGCAGGGCGAGATCATCGCCGGCGCCATTGCCGCGTCGGCGACGGTCGAGACCGATTCGATCAGCATCGATCCAGAAAAACTGCTTGAACTGCAGGCCGGCGAAAGCCTGGGGCCGGGCTCCGACCAGCTCGACAATCTGGATTTCCCGATCAATCCCGAGCGCGTGGCGCCGGTGCTGCGGCGGCTGATTTCGCCGACGCGCACCCGGGCCCGCATCTATGACCGCGACGCCAATCTGCTGCTCGATTCGCGCCATCTCTATTCGCGCGGCCAGATCCTGCGCTACGACCTGCCGCCGGTCGAGGACGAGCAGCCGGATATGCTGGAGCGCGTGCAGAAATTCGTCTTCGACTTCTTCCGCAACAAGGACCTGCCCGTCTACCATGAGCAGCCCGGCGGCAACGGTGCGGCCTTCCCGGAAGTGGTCAAGGCGCTGACCGGCAGTCCATCGACGATCGTGCGGGTGAGCGAACAGGGCGAGCAGATCGTTTCGGTGGCGGTGCCGATCCAGCGCTTCCGTGCCGTCCTCGGCGTGCTGATGCTGTCGACGGAAGGCGGCGACATCGACAAGATCGTCGCCGCCGAACGCAAGGCTATTTTGCGCGTGTTCGGCATCGCCGCCCTGGTCACCGCCATCCTGTCGATGCTGCTCGCATCCACCATCGCCAATCCGCTGCGCCGCCTATCGGCGGCGGCAGTGCGGGTGCGGCGCGGCGTCAAGAGCCGCGAGGAGATCCCCGACTTTTCCGACCGCCAGGACGAGATCGGCAATTTGTCGGTCGCGGTGCGCGACATGACCAATGCGCTCTATGCCCGCATCGAGGCGATCGAAAGCTTCGCCGCCGATGTCTCGCACGAGTTGAAGAACCCGCTGACCTCGCTGCGCAGCGCGGTGGAGACCTTGCCGCTTGCCAAGAACGACAATTCACGCGGCAGGCTGATGGAGATCATCCAGCACGATGTCCGGCGTCTCGACCGGCTGATCACCGACATTTCCGATGCCTCGCGCCTAGACGCCGAACTGGCGCGTGAGGATGCCGCCACGGTCGATTTGAAGAAATTCATCACCGATCTCGTCGCCGTGTCGCGCGAAGCGACGCGCAACAAAAAGGCTGTCGAGATCGAATTCAAGGCCGCCAAGCTGCCGCAAGGCGTCAAAGGCTATTTCGTCACCGGCCATGATCTCAGGATCGGCCAGGTCATCACCAATCTGATCGAGAATGCCCGCTCCTTCGTGCCGGAGGACCACGGCCATATCGCCATTTCCCTGGCACGCTCGGGCAAGGTCAACATCGTCACCGTCGACGACAACGGCCCCGGAATCCGCACCGACGCCATCGACCGCATCTTCGAGCGCTTCTACACCGACCGCCCGGCGGGCGAGGCGTTCGGCCAGAATTCGGGGCTTGGCCTGTCGATATCCAGGCAGATCGTCGAAGCCCATGGCGGCACGCTGACCGCCGAGAACATCCCCGGCACCAAGCCCGGCGACATCAAGGGCGCGCGCTTCGTCGTTACGCTGCCGGCCGAAGGCTGATCGCGGCTGCGCATGCCCGATCCCACCGCGGAACCCGAGAACATCCATGCCACCGCAGTCCTGATTGGCGAGCGGGGCGTCCTGATCACCGGGCCGTCCGGCTCGGGCAAGACAACGCTGGCGCTGGCGCTCATCGACCATTTCAGCCGGCGCGGGCTGTTTGCGCGGCTGATCGGCGACGACCAGCTGTTTGTCGCGGCGCGTTTCGGGCGGCTGGTCTGCCATGCGCCCGCCAGCATTGCCGGCCTCGCAGAGGTGCCCGGGCTTGGTCCGAAGCCGCTTTTGTTCCAACCTGTGGGGGTCATCGACCTGGCAATCCGGATGGTTTCCGCAGACGCGATCGCGCGTTTCCAGGAAGAGTCGAGCGCGACCATTGCCGGCTGTGTGGTGCCGCGCATCGACCTCGTTCAGCGCAACGTCACTGCGGCTTTGCCGGCGGTAATGGCGCGGCTGGCGATTGCGCCTTTCGTATGATCCGCCGCCGGTTTTTTGCTGCAATGCGTCAAATTGGCCATGGCCGACGCAATTTTGGGCTTGTCAACGCGCCGCGCGTCGACAAGATAGCGCTCCCGCCGCCTGGGATGGCCGGCGAGCATAAAAAGCGCCTGTGAAGCGGCGATGACGGGAGCCACCATAGAATGATCGGACTCGTGCTTGTAACGCACGGTCAACTGGCCGCCGAGTTCCGCCATGCCGTGGAACATGTCGTGGGGCCACAAGACAATTTCGAAACCGTGGCAATCGGCGCCGATGACGATATGGAGCAGCGTCGGCGCGATATCGTCGACGCCGTCGGCCGCGTCGACACCGGGACCGGGGTCATCGTTCTGACCGATATGTTCGGCGGCACGCCTTCCAACCTCGCCATTTCGGTGATGGAATCCGGTCGCACCGAGGTCATCGCCGGCATGAACCTGCCGATGCTGATCAAGCTGTCGTCGATCCGCAAGGGCGACAACATGGCGACCGCGCTCGACGAGGCGCAGGCCGCGGGGCGCAAATACATCAATGTCGCAAGTCAGCTGCTGAGCAGCAAATGAACGCGCTGTCGCCCGGTGAGATCGTGCGCGAGTTCCCGATCGTCAACCAGCGCGGCCTGCATGCGCGCGCCTCGGCGAAGTTCGTCCAGGTCGCCAGCGGCTTCGACGCCACCGTCCATGTCGAGAAGGATGGTCTCAAGGTCGGCGGCACCTCGATCATGGGGCTGATGATGCTGGCGGCGAGCCCCGGTTATTCGATCCGCGTCACCGCCAGCGGCGCTGAAGCCGCAGCGGCGATGGACGCGCTGGAGCAGCTGGTCGCCTCGCGCTTCGGCGAAGAGTGCTGAAGTTTTTGCTTTGAACGCCGTTGTCCCAAAACCGCGGGATACTTTTGGGCGGCATGCATCCCCGTAAAACACATACGCGCATAAAGATTTCTTTATATCCCATTGTCGTCTTGGCGGCGATCTGCTAGTCAGGCCGGCATTCCGCGCCCTTCGACGCGCCGTGTGGCGCAGGCGCATTCTGAAGACAAATCACACCGGAGCACTGCCATGACAGGTAGCAAGGACTATGTGGTCGCCGACATCTCGCTTGCCGGCTGGGGCCGCAAGGAACTCGATATCGCCGAAACCGAAATGCCGGGCCTGATGGCCTGCCGCGAGGAATTCGGCGACAAGAAGCCGTTGAAAGGTGCGCGCATCACCGGCTCGCTGCACATGACCATCCAGACTGCGGTGCTGATCGAGACGCTGAAGGCGCTTGGCGCCGATATCCGCTGGGCCTCGTGCAACATCTTCTCGACCCAGGACCATGCGGCCGCAGCCATCGCCGAGGCCGGCATCCCGGTGTTCGCCGTCAAGGGCGAGTCGCTCGAGGAGTATTGGGACTACACCGACAGGATCTTCCAGTGGGCCGATGGCGGCCTCTCCAACATGATCCTCGACGATGGCGGCGACGCCACGATGTACATACTGATCGGCGCCCGCGCCGAGGCCGGCGAGGACGTGCTGTCCAACCCGCAGAGCGAGGAAGAGGAATACTTCTACGCCCAGGTCAAGAAGCGCCTGAAGGCCTCGCCCGGCTTCTTCACCAAGCAGAAGGAAGCCATTCGCGGCGTCACCGAAGAGACGACGACGGGCGTCAACCGGCTCTACCAGCTGCAGAAGAAGGGCCTGCTGCCGTTCCCCGCGATCAACGTCAACGACTCGGTCACCAAGTCGAAGTTCGACAACAAATATGGCTGCAAGGAATCGCTGGTCGACGGCATCCGCCGCGGCACCGACACCATGATGGCCGGCAAGGTTGCGGTCGTCTGCGGCTATGGCGACGTCGGCAAGGGCTCGTCGGCTTCGCTCAAGGGCGCCGGCGCCCGCGTCAAGGTCACCGAAGTCGATCCGATCTGCGCGCTGCAAGCGGCGATGGACGGCTTTGAAGTCGTCACGCTGGAAGATGCCGCACCGACCGCCGACATCGTCATCACCACCACCGGCAACAAGGATGTCGTCACCCTCGACCACATGCGCTCGATGAAGGACATGGTGATCGTCGGCAATATCGGCCACTTCGACAATGAGATCCAGGTCGCGTCGCTGCGCAACCTGCAATGGACCAACGTCAAGCCGCAGGTCGACATGATAACCTTCCCGGACGGCAAGCGGATGATCCTGCTGTCCGAGGGGCGCCTGCTCAACCTCGGCAACGCGACCGGTCATCCGAGCTTCGTGATGTCGGCTTCGTTCACCAATCAGGTGCTGGCGCAGATCGAGCTCTACACCAAGCCCGGCCAGTACCAGAACCAGGTCTATGTGCTGCCCAAGCACCTCGACGAGAAGGTGGCGCGTCTGCATCTCGACAAGCTTGGAGCCCGCTTGACCGAACTTTCCGGCGAACAGGCCGCCTATATCGGCGTGACCCCGCAGGGTCCGTTCAAGCCGGAACACTACCGCTATTAGCCAAAGCGGCGTTTACCACTAGATATTGAAGCCGGGCGATTGACTTTTCGCCCGGCTTCTTTTTTGCGCGGATGATTCTTCACGCCGATTCCAGCACGCGCTATTGTGCTGATTCGTGGGCCGGGACGAGGCCGGCGTACGCATCGAGAGCATGATTCGAACCGAAGGACCGCGTCAGCGAAAAGTGGGAAGCGGTTTTCGGAAAAGATCATGCCTTTAGAAAAGAGTTAGGTCAGAAGGGCGTTTCCATCAAACGTGATCCTGATCTAGGCGGTCTTGCATTCAGGCGGCGAAGAGGACCAAGGCATGCCGGGGGAAAACCCGCCTCGCGCGGGATCGGCCGTTTCCGGCGGCCATGACGATTCCGATAGCAATGGCTCCGTCACGACAGGCGGTGGCCTGAAGAGGCGCGTTGGCGCCCGCACCGCCGGCTTTCTTGCCACCTCAGCTCTTGCCGGCCCGCTCACCTCGTTTGCCGCCCATGCCGAGCCGGCCATTGCGCAGAAGGCCGGACTGTCGGTCAGCGCGGTCGAAGTCATCCAGCTCGCCATGTTCGTCGGCGTCATGGGCGCGGCACTGGTCTCGGCCATCTTCCTGATCCGCGAAAGAGCCCGCACCTCGGCGCAGAATGTCGAACTCAGAGCCCGCATTGCCGACATCAATGCGGCGCTGCAGCGCTCCGAGGCGCTGCTCAATCTGCGTGACCAGCGCGTCATCGTCTGGGCGTCGGAGAACAAGAAGCCGGAGCTGATCGGCACGCTGCCGCTGGAAAGCGGTGCGCCGGACGACCGTGCAGCCTTCCTCGCCTTCGGCCGCTGGCTGATGCCGCGCTCGGCGGCGGCGCTCGAAAATGCCGTCGCTGGTCTGCGCGAGAAAGCGAAACCCTTTGATCTCGTGATCGAATCGCAGGCCGGGGCGCCGCTTGAAGTGCATGGCCGCAAGAGCGCCGCGCATGTGCTGGTGCGCTTCGTCTCGCTGTCGGAAACTCAGAGGAGCCAAGCCAGGCTGAAGATCGAGAACCAGCGGCTGGCCGCCGACTACGAGACCATGATCGGCCTGCTCGACGCCTTGCCGATGCCGGCCTGGCTGCGCGCCACCGACGGGCGGCTGAAATGGGTCAACCGTGCCTATGCCGGAGCGGTCGAGGCACCGAACGCCGAGACCGCGGTGCGCGAAGCCAAGGAATTCCTCGGCGCCCAGGCGCGCGAACAGATCGCCGCGCAGCACAAATCGCGCCCGATCTTCGAACAGACGCTGTCGACGGTGATCGAGGGCGACCGCCGGGTGTTCGCCGTCACCGACTTCGCCGGTGCCGACGGCTCGGCCGGTCTTGCCTGCGACACCAGCGCCACCGAAACCATTCGCGGCGAATATGAGCGCACGGTGCGCAGCCATGCCGACACGCTCGACCAGCTCAACACGGCGGTGGCGATCTTCGATGCCAACGAGAAGTTGCGCTTCTTCAACCAGGCGTTCCAGAAACTGTGGGGGCTGGACCCGGGCTTCCTGCACAGCGCGCCCGACAATGCGCTGCTGCTCGACCGGCTGCGCAGCGAAGGCAAGATCGCCGAGCAGCCGGAATGGCGGCGCTGGAAAGAAGGCCTGCTTGGCGCCTACCGCGCGGTGGAATCGCAAGAGCATTGGTGGCATCTGCCCGACGGCAAGACCATCCGCGTGGTGGCCAACCCGCAGCCGAAGGGCGGCGTGACCTGGGTGTTCGAGAACCTGACCGAGAAGATGGACCTCGAAAGCCGCTACCAGACGGCGGTGCGGGTCCAGGGCGAAACGCTCGACAATCTGGCCGAAGGCGTCGCCGTGTTCGGTCCCGATGGGCGGCTGCGCCTGTCGAACCCGGCCTTTGTCGCGCTGTGGGGACTGAGCCAGGATGTGATCAAGCCCAACGTCCATGTCTCAGCGATCCGCGATCTCAGCGACCAGCGCGCCGTCGACAGCCCGTGGGGCGGGTTCGTCGCCGCCATCACCGGTTTCGACGACGAGCGCCGCGACCGCCATGGCCAGACCGAACTGAAGAACGGCACAGTGCTCAGCTACGCCGTCATCCCGCTGCCCAACGGCCAGGTGATGATGACCTTTGTGGACGTCACCGACAGCGTCAATGTCGAGCGCGCGCTGAAGGACAAGAACGAAGCGCTGCAGAAATCCGACCAGCTGAAGAACGAGTTCGTGCAGCATGTCTCCTACGAGCTGCGCTCGCCGCTGACCAACATCATCGGCTTCACCGAGCTTCTGTCGCTGCCGGCGACCGGGCCGCTCAGCCCAAAGCAGCGCGAATATGTCGAGCATGTCGGCTCGTCATCCTCGGTGCTGCTCACCATCGTCAACGACATACTCGACCTCGCCACCGTCGACGCCGGCATCATGCAGCTCGACATTTCGGAAGTAAGCGTCGAGCGCACCATCGAGGCCGCGGCCGAACTGGTCGCCGACCGGCTGCAAGAGCATTCGATCAAGCTCCGGATCGACGCCGCTGCGGCGCCGAAGAGTTTTCACGGCGACGAGACCCGGGTTCGCCAGATCCTCTACAATCTGCTCAGCAACGCCGCCAATTACGCGCCGGAGGCGAGCACTATCACGCTTGCCTGCCGGCATTTGGAGCAAGGTGTGGAATTCTCCGTCCATGACAACGGCCCCGGCATGCCGCCGGACCTGCTCGATTCGGTGTTCCGCCGCTTCGAGCCGCGCACCAATGGCGGGCGCCGGCGCGGTGCGGGCTTAGGCCTGTCGATCGTCAAGAGCTTTGTCGAGCTGCACGGCGGCAGCGTGCGCATCGAGACCGGCAAGGACAAGGGCACCACCGTCATCTGCACCTTCCCCGATGCACCGTCGGGCATCCGCGCCGCGGCCGAGTAGCGCGCTCGATGACCGTTGTTGTGCTGGAGCGTTTTCTCGCCGACGAGGCTGCGACCGCAAGGCTCGGCGAAGACCTGGCCATGGCGCTGCGGCCGGGCGACGTGCTGGCGCTCAAGGGCGATCTCGGCGCCGGCAAGTCGACGCTGGCGCGGGCCCTGATCAGGGCGCTGGCCGATGATGCCGGCCTCGATGTGCCGAGCCCTACCTTCACCTTGGTGCAAAGCTACGACACGCGCATCCCCGTGCACCATTTCGATCTCTATCGCCTGTCCTCGGCCGGCGAGATGGACGAGCTGGGTTTCGACGAGGCGCTGCTGCAGGGCGCTGCCCTTGTCGAGTGGCCGGAACGGGCGGAGGCCGCTCTTCCGAGAACGTCGATCTGGATCGAACTCGTCCATCAGGACGAAGGACGATTGGCGAAACTATCGGGCCAAGGCGTTGCCTTCGAACGCGTGGCCCGATCGCTGGCGATGCGCGATTTCCTCAAAACGGCCGGTTGGGGCGACGCCGCGCGGCGCCATTTCGTCGGCGACGCCTCGGCGCGCTCTTACGAGATTGTTTCGCTCGCCGGCCTTGCGCCGCGCGTGCTGATGAATTCGCCAAGGCTGGTGCTGGGGCCGCCGGTGCGCGACGGCAAGCCCTATGCCGTGATCGCCCACACGGCGCAGTCGGTCACCGCTTTCGTCGCCATCGACAAGGCGCTGCTGGCGCAAGGTGTCAGTGTCCCAAAAATCCATGCCGAGGATCTCGAACGGGGCTTTCTGCTGCTGGAGCATCTGGGCTCGGAAGGTTTTCTCGACGGCAATGATGAGCCGGTGGCCGAGCGCTACGCGGCAGCGGCCGAATTGCTGGCGATGATGCATGGCAAGACCTGGCCGCAGCGCATGGAGGCCGTGCCGGGCGTCTTCCACGAGGTGCCGCCCTTCGATCGCGCCGCCATGCTGATCGAAGCCGATCTCTTGGTCGATTGGTATGTGCCGATGGTGACCGGCAGCCCGGCAAGCGAGGCTTTACGCGCCGGCTATCACAGGGAATGGAACGCGGTTCTCGATCGGCTGGACACACAGGAATACACGCTGATGCTGCGCGACTTCCATTCGCCCAACATCATCTGGCGCGGTGACCGCAAAGGCCACGACCGGCTGGGCATCGTCGATGTCCAGGACGCGCTGATGGGTCCGGCGGCCTATGACGTTGCGTCGCTGGCCATGGATGCCCGCGTCACCGTTTCGCCCGATATCGAGCAGCGGACCGTGGACGCCTATGTCGCTGCGCGCCACGCCGCCGGCGGCTTCGATGAGGACGCCTTCCGCGCGGCCTATGCGATCATGGCGGCGCAGCGCAATTCGAAGATCCTCGGCATTTTCGTGCGGCTCGAAAAGCGCGACGGCAAGCCCTATTATCTCCGACACCTGCCGCGCATCCGCGATTATCTCAGGCGGGCGCTGGCGCACCCGGCGCTGGCTCAGTTGAAGGAGTTTTACATGGCACATGGCCTGCTGGAGGAACGGCTCCCGTGACCTTGACCACAGCGATGGTGCTGGCGGCTGGTCTTGGCAAGCGCATGCGGCCGATCACCGACACCATGCCGAAGCCGCTGGTGCGGATCGCCGGCAGGACCTTGCTCGACTGGGGGCTGGACAGTCTCGAAGCGGCCGGCGTCGAGAAAGCCATCGTCAACGTGCACTATCTGCCGGACCAGATCGTCGCCCATATCGCCCACAGGCGGGCGCCAAAGATCGTCATTTCCGACGAGCGCGACGCACTGCTGAATTCGGCGGGTGGCATCGTCAAGGCATTGCCGCTGCTGGGCAGCGACCCCTTCTACATCATCAACGCCGATACGTTCTGGATCGACAGCGGCCAGCCCAGCCTCGAGCGCCTTGCCCTTGCATGGGACGGCGCGAAAATGGATATTCTGCTGATGCTTACCGATCTCGACTCGGCCACCGGACACGGTGTCGGCACGGATTTCCTGATGGCGCCGGATGGCGGCCTGCGGCGCTCGAAAGGCGATCCGGCCGGGTTGATCTATGCCGGAGCGGCAATCGTCAATCCCGCCATCTTCAGGGATGCGCCGGCCGGGGCGCATTCGCTCAACACCCATTTCGACAAGGCAATCGCCTCTGGCCGTCTGTTCGGCATGCAGATGCGCGGAAGCTGGATCACCGTCGGCACTCCCGACGCCATTCCGCAGGCGGAAGCGGCCGCCGCCGAAGCTCTCGCGAAGGTGGTATGAGCGGCGCGCGCCGCGTTCTTTCGATCCCGCCCGGAGCGCCATTCCTGCCGACTCTGGCCGAGGCCTTGCTGGCCGGACGGCTGGTGCCCGGCTTCCGGTTCGACGGCGATCCGCTGGCGCTGGCTGATGTCACCATCTATGTGCCGACACGGCGCGCGGCCCGTGCGCTGCGCGGCGCTTTTGTCGACGCGCTTTCGGGACCGGAGGGGAGCCGCCGTTCGGCGATCCTGCCGGTCATCCGCCCGCTCGGAGAGTTCGACGAGGACGAAGCCGCCTTCGACGCCGGCACGCCGACCGAGCTTGAAATGGCGCCGCCGATCGCAGCCATCGAACGCCTGCTGCTACTGGCGCCGCTGGTGCGGGCCTGGAAGCGCACCTTGCCGGCGCATGTCCTTGATATGTTCAACGAAGAGATCGTCGTGCCGGCCTCCGCCGCCGATGCGATCTGGCTGGCGCGTGACCTCGCCCGGCTGATGGACGAGATCGAAACCGAAGGCACGGACTGGACCAGGCTTGCCGATCTGGTCACCGGCAATCTTGCCGGATGGTGGCTTGTGACGCTCGATTTCCTCCGTATCGTCACCGAGGCCTGGCCGAAATTACTGGAGGAGCGCGACCGCTCCAACCCGGCCGCGCACCGCAATGCGCTGATCCGGCGCGAGGCGAAGCGGCTGGAACGCAACCCGCCCAAAGGCCCGGTGATCGCCGCCGGCTCGACGGGCTCTATTCCCGCCACGGCCGAACTGCTTGCCACGGTCGCCAGCCTGCCCAACGGCGCCGTGGTGCTGCCCGGGCTCGATGGGATGCTGGACGAACCGTCTTTTGCCGCGATTGGGGCGCCCGGTGCGCGGCCGGCACTGCTTGGCCACCCGCAATACGGCATGGCCAAGCTGATCGGCAAGATTGGCGTGCTGCGTGGCGATGTCGAGGAAGTGGTCTCCGCCGAGCCCGCACTGGCGCTCCGCGCGGCCCTTGTCGGCGAGGCGCTGCGGCCGGCCGAGACCACGGAATTATGGGCCGAGACCCGCATATGCTTCAACGCCGTAGACATCGCCGAGGCCTTCGCCGACGTGACGCTGGTCGAAGCCGCCAGCGAACGCGACGAGGCGGCGGCGATCGCCATCGCGCTGAAAACCGCCGTGGAACAGCCGGGGCACAGGGCAGCGCTCGTTACCGGCGACCGCGGGCTGGCGCGGCGCGTCTCGGCCGAGCTGTTGCGCTTCGGTGTGATCGCTGACGATTCCGGCGGCACGCCGCTCGCCAACACGCCTGCAGCCAGCCTGCTGCGGCTCACACTTCACGCGGTATTCCGGCCCGGCGATCCCGTCGGCCTTTTGTCGCTGCTCAAGCATCCGCTGCTCGGGCTCGGACTTGAGCGCACCGGCGTGCGCCATGCCGCCGAGCTCATCGAACTCGTGGCGCTGCGCGGCGGCACCGGACGCCCAGACATCGCCGCCTTGCCAGCACTGTTCGAGGAGCGTCTCGCCGGGCTGAGCGGGGACAAGCGCCAGCCCTTCTGGTTTTCGCGCCTGAGCGTGCGCGGCATCGACGATGCCCGCGATATGCTGAGCCGGCTTGTGGCGGCGCTGGCGCCGCTGACTGCCTTTCGATGTGAAGAGAATGCCGATCTCGTCGCGTTGACCAGAGCGAGCGTCGCCGCGCTGGAAAATCTCGGCCGCACGGCGGAGGGCAGCCTGGCTGAATTTTATGCCGGCGACGCCGGCGAGAAACTCGCCGAGCTGCTGCGCGGTGTGGTCGCCGCGTCTGCATCGTTCGACTTCCCGGCCGACGAATGGCCTGATGTGATGGACGCGCTGGTAGCACCGGAAACGGTCAAGCCGGGGCAAGGCACAGACCGCAACATCGCGATATGGGGCGCGCTGGAGGCACGGCTGCAGAGCGTCGACACGCTTGTCATTGGCGGGCTGAACGAAGGCGTGTGGCCACGCAAGCCGGAAAGCGATCGCTTCATGTCGCGGTTGATGAAGACCGGCATCGATCTCGAGCCGCCGGAGCGGCGCATCGGCCTTGCCGCCCACGACTTCCAGATGGCGATGGGGGCGAAAAAGGTGGTGCTGACGCGCTCCGCCCGCGCCAGCGACGCACCGGCGGTGCCGTCGCGCTGGTTGCAGCGCATCCTCACCTTCATCGGCAAGGATCCTGCGGCCGCATTGCGCGGGCGCGGCGACGAAATGCTTGCCTGGGCGCGCGCGCTCGATGCCGGCGAGCGGCAGCATTTCGCGCCGCGACCGCAGCCGAAACCGCCGCTGAGCATGCGGCCCACCCACTTCTCGGTGACCGAGATCGAGACGCTGCGCCGCGACCCCTATGCGGTCTATGCCAAGCGTATTCTGAGCCTTCTGCCGCTCGAGCCGGTGATCCGCGACCCCGGCGCGGCCGAGCGCGGCACGCTGTTTCATGACATCCTGCATCTGTTCTCGACAGAGGTGGCGGATCCCCGCGCGCCCGAAGCTCTGGAACGCCTCATCGCTGCCGGCCGGACCTGCTTTGCCGAGATCGCCCTGCCCGCCGATGTCGAGGCTGTGTGGTGGCCGCGCTTCGAAAAGCTTGCCGCCAACATCATCGAATGGGAGCGCGGCCGCGCTCCCGCCGTCGCCCGGCGGCATGCCGAGGAGCGCGCCGAAAAGACCGCTGTCGGCCGCACCGGCGTGACGCTGTCCGGCTATGCCGACCGCGTCGACCTTTTGGCCGGTGGCATGGCCGACATTCTCGACTACAAGACCGGCTCGTCCCCGTCCAAGGCGCAGGCCCACACGCTGCTGGCGCCACAGCTGGCGCTCGAAGGGGCGCTGCTCCGGCGCGGCGCCTTCAAGGGGCTTGGCGCGCGCGAGCCCTCCCAGCTCGCATTCGTGCGGCTGAAGCCGAATGGCGAAGTGTTCGAGGAATCCATCCTCGACTACAACCGCCAGCCTCGGACCGCCGAAGACCTCGCCGAGGAGGCTTGGGCGCGGTTGGAAAAGCTGCTGGTCCACTATGCCGATCCGACGACCGGCTATCTGTCGCGGGCGCTGCCTTTTCGCGAGGGCGAGAGCGATGGCGATTACGACCATCTGGCGCGCGTGCTCGAATGGTCGGCCGGCGGCGACAGCGATGACGAGGCGGGGGAGGCATGAAAAAAGCCTATCCCATCCCCAGCGAAACCGCCGCCAGCCAGGCGCGCGCCTCCGACCCGAAGAACTCGGCCTGGGTGTCCGCCAATGCCGGCTCGGGCAAGACGCATGTGCTGGCCCAGCGCGTCATCCGGCTGCTGCTCAACGGCACCGATCCGTCGAAGATCCTGTGCCTGACCTATACGCGGGCGGCCGCCGCCAACATGTCGAACCGCGTGTTCTCGACCCTGTCGGAATGGACGGCGCTCGGCGATGCCGAGCTTGCCACAAAGATTGAGGCGGTGGACGGCCGCCGACCCGACCGCGACACGATGCGGCGGGCGCGCCGGCTGTTTGCCGAAGCGCTGGAAACGCCGGGCGGGCTGAAGATCCAGACCATCCACGCCTTCTGCGAATCGGTGCTGCACCAGTTTCCGCTGGAGGCCAACATCCCGGCGCATTTCGAAATGCTCGATCCGCAGATGGAGGCCTCGCTGTTTGCTGGCGCCCGCCGCGACATGATTTCGGGCACGTCAGCCGGAGACACCGGACTGGCCGAGGCCTTTGCCACCGTGCTGGAGCGCGGCGGCGAACACGGACTCGATGCGCTGCTCGCCGAAATCGTGCGCAAGCGCGACGGCTTACGCGGCTTCATCGATGCGGTCCGGCGCGACGGCGGCGGCTTTCAGGCCCTGTTCGACGAATTCCGTTTTCGCCCCGGGCAGAGCGCCGAAGACATAGCGGCATCGGTATGGCCGCTGCCGGGTTTCCTGCCGGACTTCTTTGCAGTGTTCGCCAGTGCCGCCGAGGCCACCGACGCCCGCACCGTGCTCAACAATCTCTTGCCCTATGCCCGCTTGGCCTTTGCCGAGACGGACCCGACCCGCCGGCTGCAGATGCTCGGCAAAGCCTTTCTCAAGGCCGATGGCGACCCCTATGATCCCTCAAAGTTGTTCAAGAAGGCGCTGCTCGGCCGGCTGCCCGACCTTCCCGAGCGCTATCTGGCGGCCGTCAAGTCGATAACAGACGTCTCCGACCGGCTGGCGCTGTTCCGGATGCTGGAAGGCACGGTCGCGGCGTTGACCATAGCCGACTGGCTGATCGTGCGGTACGAGCGCCTGAAGCGCAGCCGCGGCTTTCTCGATTTCAACGACCTCATCACCCGCACCGTCAACCTTCTGGCGCGGCCCGATGCCGGCCCCTGGGTGCAGTACAAGCTCGACCAGGGCATCGACCACATCCTGCTCGACGAGGCGCAGGACACCAGCCCCGACCAATGGGAGGTGGTGAAGCGGCTGGCGGAGGAGTTCTTTGCCGGCCACGGCCAGCGCGGCACGGCCAATCGCACGGTGTTTGCCGTCGGCGACGAAAAGCAGTCGATCTATTCCTTCCAGGGTGCCGCACCGGATTCCTTTGCCGACAGCCGGCTCTTGTTTTCCGGACGCGTGAACGCAGCCAATGCTTCGTTTGCCGACCTGAAACTGACCTGGTCGTTCCGTTCGACCGACGACGTGCTTGCCGCCGTCGACCGCGTCTTTGCCGATCCGGGCGTGCGGCGCGGCATCAGCCATGACCCCGATCCGCTCGACCACAAGGCGATCCGCAACGACGCGCCTGGCTATGTCGAGGTCTGGCCGTCGCTCGGCGCTGACGCCGTCGAGGAGCCCGACGACTGGACGTTGCCGGTCAATCATGCCAGCGCGCCGGCTGTGCGGGTGGCCGAGCACGTGGCTGCGACCATCCAGGCCTGGCTCAAGGACCGCGAGATCATCGAGGGCAAGGGACGCAGGCTGAGGGCCGGCGACATTCTTGTGCTGGTGCGCAAGCGCGACCGCTTCGTCCATGCGCTGTCGCGCGCGCTGAAGGACCGCGATATTCCCGTCGCCGGCGCCGACCGGCTGAGCCTGCCCGGCCACATCGCGGTCAAGGACCTGATCGCACTCGGCCATTTCCTCATCCAGCCGCAGGATGATCTGTCGCTCGCCGCCGTGCTCCGCAGCCCGGTTTTCGACGTGTCGGAGGAGACGCTTTTTACGCTTGGCGCCGGACGGCCAGCCGGAACATCGCTGATCGCCTCACTACGCCAGCATGCTGGCGACAATACCGCGCTGACCGATGTCGTTGCCCGGCTCGACGGCTGGGCCAACGAGGCGGCGTTCCGGCCCGTGTTCGAATTCTACGCCGGGGTGCTGGCGCGCGACGGCCTGCGCAAGAAGATGATCGCCCGGCTTGGACCGGAAGCCGGCGACATCCTCGACGAATTCCTGAGTTTCTGCCTGGCCGAGGAACGCACCGGACTGCCGGGGCTGGAAGCCTTTCTGGCGACGCTGGAGAACACCGGCCCGGAGATCAAGCGCGAGATGGACCAGACGCGCGACGAGGTCCGCGTGATGACCGTGCACGCCGCCAAGGGCCTGGAAGCGCCTGTTGTCTTCCTGGTCGATGGCGGGTCGGCGCCGTTCAGCGACCAGCATCTGCCGCGGCTCATGCCGTTCGACGCTTCGGGCCGCAATTTCGACGGCAAGGGCTATCTCTGGCGCTCGGCCGCCGATGTCGCCAACGGCTTCTCCAAGGCGGCCTCGGCCAGGGCGCGGGAGCTTGCCGACGACGAATACCGGCGGCTGCTCTATGTCGGCATGACACGCGCCGAGGACCGGCTGATCGTCTGCGGCTATCACGGCAAGCGTCAGCCCAGCACCGGCACCTGGCATTCGATCGTCAGCCGCGCGCTGCTGGCAGCGCCGGAAAGCACGGAGCGCCATCATCCCGCCAGCAGCGAGCCGGTGCATCGCTTCGTCATCACCAAGCTGCCGCCGGTGGCGCTGGCAGCCGCCGACGAGGCGCGGCTGCCGCAACCGCTTTTGCCGTTCTTGCCGGCAAACCTGTTTCGCCCTTTGCCGCCTTATGAAGAACTGCCGCGCCCGCTATCGCCTTCCGGCGCTTCGGCGCTGATCGACGAGGGCAAGGAGGCGGTCGTCGATACGCGTTCGCCGGTGCTGGACAGCGAAGCGGAGCCCGGTTTTGCCGTGATGCGCGGGCTGGCGCTGCACAAGCTGCTGCAGATGCTGCCCGGTTTTGCCGAAGACGAACGGCAAGGCGCGGCGGCGCAGTATCTCATTCGAGCCGGCGCCGACTGGTCGGAGGCCGAGCGCAACAAGGCGCTGGCTTCGGTGATGGCGATCCTCAGAGATTCGCGTTTTGCCGGGCTGTTTTCGCCGTCGTCCCGCGCCGAAGTGGCCGTCATGGGCAGTATCGAGGTCAAGGGCAGGCTGCGCTCGATCTCCGGCAAGATCGACCGGCTGGCGGTGACGCCCGGGCGCGTATCGATCGTCGACTACAAGACCAACCGGCCGGCGCCCGCAGGCCTGGCCCAGGTGCCGCCGGCCTATATACTGCAGCTGGCGCTCTACCGCGCGCTGCTCCAGCCGCTTTACCCCGGCCGCGCGGTGACGGCAGCACTGCTGTTCACCGAGGCACCGAGGCTTATCGAACTGCCGGCGCAGGCGATGGATGACGCCCTTGCCCGACTCACGGGAGCGTGACACAAGTTCTGCTTGAAGAAGGGCTGCTCAACCACCACATTTGGTGCGAGATAAATTTCGAAAGGATTTCGCATGGCCACCGTCAAGGTCGACAAGAGCAATTTCCAGGCCGATGTGCTCAACGCCTCGCAGCCCGTCGTCGTGGATTTCTGGGCCGAATGGTGCGGCCCCTGCAAGATGATCGGTCCGTCGCTGGAAGAGATCGCCAACGAACTCGGCGACAAGATCAAGATCGCCAAGCTGAACATCGACGAGAACCCCGAGCTTGCCGCCCAGTTCGGCGTGCGCTCGATCCCGACGCTGATGATCTTCAAGGGCGGCGAAGTCGCCGACATGAAGGTCGGCGCCGCGCCGAAGACCGCGCTGTCGCATTGGATCAATGGCAGCCTCGCCTGATCCTGTAGGAGTTTCTGAAGTTAAGCCCGGCCCTGGCGCCGGGCTTTTCTTTGGCGTTATCGCCTGACCTCTCTGGCCCTCGCGCCTGAAGGCTCCATGTCTTCTGCTTGAGGCTGGACAGGAGAGACAGAATGACCGGATCCGCCAAGGCCACCGTCTTCATCGACAACGAGCGCGTCATCGTCACCGAGTATCGGTTCCAGCCCGGCGACAACACCGGCTGGCATCGCCACGGCCACGACTATGTCGTGGTGCCGCTGATGGACGGCAAGGTGAAGCTGGTGACCAAGGACGGCGAGAGTTTTGCTGAAATGAAGAAGGGCGCGCCCTACTTCCGCAAGGAAGGCGTCGAGCACGACGTCATCAGCGCCAATGACGGCGAATACGCCTTCATCGAGATCGAGCTGAAATAGGCCTCAGACTGGTGCCGCGGCCACCGATGTCTATTTAGTTTGAGCCACGGTTTTTTTGGCCTGCCTAGGCTTGCCGGGCTTCCGTCCGGTCGCGGGCTTCAGGACCTGCCCATATCCCTCTATAGCGCCCGTATACACACGATAGAGAAACGTCTCTCGGCTTACGAAATACGCGACACTGGGCTGGCCGGATGCATCATTGGGGCGCGTCGGTCTGTGGGCCACTCGAACAATTGGGTGCGGTGGCTCGATGGCTCCCGGTAACATCACATGATCGCCGACCCGCGGAGCATATTCAAATATCAGCTCCTCCGGCGGGTCGTTGTCGACGGTAACAAGACACTTCACAACCATTCGAGCTTGCCTCCATGCTTCGCCAAGCATATCGGGGCTTCTGCCCGAGGGGCAACCGCCCGATAGATTCCCCGGGCCAAAATACTACCAGTCGGCGATGCGATCCCCGCCGGTGAATTGCGCGCTTTTTGCGGTGTATTCGAACAGCTCGATCTTCACGCCGTTGGGGTCGCGGATCCAGGCCTGAAACGTGTCGTCGCAGGCATGCTTCTTGGCCGTGATATCAATGCCTTTCGACTTGATGTGGGCGATCGCCGCATCGATGTTTTCCACCTCAAGGCAGAAATGGTTGATCTGGTTGAGCTCGCTATGGCTGGTGCCGTCCTTCTGGAACACCTCGACATGGCTGCGATCGCCGCAATTGAGGTAGAAGCCGAAGATCTTGCCGTCGCGCAGGAAGTTGAACTGCGTGTCGAGGCCGAGCACGTCGCGGTAGAAGGCCCGCGTCGCTTCCAGATCATGCGCGAAGATGCAGACATGGGCGAGTTGCTTCACCTTGATCATCACCGGCTCCCTCGCGAAAGTGTGGACTCAGGTCGGTGGCGTGCCGTTTTCGGCCAGCACCGCACCGGCGAGATACAGCGAACCACCGATCAGGATGCGCGGCGCCGGGCCGTCCCAGGTGTCGCGCAACAGCATCAGCGCGCTGGCGACGGAGCTGACCGGCTCGGCGGTGAGGCCGGCCTCGGTCGCCCGGATCGCCAGTTCGTCATTCGGCACACCGGCGTCGCTCATGCTCACCGGCACGGTGTAGACATGGCGGACCAGGCCCTTGAAGGCGTGGAAATAGCCGCTCTGGTCCTTGGTGTTGATCATGCCGGCAATCAAAAACAGCGGCCGCGGGTTCTTTTCCTCCTGCTCGGCCAAGGCTTCCGCCACCACCACGCCGGCGCCCGGATTGTGACCGCCATCGAGCCAGATGTCGGCGCCCTTGGGAGCGAGGTCCGCCAGCCGGCCCTGTGCCAATTTCTGCATGCGGCCCGGCCATGCGACGCTCGCCATCGCCTTCTCAGTGGCGCGATGACTGATTTCGAAACCGGCTGCCTTGACGGCGGCAATCGCTGCCGCCGCATTGGCGAACTGGTGGCGCCCGGGCAGGCGCGGTGGCGGCAGGTCCATCAGCCCGTCCTCATCCTGATAGACCATGCGGCCGTTTTCCTCGAAGGCGAGAAAATCCTGGCCGTAGACGAAGGTCGGGCAATCCAGCCGCTCGGCGGTTTCGATCAGCACTTGCAGCGCCGTCTCGCTCTCCTGCGCGCCGATGACCACCGGGCAGCCGCGCTTCATGATGCCGGCCTTTTCGGCGGCGATCAGTTCGACCCGGTCGCCGAGATAGGCTTCGTGATCCATCGACACCGGCATGATCACCGACACCGCCGGCCGGGCAACGACATTGGTGGCGTCGAAGCGGCCGCCAAGGCCGACCTCGATGATGGCGGCGGCAGCCGGATGTTCGGAAAACAGGATGAAGGTGACGGCGGTTAGGATTTCGAAGACGGTGATCTTCTGGCCTTGATTGGCCCGGGCGACGCGGGCGATGGCCTCGGCGAAGGTCTCGTCGTCGACCAGCCGGCCGCCGCCCTCGGCCGCCAGTCGGTAGCGCTCGGCCCAGTTCACCAGATGCGGCGAAGTGTGGACATGGACAAGGTGGCCGCCGGCTTCGAGCAGCGCGCGCGAAAAGGCCGCGCACGAGCCCTTACCGTTGGTGCCGGCGATATGGATGACCGGCGGCAGCCGCTCCTGCGGATTGCCGAGGCGTTCGAGCAGCCTTGTGATGCGGTCGAGCGAAAGGTCGAAGCCTTTCGGATGCAGCGCCATCAGGGCTTCGATTTCACGATCTGCGGCAAGCGTTGTCATGAGCGAATCCTACGCATGCGCGCAGGTGCACGCAATCGCGGTTTGCGGCCAGAAATGTCGCGTCAGGCCTGCGGGCGGGCTTCCGTCGGGATGACCGACGGCGGCAGGATTTCCGGCTCCAGCGGCTTTTGCTCCTGCGGCAGTTTGAGCAGGATTTTCAACAGCCGTGAAATCGTCTCGCGCAGTTCCAGCCGCGACACCACCATATCGACCATGCCGTGCTCCATCAGATATTCGGAGCGCTGGAAACCGTCCGGCAGTTTCTCCCGGATGGTCTGCTCGATGACGCGCGGGCCGGCAAAGCCGATCAGCGCGCCGGGCTCGGCAATGTGGACGTCTCCCAGCATGGCGTAGGAGGCGGTAACGCCGCCGGTGGTCGGGTTGGTCAAGACGACGATGTATGGCAGGCCGGCTTCCTTCAGCCGGTCGACGCCGATCGTGGTGCGCGGTAACTGCATCAGGGACAGAATGCCTTCCTGCATGCGCGCGCCACCGGAGGCGGCAAACAGGATCAGCGGCCGCTTGCGCTGCAAGGCGACCTCGAAACCGTGCACGATAGCGTCACCCGCGGCCATGCCGAGCGAGCCGCCCATGAAGGCGAAATCCTGCACCGTCACCACAACCGGCAGGCCTTCGACCGTGCCCAGCGCGTTGATGATGGCGTCTTCCAGGCCGGTCTTGGCCTTGGCGTCCTTCAGCCGGTCCGTGTAGCGCTTCTCGTCGCGGAACTTGAGCGGGTCCTGCATGACCTTGGGGTTCTCAAGCTGCTCGTATTTGCCGTCGTCGAGGAAGAATTTCAGCCGTTCCTTGGCCGAAATCTTCATGTGATGGCCCGATGACGGGATGACGAACTGGTTGGATTCCAGGTCCTTGTGAAACACCATCTCGCCGGTCTCGGGATCCTTGATCCAGAGATTCTCGGGCATGTCGGTGCGCCGGCCGAGCATCGAATTGATCCTCGGGCGAACGTAATTGGTGATCCAGTTCATCGCTTCGGCTCCTGTCCTGACGAAGAGTTGGCTCGTGCATGTCGCCCAAAAGTGGGAACCGGTTTTGGGATAACGACTTGCACAAGGCCTAAGTAGGGAAACTATTCGGCAGCAGCAAGGCGGGCCGAACGCACGCCCTGAGACAGTCCGCTGACCAGGGTGGCGACGGCTTCGGCCGGGTCGGCGGTCTTCTCGCCCTTCGGTCCCAACACATTGGCGACCGCGTTGACGATCGCGGTGCCGACGACGACGCCATCGGCATTGGCGCCGATAATGCGCGCCTGCTCGGCGGTCTTGACGCCGAAGCCGACGCAGACTGGCAAGTTGGTGTGGCCCTTGATGCGCTTGACCGCGGCGGCAACCTTGCCGGTGTCGGCCAAAGCCGAGCCGGTGATGCCGGTCATCGACACGTAATAGACGAAGCCCGACGTATTCTGCAGCACCTTGGGCAGGCGCTTGTCATCGGTGGTCGGCGTTGCCAGGCGGATGAAGTTGATGCCGGCCTTCAGCGCCGGAATGCAGAGTTCTTCGTCCATCTCCGGTGGCAGGTCGACGACGATCAGCCCGTCAATGCCGCTGGCGATGGCGTCCTTGAGGAAGCGATCGACACCGTAGATGTAGATCGGGTTGTAGTAGCCCATCAGCACGATCGGCGTTTCATTGTCGGTGGCGCGGAAATCAGCCGCCGTCTTCAGCGTCTTGACCAGGGTCTGGCCACCTTTCAGCGCGCGCAGGCCCGCGGCCTGGATCGCCGGGCCGTCGGCCATCGGATCGGAAAACGGCATGCCCATTTCGATGATGTCGGCGCCGGCCTTCGGCAGCGCCTTCATGATCGACAAAGCGGTGTCATAGTCGGGGTCGCCGCTCATGAAATAGGTGACGAGCGCCGGGCGGCCCTCGGCTTTCAGTTTTGCCATGCGGCGGTCGATGCGGGTCACCATGATCAGATCTCCATGCCCAGCATCGAGGCCACTGTGTGCACATCCTTGTCGCCGCGTCCCGACAGGTTGACGATGACGATCTGGTCCTTGTCCATATCCGGCACGATCTTGACCGCATGCGCGATGGCGTGCGCGGATTCCAGCGCCGGGATGATGCCTTCGACGCGTGTCGTCAGCTTGAAGGCTTCCAGCGCCTCGTCGTCGAGGATCGGCACATATTCGACGCGACCGGAATCGCGCAGCCAGGAATGTTCGGGGCCGACGCCCGGATAGTCGAGGCCGGCCGAGATCGAATGGCCGTCCATGATCTGGCCATCGGCGTTCTGCAGGAGATAGGTGCGGTTGCCGTGCAGGACGCCTGGCGCGCCGGCATTCATCGAGGCGCAATGCTCGATGCCGTCGAGGCCGCGGCCGCCGGCTTCGATGCCGATGATGCGGACTTGCCTGTCGTCGAGGAAAGGATGGAACAGGCCGATGGCGTTGGAGCCGCCGCCGACAGCCGCGATGATGGTGTCGGGCAGCCGGCCTTCCTGTTCGAGGATCTGGGCGCGCGCCTCGATGCCGATCACCGACTGGAAGTCGCGCACCAGCTCCGGATAGGGATGCGGACCTGCGGCGGTGCCGATCAGATAATAAGTGTCCTCGACATTGGTGACCCAGTCGCGCAACGCTTCGTTCATGGCGTCCTTCAGCGTGCCGTGACCGGCGGTCACCGGCCGCACTTCGGCGCCGAGCAGCTTCATGCGGAAGACGTTGGGGCTTTGGCGGGCGACATCGGTGGCGCCCATGTAAACGACGCAGGGAAAGCCGAAGCGCGCCGCGACCGTGGCCGCGGCAACGCCGTGTTGACCAGCGCCCGTCTCGGCGATGATGCGCTTCTTGCCCATGCGCTTGGCCAGCAGGATCTGGCCGAGGCAGTTGTTGATCTTGTGCGAACCGGTGTGGTTCAAATCCTCGCGCTTGAAGTAGACTTTGGCGCCGCCCCCGAGGCCCTTCGCCGAGGAAACCTCACGAAGATGCTTGGTCAGGCCTTCGGCGAAATACAGCTTTGACGGCCGCCCGGCATAGTGGGTCGACAGATTGGTCAACTCGGCCTTGAAGTCCGGATCGTTCTTGACCTCGTTCCAGTGCCGCTCGAGGTCGAGGATCAGCGGCATCAGCGTCTCGGCCACGAAGCGGCCCCCGAAGATGCCGAACATGCCCTGTTCGTCGGGTCCCGTGCGGAAGGAATTGGGTGTCGCCGGCTTGTTCATCGCCGATCTCCTGGTCTTGGTTCTGAGCATGTCTTATCGGAAAACCGGTTCCCACTTCTCCGGAACATGCTCGGGTTCGAAAGAAGTGCCTCAGGCAGCGCGGTCGTCGCGCGCGGCCCTGACGGCCCGGAAAAACTGCTCGATCAGCGCCGGATCCTTGACGCCCGGGCCGCTTTCCACCCCCGACGAAATGTCTATCGCGGGCGGATTGGCTGATATCAGGGCGTCGCCGATATTGGCGGCGTTGAGCCCACCGGAAAGCATGTAATCGAGCCCGGCGTCAAGGCCGGCCAGGATGCGCCAGTCAAAGGCGACGCCATTGCCGCCCGGAAGTTGCGAGCCCTTTGGTGGCTTGGCATCGAACATGAAGCGATCGGCAACGCCGATGAACGGCTTTAGCCGCTCGAGATCGGCTACCTCACTGACGGAGAACACCTTCATGACAGGCAGGCCGTAGCGAGCTTTCACCTCTGCCACCCGCTCGGGCGTCTCCGTGCCGTGCAACTGCAGGATGTCGGGGCGCATTTTGGCGACGATCTCATCCAGGAATGCGTCATCGGCATCGACGGTCACGGCGACCGCCCTGGCCTTGCCGATTGCCGCCTCGCGCAGGCGGCCGGCTGCCGCAGGCTCGACATAGCGCGGGCTTTTAGCAAAGAAGATGAAGCCGACATGGCTGGCGCCGCCGGCCAATGCCGCGGCCATTGCCTCATCGGTCTTCAATCCACAGATCTTGATATCGAGCGCCATGGCGCGGGGCTTGGCACGAAACCGGCCAAGAGTCGAGAAAAAGCATGCTGTTTGCCGGCAACGCCAAAGGCGCTACCTATTGATGGGAGAAGCAAGGCGGAGCAGACCAATGGCCGACCAGAGCATAGCCGAACTCAGGCAGAAGATCGCGCAAGCGCGCGACGTCATCGCGCATCTGATGCAAAAGGCCGCCTTCGACGGGGCAGAAGCGCACCGGGTCCTGGATTATTTCGGCAGCGATGCGTTCGAGCAGAATTTCCTGCCATGGCCGCGCCATGGCGACGAAGGGCTGCGGCCTGAAGAGCTTAATGCGGCCAATGATGATTGAGCGCGGCGCTGGCGCAGGCTAATCGAACACAATCGCCTGCAACGCCCCACCATTCCTCTTCAGCCAGTCCTTGCAGCGGTCGGTGTCGGGGCAGAGCTGCTCGCACAGTTTCCAGAATTTCGGGCCGTGGTTCATCTCCTTGAGATGCGCCACTTCATGCGCGACCAGGTAGTTTATCACCGGCGTCGGCGCCATCATGATGCGCCATGAGAAGGACAAATTGCCGTCGGAAGTGCAGGAGCCCCAGCGGCTCGACGTGTCCTTGAAGCGGATCGCCTTGGCGCGCTTGCCGATGGCTTCGGTATGCTTGACCACCAGCTTCTCGATGTCCTTCTTGGCCTCGCGCTTGAGGAAATCGGCGATGCGGCGCGGCAAATGTATGCGCTCGCCATGGACGATCAGCAGCGGACCGCGCTCGTCGCGCGACACGGTGACGGTGCCGCGTTTCGACGGTTCGTGGACGATGCGATGCGCGACGCCGCGTATCGGGATCTTGATGCCGGGGCGCACTTGCGGCCGTGTCGGGACCTTGGCCAGACGCTGCTCCAGCCAGCCCTGGTGGCGGTGAAGGAATTTCTCCACCTCGCCGCGGCGCAGGCCCGGCGGCACGGTGATGCGCAGCCCCTGGCCGCCCGAATCGATGCGAAGCGTCAGCCGCCGTGCGCGGGCGCTCTCGACAATCCTGAGCGGCAGTGTGCGGCCGGCAACGACGTGCTCTCGCTCTTCGACAGGCGAGGGTTTTGGTTTGGTCAGGTTGCGGAAAAAGCCGAAGGACATGGCTGAACGATACGCGATTCGAGGAAAACGACCAGAACAAAAAAGAAACGGCGCCGCTTCGCGCGACGCCGTCCATCATGCCAAGGCCTGTCTTACAGCGCCGCGCGTCTATGACGCGCACAGGACGCTGTAGCACTCTAATTTGGCGCATGAACCTTTCCGAAAATCGGTTTCGATTTTCGGGGTCATGCGCGCAGCCTCAGTCGTCAAGCAGGTTCGGGCCTTTACGCTTGGGGGTCGCGGGCTTGGCCGTTTCGGCCGAGCCTGTTTTCGCAGGCGCCGTCGACTTGTTGCGGTTGGCCATGAAGCGGTCGAACTCGTCCTGGTCCTTGGCGCGGCGCAATTCGCGGGCGTACTCATCGAACTCGCTCAGCATCTCGTCGAGCTTGCGACGCTCTTCGGCGAGGCGTTCGAGTTCCTTCTCGCGCCAGTCGTCGAAAGCGACATTGCCGGTGCGGGCCGAACCGTGGCCCCAGCGCGCGGCCTTGTCGGAACCGCGGCGGCAGCCGGCGAAGATGCCGTCCGTGGCGCGGTTGACGTCGCGCTTGAAGCCGTCAAGCCGGTCGCCCCAGATGATGTAGGCGAGCATGGCGAAGCCAAGCGGCCAGAACACCATGAAGCCGATCACCATCAACGCGATGGTCGCCGGCGTCCAGGCCGGGCGGATCAATGCGGATGTGTTCATTTTCTCCCATTCCTTCGGTTGGAGACAGCCAAGAGCGGCTGCGTGGATTCGAAATGGGATGAGAAAAACGGCGATTCAAGACAACGCCCGCCAAAACCGGACAACAGCCTGAAATGATTATCGCTTTTTGAGCGCTTCGAGGAAAAGCACAACCAGGCCGGCGACCAGGCCCCAGAAGGCGGCGCCAACGCCGAACAAAGTCAGCCCCGACGCGGTGACAACGAAGGTGACAGTAGCCGCCATGCGCTGGTCCTCGTCCTTGAGGGCGATCGACAGCGCGTTGGCGAGCGATCCCATCAGCGCCAGGCCGGCTACCAGAACGATCAGGCTCTGCGGCAGGACGGCGAAGATCGCCACCAGCGAGGCGCCGAAAACCGCGAAGATCAGATAGCCAAGTGCATAGAAGGGCCCGGTCTTCCAGCGCTCGGCCGGGTCGGGATGGACGTCCGGCCCGGTGCAGATCGCCGCAGAGATCGCGGCCAGATTGGTGGTCGAGCCGCCAAACGGCGCCGACAGCAGCGAGAACAGGCCGGTGACGCCGATCAGCGGGCCGGGTTCGGGGTGATAGCCGGCGGCGCGCAAGACGGCGAGACCCGACAGGTTCTGCGACGCCATGGTGACGAGGTAGAGCGGCAGCGCCAGGCCGATGACAGCTGCGGCGCTGAAATGCGGGGCAATCAGCGTCAGCGTCGACAGTTCCGGCGCCGGCAGTCCGCCGACGCGGCCTGTCAGGAATGCGGCGATGCCGCCGCCGATCAGCACCGCCAGCACCGACAGCGCCGGGTTGAACAGGCGAATGACGAAGAAGGCCGCGATCAGCGGCAGGATCAGCCAGGGGTCGACCGGAATGGTCTTGACGGCATTGAGCGCGAAGGTGACGACGATGCCGGCCAGCATGCCGGACGCGACCGACGTCGGTATCCTTGATATAAGCTGGGTCAGCGGCTTGAACAGGCCGGTGGCGATCAACATCAAGCCGGTGACGATGAAGGCGCCGACCGCATCGGCCATGGTAAAGCCGCTCGATGCCGCCATCAGCGCCAGGCCTGGTGTCGACCAGGCGGTGATGATGGGCATTTTCGTGCGCCAGGACAGCCACAGGCATTCGATCGCCATCGCCACGCACACTGCCGTCACCCAGCTCGCGGTCTCGGCCTGGGTGGCGCCAACCGCCTTGGCGGCGGCAATGACGACGGCCAGCGTGCCGCCGAAGCCGACGATTGCCGCGACAAAGGCGGATATCGGGATGGAAATGCGCATTCTCGCCTACCCCGCCCGCTGAACCATGTCGCCCACCGCCCTCAGCAGCATGTCGAGATCCTGCGGCCGCGACAGGCGGTGGTCGCCGTCGGGAATGAGCGACAAGATGACGTCGTCGGCTGGCAGCAGCGAGACCAGCTTCAGCGCATGGCTTGCCGGCACATCGGCATCGGCCAGACCCTGCAGGATGTGGACGGGGCAATGGGTATCGATCGGCCCGGTCATCACCCGGTTCACCCTGCCGTCCTCGATCAGCGCGCTGGTGTAGATGTAAGGCTCGGCGGAATAGTCCGAAGGTTCTTCGAAAAAGCCTTTCTCCCGGAGGTCGCGCCTCTGTTCCTCCGTCAGAGCCGGCTCGACCAGCTCGGCGGTGAAATCCGGCGCCGGCGCGAGCAGCACCAGGCCAACCACATTGCTGTCGCCCGCCTTGCGCATTTCCTGCACCATGCGCAGCGCGATCCAGGCGCCCATCGATGAGCCGACCAGGACCTGCCTGCCCTCGGTGAAACGCCGGAAGACGGCGAGGCTCTCGCCAAGCCATTTCGAGATGGTGCCGTCGGCAAAGGCGCCGCCGGATTCGCCATGGCCGGAATAGTCGTGGCGCAGATATGCGCGGCCTTCCCTGGCCGCCCAATCCGACAGCGTCTGCGCCTTCGTGCCCAGCATGTCGGATTTGTAGCCGCCGAGCCAGACGACGCCGGGCGTTGCGCCCGCCGCATGGCGCACAGCGATATCAATGCCGTCGACATCCAGCAGGGTTGGGGTGGTCGCGGTCATGGCTGTGGATCAATCCTGGTTCTGGGGGCCTGATTGTGGGAGCCTGATTTTACTCGCCGGTCTTTTGACACAGGCACAGGCGAGGCGGAAAGTGCTCGCGACATCCTTTGTTTGGTGCAGGCCTGCGATCAGGGTGATTTTCTGTCAGCGCTGTGCTATTGACTCCGCCCGCGCGCTCACCACATTGGCGCGTCCTGAACATTTCTAGATTGAAACCCTGAACGTCTAGATTGAAACCCTGAACGAAACGGCCAAGGAGACCACGACCATTCGCAGACCTTTCAAAGCAGCGGCGCCCACCAAGGATGGCCCGCGCTCCAACCGTGATATCCGGGTTCCCCGGGTCCAGCTGATCGACGCCGATGGCCAGAACCGCGGCGATATTTCCATCAACGACGCATTGCTGCTCGCCGAAGAGGCAGGCCTCGATCTGGTCGAGATCTCGCCCAATGCGGTGCCGCCTGTCGTCAAAATTCTCGATCTCGGCAAATTGAAATACGCCAACCAGAAGAAGGCGGCCGAGGCGCGCAAGAACCAGAAGGTCATCGAGATCAAGGAGATCAAGATGCGCCCGAACATCGACAGCCATGACTACGAAACCAAGATGAAGGCCGTGCGGCGCTTCTTCGAGGAAGGTGACAAGGTCAAGCTGACGCTGCGCTTCCGCGGCCGCGAGATGGCGCATATGGAACTCGGCATGCAGCTCCTGAACAAGGTGCGCGAGGAGACGGCTACCATCGCCAAGGTCGAAGCCGAGCCGAAGCTGGAAGGCCGCCAGATGATGATGGTGCTGGCCCCGCGCTAGATCAGTTCGGGCTTTGCGCTCTAAATCCGCCTGAATCCTGTCTCATGGCGTCCCGGCGATCGGCGGGACGCCGATTCTCCTGTCCAGACGCCGCGATCGCCGGCAAAGCTTCTCGACGATCGGATTCCCGACATGGCCAATGAAATCAACCCTGCGCCCATCAAGGAGCTGGGCGGCTACCAGCACATGCGCCGCATGGTGCTTGCGGTGCTGGTGGTGGTGCTGTTTGCGGCACTGCTGTTCGGCCAGTCGACCTTCCCGCCCGATACCCCGGTGCATGAAACGATCGAGATGGTCGGCGTGCTGCTGATCTTCCTTGGCGTCGTCGGCCGCTTGTGGTCGACACTCTATATCGGCGGGCGCAAATCCTCCGAAGTGGTCACCGGCGGCCCCTATTCGATCACCCGCAATCCTCTCTACGTGTTCTCGACCGTTGCCGCCGCCGGCGTCGGGGCGCAGATCGGCTCGTTCTCCGGCATCGTCCTGTTTGCGCTTTTGTGCGCCGGCGCCTTCCACATCGTCATCCTGCGCGAGGAACGGTATCTCAAGGAGGTTCTCGGCGCGCCCTATACAGCCTATCTGGCGCGGGTGCCGCGTTTCTTCCCCCAGCTGTCGCTCTACCAGGAAGGCGACACCGGCAGCTTCAAGCCGCGCCTCTTGCTGACCACCTTGCTCGACGGGCTGGTGTTTCTGGTGGCGTTGCCGGTGTTCGAGACCATCGATGGCGCCCAGCAATCGGGCATTCTGCCGGTGCTGTTTAGGCTGCCCTGATCGCGGAGAGAGCGTCGCAGCCGCTCGGGTGTTGCGCGCCAGCCCGCTTTGACGTATAGGACCGCCGTTCCAAGAAAACCGCCCGGCAGGGCATGCCGTGGCGGTTTCATTTGCTTTTCGGGCTTTGGTCCGCCCGAAGCGAACAAGAAGCGCGATTGTGCGCCACCAATACGGAGTAGCAAAATGCCCAAGATGAAGACCAAATCGGCCGCCAAGAAGCGGTTCAAGATCACAGGTACGGGTAAAGTCCTGTCGGCTGCGGCCGGCAAGCGTCACGGCATGATCAAGCGTTCCAACAAGTTCATTCGAAATGCCCGCGGCACGATGGTTCTGGCTGAACCGGATGGCAAGAAGGTCATCAAGAATTTTCTGCCGAACGGCCTCTGAGCATTCGGTTTCAGGAACAGCGTTTAAGGAGATCATGACATGGCACGCGTAAAAAGAGGCGTCACCTCGCACGCCAAGCACAAGAAGGTCCTGAAAGCCGCGAAAGGCTTCTACGGCCGCCGCAAGAACACCATTCGCATCGCCAAGCAGGCGGTCGAAAAGTCGATGCAGTATGCGTATCGCGACCGCAAGAACCGCAAGCGCTCGTTCCGCGCGCTGTGGATCCAGCGCATCAACGCCGCGACGCACGAGCATGGCCTGACCTATGGCCGCTTCATCGACGGCCTCAACAAGTCCGGTATCGAGATCGATCGCAAGATCCTGTCCGACATGGCCATCCATGAACCGCAGGCGTTCGCCGCACTCGTGGCCAAGGCCAAGGTCGCGCTCGAATATCTGAAGAACACCACCCCGAATGCTTTTGAAAGCGCTGTCGCCTAGAGCATGATGCCAAAAAGTTGCTGACTTTTTGGACAACATCATGCTCAGGGAAATTTAGCGAGGAGCGCGATCTTTCCGAAAAGTCTGCAACTTTTCGGGATCGGGCTCCGAGCCCAGCGCTTCCCAGCATTCGCAATTCTGATTGGGGAACCCGCGCTGGCACGGCTGGCGCGGGTTTTTCTTATGGCTGAACTTTCAACTTGAAAGTGACTTTCACCTCAAAGTTGACTCCCAACACAGCGAGTTTGACCGTGAACGACATAGCTACCGGCTTGGATACTCTCGAAAACTCCCTGCTTGCCGACGTCGCGTCGGCCGCCGATGAGGCTGCTATCGAAGCCGTGCGCGTCGCGGCTCTCGGCAAGAAGGGGTCGATCTCGGAATTGCTGAAGACACTGGGCGCGATGAGCGCCGAGGAGCGCCAGGTCAAGGGCCCCGCGATCAACGGCCTGAAGAACCGCGTCACCGAAGCGCTGACGACACGCAAGGCCGAGCTGAAGGATGTGGCGGTCACGGCGCGCCTTGCCGCCGAGACGGTCGACGTGACGCTGCCGGTGCGGCAATCGCCGGCCGAGCGCGGCCGCATCCATCCGATCAGCCAGGTCATCGACGAGATCGCGGCGATCTTCGGCGATCTCGGCTTTGCCATCGCAGAAGGTCCCGATGTCGAGAGCGACTATTACAATTTCACCGCGCTGAATTTCCCCGAAGGGCATCCGGCGCGCGAGATGCACGATACCTTCTTTTTCCAGCCGGACGAAAAGGGCGAGCGCAAGCTGTTGCGCACGCACACCTCGCCGGTACAGATCCGCACCATGGAGAAGCAGAAGCCGCCGATCCGCATCGTCATTCCCGGCAAGACCTACCGGCAGGATTCCGACGCTACCCACTCGCCGATGTTCCATCAGGTCGAGGGGCTGGTGATCGACAAATCGGCCAATGTCGCCAACATGAAGTGGGTGCTGGAAGAATTCTGCAAGGCTTTCTTCGAGGTGCCGCAGGTCAAGATGCGCTTCCGGCCGTCCTTCTTCCCGTTCACCGAGCCGAGCCTCGAGGTCGACATCCAGTGCGACCGCTCGCGGCCCGGCGAAGTGCGATTCGGCGAAGGCTCCGACTGGATGGAGATCCTCGGCTGCGGCATGGTCCACCCCAATGTGCTGCGCGCCGGCGGGCTCGATCCCGACGAATATCAGGGCTTTGCCTGGGGCATGGGCATCGACCGCATCGCCATGCTGAAATACGGCATGCCGGACCTGCGCGCCTTCTTCGACGCCGATGTGCGCTGGCTGTCGCATTACGGTTTCAGGCCGCTCGACATGCCGACGCTGTTCGGAGGTCTTTCCGCATGACGGCGCCGCACGCCGGTGGCTGCCGCTGCGGCGCGGTACGGTTCGAGGCATCAGTCGAACCGCACCATATCAGCTATTGCCATTGCGGCGATTGCCGGCGCGCCAGCGGTGCGCCGGTGTCGGCCTTTGTCGGCTTTCTGACCGAGCAGGTGGCTTTCACCGGCAAGGCACTGAAGATGTACGAGAACGGCCCGGTTACACGCTCGTTCTGCGGCATTTGCGGCTCGCCTATCGCCTATGTCGACGAGCGGCTGGAAGACCACATCTATTTCATGCTGGGCGCCATGGACATGCCGGCCTATTTCCGGCCGACGCACCATGCCTATGTGCGCGAGCAGCTGCCCTTCGTGCATATGCCCGACGACTTGCCGCGCCATTTGAAGACAAGCGTACCCAGACCCGATGGACAAGGTCCGGGCGGGTACAGACAAAACGGAACATAGTGATGAAACTCACCCTTTCCTGGCTCAAGGATCATCTCGACACCGACGCCACGCTCGACGAGATCGTCGAGAGGCTGACCTCGATCGGCCTCGAAGTCGAGCATGTCGACGACAAGGCCGGCCTGAAGCCGTTCGTCATCGCCAAGGTGCTGACGGCGGTGCAGCATCCCGACGCCGACCGGCTGCGGGTGCTGACCGTCGACACCGGCAATGGCGCAGCCCCTGTCCAGGTGGTGTGCGGTGCGCCGAATGCCCGCGCCGGCTTGATCGGCGCCTTCGCCGCGCCCGGCGCCTATGTGCCCGGTATCGACGTGACGCTGACCGTCGGCAAGATCCGGGGCGTCGAGAGCCATGGCATGATGTGTTCCGAGCGCGAGCTGGAGCTGTCGGATGAGCACAATGGCATTATCGACCTGCCGGCCGATGCGCCTGTCGGCACCAGCTTCGCGGCTTACGCGCATCTCGACGATCCGGTGATCGAGATCAATCTGACGCCGAACCGGCCGGATGCGACCAGCATTTACGGCGTCGCCCGGGACCTGGCGGCAAGCGGGCTTGGCCGGCTCAAGACCGCGCCGGTCGAAGCGGTCCTTGGCAAAGGTGAAACGCCGGTCAAGGTGACCATCGAGGCGCCGGAGCTCTGCCCCGGTTTCGCGCTGCGCCTGGTGAAAGGCGTGAAGAACGGGCCGTCGCCGAAATGGCTGCAGCAAAGGCTGATCGCCATCGGCTTGCGCCCGATCAGCGCGCTGGTCGACATCACCAACTACGTCACCTTCGACCGTGGCCGGCCGCTGCATGTGTTCGATGCCAAGAAGGTCGCCGGCAATCTCGTCGTGCGCCGCGCACGCGACGGCGAGAAGGTGCTGGCGCTTGACGGGCGCGAATACACGCTGACGCCGCAGATGTGCGTGATCGCCGACGACAATGGCGTCGAATCGATCGCCGGTGTCATGGGCGGCGAGCATTCCGGCTGCGACGAGAACACCACGGACGTGCTGATCGAATCCGCTCTTTGGGATCCGATCACCACGGCCCGCACCGGCCGTACGCTCGGCATCATCACCGATGCCCGTTACCGTTTCGAGCGTGGCGTCGACCCGGAATTCATTGTGCCCGGCGTCGAGCTGGCGACAAAGCTGGTGCTGGAGTTCTGCGGCGGAGAGCCGACCGAGACGGAGGTGGTCGGCTATGCCGGCTACAAGCCGAAGATCGTTTCCTTCCCGATCTCGGAAGTGAAGCGGCTGACCGGCATCGAGGTGCCGAAGGCGGAAAGCCTCGACATCCTGACCCGCCTCGGCTTCAAGCCGTCAGGCTCGGGCGACGTCGTCGATGTCGCTGTGCCGTCCTGGCGTCCTGACGTCGACGGCAAGGCCGACCTGGTCGAGGAAGTGATGCGCATCCACGGCGTCGACAACATCGCGCCGCAGCCGCTCGGCGCGCATGACGCGGTCAACTCCAAGATACTGACGACGCTGCAGGTTCGCACCCGCACTGCCAAGCGCTCGCTCGCCGTGCGGGGCATGCTGGAGGTTCTCACCTGGTCGTTCATCCCGGCCAAACACGCCGAACTGTTCGGCGGCGGCCAGACGGCGCTGAAGCTCGCTAATCCGATTGCAGCCGACATGTCCGATATGCGGCCCTCGTTGTTGCCCGGCCTGATCGTCGCCGCGCAGCGCAATGCCGACAAGGGCATCGGCGATGTCGCGCTGTTCGAGGTCTCCGGTACCTATGAGGGCGACGGCCCCGACCAGCAGCGGCGCGTTGCCGCCGGTGTGCGCCGCGGCACCGCCAAGCTCGACGGTTCCGGCCGCAGTTGGGCCGGCAATTCCGGTCCGGTCGGCGTGTTCGACGCCAAAGCCGACGCGATTGCAGCGCTGGAAGCCTGCGGCGCGCCGGTCGACAGGCTGCAGATCGAGCCAGGCGGTCCGGCCTGGTATCATCCCGGCCGCTCCGGCACGATCAAGCTCGGCCCGAAGACAGTGCTCGGCACCTTCGGCGAGTTCCACCCGAAGACGCTGGAGGGGTTGGACGTTTCCGGACCGATCTGCGGTTTCGAGGTCTATATCGACGCCGTGCCCGAGCCGAAGGCCAAGCCGACGAAAACCAAGCCAAAGCTGGAGCTGTCCGCCTTCCAGGCGGTGAAGCGCGACTTTGCTTTCGTCGTCGACAAGACGGTGGAGGCCGGCGCGCTGGTGCGCGCGGCGCTCGCCGCCGACAAGAAGCTGGTCACCGGCGTTTCGGTGTTCGATGTGTTCGAGGGGGCATCTCTCGGGACCGCCAAGAAGTCGATTGCCATCGAAGTATCTATCCAGCCGGTTGAAAAGACGCTCACCGACGAGGATTTCGAGGCGCTGGCCAAGCGCATCGTCGACAATGTCGGCAAGCAAACGGGCGGCATGCTGAGAACGTAGAGCGGCTAACGCCGCCCTACGTATTTCGACTTCACGCAATTCTTAGGGAAAGCGCGTCTTAGGGAAAGCGCGGCGCGCTTTCCCAGTAAAACCGCTACACACTTTTCCTGGAATTGCTTCTGAGGATTGCCGGCAGTTGCGAATCGCTCTCCAAAGGGCGATGGACCATCTGCGCTATTCCGGTCTGCCGTGCGAAGCCCAGCGCGAAGCGTTTCTCGCCATGGTGTTGGCGGATGCGCTCGTCAGCGACGCGCTGGAGCGGGCCCGCACGCTGGCGTTGCCGGACTGGCTGGTGGTGTCCGGCGCGCTCTACAACAGCGTCTGGAACCACCTGACCGGCAAGGCGCCGGGCTACGGCATCAAGGATGTCGATCTCTTCTACTTCGATGACAGCGACCTGTCCTACGAGGCCGAGGACGCGGTCATCCGTCGAGCCGCGCAGCATTTCGAGGGGCTGGCTCTGCCGGCCGAGGTGCGCAACCAGGCACGGGTGCATCTGTGGTATCCGCAGAAATTCGGCCAGCCCTGCCCGCGCTATACGAGTTCCAGCGAGTCGGTGAGCTATTTTGCTTCGAAGACGCATGCGGTCGGGGTGCGATACGATGCCGATGGGCAGCTTGAGGTCGTGGCGCCGTTCGGGCTGGATGACCTCTTCGCGTTTCGCATCACGCCCAACCGGCTGATGGATAACAGGCGCACGCATGAGGCCAAGGGGGCGAGGGCGAAGGCGTGCTGGCCGGAGATTACGGTGGTGCCGTGGTGAGACTTACCCTCCCCGTTGTGGGGAGGGTCGGCTCGCTGTCGCAGCGAGGCGGAGACAGAGAGACGGGGTGGGGGTGCGCCTCACGAGGACCCCCACCCCGATCCGCTTCGCGGATCGACCCTCCCCACAAGGGGGAGGGTAAAGGCACTCACCCATTCACCAGCGCCAACAGCTCCTCCGTATAGCGCTTGCCAACCACCTTGTCCGGCGACAGCGCATCGCCGATCGCCGCGACCTCAGCCGCGCTCAGCTCGATCCCGACCGCCGCCGTGTTCTGCTCGAGATGGCGTATCTTTCTTGCGCCGGGGATCGGCACGATGAAGTCGCCCTGGTGCAGCACCCAGGCCAGCGCCAGCTGGGCCGAGGTGACGCCTTTTTCCACCGCCAGCTTTTCCAGCGTCGCAACGACCTTGGCATTAGCGGCCATGGCGTCGGCCTGGAAACGCGGCAAGGTCCGGCGCCAGTCGTCGTCGCTGAGGGCCTCGGGCTTGGCGATGGTGCCGGTGAGCAGGCCGCGACCGAGCGGGCTGTAGGGGACGAAGCCGATGCCGAGTTCGCGGCAGACATCGAACACTTCGTCTTCGGGGTCGCGGCTCCAGAGCGAATATTCACTCTGCACGGCAGCGATCGGATGCACGGCGTGCGCCCGGCGGATGGTGGTGGCACTGACCTCCGACAGGCCCAGCGCCCGCACCTTGCCGTCGCGCACCAGTTCCGCCATGGCGCCGACCGTGTCCTCTATCGGCACGCCGGGATCGACGCGGTGCTGGTAGTAGAGGTCGATGACATCGGTATCGAGCCGTTTCAGCGAGGCTTCCGCCACTGCCTTGACGTGCTCCGGGCGGCTATCGACGCCAACCATACGTTCGAGGCCTGAGCCTTCCTCGGAAATCTTGAAGCCGAATTTGGTGGCGATCGTCACCCTGTCGCGCACCGGCTTCAACGCCTTGCCGAGAAGGATCTCGTTCTCAAAGGGACCATAGACTTCGGCGGTGTCGAAAAACGTCACGCCGATTTCGACAGCGCGGCGCAGCGTGGCGATTGCGTCCGCCTCGGCCTGACCGCCATAGGCGAAGCTCATGCCCATGCAGCCGAGGCCGACGGGGAAGACTTCGAGTTCAGTACCAAGTTTGCGGGTTTTCATGGCGCGTCTCCTTGTTGCGATGAAAGAGAGATAGCGCTTGGCTTTACGTTCGATAATTGGCTGTCATTCGCACGGGCTGTTCTATAAAATAGAGCAATGAACCGAGCGCATCTTTCTCAACTCGCTGTACTGGCAACAGTCGCCCAATGCGGCAGTTTTCGTGGCGCGGCGCGCGAACTGGCCATAGCGCCCTCGGCAGTGAGCCATGCCGTGTCCAGCCTGGAGGCGCGGCTCGGCGTGCGGCTTTTGGCGCGCAGCACCCGCAGCGTAGCGCCAACGGAAGAGGGCGCGCAGTTGCTCGAACGGCTGCGGCCGGCGCTGTCCGAGATCGATCTGGCGCTGGAAACGGCGATCGAGGCGCGCGACCGGCCGGCCGGGAACCTGCGGCTGACCGTGCCGCGCACCGCGGCCCACCTGGCATTGACGCCCAGGCTCGGCGGCTTTGCCGCGGCCTATCCTGACATCGTGCTGGAAATCGTCATCGAGGATCGCTTCACCGACGTCGTCGAAGGCGGCTTCGATGCCGGCGTGCGGCTCGGTGAGAGCCTGCAGCGCGACATGATCGCGGTGCGCATCGGACCGGACCTTCGCGGCGCCGTGGTCGGCGCGCCATCCTATTTCGCGACCATGCCAAGACCCCGCCATCCGCGCGATCTTGCCGACCACCGCTGCATCCGCTTCCGTTTTTCCAGCGGCATTCTTTACCGCTGGGAATTCGAGAAGGATGGCGAAGAGATCGAGATCGCGGCGCAAGGGCCGCTGATCCTCGACGAAGACCATCTGATCGCCCAGGCGGCGGTCGACGGCGCTGGGCTCGCCTTCGTCTTCGACGATTATGTGCGCGCGCCGCTCGCCGACGGTCGCTTGATCCGCGTGCTGGAAGACTGGTGTCCGCCCTTCGACGGTTTCTTCGTCTACTACCCCAGCCGCCGCCAGATGCGCCCGGCGCTGCGGGCGTTTGTGGATTTCTTCAAGGTCGGTGGTTAGCCACCTCCCCCTAGTGGGGAGGGTCGATCCGCGTAGCGGATCGGGGTGGGAGTCTTCGTACGGCGCTACCCCCCACCCCGTCGCTTCGCGCCGACCCTCCCCACAAGGGGGAGGGTGGAAGAAAGCCCAGCTGCCATTCGTTCACCAACCATGCCGGCATTCATCACCAACAACTCAACCCGCTACGGCTGGGCGGCGATCGTCCTCCACTGGCTGATCGGCATCCTGTTCATCGGCCAGTTCATGCTCGGCTTCATCATGGTGCGGTTGACCAGCCAGCGCACCGCCTTCGAGCTGATCCAGCTGCACAAATCCTTCGGCTTCCTGCTGCTCGGCCTCCTCATCCTGCGCATTGCCTGGCGGCTCGGCAATACGGCCCCGGCCTTGCCGGCCTCGGTCGGAGGCCTGGAGCGTCGGACGGCGCCGCTGGCGCATCTGGCGCTTTATGGCTTCCAGCTCGCGGTGCCGCTGTCCGGCTGGGCACTGGTTTCGGTGTCGATGCTGGAGATACCCAGCATGCCGTTCAACCTGTTCGTGATGCCGAACCTGCCGCTCGGCGTGTCCGATGCGGCGGAAAACTTCTGGGCGATAGCACACTGGTATCTCGCCTATGTCGGCATTGCCTTGGTCGCGCTGCATGCGCTGGCGGCGCTGCGGCATCATTTCTGGCTGCGCGACAGCGTGCTCACGCGCATGATCACGCCTTCGTCAGATCAGGACATGGAATAGCGCGCGCCGCGCATTCGTTCATTGGAGTGAGGGCGCAACACTTCGCCTGCCCCAGAAGGACAAAACCCATGTATGCGCGCATCTTCGGATTGGCGGCTGTTGCCGCTTGCCTTGCCATGCCTGTCTCCGCCGCTGTGGACCTCGGCGACGCCGCCGGCAGCTACACGGTCAACCGGGCCAGCTCCAGCATTCGCTTCTCCATCGGCAAGGTCGGTGGCGGCGGCCTCGACGGCGCCTTTGGCCGCTTCAAGGGCTCCATCCGCATCGACAACAGCGATGTCGGCCGTTCCGCGGTCAACTTCACCATCTATCCCGAAAGCGTCGGCACCGGCCAGGGCCGCATCGACGCCTTCCTGCGCTCCGATGCGGTGTTCGACGTCGCCAACAGCCCCGAAATCCAGTTCCGCTCGACCAGCGTAACCCGAACCAGCGACACCACGGCGCTGGTCAGCGGCCGGCTGACGGCGCGCGGCAAGACGTTTGCGGAAAAGTTCACTGCCGAGCTCGGCCGGCTGAAGGGTGGCGTCATTACGTTCCACGTCACCGGCAAGGTGCTGCGCTCCCGCTACGGCATGGATGTCGGCACGCCGATCTATTCGAATATCGTCGATTTCGACATGACGCTGACGGGCAAGCGAGGCTAGCAGGACCAGCGATCCGCATTGGCTTTTCCCGCAATTTCGGGCAAACCTCCTCGCCTGTAAATCGATAGGAGAAGCCTGATGTTCCGATGGGGTGTTTTGTCGACGGCCAAGATCGGCCGCGAGCAATTGTTGCCGGCAATCGTCGAGGCCGAGAATGGCGTTTTGTCCGCGATCGCCAGCCGCGACCTGTCGAAGGCCGAGGCCCTGGGCGAGCGGTTCGGCGCCAGGCATGCCTTTGGTTCGTATGAGGAGCTGCTGGCTTCGAAAGACGTCGACGGCGTCTACATCCCGCTGCCGACCTCGCAGCATGTCGAGTGGACGGCCAAGGCCATCGAAGCGGGCAAGCATGTGCTGGTGGAAAAGCCGCTGGCGCTCGACGCCAAGAATATCGCACCGCTGATCAAGCTGCGCGACCAGAAGAAGGTGCTGGTCTGCGAGGCCTTCATGGTCATCTACCACCCGCAATGGATCAAGGTGCGCGATCTCATCGCCGATGGCGCCATCGGCCGGCTGCGCCATGTGCAGGGCGCCTTCTCCTATTACAATGTCGATCCCACCAACATGCGCAACCAGCTCCATCTCGGCGGCGGCGCGCTGCCTGATATCGGCGTCTATCCGACGGTGTCGACGCGGTTTTCGAGCGGCAAGGAGCCACTCCGCGTGCAGGCGACGATCGAGCGCGACAAGAAATTCGGCACCGACATCTATTCCTCGATCCGCGCCGATTTCGGCGATTTCGAACTGTCCTTCTATCTGTCGACGCAGATGGCGGCGCGGCAGGTGATGGTGTTCCACGGCGAGAAGGGTTTCATCGAGGTGTTCTCGCCGTTCAATGCCGGGCTCTACGACCATCACCGCATCGAATTGCACAACCAGAACCATACGGAGGCGCAGGTGTTCCGCTTTCCCGGCACGCAGCAATACCGGCGCGAGGTCGAGACGTTTGCCAGGGCGGCACAGGGTGGCAAGGAGCGTGTCTTCACGCTGGAGGAGTCCGTGCTCAACCAGAAGGTCATCGACGCCATCTTCCGCGCCGGCGGCAAGGAAGGCTGGGAGGCCGTCTGATACAGCAATCTTAGCCGGTAATTTCATGGGAGAAGGGCGTCCGCATTGTGCATGCGGACGCCCTTTCCTATTGAACTGACGATCTCACGCGCCTCTGAGCGTCAGGTGCAAGGTCTCGGCGAAGCGGTCGGGATAGGGCGCAAAGCCCATGTGGTCGCCGGGGAAGGCGGCGCGCTTGCTGCCGAGCCTGTCGGCCAGCGCCTTGCCCATGCCGTCGATCGGCTGGCCGACGGACTCTTCGCCGATGCCGACCACGACCGGGCGGCCGCGCAGCGCCTCGATATCGGGACGATAGAGCGACAGCGGCATGACGCCATGCGCCAGCCAGTATTCGAAATTGCCGCTGACCCTGGCAAAGGTCTCGGCCTCCTCGGGCGACGGTTCGAACGAAGGCGGTCCGTCCTGCGGCCCGGCTTCATCCTGACCCGGCCCTTCCGACAGGCTGTTCTCGCTGAAGAATTTCTGCATCGCCGCCTCGACACCCTGGCTGCGATAGGTGTCGTGCAGGTCGCGCATGCCGGCCAGTGACGGCGACGGGTCGTCGAGCAGCATCATGCTGGGCGGCTCATGCGCCACCAGTGCACGAACCCGGCCGGGATGGCGGGCGGCGAGGTTGAGCCCGATCTGGGCGCCGCCGCTGGTGCCGAACACATAGGCCGGTCCGGCGCCAAGCGCCTCGATCAATCGCGCGGCATCGTCGCCATGGACATCGAGGTCCTGCTCTTGCGGCTCTCCGTCGAAGGTGCTGCGCGAATTGCCGCGCGGATCATAGGCGACCACCGTGTAGCGGTCGGCGAGGTGGCCCGCGACATCGGCGAAGACGCCGGCGTCCTGCGGTCCGCCGGGGATTATCAACAGTACGGGGCCGGAACCGCGCATCTCATAATAGAGGCTGGCGCCCGGTACTTTCAGCGTCGACGTTTGGGGGGTCATGTCCATCTCTCCTGTTGTTCTCATGTCAAAGTTCGGCTTTGCGCCGGGTCCGATCATTTGCTGGCGACAACCATGCGGTTGCCCTCGCTGTCGCGGAATTCGGCGACCGTGCGGCCCGGCTGCCAAGTCGCTTCCTGCGGCTCGGTGATGATTTCGACGCCGCGCGCCTTCAGGCCCGCGACCGTTGCCTCGACATCGCCATCAACGAGCACCAGCACGGGCTCAGTGCCCGGCGTGTCATCGGGGCGTTTGACGAAATGCAAATTGGTGACGGCGCCGGGAAATGTCAGCTCGATCCAGCGCCAGCCGCTGTCGCCCATCAGCTGGTCCGCCGACACCTGGCAAGCAAGATGGCCGGTGTAGAAGGCCTTGGCGCGGTCCTGGTCGAACACCGGCAATTCGGCAAACTGGATGTGCATGATGGGTCTCTCCTGCTCCTCGATGGCTGCCGCGCAGCCGTCCACGGGAAAGACGATCCGGACGATCGAAAAGATTCGCCGGGCGACGAATCTTTTCGAGGCCGCGAAACGTCTTCTCCGTGCAGAGTTGAAAAACAGGAGACGACAATGGGCTACAATCTCATCCGCTACGGCGTGAAGGACGAAAGCATCGCCGAGAACCGTATGCTGGTTGCACAGGTGTTCGAGGCACTCGACGACACGAAGCCGCAATCTGTGCGCTACCTCGTCCTGGAACTGGAGAATGGCGAGTTCATCCATCTTGTCAGCCAGGATGGCGACGGCCTGACCGGGCTCGCAGCCTTCAAGGCCTTCAGCGCCGATCATGCCGGACGCCGCTCGACGCCGCTTGCCAGATCGCCGGCAAAGATCGTCGGCAATTATCGTATGCTGGCCGGCGAGGTCGTGCCGGCTTGAATGCGAAGACCGGCATTTAGGGAACGGACAGGATGAACACAGCAAAACTCGACCGCGTTGCCCTGGAGGCGATGCTCGGCTCCTTGCGACCGAAGCTGCACCGCTACTGCGCCCGCATGGCCGGCTCGGTGATCGATGGCGAGGACATCGTCCAGGAGACACTGATCAAGGCACTGCAGGCCATCGACGGCGACGCCGCCGTCGAGCGTCCGGAGCAATGGCTGTTCCGCATAGCCCACAATGCCGCGCAGGATCATCTGCGCCGGCGCCAGCGGGAGCAGGCGCGCATGAGCGAGACCGACATGACGACGATCGAAGACCCCTCCGCAAGCGCCGATGCGAGGCTCGCCACCGCCGCCAGCCTGCGAAGCTTCATGCAGCTGGCAACAGTGCAGCGCAGCGCCGTGATCCTTGTCGACGTGCTTGGCCTCAGCCTGCACGAAACCTGCGAAGTGTCCGGCGCCACCCTGGCTGCGACCAAGGCAGCGCTCCATCGCGGGCGGTCGCAGCTGCGCCTGCTGGCGTCACAGGACGAGCAGGCGCCTGCCCCAAAGCTCGACGCCGACGACGAGCGGCGCCTGCGCCGCTATGTCGACCTGTTCAACGCGCGCGACTTCGACGCCGTGCGCGCGTTGATCGCCGAGGATATCCAGCTTGAAGTCGTCAACCGCACCCGCATGCGCGGCAAAGCGCAGGTTTCCAACTATTTCGGCAATTACGACCGTGTCCAGGATTGGGCGCTGTCGCTCGGCTTCGTCGACGGCAGGCCGGCCATCCTGATCCGCAACCCGCAAGCGGGAGATGACGCCGTGCGCGGCTTCATGCTGGTCGACTGGCAGGATGGAAAGGTCAGCCATATCCGCGATTTCCGCTACGCGCCCTATTGCCTTGCCGATGCGGACATCCGCTTCATCGACGGGTAAGCATCGGCCAGAGAGCGCAGGCTTCGTGCCTCAGGCGAAGCTTTGCAAATTGGCGTCCTGCAGCTTGGAGCCGGCGAGCAAGGTCTCGAGCACCTGCTTCTTGAGCGACAGGCACTGCGAGCGGGCAAGCTTTGCGATGGCCGAGACCTCGGCCAGCTCGCAGGCAAGCACCAACTCCTTCTGCTGGCCGATGATCGCTTGCGTGAAGTCGCGCGATTTGAAGCCGAGATGGAGGACACGCTCCGACTGGTCGAGCGTTTGGTCGAGCAGGCGAACCAGCCGCAGATTGCCGGAGAGTTCAGCCAGGGCCAGGCGAAAGGCGCGGTCGGCCGCTAGAAAGGCGACATGGCTGCGCAGCGTCTCCGGCTTCAGCACCTTCTGCGCCGCCAGCCTGATGTCGTCGAGCCCGCGTTCGGTGAGGTTTGCCGCGGCCACCCGGAACACTTCCGGTTCGATCAGGCTGCGGAGGTCGAAGATCTCGTTGACGTCGCGCAGGCTAAGCGGTGCGATGACATAGCCGCGGCGCGGCTCGCTCTTGATCAGCCCTTCCTGCGTCAGGCGGGCCAAAGCCGAGCGGATCGTCGCCTTCCTGATCTGGTAGCGGTCGCCGATCTGCTTTTCGGTCAGGCTTTCGCCGGGTTGCAGGACGCAGGCGACGATGTCGCTCTTCAGCTGCTCATAAGCTTCCTCGCTGCGCAATATGTCGGCGGTCGACGGCGCCTTGACGGCGGACGGTGACACTGATTTCGGAAGAGCCATATCTGCCTGCCCGTTTGGTCTGCCCGCGTGGTCTGCCCGCGTAGTCTGCCCGCGTAGTCTGCTTGCCGGTTTCGACCATCCGGTTGACGGGTCTGTCGGCATTCGCTAGCCTGAGCATCTCAGCTGTATTGGTTGAGCTTCCCAATGGAGATGACGACAAATGTCTCTTGCCGCCAACTCGCCTCTCTACGCCGTAACCGCCGATATCGTCAACGCAGCCAAAGGTGCTCATGCCATCGAACGGGTCAAGGCGGTGCTGCGCGAGCACACCGATCGCTTCCATGCATCAGGCGTGCTCGCGCATGAGGAAGACGACGATGAGGTGCTGCTGCATGCCAGCCCTGACTTGACCATCTACCACATCACGCTGTCGCCCGGCCTGCAGTACCCGCCGCACAACCATCTGATGGATGCGCTGATCGGCATCTACAAGGGCAGCGAGACCAACTTCATCTATCCCGTCGACGGCAGCGAGATCGATGCGCCGGAACGCCACGACATCGCGGCGCCCGCGGTGGTGCATATGAACCCGGATACGGTGCATGCGGTCGCCAACACCGGCAGCGCCCGCTCGGGCGCACTGCATGTCTATCTCGGCAATCTGACCGAGACCCACCGCCACATGTGGAGCCCGGGCAGCACCCACGCCGAGCCGTTTGACAATGAGCGGTATCTGGCTGGAGCGAGGCCTATTGGGCCCTGATCCGGGAAAGGCGGAAGAAAAGTGAGCGTGCTGCGCGGCGGCGTGAATGAGCATTCAGCGTCGCTGCGCCCAGATAACGGTCGCCGCGTACTCTCCCGTTTCAAGAACATCGCAGCGCGTTTATAGCGCAGTCAGGCTGACGACTGGGGTAATAAATGAAGAAGCCCGGAATAGGCGGCGTCCAGTTCTCCAGCACTCGGATGAGGCGGTGCTCGGCAACGTGTTCCGCGACCTGCTCTTCATATGCGAGCCCAAGACCGGCTAGCGGATCGCAGGAAATCGCAGATTCGGCAGAAATGGCGCGCCCGAAGAGATTCGAACTCCTGACCCCCAGATTCGTAGTCTGGTGCTCTATCCAGCTGAGCTACGGGCGCGCAACAGGCCATGCTTTACATAGCCCCGCTAACCGATCCTGACGACCGGCCGCGACAAGACGTGTTCCCTAGCGACTGAATTTCCGAAAAGCAAGCCAATCCGGCAAAAGTTTTGTCGCAGCTGCTTTCGACGGTGCCGATCAAGGTGTGCTGAGATTCAGCTAAGTCCGGCTTCGGCTGAATATCAAATACAGCTCAGGCCGGGCGGCGCAGGCCGCTGCGGGCCTGGTCGAGGCGGACCGGCTGGTCGGGGATGGTGACGGCGAAGGTGGTGCGTCCGCCGATCGATTCGACCAGCTCCACCGTGCCGCCATGGGCGCGGATCAGTTCGTGCGCGATGGCCAGGCCAAGGCCGGTGCCGCCGCTGCGGGCCGAGCCGCGAAACGCCGCGAACAGGTTTTCTCGAGCCTTCGCAGGCAGGCCGGGACCGGTGTCGGTGACAATGATTCGGCTTACGCTGCCTATGCGCTCGGCCGATACGGCGAGCCGGCGCACCAGCGCGCTCTCGGCGTCGGCCGCCATCGCCTGAACCGCGTTGCGACAGAGATTGGTGAGCACGCGAAACAGCTGGTCGGAATCGGCATCGACCTCGAAGGCGAGCTCGACGGCATTGACGAATTCGATGCCGTCCTCGATGTCGAGCAGGCCGTGGACATCATCGACCAGCTGGCGCAGCCGCAAGCGGCGGCGTGAGGGCGCCGGCTCCTGCGTGCGGCCATAGTGGAGCACGCCTTCGGAATAGGAGACGGCGCGGTCGAGCGCGCGCAAGAGCTTTGGCGCGAAGGCCTGCACCGTCGGGTCCTTGACCAGGCGCAAGCGGTCCGACATCAACTGCGCCGAGGCCAGGATGTTGCGCATGTCGTGGTTGATCTTGGAGACGGCGAGGCCAAGGTCGGCAAGGTGCTTCTGCTCCGACAGCATCTTTTGCAGCCGTTCCTGCATCTGCGACAGTTCGCGCTCGGCAACGCCGATCTCGTCGGCGCGGGCGGCCGGGTGGATGATGCGCCCTGGATCGTCGGGCGCCTCGGAGAAGGACAGCATCGAGCGCGTCATGGTGCGGATCGGGCCGATCATGATCAGGTCGATCGCGGCATAGACCAGCATTGCGGTGAACAACGAGATCAGCAGCGAGACGAAGGCGACGTTGCGCGAATAGCGCAGCATGGCGTTGCGCAGGGAATAGTCGGGCATGATCAGCTCGAATTCCTTGTCGCTGTCGCCGACCGGGCCGAACACCCTGAGCATGCGCTTGCCGCCGAAGAACAGCGTATCCAGCGCCCCGGTCATGCCCTTGATCATGCCGACATTGGCGATATCGATATGCTCGTCGACCTGCGGCGGCATCTCGGCCACCACCAGCAGGCGCGACACGCCGCCGTCGCGCACCGCGATCGCCTTGGCGCCGATTGCCATCAGCACGTCGTTCTGGGCGGCGCGGGAGAGCGAATTGGGCTCGCCCTGCACCAGCACGATCGACACCGCGGCAGCGGTGCTTAGCCGCTCCTTCAGCCAGGCCAGGCGGTAGCTGGCGATCCAGGGCAGGAAAATGAGGACTTCGGCCAGGAGCACGAAGACAATGGTGAGCAAGAGCAGCTTGGTCGACAGGCCGCGCGCCAAGGGCACTGAACGATTGGGCACCGAACGGCTCGCAACCGGGCGAACGGTCGCCGGGCTGGCATCGGCTGTCGCCGGGCCGCTCCCTTCATCCGCTGATGCAACTTCGCTCATTAAGGCCTGTCTTCACAAACGCTTGATCGGTTGAGATTAGGCGATTGCGGCTTTTTTGCCAATTTCATCCTTCGTTGGACGATGGTACCAGCAATAAAGATAGCCTCGAACTGGGTGTTCGCGCCGCGACGAACGGGGTGTCGCGTCGTGACGAACTGGCAGTTCGCACTGCGACGAACTGGCGTTCGCGCTGCGACGAACTCATAGTTCGCGCTGGATTGACTCCCAAAACCCTTCTTTCTATAAGCCGCTCACGCTCGGGCCATTCGTCCCGGCGCGGTTTCGATCGCGCCAATGCCGGCCCGGCAAAGCTCCTGTTACACAGTGACAGAATCAAGAAGGGCCGCACCCCGCGGTATTAAAACAAATGAAGCGTACCTACCAACCGTCCAAACTCGTCCGCAAACGCCGGCACGGTTTCCGTGCTCGCATGGCCACCAAGGGTGGTCGCGGCGTCGTCGCAGCTCGCCGCAACCGCGGCCGCAAGCGGCTCAGCGCCTGAACGGAAGACGAGATCGTTGCCCGCAACCGGCAAGCCAGTGGGACCAAACCCCAAGCGGCTTCTGAAACGTGCGGAATTCCTGGCCGTCCGCCGCGGTGAAAAGCGGCGCGGGCGGCTTTTTCTCGTTGAAGTTCTCGACCGCAAAGACGGTCTGCCGCCGCGCGTCGGCTTCACCGTCACCAAGAAGGTCGGCAATGCGGTTGTGCGCAACCGCGTCAGGCGGCGGCTGAAAGAAGCCGTGCGCACCCATGCCGCAAGTGACATGGCGCCCGGCAATGACTATGTCATTGTCGGGCGTGAAGACGTGCTCACCATTCCGTTCGGCCACTTGAAGGCCGAACTCTCCCGCCGTCTCAGCGGAACACGATAGGCCAAGGGCTTTCGATGGAAAATAACCGGAACTTCTACATCACCATCGTCTTGTCGGTGCTGATCCTCGGGCTGTGGCAATATTTCTATGTGCTGCCGCGGAGCGAACAGCAGCGCGAGGCGGCCCGCATCGAAGAGCAGCGGGCGGCGGAGCAGAAGAAGGCGGCCGAGGCCGCCAATCCCGGCGGCACGCCGGCGCCCGCGGCGCCCGGCGCCATTCCAAACGCGCACGGCACCTATGTCACGACGCCGGAAGGCCGCGCGCAGGAAGTGGCCAAGACGGCCCGCGTCAACATCGACACGCCGAGCCTGTCGGGCTCGATCAACCTCACCGGCGCCCGCCTCGACGACCTAAAGCTCAAGCACTACACCGAGACGGTCGACAAGACATCGCCGCAGATCCAGCTGCTCAATCCGCAGGCGCTGCCCACCGGCTATTATGCCGAGATCGGCTTTGTCGGCAGCGACACGACCGGCACGGTGCCGGGCCCGGAAACGGTCTGGAGCGTCGACGGCAATGCGACGCTGACGCCGGCGACGCCAGTGACGCTGACCTTCACCAACGACAAGGGCCTGACCTTCAAGCGCACGATCTCCGTCGACGGCGACTACATGTTCACCGTTTCCGATGCGGTGCAGAATTCAGGCTCGACCCCCGTCACGCTGTCCAATTACGGCCGCGTCATCCGTTTCGACAAGCCGGCCGTCGCCAGCTCCTATGTGCTGCATGAAGGCCTGATCGGCGTCACGGGAACCGAAGGCCTGCAGGAGCACAAATACGCCGACATCGAGAAGAACAAGCTCTATACGCCGAGCAAATCGACCGATGGCTGGCTTGGCATCACCGACAAATATTGGGCGGTCACCCTGGTGCCGACCGAGAAGCAGCCCTTCCAGCCGCACTATGCCTATTACGACAATGGCCGCCCGCGCTACCAGTCGGACTTCCTCACCGACCCGATCACCATTGCCGCCGGCCAGTCGGCGACGGTCGAGACCGAGATCTTCGCCGGCGCCAAGGAAGTCAACAAGATCAACGCCTACGCCCAGGATCGCCAGATCAGGCTGTTCGACCGGCTGATCGATTGGGGATGGTTCATCTGGATCACCAAGCCGATGTTCTACCTGATCGACACGCTGTACAAATTCTTCGGCAATTTCGGTCTGGCCATCCTTGCCACCACCGTCGTCGTCAAAACCCTCTTCTTCCCGCTCGCCAACAAATCCTATGCGTCGATGGCGAACATGAAGAAGGTGCAGCCCAAGATGCTCGAGATCCGCGAGAAATACGCGGACGACAAGATGAAGCAGCAACAGGCGATGATGGAGCTGTACAAGACCGAGAAGATCAATCCGCTCGCCGGCTGCTGGCCGGTGGCGCTGCAGATCCCGGTGTTCTTCTCGCTCTACAAGGTGCTCTACATCACCATCGAGATGCGGCACGCGCCGTTCTTCGGCTGGGTCCAGGATCTGGCCGCGCCCGATCCGACCTCGGTCTTCAACCTGTTCGGCCTGCTGCCCTTCGCGCCGCCGGCATTCCTGCCGCATATGGGCGCCTGGGCGGTGGTCATGGGCATCACCATGTTCCTGCAGATGCGCATGAACCCGACGCCGCCGGATCCGACGCAGGCGCAGATCTTCACCTGGATGCCGGTGATCTTCACCTTCATGATGGGCAGCTTCCCGGCCGGCCTCGTCATCTACTGGGCCTGGAACAACACGCTGTCGATCCTGCAGCAGGGCGTGATCATGAAGCGCCAGGGCGCCAAGATCGAATTGTGGGACAATCTGACGGCATTGTTCCGAAAGAAACCCTCGCCAGCTGAATAAACAGCGTGGCAATCAAAGCCCCGGCTCGTCCGGTGTTTTTTGTGGACGAGGCGCGCATCACGTTCCCGTGAGGCGCGAAACTTGCGGCGTGCAACCGGCGTGGCTGCTGCTTGTACCGCCAAGGCCGATCAACACCGATCAGCTCTAATCCGAAGACCGCTGTTTTTGATCCGTGACCCCGTCATGTCCATCGCGGGGATGCGGCGCGTGGAATGGGCATTCGCCTTTAAATATTTGTTATCATTATCCTTTTTTACTCTGCACCGAAACTTTCCCGCAATCGCCGCGTAACTCTTCCCGACAATCGAATCAACAATTGTCGCACCAGAAGGGTTCTCCAATGGCAAAGTCCATCCTCAAGGCATTCTGCTTTTCCGCCGGCCTGGCTCTATCGGGCCTCGCAGCTACGACGGCCTATACGCTCGCCAATCCCGCCGTTGGCGGCGCTGCGATGCTGACCTCGAAGAACATCGTCGAGAACGCCCTCAACTCGCCGATCCACAAGACGCTGGTTGCCGCCGTCAAGGCCGCCGGCCTGGTCGACACGCTGGAAAGCGCGGGACCCTTCACGGTGTTTGCGCCGACCGATTCCGCCTTCAAGAAACTGCCGGCCGGCACCGTCGCCACGCTGGTGAAGCCCGAAAATAAGGACAAGCTGACCAAGATCCTGACCGCCCATGTCGTGGCCGGCAAGATCTCGGCCAAGGATATGATGACCAAGGCCAAGGCGATGGGTGGCAAGTATGAAATGAAGACCGTCAGCGGCGACACGCTGATCGCCGAGGTAAAAAAAGGCGCGCTTTATATCGTCGACGAATCCGGCGGCGCCGCCAAGGTAACGGTCGCCGACGTCAACCAGTCGAACGGCGTCATCCACGTCGTCAACAAGGTGCTGTTGCCGAAGTAACGGCTTTACGCAACGGGGAATGACGGCGGGCTGCGACGGGCTTTCTCGGTCTGCCTTCCCCACCTCACGAGGAGGTGCCATTCTTTTGAAGCCGTCTTCGACACCACCGGGGTCCTGCTTGTCCTTCGCAGGGCCCCGTTTTTTTTGTTTCAGGGCGCCTTAGCCGACGGCGGCGGTCGACCTGATCGTGATCTGCCGCGGCACGAACTGAACATCGAAGCCCAGCAGGGCTCGCTCATCGGGCGATTGGTGCTATAGGGCGGATCACGCCATCTCGAATGGCGGCTTTAATTTGCGCCACTCTCGACGGATCTCGCCATGGACGGACCCAACCCAGACATCAAACACCCGATCCCGATGCACACCCGCGTCGGCTTCCTCAAGCCCCTGGTCACCGCGCCGAATATCGAGATCGGCGAGTTCACCTACTATGACGATCCTGACGGACCGGACAAATTCGCCGAGCGGTGCGTGCTGCATCATTATCCCTTCATCGGCGACAAGCTGATAATCGGCAAGTTCTGCGCCATCGCCGAGGGCGCGCGCTTCATCATGAACGGCGCCAACCATGCCATGTCCGGCTTTTCCACCTATCCGTTCAACATTTTCGGCCATGGCTGGGAGCAAGGCTTCGACCCGAAGACGTGGTCGCAGGAACTGCGCGGCGACACGGTGGTCGGCAATGATGTATGGATCGGCATGGATGCGGTGATCATGCCCGGCGTGTCGGTCGGCAATGGCGCCATCGTGGCGGCGAAATCGGTGGTGACGCATGACGTGCCGGCCTATGCGATCGTCGCCGGCAATGCGGCAAAGGTGGTGAAGATGCGTTTCGACGACAGGACGGTCAGGCGGCTGCTTTCCGTGGCGTGGTGGAACTGGCCGGTGGACAAGATCGGCCGCAACCTCAACGCCATTCGGGGCGCCGATATTTCCAGGCTGGAGGCAGCGATTTGAACGCGCTGGGCAACACCGTCATCGGAACCGACCTGTTCACCAAGGGGTGGATCTTCATCCGCGGCGTGCCGGCGATGAAGTTCCTGCCGCCGGAGGGGCCGCCGGAGATCGCCTTTGCCGGCCGCTCCAATGTCGGCAAGTCGTCGCTGATCAATGCGCTGGTCGGCCATAACGGGCTGGCGCGCACCTCCAACACGCCGGGGCGCACGCAGGAGCTCAACTATTTCGTGCCGGGCGGGTTTTCCGGCGAAGGCACCGACTTGCCGCCAATGGCGCTGGTCGACATGCCGGGCTACGGCTATGCCAGCGCGCCGAAGGAAAAGGTGGACGATTGGACCAAGCTGGTCTTCGACTATCTCAAGGGCCGCGTGACGCTGAAGCGGGTCTATGTGCTGATCGATTCCCGCCATGGCATCAAAGCCAAGGACGACGAAGTGCTGTCGCTGCTCGACAAGGCGGCGGTGTCCTACCAGATCGTGCTGACCAAGACCGACAAGATCAAGGCCGCCGGCGTGCCGCAGCTGATCGAAGAGACATTACTGAAGATCAAGAAGCGGCCGGCGGCGTTTCCGTTCGTGCTCGCCACGTCGTCGGAAAAGGGCGAGGGTCTGGACGAACTGCGCGCGGCGATCGTGCTGGCGGCCAATGGCGGTTAAAAGCAACTCCGGGAAAAGTGTGAAGCGGCTTTCCGTCCGGAGTTGCGAAAAAAGACCTTTGGCTAACTAGGCCTTTGCCTTGGACTTCGCCTCGAGCGCGATCATCTGGTGGCTTTCTTCCTCGGCAAGCTTTTCAGTGCCGTAGGACTTCAGGAACAGGCTGACGCCCGACCGCACGATGTGGTCGATTTCATCCTGGCTCGGCGCCTTGGTGCGGTAGGCGAAGATGCACTGGCGAAACAGGCCGGCGAGGCACAGTTCGGTGAATTGATAGGCGGCAAGATCGACATCATCGATCTTGAGCAGGCCGCGTTCGATGGCTGCATTGAGGAACTTGACCACCTTGTCGTGGCCGCGTTTGGGGCCACGTTCGTAAAACCGCGCGCCCATGTCCGGTATCCTGTCGGAGGCGCCGATCACGGTGCGTTGCGCCTGGATGACCTTGGCCGAGGTGATCTTCATCGACAGCACCTTGCCGAATTTCACCAGCGTCTGGCGCAGATCGTCGGCGCGGTCGAGCATGTCGTACATGTTCTTGAAGATGGTGCCGCGCTCTTCCTCGATCAGCGCCTCGAACAGCTCTTCCTTGTTGGCGAAGTAGACATAGATCGTGCCCTTGGAGACGCCGGCCTCGCGGGTAATGTCGTTCATCGACGCCGCTTCGAAGCCCTTGTCGATGAACACGCGCCGCGCGCCCTCAATGATCTGGCTGCGCTTGACCGGATCCTGGCCCGCCGCCGGGCGGCCGCGACGCGCACTATCCAGCACATCGCACCGATCATTTTCGACGTCGGGTAACGTGTCGGCCATTAAAGTCACACCTCGCGAAATAATTCGAACCGAGCGGTTCGATTGCTCTTGATATGGGCCCGCTTTAGCGCTATGTCAACGTTCGCATCGAACCGAACGGTTCAGTATAACACATTTTCCTTATGTAGCTACGGTAGCGAGATATCATGTCCTCGAACACGCCAACCACCGCCGAAGTCCGCCCCTTTCCCAACGCCAAGGTCTCGCCGGTTATCGAAGCGCCGGAAGCGCCCATCAAGCCTGCCGCCGAAGTTTTGGCCGAGGTGCCGGCCAAGAAGAAGCGGTCGGCTCGCTCGTTGATGCTGCCGATGATCGGCCTCGCTCTGCTCAGTGCCGGCGCCTGGTATGGCTATAATTACTGGACCGACGGCCGGTTCCTGATTTCGACCGACGATGCCTATGTCCAGGCCGACATGTCGTTCGTCTCGCCGAAGATTTCCGGCTATGTCGATCAAGTCAAGGTCTCGGAGAACCAGCAGGTCAAGGCTGGCGATCCGCTGCTGACGATCGATGACGGCGACTACAGAATAGCCGTTGCCCAGGCGGAGGCGCAGATCGCCACGCTGGCCAAGACGCTCGACCGTATCGACGCGCAGACCAAGGCGGCGCAAGCTTCGCTGCAACAGGCGCAGGCGCAGAAGGTCGCCGACCAGGCGGCAGCCGACAATGCCGCTCGCGCCCAGCAGCGCGCCGCGCAACTGGTCAAGACGCATGTCGGCACGCAGGCGCAACTGGACGATGCCCAGACCGCTCTCGATCAGGCCAATGCGGCCCTTGTCGGCGCCGACGCGCAGATTGCAGCCGCACAGGCCAATATCGGCGTGTTCGAAGCGCAGCGCGCCGAATCGGCCAGCACGCTGGCTTCGCTGCGGCTGAACCGCGACAAGGCCGCGCGCGATCTGTCCTTCACCGTGCTCAAGGCGCCTTATGACGGCGTCGTCGGCAACCGCTCGGTCGAGCAGGGCGACCTCGTCAGCCCCGGCCAGAAGCTCGCCGTCGTGGTGCCGCTGGACAAGCTCTACATCGTTGCCAACTTCAAGGAGACGCAGCTGGCCAAGCTGGTGCCCGGCGAGAAGGTTCGGGTCTCGGTCGACGCCACGGACGGCCATGATTTCGAAGGCACGGTGTCGTCGCTGGCGCCGGCTTCGGGTGCCGTGTTCTCGCTCCTGCCGCCGGAAAATGCCACCGGCAACTTCACCAAGGTGGTGCAGCGCATCCCGGTTCGCATCGACGTCCCGGCCGATGTGCTGAAGGCAGGCAGGCTGCGCGCCGGCCTGAGCGTCGTTGTCGCCGTCGACAGCCGCACGGCTCCGGCCGCGGCGAACTGAGCGAAAGCCGGGAGCAACGCCATGGCAACCGCAACCATAACAGCAGGAGCGGCGCCGGCCATGCCAGCGGTGCCGACGACCATCTCGACGCGCCGCCTCATCGCCTTCCTGGCGATGGTGTTCGGCATGTTCATGGCGATCCTCGACATCCAGATCGTCTCAGCCTCGCTGGCCGAGATCCAGGCCGGCCTCAGCGCCAGTTCCGACGAAATCCCATGGGTGCAGACCGCCTATCTGATCGCCGAAGTGGTGATGATCCCGCTGTCGGGCTTCCTCAGCCGGATGCTGTCGACGCGCGTGCTGTTTGCAGGCGCCGCGGCCGGCTTCACGGCGGCCAGCGCGCTGGCCGCGACCGCCACCAACATCGACCAGATGATCGTCTACCGAGCCATCCAGGGCTTTATCGGCGGCGGCATGATCCCGAGCGTTTTCGCCGCCGCCTTCACCATCTTCCCGCCGTCGCGCCGCGCCATGGTGTCGCCGATGATCGGCCTGGTGGCGACGCTGGCGCCGACCATCGGCCCGACCGTCGGCGGCTATATCAGCCATGCCATGTCGTGGCACTGGCTGTTCCTCATCAATGTCATTCCAGGCATTCTGGTGACGGTCACGACCTGGACCCTGATCGATTTCGACAAGCCCAATCTCGGCCTGTTCAGCAAGTTCGACTGGTGGGGCCTTGCCGGCATGGCGGCGTTTCTCGGCTGCATGGAATATGTGCTCGAGGAAGGTCCGAACCATGACTGGCTGCAGGAACAGGCCGTGTTCATCTGCGCCATCATCATGGTTGTCGGTGCGGCGCTGTTCTTCTGGCGTGCCTTCACCGCCGAGGAGCCGATCGTCGATCTCAGGGCCTTCACCAACGTCAATTTCGCCTTCGGTTCGCTGTTCTCCTTCGTCATCGGCATCGGCCTGTACGGTCTGACCTATCTCTACCCGGTGTTCCTCGGGCGCATCCGCGGCTACGATTCCATGATGATCGGCGAAGCCTTGTTCGTCAGCGGCCTGGCGATGTTCGTCACTGCGCTGATTTCCGGCATCCTGTCGAGCAAGATGGATTTGCGCATCATGATGATGATCGGGCTGTTCGGCTTCGCTGCCGGCACATGGTGGATGACGCATCTGACCGCCGACTGGGATTTCTGGGAATTGCTGATCCCGCAGATCCTGCGCGGCAGCTCGATGATGCTGTGCATGGTGCCGATCAACAACATTGCGCTCGGCACCTTGCCGCCGGACCGGCTGAAGAACGCGTCGGGCCTGTTCAACCTGACCCGCAACCTCGGCGGTGCGGTCGGCCTTGCCGTCATCAACACCGTGCTGATCGATCGCAGCGCCTTCCACTACGCCAGGCTGGCCGAGCATGTGGAATGGGGCAGTGCGGCGGCGCAGACCAAGCTGCAGAACATGACGCTCGACTTCCAGCAGACTCCCGGCCTCGACGCCACCAAGGCGGCGATCTCCAAACTGTCGGGCATGGTCCAGCAGCAGGCGTCGCTGCTGTCGTTCATGGATGTGTTCACCATGCTGACCGTGCTGTTCGCGACCATGGCGGTCTTCACCCTGGTCATCGCCAAGCCGGCGCCGCCCGCGGGCAGCGGCGGCGGAGGCCATTGAGCGCGCCGGACCCCCCGCCTGGCGCGCTCATGTGTGACCCCGGAAATCACCCCCGATTTCCGGGGTCACGCTTAAGCATCGATCGTTGTCAAGCTCCTTGGTCGAACACCCGGCGCGCTATGCTGCGGCAGGCGGCCCAAACCATTTGGTCAGCGAGTCGGTTAGCCCGGCTGCTTCAGGGCCGCCGACCCAGGCCACATAACCGTCAGGCCGGACCAGCACTGCGCGTGGGGCTTCGACTGCCCCCAGCACCGGAAGCTCCCATGCGCCATCGTAGCTGGCGTCGACCAGCTGAATCCGCTCCACCCACTGGCCGATACCAAAAGCGCCGGGCTCACCAAGATTAAGCAGCAGCGGCCGAGCGTCATGCAGCAGGGCGAAAACCGGCAGTGGACCGGCAGCGGTGACGAGGTCGAGATCCGGCATGCGACGCCCCAGCAGCGGATGCCCCTCGCCAAGATCGTAGTGGATGTCCAGGCCGGACAACATGCCGGCAAAACGCTTGCGCGGCTCTTCCATGCCGAGAAGTTCCGACACTGTATCGCGCAGCGCCTTGGTGCGCTCGTCTTCGCGACGGAGCACGACCGACGCCATGGTGTTTTTCATCACACGCGCGGCAATCGGGTGGCGCTCTGCCTGGTAGCTGTCGAGCAGGCTTTCGGGCGCAGTTTTCCTGACCACCTGGGCGAGCTTCCAGCCCAGATTGACCGCGTCCTGCACGCCGGTCTGCAGCCCCTGTCCACCGTCCGGTGGATGCACGTGCGCGGCGTCGCCTGCCAGCAGCACCCGCCCCTTGCGGTATGAGGCTGCCTGCCGGGTCATGTCGGTGAAGCGGGCCAGCGATGTTGGATTGTGGACGCCGTAATCGGTGCCGTAGACGGCAATGAGCGCCTCGCTGAGCTCATGCAATGTGGGCACGCCGCCGGCCCCGACCTCGCGTTCGGTCACCAGCACCCGCACCGTACCGTCTTCCAGTCTGCTGAGGCCGTGAATTCCGATGGCATCGCGGTGGATACCCCATTGCGGCTCTTCTGTTACCTCGATCTCGGCGATCAAATTGCTGGTTGTCGGCTCGGAACCGGGGAACTCTATGCCCCCCGCCTTGCGCACGAGGCTTCTGCCGCCGTCGCAGCCGACAAGATAATCGGCACGAAGCGACCCGCCATCTGTCAGCGCGACATCGACGCCGCCTGCATCCTGCACGAAGCCTGTCACCTCGCGGCCACGGTAGACCGTGACGCCAAGTTCATCGACCCAGCAGGCAAGGATGCGCTCGATGTGCTTTTGCCACAGCGCCAGCCCGTAATTGTGGCGGGTGGGGAAGTCGCTGATATCAAGCGAAACGCCGGCGAAACCCGCGACCTGGGCGGTCTGGCCTTGCGACAGGAACCGATCGGCAATGCCGCGCTGGTCGAAGATCTCGATGGTGCGCGAATGCAGGCCGCCGGAGCGCACGCCCGCGAGATCCTGGTTCTCGCGCCGCTCGACGATGGCGACATCGATGCCGGCCAGGGACAGTTCGCCGGCCAGCATCAACCCGGTCGGGCCGCCGCCGGCGATCACCACTTGATGGGAGATACGCGGCCGGTCCGCATCAACACCGCCGGTCGATTTGGCGGTCGATCTGCGCTCGCTAGCGCGAGCCCGTGCTTTGGTTCGTTGCATAGGTTCTGGCCCTCTCGTTAGGGCTGCGGAATCTACGCATAAAAAGCCGTCTGCCAATTCTTGAAGTTGACTGTTTTCGCTCCATTTCAAGAGATAGGAGGCGGTCGTCACGCCGGCGCCAAATCCCCACCCCGCTAAAGACGCCGAACGGTCAGGCAGTGGCCGGCTTGAAGCTGAGCGCAACGCCGTTGATGCAGTGGCGCAGGCCGGTGGGTGCGGGACCGTCATCGAAGACATGGCCGAGATGACCGCCGCAGCGGCGGCAATGAACCTCGGTGCGGGTCATGCCCAGAGAACGATCCGTGGTCTTGCCGACGCTGTTGGCGATCTCCTGCCAGAAGCTCGGCCATCCGGTACCGGAATCGAACTTGGTCTCCCAGGAATAGACCGGCAGGTCGCAGCCGGCGCAGGCGAAAATGCCTTTGCGGTGCTCGTTGAGCAGCGGGCTGGTGCCGGGATATTCGGTGCCTTCCTTGCGCAGCACATTGAAGGCTTCATCCGACAGGATGGCGTGCCACTCGGCGTCGGTCTTGGTGACCTCGAAGGTTTCGGCAGCTCTGGCGGACTGGGTTCCGCCCAAGCGTAGCGTTGGCAAGGCGCCGGCGACGGCCGCAAAGGCGACGCCACTCAAAAGCAAGTCGCGACGGTTCATGACGGAAATCCTCCTGCGGATCATTTTGCCAGATTTGGCCGCCACTGGAAAATCAAAAGCCGGTGACGGTTGCCCTGCAAACCGAACGCTCCAAGCCGGCTCCGCGTTTTGTGGCGGACGGCGTGGAGCGCTCGGAAGATTGCGCGGCCCGCGAAGGGGGAGCCGCGCAATCAGAGAGCTTACCGCCTGTTCGTCGGCGGCAGGGGCTTTGTTACATCTTCGGCAGCAGGACCTTGTCGATGACGTGGATGACGCCGTTCGACTGCTCGACATCGGCGATCGTGACATTGGCGACATTGCCGTTCTCGTCGGCTACGGTGACCTTGCCGCCATCGGCCTTGAGCGACAGCTCGCAGCCGCCGACCGTCTTGACCTTGTGGGTGCCGCCATCGGCCTTGGCCATCGAGGCGACATCGGCGCCCATCGCCTTGGCGCCGATGACATGGCAGGTCAGGATCTTGGTGAGCTTGTCCTTGTTCTCGGGCTTGAGCAGCGACTCGACCGTGCCAGCCGGAAGCGCGGCGAAGGCCTCATTGGTCGGCGCGAAGACGGTGAACGGGCCGGCGCCCTGCAGTGTCTCGACCAGGCCGGCAGCCTTGACGGCGGCGACCAGTGTCGTGTGATCCTTCGAATTGACGGCGTTCTCGACGATGTTCTTGTTGGCGTACATGGCGGCGCCGCCAACCATCGGATTCTCGGCATAGGCGATTGTGGCGAGGGCGGAGACGGCAATGGTACCGGCGAGCAAAAGGGTGGCGATTCTACGCATAGTGTTCGAACTCCTCGGGGTTATTGTTTCCTCTTTCGGAACAGAGGAGATACGAAATAGACCTGCCTGAGTTTCCGCGCGCCGGGAAAAATTTCCTTTATTTTGTCGGCGAATTAATCTCCCAGATCGAACCTCTAATCTCCAGCAGCGTATCCAAAACGAAAACAGCGGAAGATGTACTTCCGCTGTCTTCATTGTCACGTCATGGTTTTACGATCTATCAGATGCCCTTCAGGTCGCCCGCGGCAACGACCGGTCCGGTCGGCTGTCCCGTCGTCGAACCGCCCGTCGGCTCGACGCTGACAGCAAGCACGGCGCCTTGCGCCAGCTTCTGCTGCACGGCCGGGGTAACCGGGATATGGGCGACCTGGCCGGCGGGGATGAGGCCCATCGAGACCGGAGCATTCTTGCCTTCGATCATCCACAGTTCGAAGTCCTTGCCGGCGGCGCGTTCGCCCGAAACCAGCGACAGGCCGACATCGCGGCGGGAAGCGTCGTAGACGACAAGGTATTTGACATCGCTGCCTTCGGCAGCCAGCGAGGCGACGAGGCGCTCCTGCGGCACGACGACCGGCGACCTGACGTAAGGCACGGCGACATAGAGCACCAGGGCCGCGAGAGCCGCTGCGGTGAGGCCGCGCCAGAAGGCAAGGCTGGACCAGAGACTGCCGGTCGGGGCCGTCATCGACGCCGCGGTGGAGGAGAACAGCCGGCGATCGATAGCCGGCTTGATGGTGGCCGGCGGCTCTACCTCAGCATAAGCGGCAGCCATCGGCGAGAGGTTTACTTCCCAGGAATCGACGAGACGGGCAAAGCCGGTCTCCGCGTCGATGCGTCCGGAGGCTATCTGGCGCTCATCCGCCGGCAGCACGCCGAGAACGTATTCGGCTGCGAGCAGGTCGTCGCCTCCACGTTCCGGTCCATTTTCTTCTGCCAGGGTCATCTTTCCAGACATTCTCTAAGTTTCAACAGGCTGCGGCGCAGCCATGTCCGCATCGTGTTGAGCGGAACCTTGTGACGTTCCGCGAGCTCGGCGTAACTTTCGCCGTTCAAATAAGCACCCCGAACGGCTTGCGCCCGGTCTTGTTCCAACTCTTCAAGGCACTGATAGATGCGCTCGGATTCACCGCCCGCAACAACCATAGCCTCTGGCCCCGGACCGGGGTCAGCCACGTCGAGCGCGGCATCGATATCGGCAGCGGGCTTGCGTCGCGACCGGATGCGATCAATCGCATGATTGCGTGCTATGGCCACCAGCCAGGAGATTGGGCTTAGATCGGAAACAGCGAAACGGTCCGCCTTCGTCCACACTTTGACGAAGACCTCTTGCAGCGCTTCTTCCGCATCTCCGCGATCCTTCAATACACGAAGGCACACGCCGAAAAGTTTCGCACTGGTTTGCCGGTAAAGCAGATCGAACGCAGTCCGATCCTTCATCGAGGTCCGGACAATCAGGGTGGAGATATCCTGCGGCGTCATACGGACAAGCTAAGCGATCACGATTTATTTGCAAAGGCAGAAATCTTGTTGTCCACGCAATCGATGTCCGCGCCCGATCGCCAGTAATCGCCGGTCGGTTGCCAAGGAAATCGGCTGTCGTTAGCCTCCCGCAGATAGGGGAACAGCAATGTCGGCCGAACGGATGCTGTGGGAGAACGATGCGACCGGCTTGGCAGAGCTGTTGCACAGAGGCGAGATCTCTCCGCCAGACCTTGTCGATGCTGCGATCGCGCGCGCCGAGGCAACCCGATCATTGCGCATCCGCCGCTTGCCTGAGGCGCCATGGACCCGAAGGGGGCCGACGAGCTCATCGAAAACCTGCTCGACAAATTGCATTTGACCCGTCTCTTGGAGATCAGATCCTTGTTTGGGCAATTGATGGACAAGAGCCTGTGGTTCACCACTGGCCGGCGATCCAGAATGGCCTGCCGCTTGGCATCCAGGCCGTCGGCCGCCCCGGCGACGAGCAGGACGCTTTTGTCGCTTGCCGCGCAGATGGAGAAGGTTTCCGGGTGGCTGACGCGGCGGGCGCCGCTCAAGGTGCCGGCCTGATCCGGCAGATTTCATCATCGTGATAGCAAAGCTGTTTGCGGCCTGGGCCAATTCCCGCTAAGACGCCGCCGTCCTTACCCGCATCCAGGGAACCATGCCGATGACGGAGATCACCGCCACCGCCGAAATGCAGGCCGCCCTGCTCTCGCGGGCCCTGCCCTATATGCAGCGCTACGAGCACAAGACGGTGGTGGTGAAATATGGCGGTCATGCCATGGGCGATATCGAGCTCGGCAAGGCTTTCGCCCGTGACATCGCGCTGCTGAAGCAGTCCGGCGTCAACCCGATCGTCGTCCATGGCGGCGGGCCGCAGATCGGCGCCATGCTGGCCAAGATGGGCATCGAATCCAAGTTCGAAGGCGGGCTGCGCGTCACGGACCAGAAGACGGTCGAGATCGTCGAGATGGTGCTGGCCGGTTCGATAAACAAGGAGATCGTCGCGCTGATCAACGCCGAGGGCGAATGGGCGATCGGCCTGTGCGGCAAGGACGGCAACATGGTGTTCGCCGAAAAGGCGCGCAAGACCATGATCGACCCGGACTCCAACATCGAGCGTGTGCTCGATCTCGGTTTCGTCGGCGAGCCGGTCGAGGTCGACCGCACCCTACTCGACCTGCTGGCACGCTCGGAAATGATCCCGGTGCTGGCGCCGGTGGCGCCGGGCCGCGACGGCCACACGTACAACATCAATGCCGACACCTTTGCCGGCGCCATCGCCGGCGCCTGCCAGGCGACGCGCCTTTTGTTCCTGACCGACGTGCCCGGCGTGCTCGACAAGAACAAGAAGCTGATCGACGAACTGACAGTGGCCGAAGCCAAGGCGCTGATCAAGGACGGCACGGTGTCGGGCGGCATGATCCCCAAGGTCGAGACCTGCATCGAGGCGATCGAGCGCGGCGTCGAAGGCGTCGTCATCCTCAACGGCAAGACGCCGCATGCGGTGCTTCTGGAACTGTTCACCGAACACGGCGCCGGCACGCTAATCGTGCCCTGATCGGCAACTGGCTTGGCGGCCAGTTGGTCGGCTGGCCAGCCCTTAGGCAGGCTGGGGCAGGCGCGCGATGACCTTTATCTCGAAGTCGAAGCCGGCTAACCAGTTGACGCCGACCGCCGTCCAATTGGTGTAGGGCGGTTCACCGAACACCTTCAGCCGAACGGCATCGATCACGGGCCATTGCGTTGCCGGATCGGTGTGAAAGGTGGTCACGTCGACTATATCGTCGAACGTGGCGCCCGCTGCTTTCAGCACTGCCGCGAGATTGTCGAAGGCAAGCTGGACCTGCTTTTCGAAGACAGGTTCGGGCGACCCGTCCTCGCGGCTGCCGACCTGGCCCGAGACAAACAAAAGATCGCCCGATCGGATTGCAGCAGAATAGCGATTGATCTCGTAGAGAGCCTGCCTGCCGGCAGGAAAGATCGCGTCACGTTTGGTCATTTTCACTCCATTGTCCGGGGCACTCACATACGTCCCGTATGCATGAGGTGGGTACATACGCCGCGTATGTCAATACGCATACGGTACGTATCTATGAATGGCAGCGAGCCTGTCAGGCGCCGGCCGAGATCGCGACAGCCGCTTCGGCCGGCTTGAGCGGCGGGCGCATGACGACCATGGATTCCTCATCGGCATCCTGCGGCGCGCCCCAGAACTCAGCCAGCGTCGGACCATCCTTGAGGCGGCGGTCGCGGGCCAGGAAACCCCAGACCTCGCGGAACCACACGCGGCGGCCCATTTGGGTGTACCAGCGCATCGAATGGCGCTGTTCGGGATCGGGGTGGAAGAGAATGCGCGCCAGCGCCTTCGGCCGCGACTGCACCGCGACCTCGATCAGCTTGACCGAGAAGAACAGCATCCACGGTTTCAGCCGGGTCATCTGCAGCACCTGGTGCTTGTAGTCCCACAGCCGGGCATCCGTCTGGATCACCTTGCGGTCCTTGGCGATGCGGAAGAACGGCGTCCAGCGGTGCGGCGTGACATAGAGCGCCTGGATCTGGTCGGGGTCGTAGGCAAGCAGCTGGCGAAAGCCGCGCCACAGATCGCGAAAGGTCTCATCCTCGAACCCCGCCACCCAGGTCGCCATGGACAGTATGCCATGCTGGCGGAGCAGCCGGATCGCCTCGCGGTCGGATGAGGTGCTGCCGCCCTTGCGGATCAGTTGAAGCGTCTGCTGGTCGGTGTTTTCCATGCCGAGCAGCCAGCGGATGACGCCGGCCTTGCGATAGAGGTGCAGGATGTCGGCATCGCGCACGATGTCGTCGGCCCGGGTCGAGCCGACGATCAGCACCGGCACGTTCTCGGCGATCAGCGCATCGAGAAAGGCGCGCCAAACCTTCTTCGATACGGTCGGGTTTTCGTCGGCGAGGTTGATCAGTTCGACGCCGTGCTGGCGGTGCAGCCAGGCAATCTCCTGCGCAAATTTTTTGGGGTCGCGGTGCCGCCAGCGGGTCCAGAAACCGCGCTGGCCGCAATAGTTGCACAGATGCGGACAGCCCCGCGAAAACTGCATGACCACGGCGCGCTTGCCGCCCCAATAGCTGTAGCGGCGGTGATCGATCAGCTCCCAGCCGACGCGGTACTCGTCCAGATTGGCAGTGGTCCCGGCCGGCCGCGTCGCGAAGGGGCGGCCGAGATCGTCGCGATAGGCGATACCCGCGACATCGCCCAGCGGCCGGCGATTGTCCAGTGCCACGACCAGGGCAAGGATGGTTGCCTCGCCCTCGCCGCGCACGATGAAGTCGAAGACATCGCTCGCCGCCAATATGTCGCGCCAGTGATAGGTCGGGAACACGCCGCCATAGATCACCAGCGTCGCCGGCTCGAGCGCCTTGACCATGCGGGCGATCGCGAGCGCGGTGGGATGCGCCGAGGTCGAGCCGGAGTGGCCGATCAGGATGCAATCGGGCTGGCCGCTGAGCGCATCGCGCACCAGAGTTTCCAACGGCATCGGCCCGAATTCGGCATCGACCAGCCGGACTTTATGGCCGGCGTCGATAAGCGGGCCGCCCAGTGCCAGCAGGCCGAGCGGTGGCAGATGGTCATCGGGCACGCGGCTGCCGATGGCGGTGTGCGGCGGATTGATCAGCACGATGTTCATGACGGACCTTTGAGCGACGGTCCGCATGGCGTAGCCGGCGTTTCAGTTTCGCATTTGGGCTCCGTTCAGCAGTTTGCGTGCAGCTTTTCCGCAGAAATGGCGGTGCGTGTCCTACCGCCTGAGGTGGGCGAGCGGCACGTGGCCCGGGCCCTTGATGTTCTGCAGCACCAGCTGGGTGTGAACGTCGCGCACGCCGGCAAGGCGCATCAGGCGGTGCATGACGAAGGCGTTGAGTTCGTCGACCGACGGCACCATGACGTGCAGCAGGAAATCGTGGTCGCCGGTCATCGTCCAGCATGACGACACTTCATCCATGCGTTGCACGGCGGCGATGAAGGTTTCGGGCGAACCGTCGCTGTGGCTGGTGAGCCGCACCTGGATGAACACCTCGACCATCAGGCCGACGCCGCGGCGGTTGAGCACGGCGGCAAAGCCCTTGATGATGCCGGCCTCCTGCAGCGCCTCGAAGCGGCGGGCGCAAGGCGTCGTCGACAGGCCGATCTCCTGCGCCAGTTCGGACACGGGCTTGCGTCCATCGCGCTGAAGCACATCCAGCATCTTGATCTCGAAATCGTCGAACTGAGGCATTTTCACTCTCTTTCAGCTTCTGCTTGGTGATTTTTACCTCAAATCATGGACCCAAGCCATCATCAAAGCTGAATTGCCTCGCCGGCCGCCGCTAGACTCTGCGGACATATTCAAGTGTCACGATCAGGGGAGAAGAACCATGACGACGATGAGCGTTGCCGAATATGCCCGTGATTGCGCGGCGCAAGGCCTGCGTGGCGACTATTCAGTGTGCCGTTCCGACTTCACCGTGGCGCAGGGCTACAACTACATCGCCGACGAACAGGCGGTGTGGCGCACGTTGTGCGACCGGCAGACCAAGCTGACGCAGAAGCTGGCGCACCATTCCTATCTCGATGGGATCGCCGCGCTCGGCCTGCTCGACGAGATCCCGGATTTCGGCGCGGTCTCAGACAAGCTGCGCAAGCTGACCGGCTGGGAAATCGTCGCCGTGCCTGGCCTCATCCCGGCCGCGCCCTTCTTCGACCATCTCGCCAACCGGCGCTTTCCGGTGACCAACTGGCTGCGCACCAAGGACGAGCTCGACTACATCGTCGAACCCGACATGTTCCACGACTTCTTCGGCCATGTGCCCATCCTGACGCAGCCGGTGTTTGCCGACTTCATGCAGATGTATGGCGAAAAAGCCGAGAGCGTGATTGCGCTGGGCGGTGACGAGATGATCACCCGGCTCTACTGGTACACCGCCGAATACGGGCTGATACAGGAGGCGGGCCAGAAGCTGAAAGCTTTCGGCGCCGGGCTGATGTCGTCGTTCACCGAATTGCAGTTCGCCGTCGCGAGCCCGGACGCGCACCACGTGCCCTTCGACCTCGAAACGGTGATGCGCACCGGCTACGAGATCGACAAGTTCCAGCGCGCCTATTTCGTGCTGCCCTCTTTCGACGTGTTGCGCGATGCGTTCCGGACCGCCGATTTCAAGGCGATTGTTGCCCGTCGCAAGGGGCAGCCGGCCCTGGATCCAGCGACGGTTTAGCAAATCCTGAAGGGTTTGCGCGGCACCTATCCCCACCCTTAATCCCTCCCCACAAGGGGGAGGGAGATCTCGTTGGCGCTGATTCCGAGGGTTTCGACACCAAGGCATGGGTAGCGCCGGCAGCAATCCTGTCGCGCCCTTCGCTTTTTTGACAATCAGACGGTGATGACTTCGTCACACCGGGGGGATGACTTCATCACACCGTGATTACTTTGGTCAGATGGTCGCCTAGCCGGCAGGCCAGCGCTGTGATCGTCGTCGTCGGGTTGCATTCGCCCGACGTGCAGAATACCGAGGAACCACCGACATAGAGATTGTCCATGCCGTGCACCTTGCAGTTGGCGTCGACCACGCTTTTGCTCACATCGGTGCCCATGCGCGTGCCGCCCATGTGGTGGTGGCCGGCCAGTTCCTCATCCGTCGGGTAGTCCTCGCCATTGGTCAGCCAGTCCATGATGCGGACGCGGCCGAGGTCCTTCTCGATCAGCGTCGTTCCGAACAGCTTGAGCCCCTCGAGGATGGTGCGGCGCTCCAACGGCGACTTCTTCCAGTGCAGCTCGATGCGCGGCACGCCGGCACGGTCGACATCGGTCTTCGACAATTCGATATGGTTCGAGGCCAGCGGCGCCTGTTCCCAGGCGACGTAGAGCTGGGCGGCGCAGCGCAGGTTCTGGCTGAGCTGGTAGGCGACCCATTCGGCGGCCTCGGGCGCGGTGCAGGCGAGGTCGGCAATCAGGCTCTTGACGCCGGCATAGGGCGTCTCGATCAGGCGTATGCCGAAATTCATGATCTGCAGCCGCTCCATGGCGGCGAGCGTCGGCGAGAAGAACGCCTCGTTGACGGCATCAACCTTGAACTCCCTGTAATCGGCCAGGATGGCATTGCCGCCCTCGAAGGTCGGGTGCTCCATCCAGTAGCGGCCAAGTGCCGTGGCGTTCGGCACCACGCCGCCATTCGAGCGCTGGTTCGACCATAGAAGCAGCCGCGAATTCTCCAGCCCGCCGGCGCAGACGATGAAATAATCGGCGCTGAAGGCGCCGGCATCCTTGCCGTTCGACCACAGCCTGGCGCCGGTCACTCGTTTGCCGTCCCCGGCAAGTTCGGTGGCATAGGTGTTGAGCACGAGCGCTATGTTCTTGCTCTTGTCGAGCTCGTCGGAAAATTTCTCGCCAAAGCGCACGGCCGGGCTCTTGATCAGCTGCACCCAGCGTATGTCGTCTGAAATCGGCACATCGGGCTTGAAGTCGGGAAGCTCGAGTATGTCGTGCACCTCGGACAGATAGGGCTCGATGTCGGTCCGGGCGATTGGCCAGCCGGTGTCGGGCGCCCATGCCTTGGGCTCAAAGTCCTGCTTGTCGAGCACGCGGCACCAGCCGGCCCAGTGGTTCGACGACCCGCCCATGAAGCGCAGCCGGGTGATGTCGAGATCGAAATATTGATCGCCGACCGTGGAGCCGCGGTAGAAATCCTGCGACTCGTCGCTGAATTCGCGTGCGCCGGCCTCCAGCACCACGACCGGAATGCCGGCGGCGCCGAGCTTTCTGGCAATGGTGGTGCCGGCCGGCCCGGAGCCGAGAATGCAGACCTTGGGCTTGAAATCCGAGGCTCGAAACGCCTCATAGCTGTCGAAGATCATGCCAGGTCGCTCCGCTTCAGGATCCAGCCATTGACCACGACGATCTCGTCGGGATCGGCCGGGGGGCGGTCGCTGTCAGGCTGCTTGCGAAAAAGCTGTAGCGCCGGCATCGCAATCAGCGCCTGCACGATGGTGCGGCGCGATATTTTCCTGATGAAGAAACTCATGACACGTCTCTGGATGGGGGCTTCGATCCACGCATGGCGTTCCCTGAACGGCACAGGTACCGGCCAGACATGCCATTCCCGTGCCAAGCCTTGCCTGTGAACGAGTTACAACCCGGTAAACGGCGCAGTTGCGTGGAAACAATGTTGGCGAACCGTTTAACAGCCCCACCACCAACACCTCACGCAGCTTCGGAAATATCCCGGTCGAGGATCGACAAGTTGCGGCCGCGGTGCTTGGCCTCGTAGAGCCGGCGGTCGGCGGCGCGCATCAGGTCCGAGACATCGGCATCTTGCGCACAGGTGATGCCGCCGATCGAGACGGTCAGCGGCACCGTGCGCTCGTCGACCGGACGAAAACGGACCAGCTCGACTTCACGGCGGATGCGCTCGGCCACGCGCCGGGCTTCGGCTTCCGTAGCGCCGACCAGGAAGGCGCCGAACTCCTCACCGCCAATGCGGCCGAGCACGTCGCCGCTGCGGACGCCGCGCTCGATGGCGCTGGCGATCAACACCAGCGCATCATCGCCGGTCAGATGGCCGAAATTGTCGTTGATCGCCTTGAAATGGTCGGCGTCGATGATCAGCAGCGCGCCGCGATCGGATTTGCGTCGTGAACCGTCGAGCGCGGCAAAGAAGCTCTCGCGGTTGAGCATGCCGGTCATGTCGTCGCGGCTCGCCTTCGCCGACAGGCGCCGATGCGCGGCGGCGAGCTGGGCATGCGCGCGGGCGAGATCGCGATGCGCGCTTTTCAGTCGGTCGCTCTGCCAGAAGGTGCTGGCGCAGGCGATCCAGGCGAGCGCCAATGGGCACACCGTCGATGTCAGCCAGACAGTGCGGTCGACCGGAAAACCCATGGCCGGAACGATGATCAGCGTCAGCAAAAGCGAGATGGCTACCGAGCCGAATGCGACGGCGGCGGACTTTAAAACTATGCGACTCATCGCTGGCTCCCACTGAACCGTCTCTGTGCCAGCAAGCCCTGAAGGCCACCTTTCCGTGATGGCTAAAATTTGAATGGTGAGCCCATTTTTACAACTCTAGATGCACATAGGTTGTGGATAAGCTCTACATCAGAAAGGGGTTCGAACGGCAGATATTTCATGCCATAAGGACGCCATGACCACGCTGCCCGATCCCGCCCGCTTCGCCCATGTCACCGACTGGGTGTTCGACCTCGACAACACGCTTTATCCGCACCATTCGAATCTGTTTTCGCAGATCGACGTCAAGATGACGGCCTATGTCGGAGAACTGCTCACGCTGCCGCGCGAGGAAGCGCGCAAGCTGCAGAAGGAACTCTATCTCGAATACGGCACGACGCTGAACGGGCTGATGACGCGCCACGGCATCGACCCCGACGATTTTCTCGAAAAGGTGCACGACATCGACTATTCGTGGCTGGTGCCGGATCCGGTGCTGGGCACCGCCATCCGCCAGCTGCCCGGCCGCAAGTTCATCTTCACCAACGGCGACCGCAGGCACGCCGAGCGCACCGCGCGCCAGCTCGGCATACTCGACCATTTCGACGACATTTTCGATATCGTCGCCGCCGGGCTGACGCCGAAGCCGTCGCGGCAGACCTATGAGAAGTTTGCCGAACTGCACGCCGTCACCGGACACAATGCGGTGATGTTCGAGGATCTCGCCCGCAACCTCGAGGTGCCGAAATCACTGGGCATGACCACGGTGCTGGTGGTGCCGCGCAATTTCGAGCCGACCTTTGCCGAGATCTGGGAACGCGATCCGGCCAATGAGGACGACGTCGATTTCGTCACCGACGATCTCGCGACGTTTCTGACGGGGATAGTGGAGGGGGTAGAGGAATTGAGGAGCTGAAGAATTGAAGAACTGGTGAAAGGGAGACCGATCCGGACCTCCTTTTCCTCAATTCTTCAGTTCTTCAATTCCCGGTTCCCCTACTCCCCCAACTTGTAGAAGCGGCTGATGATCCCCCAGGCCTCGTCGGCGGTGTCGACAAAGTCGATGATATCCTGGTCGCCGGGCGTGATGGTGCCTTGTTCGGCCAGGAAATCGAGGTCGATCGCGCGCTGCCAGAACGCCTTGCCGAACAGGATCACCGGCACGCGCTCCATGCGGCCGGTCTGGATCAGCGTCAGCGTCTCGAAGAATTCGTCCATGGTGCCGAAGCCGCCCGGAAACACCGCGACGGCCTTGGCGCGCATGACGAAATGCATCTTGCGGATGGCGAAATAGTGGAAGTTGAAGCACAGCTCCGGGGTCACATAGGCGTTCGGCGCCTGCTCGTGTGGCAGGACGATGTTGAGGCCAATCGACGGCGCGCCGACATCGTCGGCGCCGCGATTTCCCGCCTCCATCACGCCTGGGCCGCCACCGGTGACGACGACGAATTCGCGGTAGTAGGACGTGGCCGATTGCTGTGAGCAGAGGCGGGCGAATTTGCGCGCCTCCTCGTAGTATTTGCTGTTTTCCTCGAGGTTTTTCTTCTGCGTCTCGTTCTTGGCGGCCCAGGCCTCGCCGCCGGGCTCGGGAATACGCGCGCCGCCGAACAGGATGACCGTCGAGCGGATGCCGCGCTCGGCCAGGATCATTTCGGGCTTCAAGAGCTCAAGCTGCAAGCGCACAGCGCGCAATTCCCGGCGCGTCATGAAGTCGGGATCGTTCCAGGCCAGCCGGTAGGTTTCGGCGCGAGTCTGCGGCGTGTCGGGCACGCTTTTCGAGCGCTCCAGATCCTCGTCCGAATGCGGCAGCGGCGTCCATCCCGCCTTTTCCATAGGAGTCATATGCTTTCTACCCGTCCCAACAGTTCACTTGCGCCGTCCCATGGCGCACCCGCGATTGACCCCCAATACGCCTTAACATAGGGTCCGCGCGACTTTCAAAACAAGGTTAAGGCCGACGGCCTTAACAGCGTGGTAACGGAGCGAATTCATGTCGAAGCCTGATCTGGCCAGCCTCGAAAAGACGATCGAGAAGGCCTTCGAGGAGCGCGACACGATTTCGACCGCGACTCGGGGCGAAACGCGCGACGCCATCCAGTCCTCACTCGACCTGCTCGACCGTGGCACCGTGCGCGTTGCCGAGCGCCAGGCCGATGGCAAATGGCATGTCAACCAATGGCTGAAGAAGGCGGTGCTGCTCTCGTTCCGGCTCTATCCGATGGAGATCATCAAGGGCGGCCCCGGCCAGGCGGTCTGGTGGGACAAGGTGGCGTCGAAGTTCGACGGCTGGAGCGCGGTCGATTTCGAGAAGGCAGGCTTCCGCGCCGTGCCGTCTTCGATCGTGCGCCGCTCGGCCTATGTCGCGCCGGGCGCGGTGCTGATGCCGTCCTTCGTCAATGTCGGCGCCTATGTCGATAGCGGCACCATGGTCGACACCTGGGCCTCGGTCGGCTCCTGCGCCCAGATCGGCAAGAATGTGCACCTCTCGGGCGGCGTAGGCATCGGCGGGGTGCTGGAGCCGATGCAGGCCGGCCCGACCATCATCGAGGACAATTGCTTCATCGGCGCGCGCTCCGAAGTGGTCGAGGGCTGCATCGTGCGCGAAGGCTCGGTGCTCGGAATGGGTGTGTTCATCGGCCAGTCGACCAAGATCGTCGACCGCGCCACCGGCGAAGTGTTTTATGGCGAGGTGCCGCCGAATTCGGTCGTCGTCGCCGGCTCGATGCCGGGCAAGGCCTTTCCGAACAACGAGCCGGGCCCTGGCCTCTACTGCGCCGTCATCGTCAAGCGCGTCGATGCCAAGACCCGGTCGAAAACCTCGATCAACGAACTGCTGCGTGATTGATCCTGTCCGAGCAACCAGAGCGCTCCAGATTGCCCAACACACCACCACTTCCCTGGCTTTTCTTCAGCCTCTCAGGGCGCGTCAGCCCAAGTGCCTACGTGCTCGCCGGGCTGCTGCTGGTGCTTGCACAGTTTTTCCCGCTCTACCAGTTGTCGAGACTGGAACCCGGCACCGCAACCAGCCAGAACTGGGCACTTGTGTTCTGGGTCGTTTTGCTGATCTCGACATGGTCGAGCTTTGCGGTAACCGCAAAGCGGTTTCATGATTTCGGCAAGCCGACTTATTACGCGTTGATCTCTCTTATCATCGGCCCCATTCTTCTCATCGTTCTAGCGTGTTTCCGGGGTGACCCCGGTCCGAACCGCTACGGCAAGCGCAGCAACGCGCCGGCTGAACCATGAGCGCCGACCGGATATCTCGCCATGCGCTACCGCACGCTTGATCCGAAACTGATCATCGACACCGCCGAGCGGCTGGAAGAGCGCGTCGCCGAGCGTTTTCCCGATGCCGGCCTGCGCGGCGTCGCCGCCGAACTGGTGTCGCTGTCGCGCGACCTGGCCAAGGCGGCGCAGGCGCTGGAAGCGCCGATCTGGTGGCTGCGCGGCGCCATCGTCGCCGCAGTTGCCGCCGGCGCGCTGATCTTCCTGTTCGTCGGCACCATCCTGCCGCTCATCCATATCTCGCAGGCCGACGATGCGGTGCAGTCGGTGCAAGGCATCGAAGCCACGATCAACATGATGATCCTTGCCGTGCTCGGCCTGCTGGCGCTGATCCGCACCGAGGAGCGCATCAAGCGCAAGCGGGTGTTTCGCCATCTGCATGGGTTGAGATCGCTGATCCATGTCATCGACATGCACCAGCTGACCAAGGATCCGGCAGCATTGTCCGCCAATTTCAGGCCGACCGCGCATTCGCCGGCGCGCATCACCAATGCCGCCGACCTGGCGCGCTACCTCGACTATTGCTCGGAGATGCTGTCGATCACCGGCAAGATCGCGGCGCTGTTTGCGCAGTCGGTCAATGACGATGTGGTCATCGACGGCGTCAACGACGTCGAGAACCTGGCGTCCAACCTGTCGCGCAAGATCTGGCAGAAGATCACGCTGATCGAGAACCACCCGGCGGCGCAGCCCCTGCCGGCGCCAGGCTCGGCGAGCAAAGCGCCGGCTCCGAGGCGCGCACCAAAGCTGTGACGCGGCGGGCCCACGCGCCTATTTTGCGGGCCAAGGCCCGAGGCTCGCGGCAAGTAGACTATCCAGTGACGATTTCCGGCGTCAGCCCGGGTGAGCCGCGCTTTTCCCGCTCGGCCTGCCGCACCAGCACGGTGACCCGCTTCAGCAGAGGCGCCGGCGTGCCGGCCTTTTCGGCGAGGCTCAGGACGGCCCCCTGCAGGTCACCGATCTCGGTCGGCCGACCACGCTGGAGGTCGTCCCACATCGACGAACGCGCCTGCGGGTCGATGGCGAGCATGCGGCGGGCGACCAGCCGGAACAGCCAGTCCGGCAGCCGGAGCAGTTTCGGCAGCAGGACGGGATGCAAGCCGCCGATTCGTGCCGGCGCGATATGTAACGCCTTCATCGCCGCCAGGGCCTCGTCGATCTGACCGGCCAGGATCCGCCGCCAGCGGCGGTCGGCAAGTTCGCTCGCCAGCGGCAGGCCGGACAAGGCGACAAGCGCGTTGTTGAGGTTGATCAGCAGCTTGCCCCACTGCACGGCTTTCATGTCGGGATGGGTTTCCACGCCAAGCCCTTCGACATCGAGAAGGCCGGCAAGGCCGGTCACGCCATCTTCGATCATGACCTTGCCGTTGCTGGCGCGATGCACGTGAAGCGGCAAATTGCCTATGGCCGACTGGACGACATTGAACGGCACCATGCCGGCGAGCACAGTCCGTCCACCGAGCCCGGCGCGTAACCGGTCGGCATTGCCGACGCCGTTCTGGAGGCTGACCACCACGACTTCGCCGCGCGCATGTCCGGCAACAAGCGACGCCATCTCCTCGGTAGCGCCGTTCTTGACCGTCACCAGCACCACGTCGGCACTGGCCAGGGCAGCGGCGGGATCAGTGGTGACGGACTCCGGCCGGATGGATCGGTCGCGATTATCGAGATCGGTGATGCGCAGGCCGCCGTCCAGCAAGACCGTCGCGATGCTTGGCCGCGCCAAAAACACCACCTTGCGTCCGGCCAGCGCCAGGCAGCCGCCGACATAGCAGCCTATGCTGCCGGCGCCGGCAATGACGATGGTCTTTTCGGCGTTGGCCATGCGATTATCTCGTGTTGGCCTGCACTATACGACAGGAAAACCATAACGTCGGCGGCAGGACCGGTCATCATCTCTGGCCGTGACAGGCCTTTCGCTTTCGACTATCGCTTTGCCCATGAAACTGCCGACCGATCCCGCCGCCAACCTCGCGACCCTCATACGCTGCGCCTCCGTAACGCCCGCCGAGGGCGGCGCGCTGGCTGCCCTGGAAGGCATGCTGAAGCCGCTCGGCTTTTCCGTCGAACGCCCGGTGTTTTCCGAAGACGGCACCCCCGACATCGAGAATCTCTACGCGCGTCGCTCCGGCAATGGGCCGCATCTGATGTTTGCCGGCCATACCGACGTGGTGCCGGCGGGCGACGAGGCGTCGTGGACGCATCCGCCCTTCGCCGCCGAGATCGCCAGGGGCGAGATGTATGGCCGCGGCGCCGTCGACATGAAGGGCGGCATCGCCTGTTTCATCGCCGCCGTGGCGCGCCATGTCGAGAAAAAGGGTGGTCCGAAAGGCTCGGTCTCGCTGCTGATTACCGGCGACGAGGAGGGGCCGGCGATCAACGGGACGACAAAACTGCTCGACTGGGCGGCGGCCAAGGGCGAGAGATGGGACGCCGCGATCGTTGGCGAGCCGACCAATCCGGACACGCTCGGCGACATGATCAAGATCGGCCGGCGTGGCTCGATGTCGGGCAGTGTCACGGTCAACGGCCGCCAGGGCCATGTCGCCTATCCATTGCTCGCCGACAATCCGGTGCGCGGCCTGATCAGCCTGGTCGACGCCTTGCTGTCGCCCGTCTTCGACAAGGGCACGAAGGATTTTCAGCCGACCAATCTGGAAGTGACCTCGATCGATGTCGGCAACCCGGCGACCAATGTTATTCCGGCCAAGGCGACAGCCACCTTCAACATCCGCTTCAACGACACATGGACTGCCGAGACGGTGCAGGCCGAGATCCATAACCGCCTCGACCAGGCGGCGAAGCGCAAGAAATACCGGACCGGCAAGACGCCGGTCGACTACGAGCTGATCTGGCGCGACCGGCCGAGCCATGTCTTCCTGACGCGCGACGACAAGCTGATCGAGACGCTGCGCGGCTCGATCAAGGCGACGGTCGGCAAGGAGCCGGCGCTGTCCACCTCGGGCGGAACCTCGGATGCGCGTTTCATCAAGGACTATTGCCCGGTGGTCGAGTTCGGCCTGGTCGGCAAGACCATGCACATGGTCGACGAGCGCGTCGCACTGGCCGACCTCGAGACGCTGACCCAAATCTACCAGCGCTTCATCGATGACTGGTTCGAGCAGGGCTGATCATGCTTTCGGTTGACGAGACCTCTTCATCGCTTAACGGCGCCTGGCGGCTGATGCTCGGGAAGGCCGACGGCTTGCGGCTGCTCGACCTGTCGGCGGACGGCTTCTGGAATTCCTTCTTCGCCATCGTCGTCGCCGCGCCGGCGATGATCGTCGGCTGGGTCGGCACGGCCAACGAGATCGGCGATCCCAATGCGTTCGCCGGCCGGCTGGGCATGTTGATTCGCCTGGCGACCGTCGACCTCGGCTCGTGGCTGCTGCCCCTGGTTGTGCTTGCCCTGGTCGCATCGCGCGCCGGCATCGGCGACCGCTTCGTCCACTATGTCGTCGCCAGCAACTGGGCGTCGGCGATCACCGCCTGGATGCTGCTGCCTTCAGCGCTGATCAGGCTTTTCCTGCCGTCCGGCAACCCGGTTGCCGAATTGGTGTGGCTGGTTCTGGTGGTGCTGTCGCTGGTACTCTCCTGGCGGATGACCAACGCCGCGATCGGCAAGGGCGCGGCTGTCGGCAGCGCCGTGTTCGCAGGCATGTTGGTGGTGTCTCTGGCCGTCTTGTTCGGCCTGGTGGCGCTGCTCGGCATCACGGTGCCGACCGCCGCTCCGGCCTAGAACTTTTCCGGATAGTCTACACCGACGAGAAAAAGCCCGTCGGGCGGCGCCACCTGGCCGCAGGCGGCGCGGTCTTGCGCCGCGAGCGCGGCCTTGAGGTCGGCGGCGGTCCAGCCGCCGTCGCCGACGCGTTTCAGCGAACCGACCATGGAGCGCACCTGGTTGTGCAGGAAAGAGCGCGCCGAGGCCCTGACTTCGATCAGGTCGCCCTGGCGGCTTACATCGAGCCGCTCCAGCGTCCGCACCGGACTGTTGGCCTGGCATTGCGTCGAGCGGAAGGTGGTAAAGTCATGTCGGCCGAGCAGGACTTTCGCCGCTTCGTGCATGGCGTCCGCATCGAGCCGCTTCGGCACCCACCAGACCTTGCCCTTTTCCATCGCTGCAGGCGCGCGCCGGTTGAGGATGCGGTAGAGATAGTGCCGTCCGGTGGCCGAGAAACGGGCGTCGAACTCATTGGGGACAACCGTCGCCTGCAGGATGGCGATGCGCGCGCCTGCCGCCTGCAGGTGCGCGTTGACGGCGTCGCGCACCTTGTCGTTTGGCCATGCCTTGGCGAGGTCGACATGCGCCACCTGGGCGGTCGCATGCACCCCGGCGTCGGTGCGGCCGGCGGCGCGTATCCGCACCGCCTCACCGCAGAATTTCTCGATCGCCTGCTCTATCGCCTGCTGCACCGAAGGCTGATCCGCCTGGTGTTGCCAGCCGGCGAAGAGGCTGCCGTCATATTCGATATCGAGACGAAAACGCGGCATACACCCTTCGTTCAGGCGGCGAGTGCGGTAAAGGCCTGGGCGTAGACCAGTTTGCCTTTTTCGGGTGCGTCACCCCAGGCCAGCGCCTGCAGCGCTTCGCCCTGATATTCGCTCTCGAACTTTTCGGCTCGCGCATGATTGTAGCCGAAGCGGCCGTAATAGGCCGGATCGCCCAACACAACGGCGAGCGTCTCGCCGGCATCCCTGAGGCGGATATGCGCCTCGCGGATCAGCGCACCGCCAATGCCCGAGCCGTGGAACGAAGGTTCCACCGCCAACGGCGCCAGCGCCACGGCTGCGAACTGCTTGCCGCCGTTCTGGACGAACAGCCTGGAAAACAGGATGTGGCCGACCACCTGGCCGTCTTCTTCCGCCACCAGTTCGACAACGGCGTCGCCGCCGGTGACCAGAGCGTCGACCAGCCCGGCCTCCGCCTGCTGGCCGAATGCGTGTTCCTCGACCAGGCGTATGGCCTCGCGGTCCCGCGGCGTCGCGCCGCGTATCGACATCATGCTCATGAGAACTTCATTCCTTTTTCGATCTTGGCCCCGCGCAGAAACTCCTTCGCGGCAGCAGGCTTTCCGCCCGCCCGTTGAACTTCGACCAGCCTGACCGCGCCCGACCCGCAGGCGACCGTCAGCCGGTCATCGAGAATTCCTCCCGACTCGCCCATGCTTTCAGAAAGCGTACCTTCAGAAAGCGTCGAGCGAAGCAGTTTCAGCCGTTCCGTGCGGCCGCCGATGTCGGCCTCGCACCAGGCGCCGGGGAATGGCGACAGCCCGCGAATGTGATTGTGGACCTCCGCAGCCGGGCGCGTCCAGTCCACACGTGTCTCCGACTTATCGATTTTCCTGGCGTAGGTCACCCCGTCAGCCGCCTGCAAAGTCGATGCCAGGGTATTTGTCTCCAATCGGGACAGCGCTTCCACCATCAGCGTGGCAGCAATATTCATCAAGCGGTCGTGCAGATCGCCGGCCGTCATATCGGGCTCTATGGCGCATTTTTCAACCAGTGCCACCGGACCGGTGTCCAGGCCCTCTTCCATGCGCATCACCATCATGCCGGTCTCGACGTCGCCGGCCATAATGGCGCGCTGGATGGGAGCTGCACCACGCCAACGCGGCAAAAGCGAGGCGTGGCCGTTGAGGCAGCCGAGGCGCGGAGCCTCCAGAATAGCCTTCGGCAACAGCAAACCATACGCGACGACGACCGCGACATCGGCACGCAACGCCTGGAAAGCAGCTTGCTCGGCCTCGCCCTTCAGCGACAGCGGCGTGCGCACTTCGATGCCCAGCCGCTCAGCCTCGCGCTGCACCGGCGACGGTGTCAGCTCCAGCCCGCGGCGGCCCGCGGCGCGCGGCGGCTGGGTGTAGACGGCTGCTATCTCGTGCCCGGCCTCGGCAATCGCGCGCAGCACCGGCACCGAAAACTCCGGCGTGCCCATGAAGATGACGCGAAGCGGCATCTTCCCTATCCCACCAGCTTGCCCGGCGCCTTGTCCTTGGCGAGCTTCTTGAACTTCTTGACCACCATGTCGCGCTTCAGCTTCGAGATGTGGTCGATGAACAGCACACCGTTGAGATGGTCGATCTCGTGCTGCAGGCAGGTCGCCATCAGGCCTTCGGCCTCGATCTCCTGCAGCTTGCCGTCGCGGTCGAGATATTTCACGCGCACCGAGGCGGGACGCTCGACCTCGGCGTAATAGTCCGGGATCGACAGGCAGCCTTCCTCGTAGACCGAGCGAGCGTCGGCGCTTTCGAGGATTTCGGGATTGATGAAGACATGCGGCGCCGGCGGCTCGTCTTCCTTGGCGAGGTCGATGACCAGCATGCGCAGCGGCTCGCCGATCTGGATTGCGGCCAAGCCGATGCCCGGCGCATCATACATCGTCGCCAGCATGTCGTCGGCCAGTTTGCGCAAAGGCGCGTCGACGCGTTCGACCGGTTTGGAAACCTGGCGCAGGATAGGATCGGGAAGGATGATGAGCGGCTTGATCGACATGGCGCCTCACCTAAAACGTCGCAGGAGAAGCGTCAACCGGTGCGAATCGGTCTCGTTCACGTTTTGATCTGTGCCAGGTCTGCGAATCGGCTATGCTGGCGGGATGAACGACCTGAGCACCATCCTTTCCGAACCCGTTGCCCGGCTTGGCGCCACGACGATCACGCTCGGCCATGCACTGGCCCTCGGTGCGCTGGTGTTTCTCGGCCTGTTCCTGGCGCTTGTCGTGGCGCTGTGGCGATCGGCCAAGGCGCGCACCATCGCCGCGGCGGAAGCCGCCGACCACGCCCGCGACGCCGAGGCGCGGATGGCCGGCATTTTGCAAAGCCAGGCCGAGATGCAGGGCCGCATGGGCGCCATCGCCGACGTGTTCGGCGCAAGGCAGGCCGAACTCAACCAGTCGATCGGCCAGCGCCTCGACGCCATGACCGGCAGGCTCGGTCAAACCATGACCGAACAGACCAAATCGACGCATGAGAGCCTCGCCAAACTGCAGGAACGGCTGGCGGTCATCGACACCGCGCAAGGCAACATCCAGTCGCTGGCCGGCCAGGTCGTGCAATTGCAGGCGATCCTGTCCAACAAGCAGACGCGCGGCGCCTTCGGCCAGTCGCGCATGGAGGCGATCGTCGCCGACGGCCTTCCGATGGGCGCCTACGAGTTCCAGGCAACGCTGTCAAACGGCAGCCGTCCCGACTGCCTGGTCAGGATGCCGAACGGTGCGCCGCAGCTTGCCATCGACGCCAAGTTTCCGCTGGAAGCCTGGAACGCCATCCGCGCCGCCGATGGCGCCGAACAACAGAAGATCGCGGCCCAGGCTTTCCGCCGCGACATCGAAATTCACGTCCGCGATATCTCGGAAAAATACCTGATCCAAGGCGAGACGCAGGACACCGCCTTCATGTTCGTGCCGTCGGAATCGGTGTTCGCCGAAATCCACGAGAATTTCGACGCCGTGGTCCAGAAGGCGCACCGGGCGCGTGTCATCATCGTCTCACCGTCGCTTTTGATGCTGTCGATCCAGGTCATCCAGGCCATCCTCAAGGACGCCCGCATGCGCGAACAGGCGCATCTGATCCAGGGCGAGGTGATCCGGCTGATGGAAGACGTCGCGCGCGTCGACGAACGCGTGCGCCGGTTGCAGACGCATTTTGGCCAGTCGGCCAAGGATATCGACGAGATACTGGTGTCGACGTCGAAGGTGACCAAGCGCGGCCAAAAGATCGAAGCGCTGGAGTTTGGCGAAAGCGAAGCCGAAGTGCGCGGTGGCGGACCCGCCAAGGCCGAAGCCGGGGTGCGGGTGGCGGACTCCAAGACGGGGCAGCTCAGGCTACGTGTCGTCGAAGGCGACGATTAAAGCGCGTCGCGCTGAACGGACTCATACGACGCGCTTTAAAAGTCTTTGTTTTGATGCATGTCGTTGTCCCAGAACCGCGGCACACTTCTGGGCGCCATGCATTAGACCGTAGCCACGATCACGTGCGCCTGGATCTTGGCCGCAACCTCGCCGCTGCCGTGTCTGGCTGCAATCACGGACGCGGCGTGATCGGTTGCGGCTTCCAGTTTTCCTCTAGCCTCGATTTCGTTGCGAAGCGGAGTTCCCTGGCAATAGGCAACCGCCGGAAGGCGCGGCGAGGAGGCACGGCTTTGTTCGGCCCTCGTGTCGATCACCACACGGGAGAAACCTGCGGCTTCCAACTCGCCGCGGATCAATGCAATGTCATTGTAGCCGTGCGGCGTGCGGGCGAGAAAGCGGGGCGGATCGTTCGGAAAAATCTCCGCAAGAGCATTCGTCACATCATTGGCGAATACATTCTCTTCGATGCGATCCCACACGTTGAACAGGAAATGGCCGCCGGTCTTCAGGACCCGCTTTGCTTCGCGATAGCCGGCGGCTCGGTCGGGAAAGAACATCGCGCCGAACTGACAGCAAACGAGATCGAAAGCCGCATCTTCGAACGGCAGCGCCAGAGCATCCGCCTGACGCCATTGTATGCTACTGTCGGGAGCTTGTCGCGAGGCCGCGTAGTCGAGCATAGGCTGGTTGAGGTCGGTCACGACATAGCTTGCGCCAGGGGACAGTTTTGGCGCCAATGCGCGGGTAACAACGCCGGTGCCGGCGGCGACTTCCAGGACGGCGCCGGGCGACAAGGACGCTGCCCGTCGTGCCAAATCCGCGGCGAACGGCTCGAAGATCAGCGGCACCATGTAGCGGTCGTAGTTTTCCGGAATCGAGCCGGCAAACACTTTGTCCGTTTCCGACATTGCTATCCCCCGCCATCCGTTTGATGGCTAGCCTAGCACATTATTGGCTGGTTTGGGCCGCGCTTAACCGGGAGGCAGGTGCTACTGCGCCTCTACGATGCTTACGCCCTCGAATTCCGGAAGCCAGTGCAGGGCCGATCGGTGCCATTTCTGTTGGGTCGGAACGAGATCCTCGCGTTGCCGCGCGGTCCCCGCCCTGATCCCATAGACCTTCGGCCCGTCGCCAACCGACGTTGCGTAAAGATGCGAACCGCAGTCGCCGCAGAACGCCTGGGCACGCTTGGCGCCGCTCGATCCCGTCTTGATATAGACCTTCGGTGTGCCCTTTGTGATCCTATAATGATCCTCAGGCGCGGGAACAGTGACACGAAAGGCGGTGCCGGTCAGTTGCTGGCAGTCGGTGCAATGACAGATAGAGGTCTTTTCCGGGTCGACCTCTGCTTCATAAGTTATGGCGCCGCAATGGCACCCACCATCGATTTTCATGGTTGATTCTCCGAAATCCGTCGGGTGATCTTAGCGGGACCAGGCGATGGGGCCAACGGTGGACTGCTGGTCCAGAACTAGTCCGACGCTGCCTCGACCTGCTTGCGCCGGTGCTCCCAGGTTCCGGTCGTCTGCGGCTTGACGAACAGCCTGGTGATCTCCGGCATTTCTTTTTTCAAGAGCGCCTCGATGCGCTCGACACAGGCTTCGATCTCAGGCGCCGTCAGATGGTCCTCGAATTCGATGCTCAGCCCAGCGACGATCTGTCGAGGGCCGAGATGGACGGTGAGAACGCCGTTGGCCCGCTGCACTGCCGGATCCTGCTGGGCGATGGCCAGCACCTTGGCCTGCACTTCCGGCGAGGCCGGCTCACCGATGAGCAATCCCTTGCTTTCGCGCGCCAGAAAGATGGCGGTGGCGCCGAGGATCATCGCGATGCCGATCGAGGCGACGCCGTCGAGTTCGGGCATGTCGAGGAGTTCGGCCACCAATATGCCGGCGAAGGCGACGAACAGACCGAGCAGGGCGGCGCTGTCCTCGAACAGGATCGTGTAGACGCTCGGATCCTTGCTCGATTGCACGGCCTGCAGCCAGCCTTGCTTGCCCTTCTGCTGGCGGAACTCCTTCAGCGCCACGTACCAGGAGCTGCCCTCGAACAGCATTGAGAGGCCCAGCACAATGTAGTTGATTTTGGGATTGGCGACCGGCTCAGGCGCCATGATGTGGACGACGCCTTCATAGAAGGACACGCCGGCGCCGAGCGCGAATACGAGCAGGGCGACAATGAAGCTCCAGAAATACAGCTCGCGGCCATGGCCGAGCGGATGCGTGCGGTCCGGCGGACGGGCGGCGCGGTGCATGCCGTAGAGCAGCAGCCCGCCATTGCCGGTATCCACCAGCGAGTGCACGCCTTCCGACAGCATCGCCGAGCTGCCGGTGAAGAAGGCGGCGACGAATTTGGTAACAGCAATAGCTAGATTACCGGCGAGCGCCGCGTAGATGACCGTCTTCGACCCGCCATGTGCTGCCATGCTGGCCCTCCAAGGAACCTGATGTAACGCCCCTGAGCACCACAGGCATCACAACGCACGAATCGCCCGGTCGTTCAGGGTCTTGTAGGCCAGCTTGCGGAAAGACGCCCCTATTCGATGATCTCGTCCGTCCACACCTTGAAACCGGCCAGCGTGCCCGGTCCGAAGATGTGGGTCAGCGGCACGTCGGCGGCGTCGCGACCCGACGCGATCAGGATGCGGCCGATGCGTGGCGAATTGTTGCGCGGGTCAAAGACATGCCAGCGGCCACCGAGATAGACCTCCATCCAGGCTGCGAAATCCATGCTCGCCCAAGGTTTGGGCAGGCCGATGTCGCTGATGTAGCCGGTGCAGTAGCGGGTCGGGATGTTTAGCGCACGGCAGAAGGTGACGGCGAGGTGGGCAAAGTCACGGCAGACGCCGCTTTGCTCGCGATAGGCTTCCGCCGCGGTGCGGGTCGGCCGCGCATTGCCGTAGCTGAAGACGATGCGGTTGTGGACGAAGTCGCAGACCGCCTGGACGCGCGCAATGCCAAGCGGCGTATGCCCGAACAGCCGCCAGGCTTCGCTGGCCAGCAGATCGCTCTCGCAAAAGCGGCTCGGCAACAGGAAGAGCAATGTGTCCGACGGCAGATCGCGCACCTCGTGCTGCCAGGCCATCAGGTCGCCCATCTCGAACGTGCCGGGGTCGCGGATTACCGAATCGGTGCCGAAGGTGAAGCGACCGGGCGGGGCAACGAAACGGTTGCACCAATTGCCGAAACTGTCGCGGTAGCTCTGGATCGGCACCGGCGGGTTGGAGGTCAGGAAATCCGGGCGCTCGAGATCGGAGGCCCTGGAGTAGTGGACGTTGAGCATCGCGATCAGCGGCGTTTCCTGCGGAAAATCGAAACTCATCTCGCTGCCGATGCGGATTCGCATTGTCGTCCTGACCGCACTGCCTGATCATCGCCGGGCGAAGGCATGGCCGATGCTGCAGTGCGAAGACAACCATGGCACGGACCGCAATGGTTTACGAGCAAATTAGAAACCGGTTGAAAGCGGCCCGCGGCGCCGGCGACGGACGCCAGCCCTCTTGCAGTCCGGCGTTTCTCTTGTTTCACTTGGCCTCCCAGCAACTGGAGGAACGAATCATGGCTAAAGGTGCGATGAAGGCGGGCAAGGAAGCTCGCAAGCCGAAAAAAGACGCCAAGAAGCCCGCCGCGGCTCCGGCGCTGAAGGCGCCGCCCGTGAAGGCGATGAGGCTCAAGGAAAAGTAAGCCCGCCTTAGGTCGTCAATATCTTGGGACGGCTGAGATCCGGGCAAACCGTTTCGGCGCAGATTTTGACACCGGCGGCATGAACGATGCTGCCGGTGTTTTGTTGATCGGACCGGCGCAGCCGCTTATACCGAAGCGGCGAGGACGACCTCGCGCCTTTCTCAAAAGTCCGGCCGGGACGGCCCGCCATGCTCATGGAATGGAGTGCATCCCGATGTCGTGGATTTTTCTGTTTTTCGCTGGTCTGTTCGAAATCGGCTGGGCGATCGGCCTCAAATACACCGACGGCTTCTCGAAGCCGTTGCCGACGGTGCTAACCGTCGCCTCGATGATCATCAGCCTGGGCCTGCTTGGCCTGGCGCTGAAGACGCTGCCCGTCGGCACGGCCTATGCTGTGTGGACCGGCATCGGCACGGTCGGCACGGCGCTGCTTGGCATCTGGCTGCTGGGCGAGCCGGCGACGGCCATCCGGCTCGCCTGCATCGCGCTCATCGTCTGCGGCATTATGGGGCTGAAGCTCGCCGCCTGAGTTCCGAGGCATCAAATCCTTAAATTAGGCAAACGCCATCAGGGCCGCTGCAAGGCGACCCTGATGGCGATCGTTTCGATCGAAGCGTTAGCGGGCGGAGAAGCCCGGAGGCGTCCTGCCGGTACGCTGCTTGCGCGCCGCATAGCGTGCGTCGCGCTTGGCCTTGCGTTCGGCTTCGTCTGCCAGCAAACGGGCAATGCGCTCGTTTTCTTCGGCTTCCTTGATCTTCGCTTCAGCCTGCGCTGCCTCTTCGGCCGCAATACGCGCCGCTTCGGCTGCTGCCTCGCGCTCGGCCTTCTCGACCGCCTCGCGTGCCAGCTTCTCCTGCTTCAGCCTGGCCTTTTCGGCCTCGCGTATTTCGCGAGCCTCAAGAATCGCCTTGCGTTCGGCCTGTTTGGCCAGAACCGCAGGATCATCAGCCGCCGGCTTTGACTTGAAGCGCTCCAGAAGCGCCTTCTTTGCCTCGTTCGCGGCATTGCGCCGCTCGAAAATGTCTTTTTCCCTGTAGATAGCCAAGTCCACTTCCCTGAAGTCAATTCGCGACGCTTACATACGCGCGAAAACCGAGAGTTCAAGCGCCAAAACGGTATGCCAGCCATGAAAGTTTAGGCTGTTGCAGCCGGGAGACGCGTTTTCCCTGAAACAACGCCGGCCGAAACCGACATGCACTGTTCACCATCCGCCCCTCTGGCGGCCGGGGCGGCTCGCCGCTACCTCTAGCGGCAAATCAGAACATTTGGATGACATGCCATGGAACTCGGTCTCTACACTTTCGCCGACGTCAGCCCGGAGCCCGGCCCCGGCGCGATCGGCCCGCATCAGCGACTACGCAATCTGATCGAGGAGATCGAGCTGGCCGACCAGGTCGGCCTCGACGTTTTTGGTCTGGGCGAACATCACCGCCCCGACTATGCCGCGTCCGCGCCGGTGGTGGCGCTGGCCGCTGCCGCCGAACGCACCAAGCGCATCAAGCTGACCAGCGCGGTCACCGTGCTGTCCTCCGACGATCCGGTGCGCGTTTTCCAGCAGTTCGCAACGCTCGACCTTTTGTCGGGCGGCCGGGCCGAGATCATGGCCGGGCGCGGCTCGTTCATCGAATCCTTCCCGCTGTTCGGCTACAATCTCGAGGACTATGACGAGTTGTTCGCCGAAAAGCTCGATTTGCTGCTGGCCATACGCGACAGCGTCAAAGTCACCTGGTCCGGCAATCTGCGCGCGTCGATCAATGACCGCGGCGTCTATCCGCGGCCGCTGCAGGACAAATTGCCGATCTGGATCGCAATAGGTGGAACGCCGCAATCTGCGGCGCGCGCGGGCGTGCTCGGTTTGCCGCTGGCACTGGCCATCATCGGCGGCGAGCCGGCGCGGTTTGCAGCGCTGTTCGACATTTATCGCGATGCCGCCAGGCGGGCCGGTACCGACCCCTCGGGCCTTGCCACCAGCATCAATGTGCACGGCTTCATCGCCGGCACCACTGAACAGGCGGCCGACGATTTCTATGGCCCGCAGGCCGAAGTGATGAACCGCATCGGCCGCGAGCGCGGCTGGGGCCCGACCTCGCGGGCGCATTTCGATCAGTCGCGTGGTCCGAACGGCGCGCTGTTCGTCGGCGATCCGGAGCAGGTGGCGGAAAAGATCGTCGCCCAGCACAAGATCTTCAACAATGACCGCTTCCTGCTGCAGATGGCGATCGGCGCCATGCCGCACGCCAAGATCATGAAGGCGATCGAACTGTACGGCACCAAGGTGGCGCCGATCGTGCGCAAGGAGACCGCCAAGCCCGGCGTCGCCGTCGCAGCGCCAGCCGCCTGAGCGACGGGCGGCCCGGATTGAGGGCCTTGCCGGCTAACGGAACCTTGGGCTTGCAGAGGCGTTTCCGTCAGGGGAAAGCACCAATTGCGGTGCGCCGCTGAGGGAAAATCATGAAAGCCGAACCCGCCGCTTTGGGTGCTGGCCTTGCCGAGACCGAAGAGGCGAGAGTTGTGGCGCGTGCCGACACGCATCTGATGCGTTCGCTGCTCATCGGGATCTTCCTGTTCATGGCCATCTACGCGCTGTATTTCGCGCGTGCTTTCTTCATGCCGGTCATCCTCGCCTTCCTGCTGACGCTGACGCTGACACCAATCGTGCGCTTCCTGCGCAAGCGCGGCATTCCGGAAGTGGTTTCGGCGACAATGTTGGTCGTGCTGTCGATCTGCGTCTTCGGCGTTGCCGGCTATCTGCTCAGCGGCCCGGTCATCGACCTTCTCAACAACACCTCGTCGATCGGCCAACAACTTACCGAACGGCTGGCGCAATTGCGGCGTCCGCTCGAGAGGATCATGCAGATCTCGCATCAGATCGAACAGATGACGGAGACCTCGCAGGAGCCGGGCATCCAGAAGGTGGCGATGGCGCAGTCCGGCGTCCTGTCGGCCGCCGCCAGCAACGTCCTGTCGGCGGGGACAAGCCTGACCATCATCTTCGTGCTGTCACTGTTCCTGCTGGCGTCAGGCACGATGTTCTATGAGAAGATCATCCAGTCCTTCGCCAGCCTCAGCGAGAAGAAGCGGGCCTTGCGCGTCGTCTATGACGTCGAGCGCGAAATCTCGCATTATCTGCTCACCGTCACCGTCATCAATGCCGGTCTCGGCGCGGTTATCGGCCTTGGCCTGTGGGCGCTCGGCATGCCCAACCCGCTCGTCTGGGGAACGATGGCGGCGCTGCTCAACTTCCTGCCCTATGTCGGCGCGCTGATCACCATCGTGCTGGTCAGCGTCATTGCGATGATCAGCTTCGACTCGATCACCTACGCCCTTTTGGCGCCGGGCTTCGTGCTTTTGTGCGACATCGTCGAAGGCCAGTTCGTTACGCCGATGGTTGTCGGCCGACGCCTCGAGATCAACGCCGTGGCGATCTTCATCGCCATCGCCTTCTGGTCCTGGCTTTGGGGCTTTGTCGGCGCGCTGATGGCGGTGCCGCTGCTGGTCGTCGTCAAAGTGTTCTGCGATCATTTCGATGGCCTCAGCCATGTCGGCAATTTTCTCGCCGCACAGCAGACGGCCGTGGTGGAGGAGGAAGCGGCCGAAGAGAACGGAAAGGCCGCGCCATAAGCTTGCCGCGCCTGTCCGTCATCTCGCATTTGTTGTCTTCAGGCGGAGTGCCTATATCGAGCCGGTCAACCCGGACCCTCCGATGAACGATACCTCCTTCGACCTCGACGCCTATTTCGACCGCATCGGCTATCGCGGCCCGATCGATGCTCCGCTCGGCACGCTGAGCGCGTCGCATCGCCAGCATCCGCAGGCGATCCCGTTCGAGAATATGGACCCGTTGCTTGGCACCAGCTCGACATCCTCATTCCCGACCGCGCCTTCGAAACAAGGGGCAGGCAGTTGAACATCGTAGAGGCTTGAGGCCCATGACCGCACTTTCCGTTCTCGACCTTTCGCCGATCGTCGAAGGCAGCGACGCCTCGCAATCGCTGGCAAATTCGCTCGACCTGGCCCGCCATGCCGAGCGGCTCGGCTACAGGCGCTACTGGCTGGCCGAGCACCACAACATGCCGGGCATCGCCAGCGCGGCGACCGCCGTGGTCATCGCCCATGTCGCCGGCGGCACCAAGACCATCCGCGTCGGCGCCGGTGGCATCATGCTGCCCAACCATGCGCCGCTGGTGATTGCCGAGCAGTTCGGCACGCTGGCGGCACTGCACCCCGGCCGCATCGACCTCGGCCTCGGCCGGGCGCCCGGCACCGATATGGGAACAGCGCGCGCGCTGCGCCGCAATCTCGAGGCGTCAGACAATTTCCCCCAGGATGTCGTCGAGCTGATGGGCTATTTCCAGCCGGCCGCGGAAGGCCAGCGTATCCACGCCGTGCCCGGCGAAGGCCAGAAGGTGCCGGTCTGGATCCTCGGTTCCAGCCTCTATGGCGCGCAGCTCGCCGCCATGCTCGGCCTGCCCTATGCGTTTGCCTCGCATTTCGCGCCGGCCGAACTCGACCATGCGCTGGAGATCTACCGTTCGCGCTTCCAGCCTTCGGAACAGCTGGACAAGCCCTATGTCATGCTCGGCCTCAACGTTTTCGCCGCACCGACCGATGGAGAGGCCAAACTGCTGTTCACCTCGTTGCAGCAGGCCTTCGTCAATCTGCGCACGGGGCGGGCCGGCCGCCTGCCGCCGCCGGTCGAGGGCTATGACCAGACGCTCGAGCCGATGGCAAAAACCATGATTTCGCAGGCGCTGTCCTGCGCCGTCGTCGGCTCTCCCGAAACCGTCCGGCAAGGCATAGACGCGTTCGTGCGCCGCACCGGCGCAGACGAGCTGATGGTGACCGCGCAGATCTTCGATCATGCGGCACGCGTGCGCTCGTTCGAAATCCTGGCCGAGGCGCATAAATCGCTGTCGCAGGCCGCGTGACGCTTTTGCCTGTGTCTGCTGTGGGCAGGCGCCTTCCTCAGCCAGGAGCCGCCTCTCTCACGCATAGGTGACGTTTTCTTGTGGTTTCGAAGCCCTGACTGGGCGCTTCGCCGGGGGATCGCGCAGATCCTGGGGCTTTGAGCGCGGTTTGAGCACATCCGGGCCGCCGGGCGGCTGTTCAAGGGCGCCAAGCGCGGCGCGGTGGATGCCATGCGCAGAATGCTTGCGCCCGATGCCGCCTGTTCTTATATACGCGCCAAGCCGCCCAGTGCCGGAATGCCGGTTGCCGGAGCGGAATTTCTTGTGAACAGGGGCTTTCGTCGGAACGCCTTACGGGTCCTGAGAGCCTGCTTAGCGGAGAGACTAGAAAAATGGCAAAAGTAATCGGTATCGATCTCGGCACCACCAACTCCTGCATCGCCATCATGGATGGCAAGGAGCCCAAGGTCATTGAAAATGCGGAAGGCGCGCGCACGACGCCTTCCATCGTCGCCATCTCGGGCGACGGCGAACGTCTCGTCGGCCAGCCGGCCAAGCGCCAGGCGGTCACCAATCCTGAAAACACCATCTTCGCGGTCAAGCGCCTGATCGGCCGCCGCTATGACGACCCGGTGACGGAGAAGGACAAGAAGCTTGTCCCCTACAAGATCGTCAAGGGCGACAATGGCGATGCCTGGGTCGAGGCCGGCGGCAAGAAGCAGTCGCCCAGCCAGATCTCGGCCATGATCCTGCAGAAGATGAAGGAAACGGCGGAGGCCTATCTCGGCGAGAAGGTCGAGAAGGCGGTCATCACCGTTCCGGCCTATTTCAATGACGCCCAGCGCCAGGCCACCAAGGACGCCGGCAAGATCGCCGGCCTTGAGGTGCTGCGCATCATCAACGAGCCGACGGCTGCAGCACTTGCCTACGGCCTCGACAAGAAGGATGGCAAGACCATTGCCGTCTATGACCTTGGCGGCGGCACGTTCGACATTTCGGTGCTCGAAATCGGCGACGGCGTGTTCGAAGTGAAGTCGACCAATGGCGACACCTTCCTCGGCGGCGAGGATTTCGACATGCGTCTCGTCGAATATCTGGCGGCCGAGTTCAAGAAGGAACAGGGCATCGACCTGAAGAACGACAAGCTTGCGCTGCAGCGCCTCAAGGAGGCGGCTGAAAAGGCCAAGATTGAGCTGTCGTCGACGACGCAGACCGAAATCAACCTGCCCTTCATCACCGCCGACGCGACCGGCCCCAAGCACCTGACGCTGAAGCTGACCCGCGCCAAGTTCGAGCAACTGGTCGACGATCTCGTCCAGCGCACCATCGAGCCCTGCAAGGCGGCGCTCAAGGATGCCGGGCTGAAGGCTGGCGAGATCGACGAAGTGGTCCTGGTCGGCGGCATGACCCGCATGCCCAAGATCCAGGAGATCGTGAAGCAGTTCTTCGGCAAGGAGCCGCACAAGGGCGTCAACCCGGATGAAGTCGTCGCTTTGGGCGCCGCCATCCAGGCCGGCGTGCTGCAGGGCGACGTGAAGGACGTGCTGCTGCTCGACGTGACGCCGCTGTCGCTCGGCATCGAGACGCTGGGTGGCGTGTTCACCCGCCTGATCGAACGCAACACGACCATCCCGACCAAGAAGAGCCAGGTGTTCTCGACCGCTGAAGACAGTCAGTCGGCCGTGACCATCCGCGTCTTCCAGGGCGAGCGTGAAATGGCTGCCGACAACAAGGCGCTCGGCCAGTTCGACCTGGTCGGCATTCCGCCGGCGCCGCGCGGCGTGCCACAGATCGAGGTCACTTTCGACATCGACGCCAACGGCATCGTCAACGTTTCGGCCAAGGACAAGGGCACCGGCAAGGAGCACCAGATCCGCATCCAGGCCTCTGGTGGCCTTTCGGACGCCGACATCGAGAAGATGGTCAAGGACGCCGAAGCCAATGCCGAGACCGACAAGCAGCGGCGTGCTTTGGTCGAGGCCCGCAACCAGGCCGAGGCGCTGGTGCACTCCTCCGAGAAGTCGCTGAAGGAATATGGCGACAAGGTTTCGGAAACCGAGCGCACGGCGATATCGGAGGCTATCACGGCGCTGAAGGCTGCTGCCGAAGGCGACGATGCCGCCGACATCGAGGCCAAGTCGCAGACGCTTGCCGAAGCATCCATGAAGCTCGGCCAGGCCATGTACGAAGCTTCGCAGAAGGAAGCGGCGGAAGCCGACGCCAAGGCGGACGCGGCCAAGGATAGCGACGTGGTCGACGCCGATTTCGAGGAAATCGACGAAAACGACGAGAAGAAGAAGTCGGCCTGACCGGTTGACGGCAAATAAAGCGGAAAGCCCGGCGCAAAGCCGGGCTTTTTTGCAACCCTCGCTGAAAAAGTGCGGGCCTTGCCGAAAAAGTCACTGAAAAACACAGGCACAAGCGCGCCGGCCCTAGCATCCGGGCATCACCGCTCCTAAATCGAGGCAACGTGCCGGCAAACGACGCAACATGCATCAAGACGTTGAGCATCCGGACTGCGGGAAAAGATGAAAGCTGATTTCTACGAGACGCTGGGCGTGCAAAAGGGCGCCGACGAGAAGGAGCTCAAGAGCGCTTTCCGCAAGCTCGCCATGCAGTTCCATCCCGACCGCAATCCCGGCGATCACTCCTGCGAGCACAAGTTCAAGGAAATCAACGAAGCCTACGAAACGCTGAAGGACCCGCAGAAGCGCGCGGCCTATGACCGTTTCGGTCACGCCGCCTTCGAGCAGGGCGGCATGAATGGCGGCGCGCAAGGTTTTGGCGCCGGCGGCTTCGCCGACATTTTCGAAGATATTTTCGGCGACATGATGGGCGGGCGCCAGCGCCGCTCGTCGGGCGGCCGCGAACGCGGCGCCGATTTGCGCTACAATATGGAAATCACGCTGGAAGAAGCGTTTGCCGGCAAGACCGCGCAAATCCGCGTGCCGGCCTCGATCTCATGCACGGAATGCTCCGGGACAGGCGCCAAGCCCGGCACCCAGCCGGTGACCTGCTCGATGTGCCATGGCCACGGCAAGGTACGAGCGACGCAAGGCTTCTTCTCGATCGAGCGTACCTGCCCGCAATGCCAAGGCCGCGGCCAGACGATCAAGGACCCGTGCCCGAAATGCGCCGGCCAGGGCCGCGTCACCGAGGAACGCTCGCTGTCGGTCAATATCCCGGCCGGCATCGAGGACGGCACCCGCATCCGGCTTGCCAATGAGGGCGAGGCGGGCCTGCGCGGCGGCCCATCGGGCGACCTCTATATTTTCCTGGCCGTGAAGCCGCATGAATTCTTCCAGCGCGACGGCGCCGATCTCTACTGCAAGGTGCCGATATCGATGACGACGGCCGCCCTTGGCGGCTCGTTCGAGGTGACGACGCTGGACGGCAGTCAGACCAAGGTGAAAGTGACCGAAGGCACGCAGAACGGCCGCCAGTTCCGCCTCAAGGGCAAGGGCATGCCGGTGCTGCGCCAGCCCAATGTCGGCGACCTCTATATCCAGACCGCGGTCGAAACGCCGCAAAACCTGTCGCGCCGCCAGCGCGAGCTGCTGGAAGAGTTCGAGCAGCTGTCGTCGAAGGACAATTCGCCCCAGTCGAGCGGCTTTTTCGCCCGCATGAAGGACTTTTTCGAATCCTTCGGCGAGCACTGAACCCAAACCAAGGCCGCCACGCTTCCCGAACGTCATCAACATCTTATGCCAGATCGCGCCTTGCCTTGGACCTGTTAGCTGCTAAGTAGCGTTCGGGGAGTGTTGAGGAGAACTTGCATGGCACGTGGTCCGGGATTGCGGAAGGCGCTGGCGGAAAAGTTCGACGACGAACTCAAATTCTTCAAAGGCTGGATCGACAAGCCGAAGTCGGTCGGTTCGATCGTGCCGACAAGCTCCATCACCGCCCGCAAGATGGCTTCCATCGTCAATCCGAAGTCCGGCCTGCCGGTGCTTGAAGTCGGCCCCGGCACAGGCGTCATCACCCGTGCAATCCTCGCCCAGGGCGTTAAGCCCGAAAACCTGTACGCGGTCGAATATTCCACCGATTTCGTGCGCCATCTGCGCCAGCTCTATCCCGGCGTCAACGTCATCGAGGGCGATGCCTTCAATCTCAACGCCACGCTTGGCGAGAAGAGCGGGATGGTTTTCGATTCCGTCGTCTCCGGCGTGCCGCTGCTCAATTTTCCGGTCGCACAGCGGATCGCCTATATTGAAAGCCTGCTAGACCGCATCCCGGTTGGACGGCCGATCGTGCAGCTGACCTATGGGCCGTTGTCGCCGATCCCGCCCGGCCGCGGCAATTACACGGTCAAGCATTTCGACTTCATCTTCCGCAACATCCCGCCGACGCAGCTGTGGATCTACCGGCGCGAAGCGCATTAGCTGGTATTGGGGGCGGGAGAAGTCTCTGGCGCCTTGTAGAGGATCGACGTCTCCCGAAGGAAGTTCGATTGAGGGTCGATCCACATCCTTGACTGTTATCCGCCTCGCAAACTCGTGGCGACCTCTCTGATCGCCGCGCACATGGCCCGCACGGCCGTTGCTTCGGCGCTGCTGGAGAACAGAAGCAGCAGAGGCCGACGCGCACGCGGCTCAAGAGGACGCCTCGCAACGATTCGCTGCCAATCGGCCGGAAACGCCAGGCCTGGCGCAATCGACAAACCGCGCCCGGCCCCCACCAGAGCAAGCAGCGCCGCCATATCGCTCGCCGACAGGATGACAACTGGCGCAACGCCAAAATCCTGGAACAATTCGGCAAGCATTGGTCCGCAGCCGCCGCTCGACATGATGAATGGCTGGCCGTCGAGAGCGCGGATCGGAAATGACCCGCCTTGGACTGAGTTCTTTTGCGATGACGCCACAAAGAGTTCGTCGTCGACAAGTTCCTCGGCTTGGCAATTGCCGGCGATGTAGGACAGTCCAATATCGGCGGCACCGCGATCGACCCACTCCGCCACCTCGGTATCCGTGCCCAAGAGCAGTTCGACAGCAAGCTCCGGGTGCCGGACGGAAGTAATGTTCAACGCATATGGAGCAATCTTTACCGAGGCGCTGCTGACCAGCGCGAGCCGTACTCTGCCTTTGATGGAGTGTTCCCGTAGGCCGACAAGACGGCCTAAAGCATGCAAAGCGGCGCGCGCCGCGTCCAAAGCCGCCTCGCCGGTTGCGGTGAAAGCGACACCGCGCCGATCACGTATGACGAGGGGCGCGCCAACGATCTCCTCCAGCGCCTTCATTGCATGGCTTATGGCCGATTGAGAAAGACAGAGCCGCTCGGCCGTTTTGGTGAAGCTGCGCGTCTCGCTGAGCGATGTCAGGACGCGCACCATTGTGATGTTGATATTAGCTTTGTTCATGGCTGCCGAAATATCTTTCATTTCGCTCATATTAAAGAGCGCTGTAGGTTTTGTGAAGGTGAGGGAAACGACCCTCGAAATCGGCGAGCGGCTTTCCTGGCCTCTCCGGCATGCAGGCGTGCGGTACGACGAGACTGAAACTGGAGTATCGCATGAGCTACCTTCCGCAATTCCTGACCCTTGCTTCGGTCTTCCTGCTCGGCGCCATGAGCCCAGGACCCGATTTTGTAGCCGTGACTTCCCATGCGCTGATCAGCCGTCGCGCGGGGTTCCATGTGGCGCTTGGCATTGCCGCAGCGATCATGGTGTGGGCGGCTCTCGCGATGTGTGGCCTGGGCCTCGTACTGACGCAGATTGCATGGGCTCACCTTGCCGTCCGGATCGCCGGTGCCGTGTATCTCGGTTACCTGGGCAGCAAGATCCTTTTGTCGGCTTGGCAGGCGCGGCCACCGCTGGCCGTCGGTGGCGCAGAGACTACGGCTCCTTGGCGAAGCGGATTCGTTGTCGGAATTACAAATCCGAAGACGGCCGCGTTCTTCGCGAGCCTGTTCATATCGGTATTGCCGATGCAGGCTCCGATCTGGGTCCAGGCAGTGTCGCTGGCCATAATTGGGCTGGTCGCAATGGCGTGGTTTGGGCTTGTCGCGCTGATGTTCTCCACAAGAAGGGTTCGGGCGGTATATGGCAGCGTCCGCAGGCCGATAGATGCCTTGCTCGGAGTTGCACTCATCGCGCTGAGCGCAAGAATTGCGGTCACCCACTAGCAATAGCCCAGCTGCTCGGCACACCCTTCACGCGCTTGCCCCCGATCGTTTCCGTTTTTTGAGCCAGTGCGTTGATTTGCGCAGCCTCTGGCTGTACCTGTCCGGGAACAAGAGTGGCCAATGGCTGTGATCGCGAAAATCCTCGTCTTTGCCGGCTCGGTGCGCAGCGGCGCCTTCAGCGGCAGGACCGCCGATGTGGCGCAGAAGGAGCTGGCCATGCAAGGCGCCGAGGTGACGCGCATTTCGCTGGCCGACTATCCGCTGCCGATCATCGACGAGGACCTCGAAAAGGAAAAAGGCGTTCCCGACAACGCCGTGAAGCTCGGCCGGCTGATCGCCGCCCATGACGGGCTGCTGATCGCGACGCCCGAATATAATGGCTCGATCCCGCCATTGCTCAAAAACACGATCGACTGGGTGAGCCGGGTGCGCCTGGATGGCGGCCGGCCGGTGAGGCCGCTTGTCGGCAAGGTCGCCGGCCTGTGCTCGTCTTCCAACGGACATTTCGCCGGGATCCGCTGCATCAACCATCTGCGCGCCGTGCTGGTGCGCTGCCAGCTGGAGATGGTGACGCCGGAATGCTCGGTATCCGATGGCGGCAATGCCTTCGACGGCGACGGCAATTTCAGGGATGATAGACTGACCAAATCGATGGAGCACCTATGCCGCACGCTGATCGAAACCTCGCGCATGCTGTCGACCCGGACCGGGGCATGATTTCCACAGCCATGCAGGCCCATACGATGAGAGACAGGCTGATCGTCGGCCTCGACGTGCCGACGGTGAAAGAGGCCGAACAGGCGGTGCGCGAACTCGACGGCGTCGTCTCCTTCTACAAGATCGGCTATCAGTTGGCCTTCGCCGGCGGGCTCGACTTCGCCAGGGAGTTGGCCAGCGGCGGCACGAAGATCTTCCTCGACATGAAGCTGCTCGACATAGACCACACCGTGGCGAAGGGTGTCGAGAACATCGTGCGCATGGGCATGACGATGCTGACCATTCATGCCTATCCCAAGGCGATGAAGGCAGCTGTGGAAGTGTCGCGCGGCAGCGACCTGTGCCTGCTGGCGGTCAGCGTGCTGACCTCGATGGACGAGCAGGACGTGATCGACGCCGGCTATGAATACGACCCGCACACGCTGGTGCTGAGGCGCGCCAAACAGGCGCTGCATGCAGGCATGGGCGGCGTCGTCTGCTCGGCCGAGGAGGCGGAAGCGGTGCGCCGCATCGTCGGACCCGACCTGGCGGTGGTGACGCCGGGGATACGGCCCAAGGGCAGCGACCATGGCGACCAGAAACGCGTGGTGACGCCCGGCCAGGCGATCCGCAACGGCTCCAGCCATCTTGTTGTGGGCCGGCCAATCGTGGCGGCAAGCGACAGGCGCGCGGCGGCGGAAGCCATACTGGAAGAGATGCGCGCCGCGTAATGAGGAGAAGAAAATGCCCAAGGGATACTGGATAGCCCGCGTCGATGTGCGCGACGCCGAAGGCTACAAGGACTATGTCGCTGCCGCCAAGCTCGCTTTCGACCGTTTCGACGTGAAGTTCCTTGCCCGTGGCGGTGAGCATGAAAAGGCCGAGGGGGCTGGCCGCGCCCGCAATGTCATTATCGAGTTCGAATCGCTCAGCGCGGCGCACGATTGCTACCACTCGCCGGAGTACCAGCGCGCCGTCGCCATCCGTCAGAAAGTAGCCGATGGCGAGATCGTGCTGGTCGAGGGTATCTGACGCGCGAAGCTGCTCTGCTCAGTGCGGCGCTTCTCCTGCGCCAGCACCTCCAGTCGATGGCGGTGCCCCGACAGCTCATAGCCGACAACGGTGACGGCCGGCGCTAGCGTGAGTAAGATGAGGCAGACCGCCATGTCGACGCCGGCAAGGGCGGCGATGATGGCAAGTGCGACGACCGCAGCCGTTCCCGCCAGCAGCCAGACATGGAGGGGATCGAAGCGCTGGACGAGATAATAATACAGCGCGTAGATCGCCCCCAGGAACACGCCTAGCGGAATGGCAACTGACAGCAGCGTCGCCACCGGGCCGATATGGGTCTTGTGCTCGATGAAATAGGCCGCGACATGCAGCCCGGCGCCGGTGGCGACGATGGCAGCGACGATCAGCATCTGGCCATAGCCCCAGATAAAAGAGCGATTGCGGTGCTGGTGCAGCACCGTCCCCGAGGGCAGCATGTAATAGACCCACCACATGCCGAAGGTGAGACCCATTCCGGCAATGCCGATCAAGGCGGCATCGAGGTTCCAGCCCTGCTCCTCGACCACGGCCGACAGCGTCGCCAGCGTGCCGACCACCCCTTCGCCCAGCGCGATGATGGCGAACAGGCTGTAGCGCTCGGCGACGTGGTGCGCGTGCCAGGGCGTGCCGCCATCCCTGCGCTCGGCGATCGCCGGCCCGGCAAGCTCGATGAGAACCAGGATGGCGCCGAAAGCCAGGCTGGTCTCCAGCGAGAAATCGACCAGTATCTGCACCACCCAGCCGATCTGGGCGATCGCAATGGCGACGGCGTAGGTCAGGCAGGCACGCCGCCGCCCAGGGTCCTGCCGCGCCGCGCGCAGCCATTGGAAGATCATGGCGACGCGCATGATGACGTAGCCCAGCACCATCACCGAATTGTTGAGGTGTTCGCCATGCTCGATCGAGGCGAACATGCGCGGCAGGCCGATGGCCAGCACCAGCACGCCGATCATCTGCACCATGGTGACGAGGCGGAAGATCCAATCGTCGGTGTCATAGGCGGAGGAAAACCAGGAGAAATTGATCCACGCCCAGCAGATGGCGAAGCTGGCAAAGCCGAAGGCGATCAGCGCCGCCGCGTAGTTGCCCTCGGCCAGGGCGTGCGCCAGTTGCGCGGCGGCAAGGCTGAAGGCGGTGACGAAGGTCAGATCGAACAGCAGCTCGAGCGGCGTGGCGACGCGATGCGCCTCATGCGGATCGCGCCCGGCCATGCGCCTGATGTGATGGTGGAGGGAGCTTGCTGGTGTGCTCATCGCGCGGCCTTGCCTGAGGACTGTCCCGCGACACTAAAGGTGGAGCAGAAGCCGTCAAGGCGCGGCACGTCGTGCCGGTCCCCGCGGCTTTCAGATCGCCTGTCGGTTCAGTCGGTTCGCCGCCGTCTCGGCAACCGCATCGGCCAGCGTCATGCTCCATTGCAGCCGGCAATAGGCGCGGAAATCGAAGCAGGGCAGGCCGGGACAGACTTCGAACTCGATGAGGTGGGCATGATCGGTGGCCTCGACCCTGAAATCGATGGAAAACACGTCGCGCAGGCCAAGTCCGCTGACCAGCCGCTCGGCGATGCGGCGGATGGTTGCCGCGGCTGCCGGCTGGGTGTCGGCGACCGGCTCCAGCACCGGCTCGCTGTATAGCCCAGCCGCCTTGGCGGCCTCGCCGGTGTCGCCGTAAAGCGTCATCGAGTCCGCCATGGTCTGGAAATCGCCGCCGGAGTCGACGAACGCAATGCCGAGCGCTTCCGCCCCGGCATCCGTTTGCAGCCCAAGGAAGCTGGCGCGGACATTGCGACCGCCGACATAGGGCTGGACGACGACATCGTCGCGATAAGCGGCATAGACCCGCCGGCTAAGCTCCAGCGCATGGGCCAGGTCGTTGCAGCGTGAATCCGGCCAGATGCCTACCTTGGAGCCGAGCCGGTTCGGCTTGACGAACCAGCCGGCTTCCGAAGCTGGCGGGTCGGCCAGCCAGCGGCCGTCGCGGGCCAGGCCTGCCTGCGGCGCCGGCAGGCCGAGCGCGCAAAGCACGGCGCCGGAACGGAACTTGTCCTGGCAAAGCGCGAACAGCGCATCGTCGGCTCCGATGGTTCTAAGCCCATTCAGCCTGGCAAGTGCGGGCGCCGCAGCACCGCGGAAATAGGCAATGCCGTCGGTCAGCGTCCAGACCAGCGTGGTTGCGGGATCCGCCTTCGCCAGCGCTGCCGCCGCATCGTCGAGTTCGACCGGCAGGAAGGCGAGGCCGCGCCGCCCGCAAGCCGCAGTGAGCTCATCGAATTCGGGCGCGAGATCGGTCGATTGCGCCAGATAGGACGAGATTTCCAAGGCACGCTCGGCAGTAAAGCCATCGGCGACCAGCCTGTCGAAACAGGCCTTTTCAGGCTCGTAGACGAGGATCAAGGTCGGGCGCGGCATGGGTCAAAGCTTCTCGGTGATGCAGCCACACCATCGCACGGCCAATGCGATCGGCTTGCGCGAAATCGACCCGCGCCCGCCGCCTGCACGACAACCGGTACGCTCAGGCGATCAGCACGCGCGGCTCGAAGCGGCCGTTGACGGGGATGTCGAGCAGGAAGGTCATGCCGGCCTGTGGGTCGAGCTTGCGCTGCTTGTCGTCCTTGCCTTTCCAGGCCGAGGTCACCGCCAGCCGATCGGCCTTGGCCCCGACAAAGGCCGGGCACGAGGACTGCCCCGCCGGCACGGCAATTTCGCGCAACAATGTGCCGTCCGGCGCATAAGCTTTCACTGCCTTGCCGCCCCAGACGGCATTCCACAGCACGCCGTCACGATCAACGACCGAGCCGTCGACAAAGCCCTTGGACGAGCGATGGTCGACGAACACTTTAGACTCGCCGACGGGCAGGCCAGTCGCCGGATCGCAGGCGACCCGCATCAAGAGGCCGGTCGAGGTGTCGGTGTAATAGGCAATCGAGCCGTCTTCGGAAAAACAGATCGAATTCGATACTGTGACGCCGGTGTAAAGCGTGCGCAATTCGCCCTTGAAGAACCAGTAGATGGCGCCGGCGCCCTTCTCCTCACCCTTGCCCATCGTGCCGACCCAGAAGGCGCCACAAGGGTGGACGCGCGAATCGTTGGAGCGGGTCAGCGCATTGTCAGCCTCGATGGGCGTATGCAGCGTCAGCTTGCCGGTCGAGACGTCGCGGACATGCAGGCCAGTCTCGGTGGCGATGAGCTGGCGATTGTCATCGACAATGGCGATGGCGCTGGCCATCTGGCCGAGCTCATGGACTTTCCGCGCGCCGGACGTGACACCCTGCTCCAGCAAAAGCCCGTTGACGATGTCGAACCAGAACAGCGTATCGGTTGCGGGATCGTAGCTCGGCCCCTCGCCGAGTTCACAGACATGGTCCGAAAAAACCGAAACCTTGTCCATCATGCCGCTCCGCCGAAGGCCGCATCCCAGGCCGTCACCGCCGCCTGCGCGCGCGAGGCCACCTCGTCGACGCTGATGCCGGGTTTGAACAGGCTGGAGCCAAGACCAAAAGCAGTCACCCCGGCGGCTTTGTAGCCGGCAAAGTCTTTGTCGGAAACGCCGCCGACGGCGCCGACCACGGTATCGGCCGGCAGCACGGCGCGCATCGCCGAAATGCCGCTAGGCCCGAGCACGCTTGCCGGGAAGAATTTGAGCGCCGAAGCCCCAAGCCTAATCGCCTGAAAAGCTTCGGTGGGGGTGAACACGCCTGGCATCGTTACCATGCCATGGTGCATGGCGCGGGCCATGACGTCGGCATCGATGTTGGGGCTGACCAGCAGCCTCCCGCCGGCCTTGGCCAAGGCGTCGACATCGGCTGAAGTCAGCACCGTGCCGGCGCCGACCAGCGTCGTCTTGGGCAAAGCGGTGACAATGCTGGCGATCGATGAAAACGGCTCCGGCGAATTGAGCGGCACCTCGATGGCTTCGATACCGGCGTCAAACAGCGCCTGGCCGATGGCAACCGCCTCGCTGGGTTTGAGGCCGCGCAGAATGGCGACAAGGCCACGCTTCAGCTTCGGGAAAGGTGCGGTCTGGGTCACGCTGTCACTCCACTCTGGTGAGTCATTTGGCGATCATGCCATTTTCCCGCGCCGCCTCGATAAGGCCGGCACGCACCGCCTCGTCGGCGTCGACCGTCCTGACGGCAAGCCCTGCAAGGTCTAGCGCCTGGCGGTAGAGGGCTGCTAGCGAGCCGGACGCAACCAGCACGATTGCGGTGGTGCTTTCGCCATAGCGGCGGCCCGCCGAGGCGATCTCGCCGCCGATCAGCAGGCCGGACAGGCAAGCGGCGGCATCGTCGGCCTTGAGGTTCTGCAGCAAGCCGGCGGCGCGGATCGAGAACAGCCGCGAGGTGACATCGCCGCCCTCCGCCAAAGCCTTGCGGCACCATTCCTGGAAGAACGGATTGTCCGGAGTGACCGGCTTCGGGCTCTCGCCCAGCGAATGGCGCAGGATAGAGTGAGTGGTCAGCACCGAAAACAGCTCGCCGGTCGGCCAGGTGCAGAAGCCGTCGACCGCGCCGTCTGCGACCAGAACCCATTTCGAATGGGTGCCGGGCATGCAGACGAGATGGCGACCTTTTGCCGGCAAACCGGCGCCGGCAAGCTGGGTTTCCTCGCCGCGCATTACGTCCGGCGCATCTTCCAGGCGCTGCGCCAGGCCAGGCACGATGCGGATGTCGCGGCTCTGGCCGGGAATGCGGGCGGCCCCCGCGAGAATGGCACTGAGCGGCGCCGGCACGGTGACGTAAGGCGCTTCCAGCCAACCCTGGCGCGAGCCGGCCATGCCGCAGATGATGACCGGCAGTGTGTCAGGTGCGCCGAGCGCCGCCAGATGGCCCTCGAGGATGGTCGAAAAGCCTTTTTTCTGCGCGGTGATCAACCCATCATCGCCGCGACGCTCGGCAAGCACCCCGCCCGCCCCGTCGACCAGCCAGACCCGCATGCGGGTCGTGCCCCAGTCGACGGCGGCGACTGCCGGCGTGCCTTTTGCCGGATTTTGATTCACCGGACTCACAGGAAACCCCCGTCGACGATCAACATCTGCGCCGTCAGCATACGCGCGGCGTCGGAGGCCAGGAACAGCACTGTGCCGACGATGTCGTCGGGCTGCATGACCTGCTTGATGCATTGCTTGGCGACATGGGCGGCGAGCCTCTCCTCGGTGACCCAGAGTTCCCGCTGCCGCTCGGTGATCACCCAGCCCGGCGCAATCGCATTGACGCGGATGCCGTCGACCCCAAGCTTGCCCGCGAGACCTTTGGTGAGGCCGAGTATGCCGGCCTTGGCGGCGGTGTAGGCCGGCATATCGGGGTGGTTGATGAGATAGGAGGTTGAGGTGAAGTTGATGATCGACCCGCCGCCGGCCCGCTTCATGCCCGGCGCGACCGCCTGTGCGGTGAAGAAATGCGGGCGCAGATTGACGGCGAGATTGTTGTCCCAGAACTCGACGGTAACGTCGGCGACCTCGTGGCGTTCGTCCCAGGCGGCATTGTTGACCAGCACGGTGACGTCGCCATGTGCCTCAGCCGCTTTGGCGGCCGAAGCGCGCAACGCCTCGACGTCACGCAAATCGGTCTTGAGGTAGAGCGGTCGCCGGCCAAGTTCTTTTTCGACGCGGTCGGCAAGCAGCGTGCTTAGGCCATCGGCGATGTCGATGAAGGCGACATGGGCGCCCTGGCGAACGAAGCCCTCGGTCAGTGCCGCACCAATTCCGGAACCGCCGCCGGTGATCAGCACCGAGGCTCCCCTGAGGTCGGCAAAATCGGCCGATGGCATCATATTTTTCTCTCCCGATCCGGTCGGCGCGCATCCTATCCAGCCAAGTCCGGGGAGCAAGGGCGAAAACGGCGATTTGTTTGGCTTATGTCAGACAAAAGGACGCAAGATGGCGGCCACAGTCGATCTTGGCTCGCACCGCTGACTTGCTCGACGCAGGCAAGACCGCCGGTCAGACTGCCTTGGCGTAGAGGGCGCCGCGATAGGAATCGCGGAGGTAGCCGAGCGTGGCGTCGGCGTCGACCGGTTTGCCGAAGAGATAGCCCTGGCCGCCGGCGCAGCCGAACTGGACGAGGCGGTCGGCCTGCGCCTCCTCCTCGATGCCTTCGGCGACGACATCCATGCCGAGCCCTTCGCACATGGCCAGAATGGCGCGGATGATGTGTTCCGACGGGCGGTCGTCGAGGATCGAGGAGACGAAGGCGCGGTCGATCTTGAGCTTGTCGAAATGGAATTCGCGCAAGCGGCCGAGCGAGGACTGGCCGGTGCCGAAATCGTCGAGCGAGACTCGGATGCCGACGCGACGCAGGTCCTCGACGATCTTCTCGGCCGAGGCCGGATCGTTCATCAGGCCGGTTTCGGTGATCTCGATCTCCAGCCGTCGCGGATCGAAGCCGGTGCGGTCGAGGATCGACAATATGTGCAGGCCGGTGTTCTGGTCGACGAGTTGCGAGGGCGACAGGTTGAAGGACAGGAACAGGTCCTTCGGCCAGCTGCGCGCCGCTTCGGTCGCCTTGCGCAGCACCAGCTGCGATAGCGGGCCGATGATGCCGCGCTCTTCGGCGATCGGGATGAACACGGTCGGCGGCACCACGCCGAGGTCGCGATCGGTCCAGCGCGCCAGCGTCTCGAAGCCGATGGTGCGGCGGGTGGTCAAATCGACGATGGGCTGGAAATGCGGTTCGACCTCACCGGCCGAGACGGCACGGCGCAGCGCCTGTTCGATGCGGGTGACGCGCTTGGCCGCCTCTTCCATTTCGCGGGTGTAGACGACGACGCGGCCACGGCCCGAACGCTTGGCGTGGTAGAGCGCCGTTTCGGCCTTGTTGACGAGGATTTCCGTGGTTTCGTCGCCGGAATAAAACAGCGAGCAGCCGACCGAGGCCGAAAGCCTGGCGGTGCGTTCGCCGACATCGTAGGGCGCCGACAGGATCTCGATCATCATGCGCGACTTCTCGGCCGCCGCCTCCTCCGAGAACACCATCGGGTAAAGGAAGGCGAATTCATCGGCGCCGATGCGGCAAACGGTGGAGTGGCTGTCCATCGAAGCGCGCAGCCGCATCGCCACCTGGATCAATATGTCGTCGCCGGCCTTGTGGCCGAACAGATCGTTGATCGGCTTGAAGCCGTCGAGGTCGAGAATGCCGACCGTGAACGGCGCGGGATCGTCCGCACGGTCGCTGATCAGGCGATCGACCTTGTCGAAGAAGCGGCGATGGTTGCCAAGCCCGGTCAGCGCATCGGTGAACGCCAGATCCGAGTTTTCCCTGCTTGCCTGCCCGGTGCCAAACGTCGTTTGCATCGGTATCCCTGTTTGTGACGCCCGAAATTTAGGCTGAGACTGGCAGCAAAGCGTTTAGGAAGCGTATCGCGAAATCGATTTTTCGCTGGCGAATGATGCTTTAGCGGACGCGGTAGAGTTCGACCGGGTCTCCGCGCGTTTCGGCCACCGGTTCGAGCCAATCGGGGACGCTTCCCTGCATCAGCCCGGCCAGGAAGCCTTGCGGCGCCTTGGCGGCGAGCACCTTGCTTTCGGCGCTGCCGCGGCACAGCGCCACCAGGCCGACGTGATGAGCCGCCGCGATCGTCCCCGCCTGGTCCGCCGATCCGAGGAAGGCATCGAGCGCAAGCAGATCGCCGGCGATGTTGCGATGATAGGGGCCGGCAAAGACGCGGTGCCCGGAATATGCCAGGATGGGCGAGCCGAGATTGGAAATGGCAAGCACCGTGGTGTCCGGCAGCCGGGCCAACGCCGCGAAAGAGGCCTTGCGCTCGCAGGACGGATCGCTGTCGGTGTCCTGTGCCTCGACCGAGACCTTGTTGGCCTCGAATACGCTCGACGTCGCGGCGGCAGCACCGGCCCAGACGGCATTCACCGACACCACCCAGACCGCCGCCATGCGCAGCGATACGCTGCGCGCAGGGCTGATCCTCGCCCGTTCGCGCCAGCTTGCGATCCAGGCCGACAGCGGGATGACGGCAAAGGCGATCGAGAATGTCGAGCCGCGGACCTGCCAGGCGCTGACGATGAAGGCGCCGACCAGCAAGGCGCCGACGAGGCTGTCCTGGCGGCGCCATGGTCCGCGCAGGCGAAGCGCCATCAGCGCGATCGCCACCAGCGGCGTGACATAGCGCGCCGCCAGCGAGGCCGGCTCATTGACGGCAATACTGAACAGCGACTGCGCCTCGTCGATGTGATCGAGCCACAATTCCTTGAGGCGCGGATCGAGGTTTGCGTAGGGAGCCGCAAGGCATTGCGGAAACAGCGCCACGACGACGGCGCCCAGCCCAAGCGCGAGCAGGCTAAGCGAGATCAGGCGGCGGCTGGCCGTGCCATTGGACACCGTGAGCGACGTCACGGCGGCAAGCCCCAGTCCGGCGATTGCCGCCACCACGAACTGCACAGCCGAGAAGGCATCGCACTGCGGCTGGCCCATGGCCGATGGCGGGATGGTGGTGACGAAGACGAGGGCTGAAACCCCGGCAAAGCCGAGACCGAAATCCCTGGCGATCCGGCGTTCGCCGCCGGGATCGACGACGAACAGCAAAGCGATGCAGGCGCCGATGGTGGCGACATAGGGCGCGGTTTCCATGCCGACGGCCAGCGTCAGGGCCGCACACAGCCCGGAAATCAGCGCCGCCCAGCGACGCGCCGGCGCCTCGAGCAGCAGGCTGAGGCTGGCCATGGTCAGCGTCAGCTGGACATTGTGATGATCGAGCGCACCCGGCAAGAAAATGCCGATGAAATGCAGCGCCGCCGCGCCGATGACGATAGCGGGCAGCACGGCGCCGACGCCGGCGAAGCTGCGTGCCGCACGGGCCGTAAAAAACACCGCCAGGCAAAACAGCAGCGACGGCCACAGCACCTGTGCGATCGCTTCGGCCATGGCCATGCTGCCGGTCAGCGCCGAGGCGGCGAGGATGATGGCGGCGAGCGGTGCGTCGACCAGCCGCGACCAGTGCATGACGAAACCGCCTTCCGGCCCCATCCTGTACTGATGCAGGTCGAACCAGCCCTGGCCGGCCAGCATGTCGCGAACCTCGACCAGCCGCAGCAGGCTGTCATTGTCGCCGCCGGCATTGCTCAATTCGCGAAAGCCCGTGGCGGCATTGACGGCCAGCACCACCAGCATGGCAAGCAGCGCCAGCGTCATATCGGACTTCCAGGAGGAAGCACCCGCCTTGGCTGCGTTCATCATCATGACCTTCGTCGGAAAGACTGCGGCCTTAAACCTAGCCTTAACAGCTTCAATAAATAGTAAAGTCGCCTGAGCGAGGCCGCATATGAGCGCGGCCGGAGGCTCCGCCGGGCGTCGGGAGACGGAAATGCCGCACGAAGTCCGCCATGAGCCGGCCATTGCCGTGCTCCTGCCTTGCTACAATGAGGAACTGACCATCGCCGAGGTGGTGCGGCGCTTTCGCGAGACGCTGCCATCGGCCGAGATCTATGTCTATGACAACAATTCGCGCGACCTGACGGCATTAAAGGCCCGCGCGGCCGGCGCCATCGTCATCCGCGAGCCGCGCCAGGGCAAGGGCAATGTCGTGCGGCGCATGTTCGCCGACATCGATGCGGACATCTATCTGATGGCCGATGGCGACGGCACCTATGCGCCGGAAGATGCCTCGCTGCTGATCAACATCCTGCAGACCGAGCGCTGCGACATGGTGGTTGGCACCAGGCGCGGCGTCACCGACGATGCCGGCCGTTCCGGCCATGCCTTTGGCAACCGCATCTTCAACAGCCTCTACAAGCGGCTGTTCGGCACCGACTTCACCGACATCTTCTCCGGCTACCGCGTCTTCTCGAGGCGTTTCGTCAAGAGCTTTCCCGCGGTTTCCGGCGGCTTCGAGATCGAGACCGAAATGTCGGTGCATGCCTCGCAGCTGAAACTGCCGGTGAGCGAGATCGCGCTCGATTATGGCCGCCGGCCTGAGGGATCGTCGTCGAAGCTGTCGACCTATCGCGACGGCGCCAGGATCCTGTGGATGTTCGCCATGCTGATGAAGGAGACGCAGCCGCTGCGCTTCTTCGGCGCCTTCGCCATTTTCTTCCTGGCATCGAGCCTTACCCTGATGACGCCGGTGCTGATCGAATTCGCCCAGACCGGCCTCGTGCCGCGCATGCCGACCTGGGTGCTGTCGGTCGGCCTGCTGCTCTTGTCGATGCTTGCGATGGTGACCGGACTGATCCTCGATTCGGTATCGCGCGGACGCGCCGAGCAGAAGCGCATTTTCTATCTCTCCGTCCCGTCGGGCCGGGTCGAACGGCGCGAACGCACGAGCGAAACAGCGAAGGCCGAACCGGGCAAGACGCCCCGGGCCGCCTGAGGCCGTGAGCCGGCTCGCCCGCTTCGTCCTGGCCGGCGGCGTCGGTTTCGTCGCCGATGCCGCGGCGCTCTGGCTGCTCTTGGCGGTGACGCCGCTCGGTCCCTCCGTCGCCCGTGTCCTGTCGATCGGCTTTGCGCTGTGCGTCACCTGGCAGATCAACCGGCACCTGACCTTTTCGCCGTCGAGCCGCGGCGTGGCGCAGGAGGGCGCGCGCTATGGCGGCGTCGGCATCGCCACCAGCATTGTCAACTATCTCGTCTACTGCGCCATCCTGTTCGCGCTGCCGGCAATGCCGCCGCTGGCGGCACTTGCCGTCGCTTCGCTGGTCGCCATGGCGCTGTCCTTCGTCGGTTACTCCCGGCTGGTCTTCGACCGTTAAAGGTCTGGGCCAAGCAAGCGCGATTGGCAGAAGCCGCCAAGTTCCGTATATCGGCGACAGAGCCTGCTGGAGACCAGAAGATGCCCCTGAAGATCGCCGTCCAGATGGACCATGTCTCCACCGTCTCGATTGCCGGCGACACGTCGTTTGCGCTGTCGCTGGAGGCGCAGCGGCGCGGCCACCAATTGTTCCACTACACGCCCGACCGGCTGTCGATGCTGGGCGGCAAGGTGTTTGCCCGCATCGAAGAGATGAAGCTCCGCGACGAGAAGGGCAATCATTATACGCTGGGCGACAAGGTGCGCACCGACCTGTCGGAGATGGATGTGATCCTGCTGCGCCAGGATCCGCCCTTCGACATGAATTACATCACCACCACGCATATTCTGGAGCGCATTCACCCGAAGACATTGGTCGTCAACGACCCGGCCTGGGTGCGCAACAGCCCGGAAAAGATCTTCGTCACCGAATTCCCCGATCTGATGCCCGAAACGCTGATCACCAAGGATCCCCAGGAGGTCGCGGGCTTCCGCAAGGAATTCGGCGACATCATCGTCAAGCCGCTCTATGGCAATGGCGGCGCCGGCATCTTCCATCTCAAGGAGGACGACCGCAACCTTGCCTCGCTGCTCGAAATGTTCGCCCAGCTGTCCCGCGAGCCGTACATCGTGCAGCGCTATCTGAAGGATGTGCGCAAGGGGGACAAGCGCATCATCCTGATCGACGGCGAGGCGGTCGGCGCCATCAACCGCGTGCCGGCCGACCACGATTCTCGCTCCAACATGCATGTCGGCGGCCGCGCCGAAAAGACCGAGCTGACGGAGCGCGAACGCGAGATTTGCGCCCGCATCGGCCCGTCGCTGAAAGAGCGCGGCTTCATCCTGGTCGGCATCGACGTGATCGGCGACTACATGACCGAGATCAACGTGACCTCGCCAACCGGCGTGCGCGAAGTGCAACGCTTTGGTGGCGCGGATATCGCCAGCCTGTTCTGGGACGCGGTGGAGGAAATGCGGCGCAATTCGGCCGCGTAGTGTGCGTTGCTACGGAGGACTTTGGTGGGTCCAGAGAAGCATCGAAGGATGCTCTTTATCGGGTAAGACTGCCGAGCAAGCGGCTCATCAAATCAAACTATGTCCCGGAAGCGCCGAGGCCTCAGTTTCGGAGGAAGGAGACCGATAAGTCTGGTCTGCAATTTTCGCTGTGGTGTTGCCCAGTCTTTCAGCAGAAAACCCGCGTCGGAGTTCTTTTCCAGCAATGCAAAAGCTGCAGACAGTCCGATCAGGTCGACCAAGGTCCTGCGCATTGAGTGGCGGGAGATTAAATGCTCCAGTCCCGGCGCCACTTCGCACCAACGATTGGCCAGTGCCCGCCGTATCGCTATTTCAGTATCAGGCGACATCCTGCCGAGGCCAACTCCGGTACCCAGGATGCGCCCGTCCGCCCAGCCATTGCCGCCGTGAAGCCGATAACTGCCAAGAGCCCGCCCAATCCTCACGGTTCCGCCGATTATATGGGCGGCACGAGCCATATAACCATCGGCACATATCTTTATTTCGTCCGGATCGGATGGACGCATGATTTCAAGCGGAGCTCGACGAAACATCATCCCCGATGTGGTTGACCAAAACCAACCCACGGTACCCCGATCAATAAATAATAATGTCGGGTCAGCTTCGGTGTCGACATGCAGGTAGCCGCTCATTTTCGGCATCGATCGTTCAGGTGGAATACGGGATGACCGCCCGCAAGCAGGTTGCCGGCCGTATCTATCACCACCTCATCGGAGCTCGACATTGCCGCGATACGGGTTTGGCTGAGATGCGCTCTCACATGGCATTCTATGAAGTCAGGATGCCAAGCATCGTCACCGTCAAGAAAGGAGATCAGGGGCCCGGCTGTCGCGTCAAGCCCGGTCATCATTGCTGTCAACTGCCCGCCATTTTGCAGTCGGGGCAGAAAGCGGAAACGACTGTCGCCAAGCTGGGACAGACACTCTTCAATCCTTCGGCGGGAACCGTCGGTCGAAAAATCATCGACCACCACGCATTCGAACGCAGTGTATGTCTGCGCCGCTACGGATCGGATCGCAGTGTCGATGAATGCCTCTTGATTGAAACAGCCTACGCAACGGATACGGTTGGTAGCGCGATGTGAGAACCAGCTCCGCTTGGGACGATGTTTTCTTTCAAGAGGCGCTTCTCCGTACACCAGATTTGATCGCCTGAGATATTCCGTCGATCAAATGGCGGTGTTTCTTTGCCAAATTTCTCTCTATCGAAGCGAGTTTTTCTCCGCACTCAAGATCGCAATTGACGCATGTTGACCCTACAGCACGGGTATCGCCCTCCTACCAAATTCGAGATTGTCAGAGCCATGCTGCGTCATGGCCACAACCTCAGAAAAGGGCACCCTTCCGCGAAGTCGCAACCTGCTCTTCAGGCCAGTTTGCTGTCGGACGATCCGTTCATATCCTATTCGGGAATGTCCGGTACGCCGCTCGGATTAGCAAGTCATATGCCTTTCCGTCCACGCAGCCACCGCGCCTGGTTTCTCATCTCGCCAACCTGGTCCGTCGAAAACAGTGCTAGCGTCAAAACCATCCGGACCTATGCCGTTCTGCATAGACTCAAGAACCCCCGTCACTCGCTAATCTTCCTATCCAACACTCAGGCAGAGGCTGATCTGTTGAACCAGTCCGGCGAGGCCGCCGTCCTGCACAACAAGACGTCAACAACCTCCGAACACATATTCAGGCCTCTCGATGACGTCCCTGTAGAATTTGATGCAATCTACAATGCGCAGCTGGCTCCGTGGAAGCGCCATGACTTGTCGCTTGGCATCCAGCGTTGCGCATTTGTCTTCTATCGAGATTCAAGCGGATCCTCCACGACGGAGTCGGAAAGAGCGCGAATAAATCGGCATAGGGAGCTCGCGCCGCATCACGTCTTTATCAACGAGTTTGACGGCACCGGCAAGCCGGTCCGATTGGCACCGGCTCAGGTGAACACGCATCTAAATCGTGCAGCCGTGGGAATCTGTCTCTCTCACCTGGAAGGACCAATGTTCGCCAGCACGGAATATCTTCTCGCGGGCCTTCCAGTGGTCACGACGCCGAACCATGGCGGCCGAGACCTTTATCTGGATGACGACTATTCGCTCACAGTTCCACCCGATCCTCGATCCATCGCGGAGGCTGTCTTAGCGCTGAAGGAGCGACGAATTCCCCGGGATTACATTCGTTCGCAAACTTTGAAACGAATCGAACGAGACCGCGGGCGGTTCATAGACCTTGTAAACGAGATTTTTCTGGAGAGCGGCTCTTCGCGCCGGATCGCCCTGCCTTGGCCTTTCAGATATCCTGTCATGGAGTGGCTTCCACCGCAGGTCGCGATCGATCGATCGCTTTCAGGTTCGGTCGATGCCTTCATCACCGCTTAGAAGCAACACCCTCAGATTGCCGAAGGGCCTAGTCGCCCTTGTTAAACGCGGTCGAGGAGGCGGAGCAGCCGTTCCATTTTGCTTAACCATCTTCCGTTTTTGCAACCGGCACAGCGCGCTGCAACCACCACGAATGCATGTTCCTGTAATGTTCTTGCCTTGGCCTGAAATCTATGGTTGTCTTGTCCTGACGTCGCTCGCGGTCTGAACCACAAGGCCGAGGCGAGCCGGTATCCGGGGGCAGAGCAAGATGGTGGCGCGGGTTCGCACGGTGGCTTTCCAGGGCATCGAGGCCGTGCCGGTTGATGTCCAGGTGATGATTGCGCCGGGCAAGGTCGGCATGCAGATCGTCGGGCTGGCCGACAAGGCGGTGGCCGAAAGCCGCGAGCGCGTGCAGGCGGCGCTCCATGCATCGGGCCTGTCGATGCCGTCGAAGAAGGTGACGGTCAACCTCGCTCCAGCCGATCTGCCCAAGGAAGGCAGCCATTACGACCTGCCGATCGCGCTCGGCCTGATGGCAGCACTCGGCGCCATTCCGGGCGACATGCTGGCCTCCTATGTCGTGCTCGGCGAATTGTCGCTCGACGGAACCATTGCCGCGGTTGCAGGCGCCCTGCCGGCGGCGATCGGCGCCAATGCCGAGGGCAAAGGCCTGATTTGCCCGTTCGGCTGCGGGCCGGAAGCGGCCTGGGCGGGAAAGGATTTCGACATATTGGCGCCGCGCAGCCTGATTGCCATCGCCAATCATTTTCGCGGCACGCAGGTGCTGTCGCGACCCGAGCCCGGCATTCATGTCTCGGCGCGCGACCTGCCCGACCTCTCAGACATCAAGGGCCAGGAAAGCGCCAAGCGGGCGCTGGAAGTGGCGGCGGCCGGCGGCCACAATCTCTTGATGGTAGGGCCTCCCGGCTCGGGAAAATCGATGCTGGCGCAAAGGCTGCCTTCGATCCTGCCGCCACTGGCGCCGAAGGAACTCCTGGAAGTCTCGATGATCGCCTCGGTGGCCGGCGAGCTCGGCGAAGGCAAGCTCACCGACCGGCGGCCGTTCCGCGCCCCGCACCATTCGGCCTCGATGGCGGCAATGGTCGGCGGCGGCATCAGGGCGCGGCCGGGCGAAGTATCGCTTGCCCATAACGGCGTGCTGTTCCTCGACGAGTTTCCCGAATTCACGCCGCAGACCTTGGATGCGCTGCGCCAACCGCTGGAGACCGGCGACTGCATGATCGCGCGCGCCAACCACCGCGTCACCTATCCGGCCCGCATCCAGCTGGTGGCGGCGATGAACCCGTGCCGTTGCGGCATGGCCGGCGAGCCCGGCTATCGCTGCCTGCGCGGCGAACGCTGCCGCACCGATTACCAGGCGCGCATCTCAGGCCCGTTGCTCGACCGCATCGACCTCAGGATCGAGGTACCGGCGGTCTCGGCCGCCGACCTGATCCGGCCCGACCGAGCGGAGAAAAGTGCAGCCGTCGCCCAGCGCGTGGCGCGCGCCCGCACCATCCAGCGCGAACGTTTCGAGCGGCTGGGCGTCACCAGCGCCACCACCAACGCCCATTGCTCGCCTTCTGTCATCGAGGACATCGCCGCGCCGGACGCAGCAGGCCTGTCGCTGCTGAAAGACGCCAGCGAGAAACTCGGCTTTTCTGCGCGCGCCTATCACCGCGTGCTCAAAGTGGCGCGCACACTGGCTGACCTCGACGCCAGCGAAACCGTCGGCCGAATTCACCTGGCCGAGGCGATTTCCTACCGCATGATGTCGGAGCGGGTAGCGCAGGCGGCGTAATCCTCCCCCCTTGAGGGGAAGGTGACCGCGAAGCGGCCGGGTGGGGTCGCCGAAGAATGCTCGATTTTTTTTTGAAGCCGAGCCGAGAAAGGGCCTCTGCGATGACATTGCTTGTAGTGTCGTCCGAAGGGAGTCGGCGCACTTCACGCAGGACCCCACCCGGCCCTTCGGGCCACCCTCCCCTCAAGGGGGAGGGAAACGCAGGCGCTAATTCGCCCGCTCTTTCGCCTTCAGCTCCAGCCGCCGTGCGTGCAGCACCGGTTCCGTATAGCCATTCGGCTGTTCGCGGCCTCTAAACACCAGGTCGCAGGCGGCGTGGAAGGCGATGGAATTGTCGAAATCGGTGGCCATCGGGCGGTAGAGCGGGTCGCCGGCGTTCTGCAGGTCGACGATCGCCGCCATGCGGCGCAGCGAATCCATCACCTGGATTTCGGAGCAGACCTTGTGGTGCAGCCAGTTGGCGATGTGCTGCGAGGAGATGCGCAGCGTGGCGCGGTCTTCCATCAGGCCGACATCGTTGATGTCGGGCACTTTCGAGCAGCCGACGCCCTGGTCGATCCAGCGCACGACATAGCCGAGAATGCCTTGCGCATTGTTGTCGAGCTCGCGCTGGATCTCGTCGGGGGTCCAGTTCGGCCGCACCGCCACCGGCACGGACAATATATCATCGAGCTTCGCCTTCGGCCGGCTCTTGAGCGCCGCCTGGACGGCATGGACATCGACCTTGTGATAGTGCGTGGCGTGCAACGTCGCCGCCGTCGGCGACGGCACCCAGGCGGTGTTGGCGCCGGCCTTGGGATGCGCGATCTTCTGTTCCAGCATCGCCGCCATCAGATCGGGCATCGCCCACATGCCCTTGCCGATCTGGGCATGGCCGGCCAGCCCGCATTCGAGCCCGGCGTCGACATTCCACGCCTCATAGGCGGAAATCCAGGCGGCCTGCTTCATGTCGCCCTTGCGGATCATCGGGCCGGCTTCCATCGAGGTGTGGATCTCGTCGCCGGTGCGGTCGAGGAAGCCGGTGTTGATGAACACGACGCGTTCCCTGGCGGCGCGGATCGCCTCCTTGAGGTTGACGGTGGTGCGCCGCTCCTCGTCCATGATGCCCATCTTGATGGTGTTTTTGGCCATACCGAGCAGCGCTTCGACGCGGTCGAAAATCTCGACTGCGAAGGCGACTTCCTCCGGCCCATGCATCTTCGGCTTCACCACATACATCGAGCCCGCGCGGGAATTCATCCGGCGCCCGTTGGCCCCGACATCGTGCAGCGCGATCAGCGCCGTCATCGCCGCATCCAAGATGCCTTCCGGCACCTCGTTGCCATCGCGGTCGAGGATGGCCGGATTGGTCATGAGGTGACCGACGTTTCGCACCAGCATCAGCGAGCGGCCAGGCAAGCTCAGCGCGCCACCACTGGGCGCGGTCCAGGCGCGGTCCGGATTGAGTTTGCGCGTGAAGGTTTTGCCGCCCTTGCTGATTTCCTCCGCCAGATCGCCCTTCATCAGGCCGAGCCAGTTGCGGTAGACGATGACCTTGTCCTCGGCATCCACCGCCGCGACCGAATCCTCGCAGTCCTGGATGGTGGTCAGCGCCGATTCCAGGATCACGTCGGCAATGCCGGCCGGGTCGGTGCGGCCGATCTGGTTGGTGCGGTCGATGAGGATCTCGATGTGCAGGCCGTTCTGGACCAGCAGGATGGCTTCCGGGTTGGCGCCGTCGCCACGATAGCCGGCAAATTGTTTCGGGTTGGCCAGCGTGGTGCCGCCGGCGCCGGCGCCGAGCCGCAAGGTGCCACCCGAAACCGTCAGCCCGTTCACGCCGGCCCATTTGCCCGAGGTGAGCGGCACGGACTCGTCCAGAAAACTCTTCGCCCAGGCAACCACCTTGGCGCCGCGCACGGGGTTGAAGCTTTTACCCTTCTCGGCGCCACCGGTCTCGGCAATGGCGTCGGTGCCGTAGAGCGCATCATAGAGCGAGCCCCAGCGGGCATTGGCGGCGTTGATCGCATAACGCGCATTCATCACCGGCACCACCAGCTGCGGCCCGGCAACCGTGGCGATCTCGGGGTCGACATTGTCGGTCGACACGGAAAAGGCCGGCCCTTCGGGCACGAGATAGCCGATCTCACGCAAGAAGGTTTTGTAGGCCTCCATGTCGATGGGCGCGCCATTGGCGCGGTGCCAGGCGTCGATCTGTTCCTGCATGGCGTCGCGTTTGGCCAACAACGCCCGGTTCTTCGGCGCGAGATCATGGACGATAGCCGAAAAGCCGTTCCAGAAGGCGTCGGCGGCAATGCCGGTACCCGGCAGCGCTTCGCCGACAAAGTCATGCAGTTCGCGGGCAATCCGCAATCCGGCGATCTCGACGCGATCGGTCATCAGGGCTTCTCCAGATGAAAGGCTTTGCGGCCTTTGGCATGTCAGGGGTGAAGGGTCAATTCAGCTTAGGGTGAAGGCGGGGAATTTGAAGCTGCTGATCTCTCCCCTCGTGGGGGAGATCACCTAAACCGCAATCCTCGGCCGACCCGATGCAACCGCCACCACATGCGCTTCGATAAACATCCGTTGGGCCTCAACCGTAGACACCTTGAACTCGGTCGAAACGTCGATCTCGGCATTATCCGTGCCGGCATCCTTCGCGCGCGCGGCTACGATCGCCCGCACATCAGCCTCCGCTGCCGCGATCGCCTCGGCCTCGTCCGTGAAGTCGCGCACCGTTTGCCCCGACGCCAAACGAAACAAACCTTCCTTAGGCTGGCTGACGCGGGCTTCGGCCGAGACGCGGACCTGGCCGACGACGGCGCCGAGTGCGTTGGCGACGTCGGTATCCTCCGGCACAACGCACTCATTACCGACCAGCTCGGCCAAGCCGGCATAGTGCAGCGGCGCCGAGGCGCCGAGGCCGATGACCGGACGATCGAGCGCGACGCTGAGCCTTGCGATGCCGGGATGGGAATCGACGGCGCGCTGCACCAGCGCATGCGCGACGGTGGCGGCGCCATCCAGCCCGTCTTCGGCAAAGGCGGTCTCCAGAATGTATTCGGCCGACCAGCGCGTCAGCGTCAGCAGCACGCGTTCGGAAATCACCTCCGGAGACGGCGCGATGTACTGGCCGCGGCCGTCGCGCTTGCGGGCAAACAGTTCGGCGCCGAGCCGGGCCGCAAGCGGGTCCCAGTTGGCCTGCTTGCCGAGCACATGCGCGGCGTCCGAAGGGGTGAAGCCCGAGATATGCACAAGACCGCGCGAGACCAGCCGGTTCAGCGTGGCGTTCTGGGCGTTCGAGGTGAGCAGCCTGTCGATGGCGAGCGGCACGGCACCAATGAGTTCATACAGTTTCGCCTCGGGCGCGGTCAGGCCGGCGGCGAGCCTGTCCGGCACGCCCGTGCGCAGCGCAAAGCGGCCGTCCATGCGGCCGGGGTTAGGCGCCCTGAGCTGGCGCTCGAGCTCCGATGTCACGGAAACACCATGCATCATGCCGGCCAGCGCCAGCGGCACCAGGCGGCGCGGCCCGAGCAGGATTTTCGGGTTGAGCGCGCCATCTTCCAGTGCCACTTCGGAATCGCCGCCGAGGCCGAAAGTGCGCATGGCGACCGCCTCGACCATGGTGCGGAAGCCGCCGACGGTGGCGCCTTCGGGATCGAGCCGAGGACGGCCGCCGTCGAGCACGGCGATATCGGTGGTGGTGCCGCCAATGTCCGACACCATGGCGTTGTCCAGGCCCGTCATGTGGCGGGCGCCGACCAGGCTGGCGGCCGGGCCGGAGAGGATGGTCTCGATCGGCCGCTGGCGGGCAAACGCCGCCGAAACCAGCGCGCCATCGCCGCGCACCACCATCAAGGGCGCTGCGATGTTGCGGGCTTCCAAAAATCCTTCGGTTGCCGCCACCAGCCGGTCGATCATCGAGATCAGCCTGGCGTTGAGCAAGGTGGTGAGCGCGCGACGCGGACCGCCGAGCTTGGCCGACAATTCATGGCTGGCGGTCACCGGGAGGCCGGTCTTTTCACGGATGAGGTCGCGCGCGGCGAGTTCATGCGCCGGGTTGCGGGTGGCGAAATAGGCGCAGACGGCAAAGCCCGACACCGAGGCGCCGAGTTCAGGGAGTGCTGCTTCCAGCCCCGACAGATCGAGCTTGGCCGCATTGCCGTGCACGTCATGGCCGCCCGGACAAAACACCACCGGATCGGTGCCGAGCGCCGTCTTCAGCCCGTCGCGCGCAAGGTCGGCCCCGGTAAAGCCGATCATGATGAGCGCCACACGCCCACCCTGGCCCTCGACCAGCGCATTGGTGGCGAGCGTCGTCGACATCGACACGAGTTTGATCGCGGCCGGATCGGTGGCCGATTTTCCCAGCACCGCATCGACCGCGCCGGAAATGCCGACGGCAAGATCGTGCCGCGTGGTCAGCGCCTTGGCCTTGGCCAGCACCTTGCCTTTTGGCCCGCCTTGTTCCGACCACAGCACGGCATCGGTATAGGTGCCACCGGTGTCGATACCGAGGAACAGGGGTTTTGGCTTGGCGGTCATGTCTGGCGGTCCGGGATTCTGCTCCCCCGCCCTTAGCCGATACGGCCCGGCGGATAAAGGCGGGAGAGGTGGGCCAGTTTGACCCTCGTCGCCGCTCATGCCCGCCAAACTTTGTAACGGTCACATTTTTTCATTGGTGCGTGGCCTGCCTTTGCGTGCACCATGCGCCGATCTCATCCCTTTCAGGACTTCGCCATGACCACGCTTCCCGGCATCGCCGACATCCATGCCGCCGCCGCGCGGCTCTCCGGCCTGATCGCCGAAACGACCTTGATCGAATCGCTGGAACTCAACAAACGCTTCGGCGGCCGCATCCTGTTCAAGCCGGAGACGCTGCAGCGCACCGGCTCGTTCAAATTCCGCGGCGCCTACAACAAACTGTCTTCGCTGAGCGAAGAAGAGCGCAGCCGCGGCGTCGTCGCCTTCTCCTCAGGCAACCATGCTCAGGGCGTCGCCGCGGCGGCTGCCATGTTCGGCGTCAAGGCGGTCATTGCCATGCCGGCCGACGCGCCGGCGATGAAGATCGCCAATGTTCGCAAGATGGGCGCAGAAGTGGTGCCGTTCGACCGCTTTCGCGACGACCGCATGACGGTGGTGCGACCCTACATGGACAAGGGCATGGTGCTGGTGCCTCCTTTCGACGATCCGGCCATCATCGCCGGCCAGGGCACGATCGGTCTCGAACTGATGCGCCAGGCAAAAGCGCTCGGCGTCAGCCTCGATGCGGTCGTCATTCCCTGTGGAGGCGGCGGCCTGACGAGCGGCATTTCGATCGCCGTCAAGGATGCCTCGCCGGCCACAGCAGTCTGGGCCGTTGAGCCCGAGCATTTCGACGACACCCGCCGCTCGCTGATCGAAGGAAAAAGGGTTTCCAACGAGCCCGGCCACAGTTCGATCTGCGATGCCATCCTCACCGCAGAGCCCGGTGCCATCACCTTCGAGATCAACCGCAAGAACCTCGCCGGCGCCATCGCCGTCTCCGACAAGGCGGCCGCACAGGCGGTGCGCGACGCCATGGCTCATCTCAAGCTGGTGGTCGAACCCGGCGGCTGCGTGGCGCTGGCGGCGCTCTCGTCAGGCGAGATCGAACTGTCGGGCAAATGCGTCGCCGTCGTGCTGTCAGGCGGCAATGTCGATTTCACCACCTATGCCGAGATCATGGCCGCGGCCTGAGAACCGATATGGCAGACGCTGAGATAAGGGCGGCTCTCGATCGCCATTGGGCTGCCTCCGATGCAATGATCTCGAGACGGAGCATCAGATCTATCGCGAGGACGCGGTGCTCGATTATCCGCAATCAGGCGAGCGCATCAGCGGACGGCACAACATCCAGTCGTCGCGCGCCACGCAGCCCAACCGGAAGCGCTTTGCCGTGCGGCGGATCACCGGGTCAGGCGACCTCTGGATCACCGAATGTGTCCTGACCTATGACGGGATTCCGTCCTATACGGTGAGCATCATGGACTTCGTCGATGGCAAGGTGGTTCGCGAGACCCAGTATTTCGGCGATCCGTTCGAGCCGGGGCAGTCGCGCGCGCAATGGGTCGAACGGATACCTTGAAACACGGCGGCGGTAGCATGACCGGCCACCATCCGCTCGATCGTGCCGAACTGCCTGATGATACGGCCGATCTCGCCCGCTATCTCATCGGCAAGCTCGTGGTGCGGGAGCTGCCGGAAGGCATCGTCAGCGGCCGTATCGTCGAGACCGAGGCCTATGTCACCGGCGACGCCGCCGGGCACGGCTATCGCGGCATGACGCCGCGCAACCGTTCGCTGTTCCTTGGGCCCGGACACGCCTACGTCTATCTCGCCTATGGGGTCTCCTGGATGCTCAATGTCTCGAGCGAGGGGCCGGGCACCGGCACCGGCGTGCTGATCCGGGCGCTGGAGCCGCTCGAAGGCATCGCCATCATGCGGCTGAACCGGGGCGTGGAGCGCCTGCGCGACCTGGCGCGCGGGCCGGGGCGCCTCGCCCAGGCATTGCGGATCGACCGTTCGCTGGACGGCCTCGATCTGTGCCGCCAAGGCCCGCTATGGCTGGCAGCCGACGAGCACGAGCCCGGCGACATCGGCCAAGGCATCCGCATCGGCATCACGAAGGATGCGGACCGCCCGCTGCGGTTCTATGTGAGGGGCAGTCCGTTCGTCAGCGGTCCACGATCGCTCAATTCCTGAACGCTCAGTCGAGCGTGCGCCTGAACCGCACCAATGCGACGCCGGCAAACAAGGCCACGAACCCGACCAGCCAGGCGATCTCGCCCGCAACCGCCGGCAGTTCAGCGCCCTTCAGCATCACCGCGCGGGTGATGCGCAGAAAATGCGTCAGCGGGAAAATCTCGCCGAAGGTCTGCGCCCAGCCCGGCATGCCGCGATAGGGGAACATGAAGCCGGACAGCAGGATCGACGGCAGGAAGAAGAAGAAGGTCAGCTGCAGCGCCTGCATCTGCGTGCGGGCGATGGTCGAGATGGTGTAGCCAAGCAGCACCAGCGCCAGCACGAACACCAATACGGCGGTAAGCAGCAGCGACATCGAGCCGGTGAAAGGAATGGCGAACAGAAGCTTCGACGCCGCCAGCACCACCACCACCTGGACGCCGCCGACCACCAGATAGGGCAGCACCTTGCCCAGCATGATCTCGAACGGGCTGGACGGCATGGCGAGCAGGTTTTCCATCGTGCCGCGCTCGGTCTCGCGGGTCAGCGCGATCGAGGTCATCATCACCAGGGTCATCTGCAGGATGACGCCGAGCAGGCCGGGCACGATGTTGTATTGCGAGATGCCTTCCGGATTGTAGCGCTGGTGCACCACCACATCGAGCTGGCCCCTGGCGGCCTCACTCGCCGCCTCCTGCATGCCTTGCGCCCGAAGCAGCGCCTGGCTGGCCACTTTGCTTAGCGTCGAGATGGCGCCGCTGGCGGCGGCCGGGTCGGTGGCGTCGGCCTCGATGAGTATCTGCGGATTGTCGCCACGCTCCACCCGGCGGCCGAAATCGGCCGGGATGGTGACGACGAAGGCGACATCGCCGCGCGCCATCAGGAATTCGGCAGCCTCGGCACTTTGCGCAACATGGTCGAAGCGGTAGTAGCCGGTCGTCTGCAGGGCCGCGACAATGGCGCGGGTGTAGGGGTCGTTGCTGGTCGCCACCAGTGCGGCAGGCAGGCTTTTGGGATCGTTGTTGATGGCGTAGCCGAACAGCACCAGCTGCAAAAGCGGCACGCCCAGCATCATGGCGAAGGTGATGCGGTCGCGCCGCATCTGGATGAATTCCTTGATCAGCAGCGCACCGAGCCTGGCGAAGGAGAAGACGCTGTTCATGCCATATTGTCCTTCGAGCCGGACATGAACTGGATGAAGACGTCCTCGAGGCTGGTCTCGCCGGGTTTTACGCTGACGCCCTTGTGCTCCTTCTCGACATCGGCGAGCGCCTTTTCGAGCTTTGCCTTGTCGGAGCCGACGACATGCAGCGTCGCGCCGAACGGCGCCACCTGGTCGACGCCGGGCCGGTCCCTGAGTGCATCGGCGACCTGGTCGAGGCGCGGTCCCTGCAGCACGAAGGTGGTCAGACCGGCATTCGTCACCACCTCGTCCACCGTGCCGGTGGCCAGCATCTTGCCGTAGGAGATGTAGCTGATGCGGTGGCAGCGCTCGGCTTCGTCCATGTAGTGGGTGGACACCAGCACGGTCAGACCGCCGCTCGCCAGCCGGTGGATCTCGTCCCAGAATTCGCGCCGCGCCTTCGGATCGACGCCGGCGGTCGGCTCGTCGAGCAGCAGCAGCTTCGGCTTGTGCATGATGCAGGCGGCCAGTGCCAGCCGCTGCTTCCAGCCGCCCGACAGCGTGCCGGCGAGCTGGTTGCGGCGGCTCGTGAGGCCAAGCTCTTCCAGCGTTTTCGACACATGCTCCTCGACCGGCTTCAGTCGGTAGAGCCGCGCCACGAATTCGAGATTCTCGCCGATCGTCAAATCCTCGTAGAACGAGAATTTCTGCGTCATGTAGCCGACTTCGCGCTTGATGCGGAGCGACTCGGTGCGGATGTTGAAACCCAGCACCGTACCTTCGCCCTCGTCGGGCGTCAGCAGGCCGCACATGATGCGGATGGTCGTCGTCTTGCCGGACCCGTTGGGCCCGAGAAAGCCGACGATCTCGCCCTCGGCCACCGTCATCGTCACATGGTCGACGACAGTCTTGTCGCCGAAGCGCTTGACCAGGCCATGAACGTCGATGGCGTTCATTTTGCGGAGGCCGCCAGCTCGACATCGACGATCTGTCCCGGCTGCAGCGCTTGCGCCTTGCCCTCAGGCCGCGCCTCGACGAGGTAGACCAGCTTCTGCCGGTTCTCGAGCGAGTAGATCACCGGCGGGGTGAATTCCGGGTCGGGCGAGACATAGCTGACGCGCGCCTTCACCTCCGGCCCGCAGCCGTCGCAATGGACGACAAGCAGCGTGCCGACCTTGATCGACGAGAACGCACTTTCCGGGACATAGACGCTGAGCTTTACCGCACCGTCCGGCAACATCGAAATGACAGGCGCGGTCGGACCGGCGGTGTCGCCGGGATTGCGGATGACGTCATTGATGCGGCCGGGCGAGGGTGCCGCCAGCACGCGCTTCGACAGCCGCCACTCAGACTGCTTCAACGCCGACTGCGCCTGTTTGACCTGATTGTCTGCCGCCTTGATCGTTTCGGGACGCGCAGGCAGACCGCCGACGGCAAGGTTGGCCTGCGCCTGGCCGACCTGCGCATTGGCGGTCTCCAGCGTCGCGGCGGCGGTGTCGTAGTCGGCCTGCGTGCCGGCGCCACGCTTGAACAGGTCGGCGGCGCGGTCGTATTTGCGCTTGGCATCCGTGGCCTGGGCCTTGGCCATGTCGACCTCGGCCTTCAGCACCGCGATCTCCTCCGGCCGCTTGCCGATCTGCAGGTCGGCAAGCTGCGCCTGCGCCTGGGCGAGCGCGGCCCCTGCCTGGGCGACGGCGATTTTTGCGTCGGCGCTTTCGAGAGTCACCACCGGCGTGCCTGATACAACACGGTCGCCGCGCTTGACCGCGACGGTCTCGACCTGCGCCACCTCGATCGGAGCCAGGAAGACATAGTCGCCCTCGACATAGCCGACGGCAAGCGGCGCTGCCGGCGCGCAGGCGCCGAACAGCTTGGCCGCGAGAGGCAGGGAACAGAGAAAACTCATCGCTTGCCCTCCTTGCGGGCGACCGGATTGCGGGCCGCCAGTATGGCGCCAAGATTGCCTGTCACCGCCGCCACCACCTTGGCGGCCTCGGTGTTGCCGATCTCGCGCCAGCCCATACGACGCATCACTGCTTCGCGACCGATGCGGAAATAGATGACCTGGCCGATCAGCGTGAAGACCACGAGCTTGGTGGCCTCGCTTTCGGCCGGCTCGCCCGTCGCCTGTTCCCAGATCTGGCAGAGGCGGCGATGCGTCGGTTCGAACACCCCGTCATAGATGCGGTCGAGTGCGGCGGTCGGATGCGTCAATTCCCTAAGTACAAATTGTACGATATCGCCAGCTTCCGGTCTGGCTACGATAAACGCCACCATCGCTTCCAGCGCGGCGAACAATTGTGCCCTCGCCGCCTCCGGGCCGGCTTGACCCGGCAATTGCGTGCCGCCGAGCGCCTGGCCGGCAACCGACTGGATGGTTTCGACGATGTGGTCGGCGGCGGCCGCGCGCAACCCTTCCTTACCGCCGAAATGATAGGCGATCGAGCCGATGTTGGCCTTGGCCTCGGCGGCGATCTCACGCGTCGACGTGCCGTCGAACCCTTGCCGTCCGAACAGCTTGAGCGCCGAAAGCACGAGTGCGGCGCGCGTCTGCTCTGCGGGGGATGTCTCCTGGCGGGGCGTTTTATCGGCTACGGTTTTGATCATGCTGGGCACTTAATCAATCGATTGATTAAAGTCAATTGATTATCCGCGGCGGCTTGCCATGTCGGGCCGCAGACGCTTTAGTGGGCGGCCATGGGCAAGGAAGTCGAACGCAAGTTCCTGGTCTCCAGCGCCGAATGGCTGGAAATGGCCGAGGCGAATATACGCATTCGCCAGTTCTATCTTGCCGCAACACCCGGCCGCACCGTGCGCGTGCGCATCAGCGACGGCAGTTCGGCGAAGCTGACGCTTAAATTCGGCAGCAAGATCCGCGAGCGTGACGAATACGAATATGAAATTCCACTGGCGGACGCAGAGGAGATGCTGGCCTTCGCCATCGGACATGTCATCGAGAAGACACGCCACCATGTTAGGCATCGCGGCTATCTCTACGAAGTCGATGTTTTCGGCGGGATTCTAGCCGGCCTTGTGGTGGCCGAACTGGAGACGCCGGAGGATGTACCTGACGAAATGCTGCCTGATTGGCTCGGCCGCGAAGTGACCGGCGAGCAGAGATTTTACAACGCGTCGCTCGCCCTAGAGCCGGATGATTTTAGGTCGGGTCGACCTAAAATTGGAATCCGGCTCTAAATCAAAAGAGATGGAGCATGATGTCGTCCGAAAACCGCTTCACACTTTTCGGCATCATGCTCTAGGGGGATTCCGGAGATCGCCGCATGAGCTTTCGCATCGATCCGCGCCTGCCGCTGACCGGCGAGGTCAGGCGTATCCTTGGCGAGGAGATCGGCAAGGCGCTTGCCCATCTGGCCGTCGCGCGCGACCAGCCGGAGCAGGCATTGCACAAATGCCGCAAGCGGCTGAAGAGCGCGCGCGCCTTGCTGCGGCTGGTCCGTTCCGGAAATGAAACATTCTGTCGGACTGAGAACCAATGCTACCGTCAGGTGGCGGCGCTGCTTGCCGGGCCGCGCGAGGCGACCGCGCTGGTCGAGACCGTCGACCGGCTGGCAGCCGCCTTTCCCGAGCAGGTTGCCGGCGGCGGCCTCGACAGCGTGCGCGACCGGCTGATTGCCCGCCAGCATGAAATGCATGCCGGCGCCGGCCTCGACGCCGCCATAGGCGCGGCCACCGCCGCCTGCGAGGAAGGCCTCATCAGGATAGAGCGGCTGCTGCTCCCCGATCTGCCTGAGCATGCAGCCGATGTGCTTGCGGAAGGCGCTCGCAAGACCTTGCGCCGTGCCAGGAAGGCGCTGGACCGGGCGGGATCGCGCGGCGAAGCAGAGGATTTCCACGATCTGCGCAAGGCTGCCAAGACCCACTCGATGCATTTGTCGCTGCTCGGCCGGCTGTGGCCGACGCCGATCAAGGTGCGGCGCAAGACGGTCGACGAACTGGGCGAAAGGCTCGGCGAACTGCACGACGTCTTCGTCATGCGCGTGTTGCTCAAGGCCGACGGTGAGCCGCTCGGCGATGCGCAGGACACAAGGCTTCTTGGCAAGCTTTTGAAGCGCTCGGAAAAAAGCCTGAAGAAGAGCTGCCTCGCCGGAGCGGCCGAGCTGTTCGGCGACAGCCCCAAGCGCTCGACAAAGAAACTCGCGCGCAATGTGCGCGACGACCTCGCCGGCCCGGTATTGTCGAAAGAGGTCCCGGTCGGTTGATCATGGCCGAGGACGTCACCTCGTGCTAGTCACACTTTACCATGACCGCGCCGCGCGACACGCTTCTCGACCGACTTGGCCGCTGGCTTGCCGGCCGGCTGCAGGACGAATCCTCGGGCTATGAGCCCTACACGCCGTCCGACGCCGAGACGTTGCGGCGCACGCTCGAACCCGGCGACATCCTGCTCATCGAAGGCAACCAGAAGATCTCCGCGGCCATCAAATACCTGACACAGTCGACCTGGTCGCATGCGGCCTTCTATATCGGCGATGCGTTGTCCGAACCGGAGGACGGATCGGAACGGCGTCCGCTGATCGAAGTCACGCTCGGCGAAGGCTGTGTCGCCGTGCCGCTGTCGCGCTACCGCACCTACAACACCCGTATCTGCCGGGCGAGCGGGCTGGCGCCGGAAGACCGCGACCATGTCGTCGCCTTCATGATCGGCAAGCTCGGCCTGAAATACGATCTCAAGAACATCTTCGACATGCTGCGCTTTTTCCTGCCGACGCCACCGGTGCCGGTGCGCTGGCGCCGCCGCATGCTGGCTTTCGGTTCCGGCGATCCGACGCGCGCCATTTGCTCGACGCTGATCGCCGAAGCCTATGGTGAGATCCGCTACCCGATCCTGCCCGAGATCACCCGCGCGCCCGGCCGCGCCTCGGCGCAGTCGAACTATTCGCGCCGCGAAATCCTGCACATCCGCCACCACTCGCTCTACACGCCGCGCGACTTCGACCTGTCGCCCTTCTTCCGCATCGTGAAACCGACGCTGGAATTTGGTTTCGACTACCGGGCGGTGACCTGGGAAGATAGGGCCGCTGAGGCGAAGGCCGCCGAATAGCAACCATTCAAACCGGCGCCGATGGCGAGTGGCGCCCTATGAGATCATTCGAGACAGTGTCGATGATCTCAGCGGAAAGCGTCGGATCGGGCACGACGCGGGAGAGGATCACCGATCCGACCATTTCCGCTAGGAATGCGATCGCGGCACTCCGCTTCGCGGCCGGGTCGCTTCCAGGCAGGAGTGAAATGATCAACGCGATATAATTGCTGACGATGCTTCCGAAGAACGATCGAAGCGCTGGATCGTCGTGCCGGGCGGCATCGGCCGCCAGTGCGGTGAGGCTGCATCCGTGCCCCGGATTGTCGCGATGATGGTCCGAGATGTAGTGGCGCACGAGCGTCTCAAACGGAGTATCGGTCGAAGCGAGCCGGGCGGATAGATCGGCGCTCATGTCACTGAAGGCCCGCTGCATGGCCTGAACGATGAGGTCGTCCTTCGACTTGAATTGTCGGTAGAAGCCTCCGTGGGTAAGCCCGGCCGCGCTCATCAGATCGGCAATGCCGATCCCGTCGATCCCTTGTTCGCGGAAGAGCTTTGCGGCGGTATCGATGACCCGCTCTCGATTTAACTCGACCATCTCCTTGCTCACCTTCACGACCGCATCCTCTCCTATTGATGATGATCGACATATAAGACGTGGCGGAGGCGCTGACAATGATTATGGCGGTCATTATCACCCAATGATTACGATCATAATCATTACGCAGGAAAGTTGAGATGACACAAGTTCAGTCGCGCGCCGAGAAGATCGCGCTGATCACCGGCGCTTCGGGTGGCATCGGGCATGCGGCCGGACTTGCGCTCATCCGGGCGGGGTATCGCGTGTTCGGCACCAGCCGCCGAGCTGCGCCCAACGAAGTGCGTCAGGGCATTCACATGGTCCCTTGCGACGTCACCGATGATGGGTCCGTCAGAGACGCCATCAAGCAAGTTGTCGCCCTCGCCGGCCGGATCGACGTACTGGTAAACAATGCGGGCCGCAGCCTGATCGGCGGCGCCGAGGAATCATCGGTCGCTCAAGCCCAAAGCCTGTTCGACATAAATGTCTTCGGCATCGTTCGCATGACCAATGAAGTGCTGCCCATCATGCGCAGACAGGGCGAGGGCCGGATCATCAACATCAGTTCGGTGTCCGGTTTCCTGCCGGGGCCATTCACCGCCCTCTACACCGCCACCAAACACGCAGTCGAAGGATATTCCGAGTCGCTCGATCACGAACTTCGAACGTTCGGCATCAGGGTTTCCCTTGTCGAGCCCGCCTTCACCCGCACCGGACTGGAAGAGAACGCCGAACAGCCTGACCGGATTTCCGGCGTCTACGAACAGGGGCGCTCAGCCATGAATTCGACCTGGCGCAACAGAATCGCGAGCGGCGATCCGGTGGAAGCCGTGGCCGACAAAGTGGTACAGGCAGCCACCGAAAAGACGCCGAGCATGCGCTATACGCCTGGCAAAACGGCAGGCCGTCTTCGCTTCATGCGGCGCTTCGTGCCCGAAAACAGGTTCGACAAGAGCTTCCGCAAGCAGATGGGCGTGGCCGATTGATCTAAAATCACGGCATCGCCAGGCCAGTCCGGCAGGCGAGCCTCCTTTCGCCGAGGAGCGACGAATGAAGTCCTATTTGTGCAAATATATTCCGCCGCGTTCCGACTTTCTGGCAACGATGACCACCGATGAGGAAGAGTGGATGAAGCAGCACGGAGCATTCCTGGATGACCTGCTTGAAAAGAGGCTTATCGTCGCGCACGGCCCCGTGATGGACCCGGCTGGCGGTTATGGGGTGTCGCTCTATCGGATTGCCGATGATCTGGACATAGAGGCGATCACCTCGGAGGACCCGATCGTGAAGAATGGCGCCGGGCACTACGAACACCATCCGATGCTGCATTTGAAAACGCACGGCTAACCATTTCGACCAAACCGCATCGATGCGGCAGCGAAAGTCGCTCTCGAACGGGCCAGCTTTGCGCACGCTGGCGGGCGCGATCCTGTCGAGGTTTCTGGCGTCCATCCTGCCGAGGTGCAGGCGTCTCACATGGCGGCCTGCATCACGCCGAAACCGCAATAGCGCCCTGGTTTTCGGCTCTGTGTTCGACCCAGACATGGACCGGTTCGTCCCGGCCGCGGATGCTAACCGGTCCATGGTCGCGCGCATTCAACCGTGTCGTGGGCGATTCCGCCTTCGCGGCCTCAATCAGTCGTGACCCAAAGCAAATATTCGCCTGAAGCTCCCGGCAGAGCGCCTGCAAACGGCTGGCGACGTTGACGGTGTCGCCCACCACCGCGAAGGACAGGTTGCGCTCGCTGCCGACCGCGCCGAGGACGACGGCGCCATATTGTGCACCGATCCGAACGTCCAGCGGCGGATATCCTCTGGACACACGCTGGACATTCCAGTCTTCGATAGCGGCGATCATCGCTTCAGCGCACCGGATGGCCCGGGTTGCGTCGTCATGGCTGGCTTGCGGAACCCCGAAGGTCGCCATGATGCAATCGCCGATATAGTTGTCGACGGTGCCATGGTGGTCGAAAACGACCTGCTCCATGCGACGGTGGAACTGACGCAGTAGTTCGAACACTGCTTCGGCCGGATGATCCTCGGAATAGTGTGTGAAGCCGACGATGTCGGCGAACAGCACCGCGATATCCTGCCGGCGGACCGGGCCGAAGGGCTCGTCATCCGTGGCGAGCTGGTCGACGACATTGGGCGAAAAATGCCGGGCGAGATTGGCGCGGGCGCGCTCCGCCTTGACATAGTCTTCCGACAGATGTCGGGAACGAGAGACGACCAGCGCCATGATCGCGCCGATAATCAGCACAACCAACACATTGGTCGCCTGCGCGAACGTATCGACGAAATTGGGGTTGAGATAGAGATTCAGTCGCTCTGTCAGCGGCAGCGAATAGAGGTTCGTTGCCGGAATGACGGTTCCCGCATGAAAAACCACCCATCCCACCCCGATCGTCCACGTCAAGGCCGCGAGCGCGCCGAGATAGAGCGCCAATCGTGTCGAAAGGGTCAGCGCGCCAAGGCATACGAAAATCAGCAGGAATTTGAAGCTGCCCTCGCGCAGTTGCATCGCGGCCGGCGCGACCTCGAGGGAAAACGGGTTGGGCGTTACCAGCAGAACGGTCAACAGAATGATGTCCAGCGTACCGACGAGGTAACCGATCCACCATGGCGCGTTGCGACGGCGCGCAAAGCGAAACTGGATCAGGCCGACGAGTTGGAACAGCGCGAGGCCCGCCAGCACGAAGAGCAGCGAGGCATCCCAGCGGCTGATCAATGAAAAGAAGCAGGAGATCACGGCGAGCGATGCCGTGCGCGCCCAGAACTGCAATGCAGCACCCTGGCGTTCTGCGCGCTCCCGCAAATTTTTCAGGCGCGAATAGCGGCGAAGTTCAAGTGTTGGCGCGGTCGGCATAGGATCACTTCGATTTTGCGGGGACGGTCACGCATTCGGCAAACCCGCCCCGTACAGTCTGGCAAATCAGCGCGCGAACTCTATCATGGTTTCGTTTTTGAAACGCGGCCGGCATCCCTGGGGTGCGGGCCGATCGGCATGATCGCCGGAAACGGGGTTGCGCCAAAAGCAAACGTCCATTTGTAGCCGGTCAGCCCGTCTTCCGGCGTCGTGTGCTGGTCGTGATGGGCGAGCAGTTTGGCGCGCTCGGCCAGTTCCTCCGCCTCGCGCTTCACCATCTCCGCCGTCTCCGGCCGCATCCGCCTGGAGAAAGAGACGAAGGTCGCTTCCCGCTCCAGATGGGTGATCGCCCAGCCGATGAAATTCTTGTTTGTCATCTCGAACAGCGGCCTGAGCGGCCCTTCGAAATTCCACTGGATCGGTGTGTCGACCAGCAGCCGTGCCGACAGCCCGCTGCCCAGCGCAATGAGGCCGAGCGCTTCGAGATCGCGCAGGTAGAGGAACATCGACGCTTCGCTCAAGCCCTGCGAGCGCATGACGCCCTCGGGCGTGAATTTCTCCGATAGCATGACGAAGATGAACAGCAACGCCGGCCGTCCGGCAAGCTTGCGCTCGACCTCCGGCGCGATGCGGTTGACCGGTCCCGGCCCCCGGTTCATCGACCCCAGCACGTTTTCCAGCTCGACGCCGGCGGCAGCGCAGATCCCGACGAGACGGTCGAGCTTGCAGTTGCGCTCGTGGAAGATGCGCTTGACCGTCGGCTCGGAAACGCCCATCCGCCCGGCAAGCTCACGATACGTGACGCCCTTGGCCTTCAGCGTCCGCTTCAGCGCCTCGAAGATCAGACTGTTCATGGAATGCACCTCTTTTGCGCCATTTCGTATCGGTTTCCGATACTAGCTCGAATCGTCCTTCCGGAAAAGTATCGAAACGCCTAGCTCTCCGCCATCCATCACAGGAGACCTGGCCATGAAAACCCTCATCCCCTCTATTTGTCTCGCCGCCTTCGCTATCGCGCTCGTGCCTGCGGCCGAGGCCGCCGAACTCTGGCGCGCCTCGGGCTTCGAGCAACCGGAATCGGCGCTGTTCGATGCCGCCAACCACCGCATCATCGTCTCCAACATCGTCGGCAATCCCGGTGAAGCCGACGGCAACGGCTATCTCTCGGTGCTATCGCTGGACGGCAAGGTCGTTAGCCGGCACTGGACCGCCGGCATGGATGCACCGAAGGGCTCGGCGATCTCCGGCGGCAAGCTCTACGTCGCCGACATCACCAAGGTGCGCATCGTCGATCTCGCCAGCGGCAAGCTCATCTCGACCATCGATGTGCCCGGCGCCGTTTTCCTCAATGACGTGACATCGGACAGTTCGGGCAAGGTTTATGTCACCGACATGCTTGCCGATGCGATCTACCGCATTGACGGCGACAAGCCGGAACTTTTCGTGAAGGATGCGAAGCTCGCCGCACCCAACGGCATCTTTGCCGATCGCGACCGGCTGATCGTGGCGTCCTGGGGCAAGGGCATCAAGCCGGACTTCAGCACTGCCGCGCCCGGCGGCCTGCTGTCGGTCGATCTCGCCAGCAAGGCAATCACACCGCTGCCCGGCGCGCAAAACTTCGCCGACCTCGATGGCGTCGTCGCCATCGGCGACAGCATCTACGCCACCGCCTACATGACCGGCAGGCTCTATCGCTACAAGGTTGGCGGCACGCCGGAGGCTGTGGCGCAGTTCAAGCCGGGCAGCGCCGACATCGGCACCGACGGCAAATCCGTGATCTATGTGCCGCTGATGAACGAGGGCGAGATCGAGGTGCTCAGTCTGGACTGACGGCGCACATTTGCCGGCTCAGCCAACGGGCGCGGTTTTGAGTTGCGCCCGCGCATCCTTGATCGAAGCGGCAAAGGTCACCAGCGGCCGCTTGACGCCGTGGTTGATCAGCATGCGCCGCGTCTGCGGCGAGGCGCCGGCGATGATGAAACGCACGCCGGCGCGTTTCGCCTTGTGCGCCGCGCCCTCGATGACATTGGCCGCGGTGGAATCGAAGAACGGCACCGCCGAGCAGTCGAGGATGAAGTTCTTGCGCTGGTCGGCGATGCGGTCGAGCACCGTGCCGACAGTCGAGGCGGCGCCGAAGAAGAAGGCGCCGGAGATGCGATAGACGACGGTGTCGGCGTCGCTTGCCTCGCTTGCATCGTAGGCGCGGCCGCTGCTGTCGGCGACATCGTCCTGCACCAGCGGCAAATCCGCCTCCACGGCGATCGACTTGGCCATACGATCGATGAACAGGATCGAGCCTAGCGCGAAGCCGACGACGATGCCTTCGGTGAGGTCGCGGAAGACGACGATCAGGAAGGTTGCCATCAGCACCAGGGCATCGCCGCGCGAAGCGCGCAGCAATGTGGCGAAGGCCTGCTTCTCGAACATGTTCCAGCAGACAACCGCCAGCACCCCGGCAAGGGCGGCAAGCGGGATGTAGCTGGCCAGCGGTGCGGCCACCAGCATGAAGACCAGCAGAAAAAGCGAATGCAGCATGCCGGAAACCGGCCCATGCGCGCCGGCCCGCACATTGGTGGCGGTGCGGGCGATGGTGCCGGTGGTGCAGATGCCGCCGAACAGGGCAGACGCGATGTTGGCAAAGCCTTGCGCCACCAGTTCGCAATTGGAACGGTGACGCCGCCCGGTCATGCCGTCGGCGACCACGGCCGAGAGCAGCGATTCGATGGCACCGAGCAGCGCAAAAGCCACCGCATCCGGCAGCACCGCAAGCGCCTTGTCGAGGTTGAGTGCCGGCAGTGCCGGCAACGGCAGGCTGCGCGGAATGCCGCCATAGCGCGTGCCGATCGTTTCCGCCGACAGCGAAAGCAGCGCCACGACAAGGGAGGCCAGTCCGACGGCGATCAGCATGCCCGGCCAGCCGGGCCGCCAGCGCTTCACCCCCACGATGGTGGCGATGGTCAACGCCGCCACCAGCGTCGCCGAGATGTTGAGCGTGCCGGCCGCGTGGCCGATCGCGATTAGTTTCGGCAGCAGCGGCCCGGGCTCCGGCCCGGCAAGCCTCAGCCCGAACAGTTCGACGATCTGGCCGGAGAAGATGATGATCGAGATGCCGGCGGTGAAGCCGACCGTCACCGGGTAAGGGATGAATTTGATATAGGTTCCGAGCCGGAGATAGCCGATGGCGAGCAGGAAGATGCCGGCCATCATCGTCGCCAGCAGCAGCCCATCGACGCCTTCGCGCTGCACCGTCGCCGCAACCAGCACGATGAAGGCGCCGGCCGGGCCGCCGATCTGGAAGCGGCTGCCGCCGAGCGCCGAGACGATGAAGCCGCCGACAATGGCCGTGAACAGGCCGCGCTCCGGCGTCACGCCCGAAGCAATCGCAATCGCCATCGACAGCGGCAACGCGACAATAGCGACGGTCAGCCCGGCCATGAAGTCGGCCTTGAACTGCGGCAGGCGGTAACCTTCGCGCCAGACCGTCACCAGCTTGGGCGTGAACAGCTCTGAAAATGTCGGCTTTGCCGACTTCTGGGCCGACTGCTGCACCGACTTCTGGGCCGGTTGATGCACTGCCCGCCGGATCTGATCCATGGACTGCCTTCCGCTTGCGTGAAGGCGGCGGGATCGTCGGCAGGACTGTCGGCGGTCGCCGTCGCGACTATATGCCGGCTCAGCCTTGCGGGTTCGGCGGCGCGACCGGCTTGAGGCGCACGCCCCGGCCGCCGCGCTCGCTGGTCTGGTTCTCGCCGATGAGCTCCACCCCGGCCTCGTCGAGAGCCTGGATAACCTTCATCAGCGTATCGACCACGCCCCTGACCACGCCGTCACTCGCTTCCATGCGCTGGATTGTCGGAAGCGAAACGCCGGCACGCTCGGCGAGCGTCTTCTGATCGATGCCGGCCAGCGCCCTCGCGGCGCGCATCTGCGCGGCAGTGATCATCGGTCGGAACCCCCGTCTGAGTCTGCGGAGACGACGTGTAATACAATCATAGTGATGTTTCAACCATCATAAAGCATACATGAAACATGATCTCTCCACAAAGCCGGATGGCGGGATACGGGATGAGCATGCTACGTTACCGCCTTGGCTCTTATTGGCGGGGAAATATCCGTTGAAGATTTTCAGGACCTTGACGACGTCGGCAGCCTTGCTGTCGGCGGTTTTTCTGCTGGCAGGCTGCGGACACGGGCTGATCAACCGGCTGATTTGAATGTCGCTCCGGATCGTCAGTCTTCGGGCTCGTTGCCATCGGCCACCGCCTTGTTCCGCTGCAGCATTCGCGCCGCCAGCCAGCACAGCGTCGCCCAGGTGAAGCCGGCGCACCATCCCGCCAGCACGTCGGAAGGCCAGTGGACGCCGAGATAGACGCGGCTGACGCCGACCAGCAGCGTTACCAGCACCGCCAGGCTGAGGACATAGATTTTCGTCGTTCGTCCCGGCAGGAAGCGCGCTGCCAGCGAGCCCAGCGTGAGATAGGTCACCGCCGACAGCATGGCGTGGCCGCTGGGAAACGACAGCGACGTCTCGTTGGCCAGGTGCGAGACAAGATCGGGGCGCGGCCGGTCGACGCCGGCCTTGAGCAAGGTCGACAGCAGCTGCCCGCCGGCCACCGCGACAAAGATAAGCAGCGCCGTCCTCGGCCTGCGGATCAGAAGGAGGTAGACGATCACCGCCGTTACGATCAGCACCAGCACGCTGGAGCTGCCGAGGCTGGTGATGTCGCGCATCGCGCCTTCCAGCCATGCCGGGCCGACGGGAACATCCGGCTGACCCACTTTTCGGAAAGCGAGCAGGATCTCAGTATCGAAAGCGTGCGGCGTGGTGGCCCGCGCCACCTCCATCAGTTCCTCGAAGCCCCACAGCCCGGCGGCTATCACCAGCCCGGCCAGCAGCACCGGAAATTCAAGCCAGTTGGTGAACGCACGCGGGGTCTTCATCGGATTACAGTCGCCCCTGCAGGTAAGGCCCGAGCGAGATCAGCACCACCGCCGCGATGGCCAGCACGATGCCGGTCGCCTGCAAGGCATTGACGCGTTCGCCGAAGAACACCAGCGCCACCACATTGACCGCCACCAGCTGGATCACCGCCGACAGGCTGAACGACACCGACATGCCGAACTCACGAACCAGCCGCAGCATCATCAGATTGCCCGCCGTATACAGCGCCAGTGTCAGCACGATCTTGCCAAGGCTTGGCGCCAGCCCCCATTGCTTGGCCGCGATTGCCGCCAGCAGGAAGATCACCGTCGAAACGACGAGCTGCGCCAGTCCCCAGAAACTCACTTTTGTGCCTCGCTGTCGTTTGTGGCAGCCCTTGTTTCGCAAGCGCGCCGACACGTCAAGCAGACTGCGGCGAGACAGGCCCGACGATGACGAGAGGTGGCTGAATGAATGGCAGCACGATCGCGGTCTGATTGCAACGCTCGGGCCGGATTAACGCAAACCCAGGCAGCTGCCCACCCAAGCCCCGGAAAAGAATGGACATTTAAACATGGCGCCCTACCTCTTCTGGAGGAGAGTGCCATGCCAAAGTCCGTCTATGACCGTGGCCTGCTGAAACCCGACGACATCGCCAGGCTGCAACGCGTGTTCGACGAAGCCTGCCGCAGGCGCGACGTGCATCCCGATTCGGCGGAGGCGCGGGAGATCGCGCTGAACCTGCTTGCGCTGCACAATGCCGGGATGGTCGAGGAAGATATGCTTATGGAAACCGTGGGTTTCCGCAGGTTGGAGCCGAAATCAGCCTGAGGCCCGCAAGGCGGCCTATCCGGCGCGCTGCACGACGGCCACATTCATCTCTGCCCTCAGCCTGAAGCCGATGGACTCGTACAACCGGACCGCGCCGGCATTGCTGGCATAGGCATGCAGGTAGGGAACTTCGCCGCGCGCAAAAATTCGGTTGGCCACGAACACCGACAGCAGCCGGCCGAGGCCGCTGCCGCGAAATTCGGGATGCGAGCAGACGCCGCTGAGTTCGCTGTAGCCGGGCTGCTTCATGCGCTCGCCGGCCATCGCCGCCAGCCGGCCGTCGATCTTCACGCCCCAGAACTCGCCGAGGCTCAGCGCCTTGAGCGTGAACGGGCCGGGCCTGGTCAGTGACGCCAAAGCGAGCATCCCGGCCGCGTCGTCCTGCGTCAGCTGCTGCACACGCTCGTCCGACACGGCAGGCAATGGCGCCGCAGCAACCATCTGAACACCGAAGGCGGTCACGGTCGCGGTCAGTTCCGGCGGCAAGGCAATGGGGTCCGCCTGGAGCATGAACACGCTCTCACCCGCAGGAATGAGGCTTGCGAGCGCCTGCAGGCTCTCAGCGTCGTCTGCCCCGGAAGCCGCGAAGGGGACGATCGAGGAGGGATAGCGCCTGGCGAGCCTGTCGCCATACGCAAAGATCCGATGCCGCGTGTCGAGCGCGCTCCAGACCGGACGATCGAGGACATGGCTCATGGCGCGACATCCTGTTTCACACGACGGTCGAGTGGGGCCGCCGCCAGGCCGTCCTCTATTGCCGAGAGTTGTTGTAGAAGCGGCCCCGCAAGGCCTTTGCACAAGTCGGCAACGGCGTTCTCGATGCGCGGCCAAACGTCCCGCTTCGCCCTGTCGACCAGGCGCTGGCCGTTGGCGGTCAGCGAGATCATCCTGCGGCGCTGGTCGTCGTTCGATGGCGCGGCCTCGACCAGCCCCAACTCGGCCAGCAGCGCCACGCTGCGCGTCACCCCCGGCTGGGTGATCCCCAGTGACTGCGCCAGCTCGCCGACAGGCAGCGGCCCGAGCCGGTCCAGCGCGGCCAGCAGAGGATACTGGCTGGACTGCACCGGCACCTCCAGCCCATCGAGCATGCGCTGCGTATCGGCCTGCAACTGCTCGCCGATACGCTTCAGCCTGCTGCCGAGGGTGAGGTAGCCAAGGGATCGAATGATGTCTTCCATGGTCGGTTTGTCCAATTTTGATAACATGTTATATAAGATGACATGAAGTGGATACAAGCGCCTGCGTTGGGAGATTGGCCGCAAGCTCTCAGCTTCGTCATCCCACTGGCGAAGCAGCCGCGCAGCGGCGTCGCGAAGACCCGAGAATGACGAAGGGACAGGGCGCTTCGGCTAACCGCCAAAATATACGATCCCGCCATGCAGATGTGTCGGACCAAGCGCACCGCAGCGTCTACAACCCCTTGGCGATCTGACGGGCAATTGCTTCGGCCTGCAGGCCGGCGCTGTGAAAATAGCTGGTCAGGCTTGGCCGCATGCCGATGAACCACAGGCCGGGCTGGCCGCTCGGGGTGCCGCCATTGGCCTTCGGCACGCCCTTGGCGTCGAGCACGCCGAGATCGCCCAGCATGGCCTCCAGGCCGGTGCGATAGCCGGTTGCCGCGATCACTACATCCGGCTCGAGCACCGTGCCGTCGTTCAGCCGCACGCCGGCGCCTTCGAAAGCCGCCACCGGCGCCACCACCGAAATCCGTCCGGCCTTCAGCGCTGCGACGGCGCCGTCGTCAACGGCAATAGCGATCTGCTCGACGCCGAGCCGGCTGGCGCCGCCCTTCGGCGCCGGCGGCAGGCCGAAGCGGGTGAGGTCGCCGAACACCAGCCGCTGCGTCGCGGCAATCGCGGCATCGGCAATCCACGTTGGCAGCATCGCCATGAAACCGCCGAAGCGCGCCACGGCGACCTTGCCGATCCGTTTCGGCATCAGCGACGGACCCTGCCTGGCTGACAACCAGATGGCCTTGGTGTCGGCACGGGCGAGGTGGTTGAGCACGTCGAAGCCGGAATTTCCGGCCCCGACCACCAGCACGCTTTTGCCCACATAGTCCTGCGCTGTGCCGAAATCGGCAGCGTGGACAAGTTTGCCGGTGAAAGTCGCCTTGCCTTGCCAGTCCGGCGTCCATGGCAAGCGGTCGCGGCCGGTGGCGACGATGACATTGCGGGCGCTCAGCGTTTCCCGGCCCGTATGGACGAGCCAGCCATTGCCTCTGCGTTCGATCCGCTCGACGGCGGTGCCGAATTCGACCCTTATGCCGCGCGCGCGGGCAAAATCCTCGAGATAACCGACGATGGCATCCTTGTTCGGAAAGGCGGCGGTGCGTGGCGGATAGGCAAGGCCGGGCAGGGCCGATAGCGCGCGATGCGTGTTGAGGGTCAGCTTCTCGTGCCGCCCTCGCCACGGTTCGGCGATCCGCGGCTCCTTTTCAAGCACGACGACCCGCACGCCGCGCCGGCCAAGCGCGTCGGCGGCCGCCAGCCCCGCCGCTCCGGCGCCGATGACGATAACCGTATAGTCGGGTCCTTTCGGCCCCAGGACGATAGGCATCGTTTCGCTTGTCGTAGCCGCCATTCGGTCGAGATTTCCTTTTAGGTGCGCCATGGGGACCCGTCCTATATGGCACGTCCCATATGGCACAGGGGCGATATGATCGATAATGAGGTCGCGTCAATGCGACTGATTCGAGGCCTTGGGGGCAAGCCTCTGTTTATCATCGGCACGCGGAAGCTCGACCATGCCCTCCTTGCGTATCTTTCTCGACAGACTGCTGGAGGGCGCCGCAGCCAAGGTGCCGCGCCAGGATTTTTCGCATGTCGAGCGGCTGGCGCTTGTCCGCCAGCACGGCGACTTCTCGCTGGCCTATTCGACCGCCGTGCAGCAAAAACTGTCCTATTTCGGCGACGCCGACGGCTACATCGCCTTCGGCACCAAGATGAAGCACCATTTCGCGCTCGGTGACCCGGTGGCCCATCCGGCTGATCGGCCCGACTATATCAGGCGCTTTGTCGAAGCCGCCGACAGCCCGTGGTTCGTGCAGATCGGCGAACCGACGGCGCGCGTTCTGGCCGGGCTCGGCTACCAGGTCAACCGTCTCGGCGTCGACACGCGGCTGGAACTGCCGGCTCACGATTTTTCCGGCAAGCGCAACGAAACCGTGCGGTATTCCGAACGCTGGCTGTTGAAGAAGGGGTTTTCTTTTGGCGAAGGAGCGGTCTATCTCGACGAGGTCCAGCGCCTGTCACAGAACTGGCGGGCCGACCGCATCGTCAAGCGCTGGGAGATGGCGTTCCTCAACCGCCCCTTTGCCGATCATCTCGGCATCGATATGCGCCGTTTCGTGCTCTACAGCCCGGAAGGCGAGCTCGTCGCTCTGCTCGATTTCGATCCGATGTTCCGGGATGGCAAGGTGATCGGCTACACCACCTCGTTCAAGCGCAAGCACATCGATGCCTCGCCGCATGCCGAAATCGGGCTGACCAAATTCGCCGTCGACCGGTTTCGCAATGAGGGCATTTCGGTCGTCACGCTCGGCCTGTCGCCGATGCTCGATGTCGGAGCCAACGGCTTTGCCGAATCGAGCTTCTGGCGCAACGCCTTCGAGCGGGCCTATGAGTCTCCCTGGGTCAACCGCAGCAAGTTCAACCTCAAAGGCCAGGCGGCGTTCAAGCGCCGCTTCCACGGCATCGAGGAACCGACCTACATCGCCTTCCGCCAAGGAAGGCTGATCGAGATGCTGGGGTTGCTGCGCCTCATCAAGGCGATCTAGCAAGATCCGTGGCGGCCAACGTGGCCAATTTGCCCTCAGCAAAACTGTTGATTTGACCGGCGCACGGGCGATCGCCTATTTGCATGTCGCTCAAAAGTGGTCCCGGTTTTGGGATAACATGCATAAAAACAAAGACCTAAAGCGCGTCGCCTGAGTCCGTTCAAACGCGACGCGCTTTAGGCGCCAGGTCAATTCCTTAGCCGGTAGCCGGTGCGGAAGATCCAGGCGACGATTGCGATGCAGATGGCGAGGAACACCATCGTCATGCCCAGGCTGACGGCGACCGAGACATCGGACTTGCCGTAAAAGCTCCAGCGGAAACCGCTGATCAGGTAGACGACCGGGTTGAACAGCGTCACCGTGCGCCAGGTCTCGGGCAGCATGTTGATCGAATAGAAGCTGCCGCCGAGGAAGGTCAGCGGCGTGATGATCAACAGCGGCACCAGCTGCAATTGCTCGAAGCTTTTCGCCCATATGCCGATGATGAAGCCGAACAGGCTGAAGGTCACCGCCGTCAAGACAAGGAAGGCCAGCATCCAGAACGGATGCTGGATGGTGAGCGGCACGAACAGCGAGGCCGTCGCCAGGATGATCAAGCCGAGGATGATCGACTTGGTCGCGGCGCCGCCGACGTAGGCGATGACGATCTCCAGATACGACACCGGCGCCGACAAGAGCTCGTAGATGGAGCCGACGAATTTCGGGAAATAGATGGCAAAGGAGGCGTTGGAGATCGACTGCGTCAACAGTGAGAGCATGATCAGGCCGGGCACGATGAAGGCGCCGTAGCTGATGCCGTCGATCTCGGTGATGCGCGAGCCGATGGCCGAGCCGAAGACGACGAAATAAAGCGATGTCGAGATCACCGGCGAGACGATGCTCTGCAGCACGGTGCGGAACGCACGCGCCATCTCGACCCGGTAGATCGCCCATACTGCTCGCCAATTCATGGCTCTTGCCTCAACAGATTGACGAAGATCTCCTCGAGCGAGCTGTTTTGCGTGTCCATGTCGCGGAACTGGATGCCTGCCGTCTCGAGTTCGCGCAGCAGCGATGCGACGCCGGGGCGTTCGCTCTGGTTGTCATAGGTGTAGGTCAGCTGTGTGCCATCGTCCGACAGCTCCAACGCGTAGTGCGAGAATGCACCGGGAATGGCGGTGAGCGGGTTGCGCAATTCGACGATCAGGCGCTTGCGGCCGAGCTTGCGCATCAGTTCGGCCTTGCCCTCGACCAGGATGATCTCGCCGCGGTTGATGACACCGACACGGTCGGCCATCGCCTCGGCCTCTTCGATATAGTGCGTGGTGAGGATGATGGTGACGCCGTCGTCGCGCAACCGTCGCACCATCGCCCACATGTCCTGGCGCAGTTCGACGTCGACGCCGGCCGTCGGTTCGTCGAGGAACAGGATGCGCGGCTCATGCGACAGCGCCTTTGCAATCATCAGCCGCCGCTTCATGCCGCCCGACAGCGTGATCGCCTTGGCGTCCTTCTTGTCCCACAACGACAGGTCGCGCAGCACCTTTTCGACGAAGCCCGGATTGGGCGCCTTGCCAAACAGGCCGCGGCTGTAGGTGACCGTTGCCCAGACGCTCTCGAACGCATCGATGGTCAGCTCCTGCGGCACCAGCCCGATCAGGCTGCGCGCGGCGCGGTAGTCTCGGTTGATGTCGTGGCCGTCGACGGTCACCGTTCCCGACGAACGGTTGACGATGCCGCAGACGATCGAGATCAGCGTCGTCTTGCCGGCGCCGTTCGGTCCCAGCAGCGCGAAAATCTCGCCGCGTTCGATGTCGAGGTTGATTTCCTTCAGCGCCTTGAAGCCGGTGGCGTAGGTCTTGGTGACCCCGGAAATCGAAATGATGGAAGGCAAATTCGTGGAAGACATGAGGCCGAAAACGACTGTTTGAAAGAGGCGGGGATTATTATTGCGCTGAATGTCGGTGCGCAGGCTCGGAAGTCAATGCCGCTGCTGACAATTGCGGACAAACGTTCCCCTTTTGCCGTTTCGTCATGGGGGTGTCGGGGCGCTGACGGTTCGATACGATCTGCTGCGACAACGCGCCCCGCGTGACGCCAAGCCGCTTTGACCGGACCGCATCCGCCGCCTATTCTGCGCCAACAAACAGCAGCCGGAGCCCGCATGGACCCGCTCATCCTGTCGCGAATGCAGTTCGGGGCGAATATCTCGTTCCACATCCTGTTTCCGACCATCACGATTGCGCTTGGCTGGGTGCTGCTGTTCTTCAAGCTCCGCTACAACGCCACCAATGATTCCGCCTGGATGCGCGCCTATTTCACCTGGGTGAAAGTGTTCGCGCTGTCCTTCGCCATGGGCGTGGTCTCGGGCGTCACCATGAGCTTCCAGTTCGGCACCAACTGGCCGGGCTATATGGAAAAGGTCGGCAACATCGCCGGGCCGCTGCTTGCGTACGAGATCCTCACCGCCTTCTTCCTCGAAGCGGCCTTCCTCGGCATCATGCTGTTCGGCTTCCGCCGCGTCTCCAACCGCGTCCACACGCTGGCGACCGTATTGGTCGCCGGCGGCACCACGCTGTCGGCCTTCTGGATCATCGCGCTGAACTCCTGGATGCAGACGCCGGCCGGCTTCGAGATGATCGACGGCAAGGCGCATCCCATCGACTGGTGGGCGATCGTCTTCAACCCGTCCATGCCCTACCGCCTGACGCATATGCTGCTTGCCTCCGGCCTGACGGTGTCGTTCCTGATTGCCGGCCTGTCGGCGCTGCGCTATCTCACCGGCGACCGGTCGGAATCGATGTGGAAGGCGCTGCGCACCGGCGTCTTCACCGCCGCCATCCTGATCCCGATCCAGATCTTCGCCGGCGACCAGCACGGGCTGAACACGCTGGAGCACCAGCCGCAGAAGATCGCCGCCATGGAGGCGAACTGGAACACCGGCCCCAACGTGCCGCTGGTGCTGTTTGCGCTGCCCGACGAGGCGGCGAAGGAAAACAAATTCGAAATCGCCATTCCCGACGGCGCCAGCCTGGTGCTGCGCCACGCCACCAGCGGTATCGTGCCGGGGCTCAACGACTATCCCGGCCTGCATCCGCCGGTCTTCCCGGTGTTCTGGGGCTTCCGCATCATGGTCGGCACCGGCATTTTGATGCTCATCGTCTCGTGGTCGGCGACCTTCTTCCTCAAGCGCCGCCACAGCCTGCCGAGGCCGCTGGCCATGCTGATGGTGCCGATGGCGCTGTCGGGCTGGCTGGCGACGCTGGCCGGCTGGTACACCACCGAAATCGGCCGCCAGCCCTGGCTGGTCACCGGCGTGCTGAAAACCGCCGACGCTATAGGCCCGGTCGCCGGCAGCCATGTCGCGCTGACGCTCTCCATCTATCTCATCCTCTATGTGCTTTTGCTGATCGCCTATCTCGGCGTGCTGGTGCACCTGGCGCTAAAGGCCGCCAAGGACGGCGATACCTCGCCGCTGCCGGGCGTCATGAAGACGGCGATGTCGCAACCGGCCGCAGCGGAGTGAGGAATGGTCCGCGTAGCGGACGAAAAGCCAACGATTTGGCTCTTCGAATGACGAACGCCCGGAGCCATAGCGAAGGGCAGAACCGTTGATGAGAGGGATGACAGACCGATGACCTTCGACTGGCCAACCGCGCTGCCCCTGATCTTCGCCGGCCTGATGGGCCTCGCCATCCTGATCTACGTCATCCTCGACGGTTTCGATCTCGGCATCGGCATCCTGTTCTCGGTCGCCGAAGATGCCGAGCAGGACACCATGATCGCGGCAATAGGCCCGTTCTGGGATGCCAACGAGACCTGGCTGGTGCTGGCCGTCGGCCTGCTCCTGGTCGCCTTCCCGCTGGCGCATGGCGTCATCCTCACCGCGCTCTACATTCCGGTCTTCGTGCTTTTGGTCGGCCTCATCCTGCGCGGCGTCGCCTTCGATTTCCGCGCCAAAGTGCCTGCCGGCAAGAAGCATCGCTGGAACCGCATTTTCTTCCTCGGTTCCGTCATCGCCTCGCTGGCGCAAGGCTATATGCTCGGCGTCTATGTGCTTGGCCTCGATGTCGGTTTTGGCGGCATCGCTTTCGGGGCGCTGGTGGCGCTCTGCCTGTCGGCGGCCTATGCAGCGATGGGCGCAGCCTGGGTCATCTACAAGACCGAGGGCGAATTGCAGAGGAAGGCGGTGGCCTGGCTGCGGACAGCCCTGGTGCTGACCGCGCTCGGCATGGCGGCGGTGTCGCTGGCGACCCCATTCGCCAGTCCGCGCATCTTCGCCAAATGGTTCGTCTGGCCCGAAATGCTCTATCTGTCGCCGCTGCCGATCCTGTCGGCGCTGCTGTTCCTGTGGCTGTGGCGGCAGACCTTCCACCTGCCCAAGCCCGACGATCGCCACGCGCTGCGGCCGTTCCTGACGCTCGCCGCCATCTTCGCGCTCGGCTTTGCCGGGCTTGCCTGGTCGTTCTATCCTTTCGTGGTGCCCGACAGGCTGACCATCTGGCAGGCGGCGTCGGCGACGGAAAGCCTGGCCATCATCCTCGCCGGCACGGTCGTCGTGTTGCCGGTGATCATCTTCTATTCGTTCTATGCGTATCGGGTGTTCGGCGGGAAGGCGACGGATCTGACGTATGATTGAGGGGAGCTGATCTCCCCCCTTGAGGGGGAGATGGCCGGCAGGCCAGAGGGGGTCGCCGCGCGTGGAGCGCTAACCTTCTTCTGCCGCAGGAGGTCGCGTCCGGTCGGACCGACCCCCTCTGTCGCCTCCGGCGACATCTCCCCCCCGGGGGGGAGATTAGGTGCTCAGCTCTTCCCCGCCAGCACCAGCACCGGCTTCTCGCTGTACAACCCCGGGAACAGCGCCTTCAAATTCGCCACCTTGGGCAGGTCGTTGTAGACGATGTAGGGGTAGGTCGGGTTCAGCGTCAGAAAGTCCTGGTGATATTCCTCGGCCGGATAGAAGGTTTTGCCCGTCTCCAGCGTGGTGACGATCGGCTTGGCAAACACTTTCGCCTGGTCGAGTTGGGCGATGTAGCTCTGGGCGATCTTCTGCTGCTCGCCATTCTCGGCAAAGATGGTCGAGCGGTACTGGGTGCCCGAGTCGGGGCCCTGGAAGTTCAACTGCGTCGGGTTGTGGGCGACCGAGAAATAGACCTGCAGCAGCTGGCCATAGGTCACCTTGGACGGATCGTAGGTGATCTCGACCGATTCGGCGTGGCCGGTGCGGCCGCTGCCCACCGTTTCGTAGACGGCGTCATCCTTGGCGCCGCCGGTGTAGCCGGAGACGGCCTTGGTCACGCCCTTGACGTGCTGGAACACGCCCTGCACGCCCCAGAAGCAGCCGCCGGCGAAGATAGCCTTCTCGCTGCCGCTGGCGGCCTTCTCGTCCATTGCCGGCGGCGGGATCACCACCGCGTCCTCGGCCGAGCGCGCAGGGCTCTGCCAGAAGGCGGCCGCGGCGGCGGCGATGAGCGCGGCAAGCGCGCTCTTGAAGATCGGCGTTCTCGTCCTTGCAATGCCGGTCATGTCTGATCTCCTTGATGGTGGCGAAGACTATACGACAGAACGTCCCGCCTGGTTTCTCAAATTGCCGTGCGCCGGCCCGGCCACTGTGCGGCCGGGCCATGGGACCCAGCCTTATTGCGCGGGCGCCATGGCGTCCGCCGGCTTCATCGCATTCGTTGCGGGTTTCATGGCATCGGCCGGCTTCATGGCGTCGGCGGCGGGTTTCATCGCATTCGTCGCCATTGGGTCGGCTGGCTTCATGGCATCGGTCGCCGGCGCCATGGCATCGGTCGCGGGCTTCATCGCATCGGTTGCCATCGCCGGCTTCATGGCGTTGGTCGCTTCGTCGGCACGGGCGCCGGCGGCGAAGCCGGTCATCGAAAGCGCAAGGGCGAGCGCGGTCAGGGTCTTGGTCATGATGGTATTTCCTCCTTGAAGAGGGCGCGCGGATGCGAGCCCGGTTATGCCGCGCTAGCGGCGTTGCGTAGAAAAAGAATCAGTCGGCGGCTGCAGCCAGGATCGGCCCACCACCCGGCGACTGCACCAGCACCGCGGTGCTCAGCCCGCCGCTTGCCGCCGGCAGCGGCAGTGTGGTGGCGTCGCCGCTCCAGCTGCCGAGTTTCTCCAGCGAGTGCACGACATTGGCATGCGGCAGCGTGCGCCCGGTATTCTCGCCGCGCGCCACCGGCACTTCAATGACGCCCTTGTTGTAGCGGACCAGCCAGACATCGGCGCGGCCGGCCGGCGCGGAACCGGCGCCGATGCTGATCTTGCCACCGTCGAGCGACAGCATCGGCCCCTTCGTGTGACCGCTCGCGGAAATCAGCTGCTCGATCTCGCCTGATGCCGCGCCCACCGCATCGGCACCGCCATTGACCACCACCTGCGGCGTGAACGGGCCGGAACGGCCGAGCGACGGCTCATAGCGCACCTGGCGCTGGGTGAATTCCTCGCGGCCGAAAATGTCCTTCCAGCCGAGACAGTCCCAGTAGGTGACGTTGAACGACAGCGCCAGAACACCCGGCTCGTCCTTGACCTTGATCAGGTTGGCATTGGCCGGCGGGCAAGACGAACAGCCCTGGCTGGTGAACAATTCGACCACGGTGAGCGGCTGGGCGAAGGCGGTGCCGCCAAGCATCATCAGCGCGGCGCCTACGGCAGCCAGCATGCCGGCGCGTTTTGGGTTAAGTCCAGTCATCGGGGGTCTCCGTTGCGGCGGGTTCATCCCACACTTCGTCGCTGCCCGAGGCTTCGTTACATGGTTCACCGCTTCGTGATTGGGGGCGGACGCGTCGTTGCCTTCTCCCCTTGTGGGAGAAGGTGGATCGGCGCGAAGCGCCGAGACGGATGAGGGGTGTTCCAGCGGAGTGAGACGTTGGTTAATCTAACGTCATGCCACATCAGCCCGTCGCTCCTGCCAAACGAAACGTTGCCCGTTCGCTCCGACGTGAAATGACGGAGGCGGAAGACAAACTGTGGCACGAACTACGTGACCGCAGGCTCGATCGGATCAAATTTCGGCGCCAAGTTCCTGTTGGAAAATACGTCGCCGATTTCGCTTGTCTTGAATCACTCCTCATCATCGAGATCGATGGGAGTCAGCATGCGGACTCAGAGTCAGACCAGGCCCGTAGAACGGAACTGGAGGCGAGAGGCTTTCGTGTGTTGCGCTTTTGGAACGACGATGTCCTGAAAGACATGGACAGCGTCTGCACCACGATAATCGCTTATGTAAGGGATGTCAGTTTGCAGCCATGCGGTGAAAGAACGCCGGCGTCAAGCTGGAACACCCCTCATCCGTCTCGGCGCTGCGCGCCGATCCACCTTCTCCCACAAGGGGAGAAGGCAAGGGCACCGCCACCCCGCTTGCCCCTGCAACCCGCCCCTGCTAAAGCCGCCCCATCATGAGCACGCCTCTCGACCACATCCGCAATTTCTCCATCGTCGCCCATATCGACCATGGCAAATCCACGCTTGCCGACCGGCTGATCCAGTCCACCGGCGGGCTGGAGCTGCGCGACATGAAGGAGCAGGTGCTGGACTCGATGGACATCGAGCGCGAGCGCGGCATCACCATCAAGGCGCAGACGGTGCGGCTGAAATACCGCGCCAACAATGGCGAGGACTATATCCTCAACCTGATCGACACGCCCGGCCATGTCGACTTCGCCTATGAAGTGTCGCGTTCGCTGGCCGCCTGCGAGGGCTCGCTGCTGGTCGTCGACGCCTCGCAGGGTGTCGAGGCGCAGACGCTGGCCAATGTCTACCAGGCCATCGACAACAACCACGAGATCGTCGTGGTGCTGAACAAGGTCGACCTGCCGGCCGCCGAGCCCGAGCGCATCCGCGAGCAGGTCGAGGAGGTCATCGGCATCGACGCCTCCAACGCCGTGCTGATCTCGGCCAAGACCGGCCTCGGCATTCCCGACGTGCTGGAGGCAATCGTCCACCAATTGCCGCCGCCGCGCGAGGGCGATGCCTCAGCACCGCTCAAAGCCATGCTGGTCGACTCCTGGTACGACGCCTATCTCGGCGTCATCGTCCTGGTGCGCATCATCGACGGCGTGCTGAAAAAGGGCGCGACCATCCGCATGATGGGCACCGGCGCAAAACACCTGGTCGAGCGCACCGGCGTGTTCACGCCCGCCCGCATCAATGTCGACGAGCTCGGCCCCGGCGAGTTCGGCTTCTTCACCGGCTCGATCAAGGAAGTGGCCGACACCCGCGTCGGCGACACCATCACCGAGGATAAGCGCCAGACCGCGCATGCGCTGCCCGGCTTCAAGCCGGCGCAGCCAGTGGTGTTCTGCGGCCTGTTCCCCGTCGACGCCGCCGATTTCGAGGATCTGCGCGCCGCCGTCGGCAAACTGCGCCTCAACGACGCCTCCTTCTCCTATGAAATGGAAACCAGTGCCGCGCTCGGCTTCGGCTATCGCTGCGGCTTCCTTGGCCTGCTGCATCTCGAAATCATCCAGGAGCGGCTGGAGCGCGAGTTCAACCTCGACCTGATCGCCACCGCGCCGAGCGTCGTCTACCGGCTGCTGCTCAATGACGGCTCGGTCAAGGAACTGCACAACCCCGCCGACATGCCCGACGTGGTGAAGATCTCGGCCATCGAGGAGCCGTGGATCCGCGCCACCATCCTGACCCCCGACGACTATCTCGGCGGCATTCTAAAGCTCTGCCAGGACCGGCGCGGCATCCAGGCCGACCTCTCCTATGTCGGCAAGCGCGCCATGCTGATCTACGACCTGCCGCTCAACGAAGTCGTCTTCGACTTCTACGACCGGCTGAAGTCGATCTCCAAGGGCTACGCCTCCTTCGACTATCATCTGACCGACTACAAGGAAGGCGACCTGGTGAAGATGTCGATCCTGGTCAATGAAGAGCCGGTCGACGCGCTGTCCATGCTGGTCCACCGCACCGCGGCGGAAAAGCGCGGCCGCCAGATGTGCGAGAAGCTGAAAGAGCTGATCCCGAACCATCTGTTCAAGATCCCGATCCAGGCCGCGATCGGCGGCAAGGTCATCGCCCGCGAAACCATCTCGGCGCTGCGCAAGGACGTGACCGCCAAGTGCTACGGCGGCGACGTGTCCCGCAAGCGCAAGCTGCTCGACAAGCAGAAAGAGGGCAAGAAGCGGATGCGCCAGTTTGGGAAGGTGGATATACCGCAGGAGGCGTTTATCCAGGCGCTTAAGATGGGGGATTAAGCGGTCCGGCCTTCGGCCGGACGCATCGACCCGGTGGGTGTTCCATCGCGTAGCGCAGCAGAAACTTGCCGTCAAAAATCTCAGCGTCTAACGGGCGCAGGCCGCCTTGGGCCGAGCTCTGCGAGGAAGCGGCTTGCTTGTGCGTTCGCATTTCCGTTATTCAGATTGAATGCTTCCGCATATCCAAATTGTCGAAAGCTCGACAACGTCAGCTCTCCTGGCTTATTTTCGTCCGGTACGGATTTAACTCGCGTCAGCGCTACATAAAATAAGCGCCTTTGTTCTTGTCGCTTTCTTTCTACCTCTGCAGGGGTGTCATCTGCGTCCGGAAACCTAGGGAGCAAGCCATCAACAAGGCTAGTAATATATATACGATGGGGCTCCCTAGCCCCTTGCTTCCATAAAGCGTCATTATGCGAACGTAGTCGACGTCATCCGGATAATTGGGCTCATAGATTTTCTCCAAAATGAGCTTCCGGACGTCGCTAATCTCGGTATCCTCGTCGATTTCGCCTTCGAACAGCTCGCGTATGCGCGTAAACGAGGGGTCACCCGGAGGGAAAAGTGCATCTAGCACATCAGAGGCGCTGTCCAGCTCCGAGATCATTTCGATTTCATTCTGAATCTCTCTAAATCGAGTTCTCAGCGTCTGGCACTGCGGCAACTGCAAAGTACCAGCCTCAGACCGCTCAAGAGCTTCCCATGGCGATATGTCATGTTCCGTGCATTTCGCACGTAAGCGTCTGTATTGCCCCGCTCGAAAATCATTACTCCCGTACCCTAGGAGCCATCTAAGTGCTGGCCGGTCATCTCGATCTCCTGCCACCATGAGGAGCGCCAATTTCTCCGTAACCTCATCCGTTTCAAGCTCGCTTTCGGATAGGTAGTCGCGACAAGCTATGCCTGCCACGCGGAGGGCATCTGAAATTTTTAATCCGAGCTTCTTTCTGGGAGTTAGAACGATAATATCGCCTGGATCGGAACCGGCGGCGATCTTCTGTACAATATCAGCTGCAATCCCATTGGCCTCCTCATCAATTCCTGCGAATTGGACTATGCTGACAATGCCGTCACCGTTCCCCTGGCGTGCCTCTAGTGGATGCGCATTGCCCCCCGGGTTGTGAGCGATAAGGCTGTTTGCCATCGAGACTACTCGCCCAGGACACCGATAGCAGGTGGTCAATTCGTGATCAGACCGGTCTAAATTGTCATCCTCCCACTCGATGATCCCCTCGGGATGTGCATGCTTGAAACTGTAGATTGATTGATTCTCATCGCCAACAATTATGACGTTTGCATCCCGTCCAAGGAGTTTTACGACACTCTGCTCGACCTTATTCAGGTCTTGATATTCGTCGACAAGAATATAGTCGAATAAATCAAACTCTGGCGACGCTGGGTTATCTCTGAGATAGATGTACAAAAATGGAATCGCCTCGCCGAGAAGAATGCATTTATGAAATGTCATCCAGTCAACAAGAGCGTGTCGAAATTCTCGGTCGACCGCATCTGCCGCCTCTATAGGATCATCGTCTTGAGAACGAGCGAAGGCAGCTTCATATGCCTTAATCCGCTTCTCGCGTGCACCCTTATGCCAAATCGATTGTCTCCGAGATCATATAGGAGTGGTTCAATTTCGAAATTTAGGAGCGGCCTTGTAACGCGTCCAAGTAAATTGATCACCCACTGTTTTCGAAGTATCCGCATAGCAAAGCTATGTAGGGTTCGTGCCTGAATCTCGTCTGCACCCTCAACATCGAGCTTGTTCAACTCTCGTCGAACGTCTTCGGCGGCTATTCGAGTAAAGGTGACCGCCAAAATTCGCTCTGGATCTGCGCCGCTCTCGACTAGTCGCGCGACACGCCTCCTCATAGAAAACGATTTTCCAGTGCCAGGCCCCGCAATTACACGAAGCCTATTCGCCGCATCGGCAGCTATTTCATAAGCTGATGTTCCCACCAGCAAGTCATCGTCCCAAGCCATGAATTCACCCCTCCCTTTATTTATTTTAGTTTGGCTCATTGTAGATCGACATCGAGCTTTGTGGTCAATCTCGTTTCTGCACGCTTCATGATGTTTCTACAAAGCGACTAGATGAGGTTGTTTGTGTGAACCGCGCGGGTTCGTACTGCAACAGCCTGCCTCTCCTTGAGGCCGCCATTGGAGAACATCCCTTCCTGAAGTATCCTGAGGCGGTATGGGGGAGGTCTCGATGCGCTCCAATCTCGACACCATAGCCGCAACCGGCCTCGCCATCGGTGGCGCCTTCGGCCTGGCCGGCACTTTCGTCGCCAGCGCTCCGCTGCGCGAAACGCTCTGGGCGATCGACGGCGTGGCGCTCGTGGTCGCGACCGCGCTGCTGACGATGAAGTACCAGCGGCTGGGGAATGACTGCGTCGCGGCCGGGTTCCTCACCTTTCTCGCCGGCGAAAGCCTGCTGCTCGCCGGCAATGCGGCGGGGCTGGAGGCCAGCGTCCCCTCCTATGTCGGCGGCATCTCGCTGTGGGCGGCAGCGCTCGTCCTGATCAGCGCGGCGAACACCTTTGCGCTGTGGATGCGGCTCACCGGCCTCATCGCCGCCATCCTGTTTGTCGTGACGGTGGCCATGGTGCTGTGGGGCGCGCCCTTGCTGCCGATTTCGGCGCCACTGCCCGCCGCCGGCTATCCGTTCCTGGTGCTGGGGTTTGCCGGCTGGATCTGGACGTTGCTGAAGTCGCCGAGGTGATTGACGCGATCCGGCCGCTGGCGCCGCATGTGAAGTGGGGCAGTCGGGGGCGTAGGGTATCACGAGGCCGCCCCCTCATCCGGCCGCTTCGCGACCACCTTCTCCCCGCTGGGGAGAAGAGGCGAGCACCAGCGCCGAGCGAGCTCCTCTCCCCTCGGGGAGAGGTCGGATTGCCCCGAATTGCCTTTCGCAATTCGGCTGGCAATCCGGGTGAGGGGGACTTGCCTAGCCGTGGCTCTAGGCCCGGCCCTCGCGGCGTGCGACCCTCGCATCTCCGATTCGGGACCGCCCGCCATGCTCCGCCTCACCCTTGCCGCCCTGCTCCTCGCCACCCCGGCGCATGCCGCCGATATGGCGTTCTTCGTCAAGAACCTGCGCAGCCAGGCGGTCGCGGTGGAGCTGTTCAGCCGGGACCGCAAGATGTCGTGGCCGGGCGGCGACCAGGTGTTTCTGATCGAGCCCAGCTCGCAGAAATCGGTGCCGATCTCGTGCAATTCGGGCGAAAACATCTGCTATGGCGCCTGGGTGAATGGCAATGATGCGGTCTCCGCCGGGGTCGGGCCGGATAATGACCAGCCATGCGATACGTGCTGTTTCATCTGCATGGAGAAGACGACGGAGACGATCGATCTGGTTGAGTGAGGGGCGGGGCGCCGAAGCTGCTGATCTCCCCCCTCGTGGGGGAGATGTCCGGCAAGGCAGAGGGGGCGCGAAGGATCGCCAGCGTATGGATCAGCAAGCCTAAAATTGAAATGACGCGGCTGCAGGAATGAGAGGTCGGCGGGACAGCGCCCCCCTCTGCCTTGCCAGGCATCTCCCCCACGAGCGGGGAGATCAGCAGCTCCACCAACCTCTCCCAATCCCCCCAAAATCAGTCAGCCGCTCCCCTTCAATGTCAGCCGCCATCATGCAATGCTGGCCCCCTCGGCCGGGGGGCCGATTGCCTCGGGGGAACACCATGTCTTTCACTTGTCTGCGCCGCATCTTCGTCGCGCTCTCGCTTGCCGCGATGTTTGCGCCGGCCGCGCACGCCGCCGACATCACCTTTGCCGTCAAGAACAGCCATCCCAACGCCATGCGGCTCGAGCTCTACAGCCAGGACCGCGACTATGTCTGGCCGGGCAACGACAAGGATTTCTATCTCGACGATGGCGAGACCAAGCAGATCCCGGTCTCGTGCGACGAGGGCGAGTCCATCTGCTACGGCGCCTGGGTCGACGGCGACGAGGGAACCTATTGGGGCGTCGGCCCCAACAACAAGGAAAGATGCGAGGATTGCTGCTACACCTGCAATGGCGGCGAGACGGAGGAAATTGAACTGACTCCGTAGGAAGTACAGCCAATCTCCCCCCAAGTGGGGGAGATGTCCGGCAGGACAGAGGGGGGCGCCATAGAGCGCAAGCCTCCGCAACCACCGAGCATCGTAATGCCGCACACGCCTCTATCGCCTCGACATCGCGCAAACGCCAGATCGATGCGCAAAGTCCTGACGCCAGCCGAACTCAAGCTCTGGAACGAACTTCGTGCCCACCGGCTGATGGGGCTTGGCTTCCGGCGACAATTTCCGATTGCCGCCTACATCGTCGATTTCGCTTGCCCGGAGAAGAAGCTGGTCATCGAAGTCGATGGCTCCCAGCATACGGACGGCGGCGCGGCTGCCGGGGATGAAACGCGGACATCGCACCTCGGACAAGATGGCTGGACCGTCCTTCGGTTCTGGAATGACGACGTCATCCGCGACGTCGACAATGTCTGCCAGCATATTGTGATTGCGGCTGGGCTTGGCGGCGCATCCTGAACGGTGCCGGTGCTGGGCTTTAGGCAGGGAAAGGTCGGCGGGACAGCCCTGGCCTGCCGGCCATCTCCCCCACGAGGGGGGAGATCGGGTTCCGCCTTGGCTTTCGCCAATTATCCCAGCAACGCCCTTTGACGCTTCGGGCCGCCCGCCTTGCGCCAGGAATTGAACCGGTGCGTCGCGGCGGCAAACGAGATCTTCATCTGCTGGGCGACCGAGTAGCGCGACCTGCCTTCGTCGAACAGGCGGTAGCAGCATTCGACGCCCTCCTCGGTCAGCTTGCCGTCGGGCGCCTTGTTGTGCGGATTGGCGGGGTCGAATTTTTCGACTTGCTGTTCGACCAGGCCTTTCAGCCGCTGCAAATCGGCCTCGATGCTGGCGATCAGATCGAGGACGGGTTTCGGATCGAAGTGGTCATGCGGCTTTGCCGTCATCTCTTGGATACCTTTCGCTTTGCGTGTCGCGACAATATAGGTGAACATTTGCCGATAATGAAGGCCGCGTTGCGATCCGGCGCTTCAACATTTCTTGACTGGTGATTGACCGCGGAGACTGCAGCGCCTAGTTTAGAATTGTTCTAAACTGGGGTGAATTTCTCATGCTTTCCCGTGTCTTCGGTTTCGGCCGCCGTCCTTTCGAAACGCTGTCGGAACAGGAGATCCTGGCCCTGGCAATTTCATCCGAAGAAGATGACGGGCGCATCTACCGCGCCTATGCCGACGGGCTGGCGGACAGTTTTCCGCAATCGGCGAAAGTGTTCGAGGCGATGGCGGCGGAGGAGGACGGCCATCGTGATTCCCTGATCGAGCTTTACCGCAAGCGTTTCGGCGAGCGCATTCCGCTGCTGCGCCGCGAGCACGTGAAAGGCTATTACGAGCGCAAGCCCGACTGGCTGGTGCGGCCGCTCGGCATCGAGCATGTGCGGCGCCAAGCCGAAGAGATGGAGCGGCAGGCCTATCGCTTCTATGTTGAAGCGGCCAAGCGCACCGGCGATGCTTCGACGCGGAAACTGCTCGGCGACCTGGCCGCGGCCGAGCAAAGCCATGAGAATTCGGCGCATCGGCTGGAGCAGAAACTCGTGCCGGGCGAGGTCAAGGACGAGGAAGCCAGCGCCGAGCAGCGCCAGTTCATCCTGACCTATGTCCAGCCGGGACTGGCCGGGCTGATGGATGGCTCGGTGTCGACACTGGCGCCGATCTTTGCCGCCGCGTTTGCCACGCACGACACCTGGCAGACGCTGCTGGTCGGCCTCGCCGCCTCGATCGGCGCCGGCATCTCGATGGGCTTTACCGAAGTCGCTTCGGACGACGGCAAGCTGTCGGGGCGTGGCTCGCCGATCAAGCGCGGCCTCACCGTCGGCATCATGACGACGCTGGGAGGCCTCGGCCACGCGCTGCCTTACATCATCCCGCATTTCTGGACGGCGACGGCGGTCGCGGCCGTGGTGGTGTTCTTCGAATTGTGGGCGATCGCCTTCGTGCAGAACCGCTACATGCAAACCCCGTTCCTGCGCGCGGCGTTTCAGGTGGTGCTGGGTGGGGCGCTGGTGTTTGCGGCCGGGGTGCTGATCGGGAATGCGTGAGCGCCAAGCGCCCCCTCACCCAGCCTCCGCTTCGCTCGGCTGACCTCTCCCCGAGGGGAGAGGAGATTTTCGAAGCCTGCGCCAGTCTCTTCTCCCCAGCGGGGAGAAGGTGGCCGCGAAGCGGCCGGATGAGGGAGCCTGGCGCGACGCCGATACCTAGTCACCCATTCACCGCCCTGCTATCCTCTGGCGCCTCGTCCCTCTCCGTCAGCCCGTAATCCCGCAGCACATGCGCAATGCGCAGCCGGTAGCCGGCAAAGATTCCGCCACGGCCCGCATGCTGCGCCTGGCGGTGCTCTTCCGTGTTGCGCCAAGCTTTCACCGCTTCCTCGTTGCGCCAGAAGGACAGCGACAGGACGCGGTTCGGGTCGGCCAAGCTCTGGAAGCGCTCGATCGAGATGAAACCATCGATGCCGTCGAGCAGCGGCCGCAACTCGGCAGCGATACCGAGATAGGCATCGCGCTTTCCCTCAGCCGGTTGCACCTCGAAGATGACAGCGATCATGCTTCCTCCTTGACCGCGGTCTGGAACAGCTGCCGCGGTCCATGCGGCCCCGACACCAGCTTCAGGAAGATGCGGTCCTCTTTCAAGATGAACTTTTCGCGGCGAGCGAATTCGTAATTGGCCTTGCCCGCCGGATCCGCGGCGAGACGGGCGCGATAGGCTTCGTAGGCCGCGAGGCTGTCGATGTTGTAGGCGGCGTAGGCGGTGGTGGCCGAGCCCTCGTGCGGGGCGTAGTAGCCGATCAGATCGGCGCCGCAGCGCGGGATCGCCTGGCCCCAGGCCTTGGCATATTGCTCGAAGGCCGGCTTGCCGAACGGGTCGATCTCATAGCGGATGAAGCAAGTGATGGTCATCGTGATCTCCTTGGGTTTCGCGTGGATAGTTCGAGCGAAGTCGAAACGTTGTGCCGCAGGGTCTGCTAAGCAAAAGCGCTGGCGGTCAGGCCTGCCAGAAGGATTTTGCGCATTCGCGGCGCACATCCTCACGGGTCAGGCCGAGATCGCGCAGCAGATGGTCGTCGACCTCTGCGAGGTCGAGCCGCTGCCCATGGCGGTCGTACCAGCGGGCGAGCAGCCGCCGTTGCAGCCAGGTGACGAATGGAAACCGCCGGCGGCTGGCGAGTGGGGCGGAAGCGGTTGGCATCGGCGTTCTCCTTGATCCCGCCCGACAATAATGCTTATCTGACGAGAATGCTTCGATGGAGACCTAACTATGCGTGAAGGACCCGACATTGCCCGCATCGCCAGCCTGGTCGGCGATCCGGCGCGGGCAAACATGCTGAATGCGCTGATGGGCGGCACGGCTTTGACGGCCAGCGAACTGGCGCTGGAGGCCGGCGTCTCGCTGCCGACGGCGTCCTCGCATCTGTCGAAACTGATGGAGGGCGGGCTTTTAACTTTGGCCAGCCAGGGACGGCATCGCTATTACGGCCTCGCCGGGCCGCAGGTTGCCGGCATGATCGAGGCCATCACCGGGGTGGCCGAAGCGGTTGGTCCCAAGCGCGTGCGGCCCGGCCCGCGCGACGGCGCCATGCGCGTCGCCCGCGTCTGCTACGACCACCTCGCCGGCGAACATGCGGTGGCGATGCTCGACCGCCTCGTCGCGCGCGGCATCCTGTTGCGCGACGACAATGAGATCAGGCTCGGGGAGATCCGGCCGGGGGAGATCAGGCTCGGGCCGTCGGCAGCATCGCATTTTTCCGCGATCGGCATCGATGTCGGCGCCAAGCCGCGCCGGCCGGTCTGCCGCGCCTGTCTCGACTGGAGCGTGCGCCGCTCGCACCTCGCGGGAACGCTCGGCGCGGCTATTCTGGACAAGATCCTGTCGGAGAAATGGGCAAGGCGGGAGAAGGACAGCCGCGCGGTGGTGTTTTCACCGCCGGGGAAGCAGGCGTTCGAGCGGGTGTTTTTGGCGTAGAGGTTCGGCAGCGCTAATTGGGCGACGCTGGCGGTACAGCACCCCCCTCTGTCCTGCCGGACAGAGGGGGGTGTGACGGAACGCTTGCGTAGCAGGTGAGGCGCGCGACGCTCACCCCCGCTTCAGCACCTTCCCCTGCTTGAAAAAGTCCACCCACGGATCGGCCTCCGCTAGTTCCTTCAGCGTCGTCTTGCCCCCGATCGGGAAGGAATTCGGCGCTAACCCTTTTTCGACCTCCGCCCAGGTCACCGGGATCGACACCGTCGCGCCCTTCTTGGCGCGGGAAGAGTAGGGCGCGACCGTGGTCGAGCCCCTGCCGTTGCGCAGATAGTCGACGAAGATTTTTCCGGTGCGCGCCTTTTTCGACAGCGTCGCCGTGTAGCGGTCGGGCGCGGCCTGCTCCAGCGCCTTGGCGAAATCATGGGAGAAGGTTTTGACTTCCTCCCAATCCGCCGAGGGTTTCAGCGGCACCAGCACGTGATAGCCCTTGCCGCCTGACGGCTTGACGAAGTTCGGCATCGACAGATCGTCAAGCTTGCCTCTGATGTCGAGTGCGGCCTCGCGCACCGCCTTGACGTCGACGCCTTCATCGGGATCAAGATCGAAGATGATCTGATCCGGCTTTTCCAGCTCCTCGATCTTGCAGCCCCAGATGTGGACCTCAACCACGCCATACTGGACCAAGGCGGCAAGGCCGTCGAAATCGCGGATGAACAGGATTTCCTCGCCATCGGTCGGGTCCTTCATGCGGGCAATCTTGTCGCTCATGCCGGCCGAGGCATGTTTCTGGAAGAAGCGCGGACCGCCGATGCCGTCCGGCGCCCTGACCAGGCTGAGCGGCCGGTTGACGACGAACTGCTCCATGCGCGGCCAGACCAAGGCATAGTGCCCAAGCAGAGCCTGCTTGGATATTTTTTCCTCGGGCCACAGCAGCTTGTCGGGATGGGATAGTTTTACGCTGGTCGTGATCGTCGCGGGCGCCTTAGCCCCGGCGGCCTTGCCGGCGCCGCTTGCCGCAGGCTTTGCCTTGTTCGCCGCCTTCGATGGCTTTTCCTGCACGACTTCCTCCGCCGGCTTGTCCTCGCGCAGTCCCTGGAACGACGCGTGGCGTATTATACGGTCCGAGGTCCAGCTGCGGAACTCCACTTCGCCGACAAGTTTGGGCCTGACCCAGACCAGGCCCTTGCCCTTCGGCACGGCGGCGGCAAAGGGCGAGGCGTCTGCCTTCAGCGCATCGAGTTTTTTCTTCAGATCGGTGGCGCTCCTGGCTGTGAAGCCCGTGCCGACGCGGCCGGCGTAGTGGAGCTTGCCGCCCTCGTGGTAGCCGACCAGCAGCGAACGCAGGCCGCGGCCGGTCTTGTCCGAGGGCAGATACCCGCCGATGACGAATTCCTGGCGGGCCGTGCATTTCGATTTCACCCAGCCTGGGCCACGGCCGCTGCGGTAGGGCGCATCGGCGCGCTTGGAGACGATGCCTTCGAGGCCCATGCGGCAGGCGTGCTGCAGCATGATCTTGCCGGGCTCGGCGAAATGGTCGCTGAAGCGAACAGCGGCATTTTCGGCCGTCTCGCCGAGCAGCTCCTGCAGCGCCTGCTTGCGCTCGACCAGCGGCTCGCGGCGCAAATCCTTGCCGTCAAGCCGCATCAGGTCGAACACATAGTAGGTGAAGCGGTCGGTTCGATTGGCGGAGAGATCCTGCTGCAGCAGCGAGAAAGACGAAACGCCGCTGTCGGCGAGCACGACGATCTCGCCGTCGATGATGGCGTCGCTGCATTTCAGCTGGGCCAGTTCCGCGACGATCTCGGGGCCGAATTTCTCCGTCCAGTCGAGGCCGGTGCGGGTCAGCAGCCGCACCTCCGTGCCGGCGATCTGCGCCTGCATGCGGTAACCGTCGAACTTGACCTCATGCAGCCAGTCCTCGCCGGGCGGCGCCTCGCGCTCCAGCGTCGCCAGTTGCGGCTCGACGAAGTCGAGGCGCTTGCCGGCTTTCGCCTTGCTGGATGCCGCGGGCTTGTTGGAGTGCCAGACCTTCGGCTTCTTGCCGTCGGCGGTTTTGCCTTCCGCGACCTCTTCGATGGTCAGGCCGGACTTCACCGATTTCGGGGCGTCCTTCAGGATATCCTCGCCGGGGCGGGCGGCGGCATCGTCGGATTTGATCAGCAGCCAGTTTTCGCGCTTTTCGCCCGGGCGGGGTCTTAACCTGACCAGATGCCACCGCCCATTCAGCTTCTGGCCGTTGAGTTCGAAGTCGATATGGCCCTTCTTCATCGCCTTGGCCGGGTCGATCTCTGGCGTCCATGTGCCTTCGTCCCAGACGATGACGGTGCCGCCGCCATACTCGCCCTTGGGAATGGTGCCCTCGAAGCCGGCATAGTCGATCGGGTGGTCCTCGACATGCACGGCCAGCCGCTTTTCGTGCGGGTCGAGGCTCGGGCCTCGCGTCACCGCCCAACTCCACAACACGCCCTCATGCTCGAGGCGGAAATCATAGTGCAGCCTGGTCGCGTCGTGCTTCTGGACGACGAAGATGCCGCCGGGCTGCTTGCCGCGCGCGACCTTGCCCGCCGGCTCGGCCGTCTTCTTGAAATCGCGTTTGGACTGATATTGTTCGAGGCTGGCCACGGCGCCGACCCTCAAGCCGACTTGCGCTTGGGCGCAGAAGCTTTCGCCTTGCCGCTTTTTGCCGCCGGCTTGGCCTTCTTCGCCGGGCCTTCCGCCTGGCCGCCATCGGACAGGCTCTTCTTCAGCGCGTCGAACAGATTGACGACATTGGACGGCTTGGGCGCGGCCTGCGCTTTCGGAGCCTTCTTGCCGGCCTTCTTGGCGCGGATCAGTTCGAGCAGCGCGTCCTCATACTTGTCCTCGAATGTCGACGGATCGAACTTCCCCTTCTTCTTGTCGATGATGCGTTCGGCCATATCGGTCATCTCCTGGTCGGTCTTCACCGCCTTGATGTCGCCGAAGATGCTCTCCGGCTCCCGCACCGTGTTGCCGTACCGCAAGGTGGTCAGCACCATGCCTTTGCCGCGCGGCTCGATCACCACGGGCCGCTCGCGGCTATAGAGCACGACGCGCGCCAGCCCGGCCATCTTCTTGTCCGCCATGGCATCGCGGATGACGGCAAAGGCCTCCTCCGACACCTTGTCGGCGGGCGTGACATAATAGGGCGTGTCGAGATAGATCTGCTCTATCGAGGCTTTGTCGACGAAGCCATCCAGCGCCATCGTGTGCGAGGACTCGATCTGCACCGCTTCGATCTCTTCGTCCTCGATATGGACGAACTCACCGGGGCTCACCTCATAGCCCCTGATCTCGTCGCCATCGCCCAGCGGCTTGCCGGTTTCAGAATCGACATAGATGCGCTTGACCGTGTTGCCGGTCTTGCGGTTGAGCACCCGGAACGAAACTTTTTCGGCGTGGGTGACGACGTTGGTCAGTTCGACAGCGCAGGTGACCAGCGACAGTTTCAGATAGCCCTTCCAGGCGGGGCGAGGTGCCATGGCGAACTCCTGCGCGATGCGGTTCAAGCGAGAACGGGCAAGGCCCGTTCCGGTTCCGGGCGCGCAACCAGGGGCATTTCGGCAGCGAGCATGGAAATTTCGAGAGGCTCGCCAAATCTGAAACAGAACCGCGCCCAAGCGACATCCAGACGAAACATATGTGATGCAAAAGTCACAATGCCGGAAATGGCGACGAACTACACCGAAAGACCCCCAAACAGCCGCATTCCGGCCACGAAGCATGGGGTTTTCGACCAAAGATTAACATCGTGTTCACCGACTATTCACGCCTCGACGCTATGATCCCCGCAATCGGACGGGACATCCGAAAATCGGGACAGGGACTTGAGTAAAATGAAATTCTGGGGCCACATCGCCGGCTATGCCGCCGCCATCCGCGAGTTCATCGCGCCGACCTATCGGCCGGAGCGCTACTACATGCGCGGCCCGGGTCCGGCCTGCGCCCGTCGCGGCAGCTCGCTCGGCGCGCACTGATCATGACGTTCGAAACGCGTCACGACAGCCGGATCTGCAGACCGGAGGCCGATCCCCGCGCAACCACCTATCGCGCCGAGCGCCCCGCGCTGGCCGCGAGAAGCCGTGCGACAACTCCGCGGCTTTGATCCCGCTGCCGGCGGGCTTAGTGTCTGAAGACACAAGTTGCCGGATGTCCCGTGACTTCTTCTCCTGAACCCTTCGATGCCAGCCAGTCATTGATCGTTTTCGACGGCGTCTGCGTGCTGTGCTCGGGCTTCGTACGCACGGTGGTCGGGCTCGACCGCAAAAACCGCTTCCGCTTCGCCACGGCGCAGTCGCCCTTCGGCGAGGCGCTGTTCCAGAGATACGGGCTGCGCACCGACAGCTACGAGACCAATCTGGTCCTTGTCGGCGGCGCTCCCTTCATCCGGCTGGACAGTTTCATCGCGGTGATGGCCGAACTCGGCTGGCCGTGGCGGGCGGCGAAGGCCCTGCTGCTCATCCCGCGCCCCTTGCGTGACTGGCTCTACGAACGCATCGCCAAAAACCGCTACGCCATGTTCGGCCGCAAGGACAGTTGCGAGATCCTGTCCGCCGCGATACGTGCGCGCGTGATCGGCTAATCGCATGTCACTCAAAAGTGACCTCGGTTCCGGGAAAACGACATACGCAAAAAGAGCGGCGCCATGAGGCTTCTGGTCGTTGGCGGCTATGGCATTTTCGGCGGCCGCATCGTGCAATTGCTGGAGAGCGAGCCACGCCTGATCCTGCTCGTCGCCGGGCGCTCACTGGGCAAGGCCGAGGCCTGGTGCAAAACCCGCACCGGCGCGGCGGCGCAGCTCGTGCCGGCGCGGTTCGGTCGCAACGGTGACCTCGCGCAAGGCCGGCCTGTTCGTTCGCGCCTCAGTCCGGCAGCGCCGCGACGGCGACGATCTCGATGACGATGTCTGCCTGGGCAAGCGCTGCGACGCCGATTACCTCCGAAGGCGGCGGATTGTTGTCGCTGCAATGCTTCGGACAATACTCGGCGAAAAACGCGTCCAGCACGTCGAGACGAAAATTAGGCGAGCTGAGGACGCCGCCGTCGGGAAATGGCCCTTTGACGAAAAAGGTCAGCCTGATGAGATGGTCGAGCCCGCTGCCAAGTTCTTCCAGATCCGATTTGATGTTGCCGAGAACTTCCCGCCACTGCGCCGCGGCATTGCCGGCGAAGCCGCCACCCTTCTTGCCGGCCGGATCGTAGTCAGCCGATGTCGCGGTGTTGCCGCAGAGATAGACGGTGCCTTTCGCACCGCTGACGACCGTGCCTTTGCCCCATGGCATCAACCGGCCGTTCTTGAATTTCTTGTGGGTCACGAGTTCCATTCTCTTCTCCCATGCCTCGTGTGACGTGCCCGCCAACGACAGAGGATAGTGCTGTGCGGAGCCACGGCCAGTCCGCTGCCGGTCATCCGCCAGCAGACGGAGGAACATCTGGTCCTTGCGAAATCTCCTGGCGGAGGCGAAAGTTTTTTCTGAAGCCCGTCGAAATCGGCCGCCGCCGCGCGACATACGTCTGGCCCCGCTAGGACGCGGCCTTCGAAACCACGGGAGAAGACCCATGCGATACATGCTTTTGATCAACAGCGACGAAGCCGCGCAGGCGAACACGCCAATCGAGAAGGCTCAGCAGATGAGCGCAGCATATGCCGCCTATACCGAAGCGTTGAAGAAATCCGGCGCATGGCTCGCCGGCGAACGGTTGCGCCCGACCCAGGCGACCACCTCGGTGCGGATCACAGACGGCAAGACCAACGTGATCGACGGCCCCTATGCCGACACCAAGGAGCAGCTTGCCGGCTTCTACATGATCGAGGCGGCCGATATCGATACCGCCATCGACTGGGCGGCGCGCTGTCCGGCGGCGAGCGCCGGCACGGTCGAGTTGCGGCCGATCTGGGAAATGGCCGACTACATGCCCAAGAAATGAAACCGTGATGGACAATCGCCCGGAGATCGCGCGGGCGGCGGCCGAAGCGGCCGCCCGGCAGAGTTACGGCAAGCTGGTCGCCTACCTTGCTGCGCGCACCCGCGACGTAGCCGGCACCGAGGACGCGCTGGCCGAGGCCTTTGCCGCGGCCCTTGAGCGCTGGCCACAGACCGGCGTGCCCGAGAAGCCGGAAGCATGGCTGCTGGCCGTGGCGCGCCGGCGGCGCGTCGACGCGGTGCGCCGTCGGCTGACCAGCGAGGCGAGCCGCGACCATCTCAAGCTGATGGCCGAGGAGATGGAGGCGAGCATGGAAGACGAAGACCTTCCCGACGAACGTCTCAGGCTGATGTTTGCCTGTGCGCATCCGGCGATCGAAGCCAGCGTGCGGGCGCCGCTGATCCTGCAGACGGTTCTGGGTTTCGACGCGGCGACGATCGCCTCGGCCTTCCTGGTTTCGCCGGCGACGATGGGCCAGCGTCTGGTGCGCGCCAAGAGCCGCATCCGCGAGATCGGCATTCCGTTCCGCGTGCCGGATCGCGCCGAACTCGGCGAGCGGCTGGGAACGGTGCTGGAAGCGATCTACGCGGCTTTCGCCGAAGGCTGGACCGACCCGGCAGGGACCGAGACGAGAGCGCGCAATCTGGCGACCGAAGGCATCTGGCTCGGGCGGCTGGTGGCATCGCTGATGCCGGACGAACCGGAAGCGCTCGGCCTGCTGGCGCTGATGTTGTTTGCCGAGGCGCGCCGCCCGGCGCGGCGCGATGCGGCTGGAGATTATGTGCCGCTCGCCGAACAGGATTGCCGTCTTTGGGATCACGCGCTGATCGACGAAGCCGAGTCGCTGCTGGGCCACGCCGCCACCATTGGCGTCATCGGCCGCTACCAGCTCGAAGCGGCGGTACAATCGGTGCATGCGACGCGGCGACGGACCGGCCAAACCGATTGGGCGGCGATCCGTAACTTCTACGATGCGCTGTCGGCGATATCAGGCTCGCCGGTGATTTCGATCAACCGCGCCGTGGCGATTGCCGAGGCCGAAGGGGCGGCGGCAGGACTGGCGGCGCTCTACGTGCTGGGCGACGACAAGCGGCTCAACGACTATCAGCCCTATTGGGCCGCTCGCGCCGGCCTGCTGGCCAGGCTCGGCAATGCGGCGCAAGCGGTCGAAGCCTATGACCGGGCGATCGGCCTTGAACGCGACCCCGCCGTGCGCCGCTTCCTGCAGGCGAAACGGGCGATCCTGCGAAATTGAAGCGTCCGTTCAGGCCGGCCACATTTCATGCGTGGTGTTGAGCCGTTTCATCAGCGGATGCGCGCGCAGCGCCGACCATAAGCGTTCGATGTTCGGCCAGTCGGCTCGCGCCTTGTCCATATCGGGGTGCCAGGCCACCAGCATGACGAGGTAGATGTCGGCCAGCGACATCGCGTCGCCGACCAGCCAGCCGCGCCCCTCGAGGGCTGCATCGACAATGGCGAAGCCGCGGTCCATCTCGGCAATGGCTGCCTGCTTGACGGCTTTCTTGCCGTCGGCATCGGCGGTGTAGCGATGGGCATAGTAGAGGCGCAGGATGGCGGGGTAGAGCACCGATGACATGAACGCCATCCAGCGCAGGAAACCGGCGCGATCCGGCGATCCGGCGGCCGGCGCCAGACCCGCCTCCGGATGGCGCTCGGCAAGCAGGATGCAGATCGCCGCCGATTCGGTTATCGATTGACCGTTGGGCAAGGTCAGCACCGGAACCTGGTTCAACGGGCTGATGTCGAGGAAAGCCGGGTCCGGCGGATCCTTCTTGGGCACATCGATCTGGTCGAATTGCGCGTTTGCCAGCGCCAATGCGGCCTCGACGACAAAACCGCCGCTGCCTGGGCGCGTGTAAAGCTTGTACATGTGATTCTCCCCCTGCCCGCGCGAAGCAGGCCGGGGCGATTTGACCCTGAAGCCGCCTCCCGCTCAAGCCGGTGGCGGACGCCACGGCCGGGTTTTCTGCGGTCCAGCCATGAGACTTCCGATGTCGGAGGGACAGCACCCCCGATGCCCGGCAGGGCAGAGGGGGGTGCGAAGGATCGCCGCCTATCCAGTTAAGACGTTAAGCCCCCAGCCCGTCGAACAGGATCGTCGACAGATAGCGCTCGGCGAAGGACGGGATGATCACCACCAGGTTCTTGCCCTTGTTCTCCGGCCGCGACCCGACGGCGATGGCGGCCTGCAGGGCAGCGCCCGACGAGATGCCGACCGGCACGCCTTCAAGGCGGGCGACGAGGCGGGCGTTGGCGACCGAATCCTCGTTGGAGACCTTGACGATCTCGTCATAGATCGAGGTGTCGAGGATCTTGGGCGCAAAGCCGGCGCCGATGCCTTGGATCTTGTGCGGGCCGGGCTGGCCGCCCGACAGCACCGGCGAGGCCTCCGGCTCGACGGCGACGACATGCACCGAGGGCTTGCGTTGCTTCAGCACCTGGCCGACGCCGGTGATCGTGCCGCCGGTACCGATGCCGGCGACGAAGATGTCGACCCCGCCATCGGTGTCGTTCCAGATCTCCTCGGCGGTGGTGCGGCGGTGGATCTCCGGGTTGGCCGGGTTTTCGAACTGCTGCGGGATGACGGCGTCAGGCAGGGTGGCGGCCAATTCGTCGGCCTTGGCGATGGCGCCCTTCATGCCTTTCGGCCCTTCCGTCAGCACCAGTTCGGCGCCCAGCAGCGCCAGCATCTTGCGGCGCTCCACCGACATGGTTTCGGGCATGGTCAGGATCAGCTTGTAGCCCTTGGCGGCGGCGGCGAAGGCGAGCGCGATGCCGGTATTCCCCGAGGTCGGCTCGATCAGCGTCGTCTTGCCGGGTTTGATCCGGCCCGACGCTTCCAGCGCCTCGATCATGGAAACGCCGATGCGGTCCTTGACCGAGGCGATCGGATTGAAGAATTCGAGCTTGGCAAGAAGGTTGGCAACGACGCCCTTCTCCTTGGCGAACTTGTCGAGCCGCACCAGCGGCGTGTCGCCGATCGTCTCGGTGATCGAGTTGTAGACACGGCCGCGGCCGGGCACGCGCGCGGAAGGCTTGTTCATTGGTTTCGCTCCCAAATCAGATCAGGCAATTGGCGTCGGCGGACAGAATAGGGCTTTCGCCCGCGCAAGATAGGCTGCCGGCCGAAAATATCGAGTGGGCCGCTTGCTGAAAACGCTTGTCCCCTCAAGCCGCATTTTCCGGATGGACCGATCGGCGGAATGGATGGGCCTGAACCGATCTACTGACGTGCGGCAATGGCAGCGGCCGCGCCCACCATGAAGCCGGCGGCGGTGCGGTTCAGCGCCTTCNCTACTGACGTGCGGCAATGGCAGCGGCCGCGCCCACCATGAAGCCGGCGGCGGTGCGGTTCAGCGCCTTCAGCGCGCGTGGCGATTTCAGGAACCAGCGCGCCTTGGCGGCCAGCGCAAGATATGGCACCAGCACCACGAAGAGCACAATGACGGTGAGCGCGACCAGGATGCCGTAGTCGGCGAGCGTGATGGTCTTCAGGTCGACGATGGTCGGCGTGATGGCGAGGTAGAAGATCATCGTCTTCGGGTTGCCCAGCGTGACGGTGAGGCCGGCAAGGAAGCTCGATACCAGGCCGCCCTTGCCTTTCCTGGCCTCGACAGTCTCGGGCGTGATCCCGGCCGTCCAGAAACGCCAGCCGAGGAAGGCGAGATAGGCGACGCCCAGCCATTTGATGACGAGAAACACCATGCCGAAGCTTTGCGCGACAAAGGCAAGGCCGAGCACCACCGCGGTGAGATAAATGAGGTCGCCGAGCATCAGGCCGAACGACATCGCCAGCGACGAGCGGAAGCCGGATCCGAGCGCCCGCGCCACAAGCGCGGTGACGCCGGGGCCGGGAACGGCGGCGATGCCCAGCGCAGCACTATAGGCAAGGAAGCCGGTGAGGGTCATGACGGTCGCACCTCGTGAAACGACTCTGATGCCATGAAAGCCTGCAACGGCAAAACGGATTCGATTGCGCCAACCAGGACATGAAAGCCGGTCATCATCGCCTGAAAGCGAGAGATGGTTCACTTACGCCCCGAAGGCGGTCGGCTATCTCGCATGGCTCCGAACGGCAGGAGCACCCATGTTAGCCAAAAGACTTCACATCCAGCTCATGAAGTGGATGCCCAACAACTATTCCGAAGCACGCGGTCATGTCCACGAGCTGGAATGGTATCTGTGGTTCGAGGGGCGTCAGGCTTTCAGCCTGTTCGACAAGGGCGATAGCGATGTCGTTCCGCAGACTGGATATTTTACCGACAGCCGGGACCCTGGCGCTCACCCCATTCGTCCGATGATCTATCCGCTGGTCGTCAACAACCGGTTCAAGGTGCGACTGGTGGCGATGGAGCGTGACGGACCGCAAAAGATAGACCCCGACGACACCGCCAAAGGCGAATTCTACATCGACCTCGACACCAAATATCCGCCGGTCTCCGACTGGCGCATCATCGCTGCCGATCCGCGCAACACCGACCTCAACGTGGAAGCGTCGTTCCAGCTGCAATGGCTGGACTATGTAGATACCGCCGAGATTGCCGAGGATGGCCCGCCACGCATCATCGACAAGTCCAACTATCCCTATCCCTGGGGCGCCAATGTGATGGTGTTCGAGCACTGGCTCGGGCTTGGCCGCAAGGCGCCGCTCAAACTCATCGACCCGAACCGCGCTTCGCGCCGCGAATACTGGATGATCAATGGCAATGCGGCCCGGCGCATGGTGCAGGACCTCTATCGCTTCAACGTCAACCAGCTTGGCGTCGCCAACGACACCATCAGCAGTGTTTACGTGCCGAAGCTCAATGCCGGCCACGTCACGGTGACGCTTTACGAACACGATTTCAGCGACGGCCGCTTCGCGCAAGGGGCGAAGAAGTCCTTCGGCTCGGTCGGCCTCTTCAATCTCAGGGATACCGGTTTCGATGACCGTGTCTCATCGGCCGAGGTGATCCATACCTATCCCAAGGTGATCCATCGGGACGTACATTAGGGCCGGTTGCGCAGTTCGCCGGCTCAGGACGGGCCGTCGACATGGGTGATGCGCCAGATGGTGCCGTTGCCATCCTCGGTGACGATAAGCGCACCGTCCCTGGCCACCGCGACGCCGACCGGCCGGCCCCAGACGGCGTCGTCGGAGAGGACGAAGCCGGTGATGAAATCCTGGTACTCGCCGGTCGGCTTGCCGTCGCTAAATCTCAGCCGCACCACCTTGTAGCCGGTCCTCATACCACGGTTCCAGGAGCCGTGCAGGGCGACGAAGGCGTCACCCTTGTACTCTGCCGGGAAATTGCCGCCGTCATAGAACGCGATGTTGAGCGGCGCCGAATGCGCCTGCATCAGCACGTCGGGCACGGTGACCGAGCCGGCGAGGTCTGGGCGCGCGCCCTCGTGACGCGGGTCCTCGTTGGCGCCGATATAATACCAGGGCCAGCCATAGAAGGCGCCGTCCTTGACGGAGGTGGAATATTCGAACGGCACATCGTCGCCGAGACCGTCGCGCTCGTTGACGACACACCACAGCGCGCCGGTCGCCGGCTGCACGGTCATGCCCGAACAATTGCGCAGGCCGGTAGCGAGGATGCGGCCATTCTTGCCGTCGGGGCCGAAGGCCAGCACGTCGGCACGGCCATCCTCGGAACCCCAGGTGGCGCCGAGTGGCTGTGATTTTGCCCAGGCGTCAACGCCGCTATTCGGTGCCTTCCCCATGCCCTCCGCGACGTTAGATCCGGAGCCGACCGAGAGATACAGCGTCTTCCCGTCCGGCGAGAAGGCGATATCGCGGGTCCAGTGGCCGCCGGTAGGGATGTCGGAGACAATCGTCTCCGGTTCGCCGGAGGCTTTAAGGTCGCCGTCGCGATAGGCGTAGCGAACCACGCTGTCGTTGTTGGCGACGTAGACCCATTGCGGCTTGTCGCCAGGCGGGTAGAAGGCGATGCCATAGGGCTCGTTGAGATCGTCGGCAAAAATGCCCTCTTCGGCCGGCTTCGCGCTACCCTTGGCCAGCCGATAGACGCGGATCTGGTTGGCGTCACTGTCGGCGACGAACAGGTCGCCGTTCGGCGCCACGCGCACGACCCGCGGATTGGAAATGCCGGAAGCAACCAGTTCGGCCGAAAACCCAGGCAGCAGGACGGGCTTCGCGCCCTCGGGCCGATCGCCAAGGCCGGCGCTGTTGGAGGCGGATTCGGTGATGTTGGGTCTTTTCAGATCATCCGGCCTAATCAGCCGGCGCACACCTGGCTTGTCGGCCTTCCAGTCGCCGAAAGCGTCCTTGCCGGTCAGCAGCAGTTGATCAGCCTGCTGGGCGAAGGCGCTGGTGGCCAGAAGCAGGGCAAGGCCTGCGAAGCCGGCAATCCGGATCATGCTGTTCTCCTCGAACTCGCGCCGGTCGGCGCGTCACGACAAGGGAGATATTGTGCGGCCGCCGCAAAAGAGAAGCGTGCGCGCGCAGATTCGACGAGAGAACCGCTCAACTTTCCCCTTCGACGTCCAGATCGTCGTCGAGACGCTTTTCCAATGCGACGAGATCTTCCGGCAGCGGCAAGCCCATGGCGCGCATTTCGCGCAGTTTTTCGCGCAGCTGCTCCTGGATTTCGTGCTCGTCCTCCGGCTGGTTGACCATTTCTTCGAGCAGCATGCTGATCTGGGCCTTGAACGATTCAAGCGCCATTCTGCGCCCTCCTTTACGGTGATCCCGGCTTCGGAATTATCTTAACATCCGGGTAATCAATTGCGCCGTGTAGTCGACCATAGGCACGATGCGGGCATAATTCAGCCTGGTCGGGCCGATGACGCCGAGCGCGCCGACGACGCGGGCGTCCTTGTCGCGGTAAGGCGCCACGACCAGCGACGAGCCGGAGAGCGAGAACAGCTTGTTTTCCGAGCCGATGAAGATCCGCACGCCGGGGCCGTCCTCGGCGAGGTCGAGCAGCTGGATCAGCCCGTCCTGCGTCTCCAGATCCTCGAACAGGTGGCGCAGCAATTCGATATCGGCCTGGGCGGTGACGTTTTCGAGCAAATTGGCGCGGCCGCGCACGATAAGGCGCGCCGGCAGGCCGCTATCGGCGCCGGCCCACACCGCCAGGCCTTTCTCGACCAGGTCCTGCGACAACGTGTCCAGCGCTGCCCGGGTCTCGTCCTTGATACGGGCGATCTCGATGCGCGCCTCGGCGAGCGTGCGGCCCCTGATATGGGCGTTGAGGAAGTTGGAGGCCTCGTGCAGCTGCGAGACGGTGATGCCGGCCGGCAGGTCGACGACGCGGTTCTCGACATCGCCATTCTGCGACACCATCACCGCCAGCGCCTTGGTCGGCTCGAGTTGGATGAACTCGATGTGCTTCAGCGCCACCTCGTTCTTGGTGGCGAGCACCAGGCCGGCGCCGCGCGACATGCCCGACAGCATCTGGCTGGCCTCGGTCAGCATGTGTTCCAGCGTCGCGCCCGAGCCGGAGGCGCGCACCTGCGCCTCGATGACCCGGCGTTCCTCGTCGGAGAGATCGCCAAGCTCCATGAAGGCATCGACGAAGAAGCGCAGGCCGGTCTGGGTCGGCAGGCGCCCGGCCGAGATGTGCGGGGCATAGATCAGGCCGAGATGTTCGAGGTCGCTCATCACATTGCGGATGGTGGCCGGCGACAGCGACGACGGCAGGATGCGCGACAGGCTGCGCGATCCCACAGGCTCACCGTCCTTCAAATAGGATTCGACGATGCGCCTAAAAATGTCGCGCGAACGCATGTCGAGCGATTGCAGCGCGGGCGCCAGCAAACTGGGTTCGGTGACTGCCTTGGTCATTCGAGCCAAAAACCTCCGGCTCAAGGATATAGACTTCCATCGCCCCCGCGCAACCCGGCGTCTGTATGGGGGCCTTTTCCTTTGCGCCATGGGCTGCATGCGTCTACAAGCCGCCGACGCAACCATAAAAGAACAGAAAGAGGCCTCGATGCGCCCTTCCAAACGCCAAGCCGACGAAATGCGCGCCATCTCCTTCGAGCGCGGCGTCTCCAAACACGCCGAAGGCTCGTGCCTGGTGAAATTCGGCGACACGCATGTGTTGTGCACGGCGAGCCTGGAGGAAAAGGTGCCAGGCTGGATGCGCAATTCCGGCAAGGGCTGGGTGACGGCCGAATACGGCATGCTGCCGCGTTCGACCGGCGAGCGCATGCGCCGTGAAGCCTCGGCCGGCAAGCAAGGCGGCCGCACGCTCGAAATCCAGCGGCTGATCGGCCGCTCCTTGCGCGCCGTTGTCGACCTGCAGGCACTGGGCGAACAGCAGATCACCGTCGACTGCGACGTCATCCAGGCCGATGGCGGCACCCGCACGGCCTCGATCACCGGCGGCTGGGTGGCGCTCTACGATTGCCTGCGCTGGATGGAAGCGCGGCAGATGGCCAGTGTTGCCAAGGTGCTGAAGGACCATGTCGCGGCAATTTCCTGCGGCATCCACGACGGCAAGCCGGTCATCGACCTCGACTATATCGAGGATTCGTCTGCCGGCACCGACGCCAATTTCGTCATGACCGGCAAGGGCGGCATCGTCGAGATCCAGGGCACCGCCGAGGGCGAGCCGTTCTCGGAAGGTCAGTTCGCGGAGCTGATGGGGTTGGCCAAGAAGGGCATTCAGCGGCTGGTGAGCTTGCAGCAGATGGCTGTGGCCTGATTGAATTTAACGTGATGACGTCGGCGATCCTTCACACACCCCTCTGGCCTGCCGGCCATCTCCCCCGCAAGGGGGGAGATCAGAGGTCGCTACCGTTTTCGCCAACCATCAACGTTGAGACGCCGCCAGCGGAACTGCCAATCTCCCCCCTTGCGGGGGAGATGCCCGGCAGGGCAGAGGGGGGTGCCTCGTGACTCCCTCCGCGATTCTGGAATCGGCACTTTACGTCACTGATTTGCCGGCTGCCGAGACCTTCTACTCCGATGTCCTCGGCCTCCCTCTCCTCGGCAAGGTCGACGGCCGCCATCTCTTCTTCCGCTGCGGCCCGGGCGTGCTGCTGGTCTTCAATGCCGAAGCCACCAAAATCCCGCCGGCGCCCGATGCGCGGCTGAAAGTGCCGCCACATGGCACGGTCGGCGAGGGCCATCTCTGCTTTGCCGCAAGTGCGGATGAACTCGCACAGTGGAAGGCGCAACTTGAGGCGAAAAACATCGCCATCGAAAGCGAATTCGAATGGCCGCAGGGCGGGCGCTCGATCTACATACGCGACCCCTCGGGCAATTCGATCGAATTCGCCGAGCCAGGGATCTGGGGCCTTTGATGCATTCTCTCGATGGAAAGAAGATCGTCGTTGCCAGCCACAATGAAGGCAAGCTGCGCGAATTCGCCGACTTGATGGGTCCGTTCGGCTTCGAGGCGAAGTCGGCCAAGGACTACGGCCTGCCGGAACCGGAGGAGACCGGCACCACCTTCGAGGAAAACGCCTACATCAAGGCCTTCGCCGCGGCTAAGGCGACCGGCCTGCCGGCGCTGTCGGACGATTCGGGCCTGTGCGTCGACGCGCTCGACGGCGCCCCCGGCGTCTACACCGCCAATTGGGCCGAAGCTCCCGATGGCAGCCGCGACTTCGGCATGGCCATGCAGCGCACCGAAGTGGCCTTGCAGGAGGTCGGCGCCGCCAAGCCAGCGCAGCGCAAGGGGCGGTTCGTCGCCGTCATCTGCCTGGCCTTCCCCAATGGCGAGGCTGAATATTATCGCGGCGAGGCTGAGGGAACGCTGGTGTGGCCGCCGCGCGGCGAACTCGGCTTCGGCTACGACCCGGTGTTTTTGCCCGACGGTTTCGACAAGACGTTCGGCGAGATGAGCGCTGAGGAAAAACACGGCTGGAAGCCCGGTCAGCCGACGGCGCTGTCGCACCGCGCCCGCGCCTTCCAGAAATTCGCCCGCGCCAGGTTAGGCTCAGCTTAATGTCGCTGGACCGCAGCCCGGGCTTCGGCGTCTACATCCATTGGCCGTTCTGCGCGGCCAAATGCCCGTATTGCGACTTCAACAGCCATGTCCGTCACCAGCCGGTCGACCAGGAGCGCTTTGCCCGCGCCTTCGAGACCGAGCTGAAGACCATGCGCGAGCGGACCGGGGCGCGCGAGGTGACCAGTATCTTTCTCGGCGGCGGCACACCGTCGCTGATGCAGCCGCAGACGGTGGCGGCGGTGCTGGACGCCGTGGCGAAGAACTGGACGGTGCCCGACGGCATCGAGGTGACGCTGGAGGCCAATCCATCCTCGGTCGAGGCCGAGCGCTTTCGCGGCTACCGCGCCGCCGGCGTCAACCGCGTCTCGCTCGGCGTGCAGGCGTTGAACGACAAGGATCTGCGCTTTCTCGGCCGACTGCACAATGTCGACGAGGCGCTGCATGCCATCGGGCTGGCACGCGAAATCTTTCCGCGCCTCTCCTTCGACCTGATCTACGCCCGCCCCGGCCAGACGCTGGACGACTGGCAGGCGGAGCTCGAACAGGCGATCGGCCATGCCGCCGACCATCTGTCGCTCTACCAGCTGACCATCGAGGAAGGCACGCCGTTCCATGCGCTGCATGCGGCGCACAAGTTTACCATTCCCGACAATGACCGGGCCGCCGATCTCTATGCGCTGACTCAGGAGGTCACCGCGGCGCATGGCCTGCCGGCCTATGAGATTTCCAACCACGCCAGGCCGGGCGCCGAGAGCCGGCACAATCTGACCTATTGGCGGTATGGCGAATATGTCGGCGTCGGACCGGGCGCGCATGGCCGCTTTATCGAGAACGGCCACCGTGTTGTGACGATCGCCGAGCGGATGCCGGAGACCTGGGCCAATCTGGTGGAGGCCAGGGGCCATGGCGTCACCGGCGGCGAGATCCTGACGCGCTCCGAAGAGGCCGACGAGTTCCTGCTGATGGGGCTGAGGTTGGCCGAAGGCATCGACCTTTCCCGCTACGAGGCGTTTTCCGGGCGTGGCCTGTCGAGCGCCCGGCTGACCGTGCTGCAGGATGAGGGGCTGGTGGCGCCGATCGGCAATGCCAGGCTACGCGCCACGCCAGCCGGCATGATCGTGCTCGATGCCGTGGTGGCGGATTTGGCGCGATAACGCCTTTGAAAAACGTGCTCTTCGTCAAGCGTCGTGCTTGAAGCGGCGCTTGCCGCGGTGTTTCTCGGCATGCGCCTCTCCGGTCCGGGCCGGCTTGGCGTCGCTCTTGTCCCGGCGGACGCTGTTCTGGTCGTTCATCGGATGCGGCGGCGCGCCTTCGCGGGCGCTCTTCGTTTCAAGACGGGTGATGAAGATATCGAAACGATTGGGCATCGTACGGTCAGTGCTCCGTCGTGCTGTCCGGTTTGTTGTCCGAAAGCCTGACATTCGTCGGCAAGGCGGTGGCCGCCCGACTGGTCAGGCCGGTGTCGCTCTCGGCGAGCGCACGCTTGCCCTTTGGCGCGGGCACGCGGTTGCGCCCGGCATAGTAGGGCTCGAAAACGTCCTGCAATTCCAGGCTGTCCATCCTGTCCTCCTCCTCAAGAGACTCAGGTATTCAATCCGCCAGCCACGCTTTCGTTCCCCACTGTGGCAAAGACATGGCCGCCGGGTTACATCGGCGTCAGGTTTGGCCCGACGTTCGGGAGTTTTGCAACCCGGCGCGCGCCATGCCAAACAGGGCGAAATGGAGAGACCCGGTGACCGGCGAGAAACGCAGCTATGTGATCGGGCAGACCGAGATCGCAGTCCGGCCGCTGGCGCCGGCGCTGTATCTGGTGGCGACGCCGATAGGCAATCTCTCCGACATCACGCTACGCGCGCTGGAAACGCTGGCGGCCGCCGACGTCGTCGCCTGCGAGGACACCCGCGTCTCGCGCGTGCTGCTCGACCGCTACGGCATCCGCCGCCGCACCACGGCCTATCATGAACACAATGCCGGCGAGGCCGGACCGAAGCTGATCGCGGCACTCGAGGCCGGGCAGAGCGTGGCGCTGATTTCGGATGCCGGCACGCCGCTGATCTCCGACCCAGGCTACCGGCTGGTCGGCGAAGCGCTGGAGCGCGGCCTGCGCGTGGTGCCGATCCCCGGCCCATCGGCGCCGCTGGCGGCGCTGACGGCGTCGGGCCTGCCGTCCGACGCCTTCCTGTTTGCGGGGTTTTTGCCGGTGAAATCTGGGCAGCGGCTGACCAGGCTGGAGACCTTCAAGACGGTGCCGGCAACGCTGATCTTCTTCGAGTCGCCACGCCGGCTGGCCGATACGCTGCTTGCGATGGTCGAGGCGCTGGGTGGTGGGCGCAAGGCCGCCATCGGCCGCGAGCTGACCAAGACTTTCGAAGAGATGCGGACGGGAACGCTGCAGGCGCTGGCCGACCACTATGCGGCGGCTGACACGCCGAAGGGCGAGATCGTCATCTGCGTCGGACCCGCCGAGATCAAGGCCGACCAACCCGCCGACATCGACCGGCTGCTGCTGTCGCTGGCCGCCGAAATGCCGGCGTCCAAGGCGGCGGCGGAAGCGGCGAAGATGACAGGCGGGCAGAAGCAGTCGCTCTACCGCCGGCTGCTGGAACTCAGGAATGCGGTTGGAGAAGGCGAAGGTGGCTGAGCGCCCGGCCGCCAGCCGCCAAAAAGCCTATCGGCGCGGCCATCGCGGCGAGTGGCTGGCGGCAGCGGCGCTGATGCTGAAAGGTTATCGCATCCTCGCCCGCCGGCATCGCACCCGCTTCGGCGAGATCGACCTGATCGCCAGGCGCGGCGACCTGGTGCTGTTCGTCGAGGTCAAGGCGCGGCGCACGCTGATGGAAGCGATGGAGGCGATCGGCCACGAATCGGAGCGCCGCATCGAGGGCGCCGCCGACATCTGGCTGTCGCGGCAGCCGGACTACGGCAGATTGTCGATGCGCTTCGACATGATCGCGGTGCTGCCCTGGCGCTGGCCGGTGCATGTCGAGAACGCGTTTTTTGGGAGGAGTTAGCGGCCTTTACCCTCCCCCTTGTGGGGAGGGTCGGTGAGCAAGCGACTCGACGCGTCGTTGGCGAAACGGGGCGGGGGTGTGGCGCCCCCACCCCGATCCGCTTTGCGGATCGACTGACCGGGGCGAGCCGCCGGTCTCGCCCGTCCTTCGGACCCCCACAAGGGGGAGGGTAAAGCTCACCCCCAAATGAAAAGCGCCACCAACCCAACCGCTCCCACCACCAGGCGCCACCAGCCGAACAGCGAATAGCCGTTGCGCGAGACGTAATCGAGCAGGAAGCGGACGACGATCAGCGCGGTAAGGAAGGCGGCGATGAAGCCGATAGCGATGATCGGCAGGTCGGCGCTGCTCAGCACGTTGCGGTTCTTGAACAGATCGAAGGCGAAGGCGCCGACCATGGTCGGGATGGCGAGGAAGAAGGAGAATTCCGCCGCCGCGCGCTTGTCGACGCCCAGCAGCAGCGCGCCGACGATGGTCGAGCCGGAGCGCGACGTGCCGGGGATCAGCGACAGGCACTGGAACAGGCCGATCTGCAGGTAAAGCCTTGTCGGGAAGCGCTCGACATCGCGATAGACCGGCTGCAGCTTCATGCGGTCCACGACCAACAGCACGACGCCGCCGATGATCAGCATGATGCAGATCAGCCTTGGCGATTCGAACAGCACCGTTTTGATGAAATCATGCGCCAGCGCGCCGATGATGGCGGCCGGCAGGAAGGCAATCAGGATGCCGATGACGAAATGCCGCGTCAGCCGGTCATGCGGCAGGTCGAGCAGCATCTGCCACAGGCGGCGGAAATAGACGCTGAGGATCGCCAGGATGGCGCCCAGCTGGATCAGGATCTCAAAGGCCTTGCCGGTGGAATGGAAGCCGAGGAAATGGCCGGCGAGCAGGATATGGCCGGTCGAGGAGACCGGGATGAACTCGGTCAGCCCCTCCAGCAGGCCGAGCAGCAGGGCTTCGACGATGGTGTGGCTATCCATGGCAACCTCGGCATTCAAGGGACGGAAGGAAACGGCTTGCGAATGGCTTGCTTGTCACGGCGCGGAAGTCCCCCTATAGGTCGCAGCACCGTGACGGCCGCATGACGGGCCGCCAAGACTTACCGGTGCGGACGGCGATTCGCCAGTGCGCCTTAATATCGCGGAATCATGCTGACGCTTTTCCATCACCCGATGTTCGCCACCTGCCGCTTCGTGCGCCTCGCCTTCGGCGAATATGGCGAGGAGCTGGCGCTGATCGAGGAAAAACCGTGGACGCGGCGCAAGGAATTTCTGGCGCTGAACCCGGCCGGCACCTTGCCGATCCTGCTTGCCGAGGGCGACGTGCCGATCGTCGGCGCCATGGTGATCGCGGAATATCTCGACGAGACACGTGGCGTCCTGAAGCGCGACAAGAGGCTGTTTGCGGAAGACCCTATGCAGCGCGCCGAAATCCGCCGCCTCACAGACTGGTATCTCAACAAGGCCGAAGGCGAAGTGACCCGGCATCTGGTGCGCGAGCGGGTGCTGAAGCCGGTGATGCCGGAAACGGCGGGCGGCGGTTCCCCCGATTCGGCGGCGATCCGCGCGGCGCGCGCCAACATTCGCCAGCACATGAAGTACACCAACTGGCTGGCCGGCACCCGTCATTGGCTGGCCGGCAGCAAGGTCACCTATGCCGACCTGGCGGCAGCGGCGACGCTGTCGGTGCTGGATTATCTCGGCGAGATCGATTGGCGCGAGCATGCCGCGGCGCGCGAATGGTACACGCGGGTGAAATCGCGGCCGTCGTTCCGGCCGCTGCTCTCCGACCGGGTTCGCGGCCTGTCGCCGGTTTCGCATTATGCGGACCTCGACTTCTAGAAGCCAAACCCTGCGCGCGCTGATCGACGCCGAGGCGCGGCGCGCCGGCTTCGATGCGGTTGCCGTCACCACGCCTGACGCGATCCCGCTGGCGCCGGCCAGATTGGCAGAATTCGTCGCCGATGGTTTTCACGGTTCGATGGCTTGGATTGCGGAGACGCTCCAACGCCGCAGCGAGCCTTCGACGCTGTGGCCCGAGGTGCGCTCGATCATCGTGCTGGCAATGAATTACGGCCCCGACCACGATCCGCGTGCGCTGCAGGCAAGGCGCGATCTCGGCGCGATCTCGGTCTATGCGCAAAACCGCGACTATCACGAAGTGATGAAGGGCCGGCTGAAGGAGATCGCCGGCAAGATCGTCGCGCGGGCCGGCGGCGACGTGAAGGTTTTCGTCGATACGGCCCCGGTTATGGAAAAGCCGCTGGCTGAGGCCGCCGGGCTCGGCTGGCAAGGCAAGCACACCAATCTGGTCAGCCGCGAGCACGGCTCCTGGCTGTTTCTCGGCACCATCTTCACCACGGCGGAGCTCACGCCAGATTCGACCGAGGTAGACCATTGCGGTTCCTGCCGCGCCTGTCTCGACGCCTGCCCGACCGATGCCTTTCCGGCGCCCTATCGGCTCGATGCCAGGCGCTGCATCTCCTACCTGACCATCGAGAACAAGGGGCCGATCCCGCAAGAATTCCGCGAAAAGATCGGCAACCGCATCTATGGCTGCGACGATTGTCTCGCCGCCTGCCCGTGGAACAAGTTCGCCCGCGCCGCCTCGGAGGCCAAGCTCGCCGCGCGCGATGAACTGCGCGAACCGCCGCTGGCGGAACTGTTGCAGCTGGACGACACGGCGTTCCGGACCTTTTTCTCCGGCTCGCCGATCAAGCGCATCGGCCGCGACCGCTTTGTCCGCAATGTGCTGACCGCCGCCGGCAATTCCGGCGATGTTTCGCTGGCCGGCCCGGTGCGCGATCTGCTTGGCGATGCCTCGCCGCTGGTGCGCGGCGCGGCGATCTGGGCGCTGGCGCGGCTGGTGACGGCCGCCGAATTCAACGGGCAGGCGGCGATCTACTTGAAAACCGAAACCGACACTACAGTGCAGGACGAATGGCTGTCCGCATTGCCAATCGAGGCGCATGCATGAGCGAAAAACAGGTTTTTATCTTCGGCGCCGGCTATTCGGGCAAAGCCTTTGCACGGGCCAATGCGGAGGCGATTACGATCTTCGGCACCACGCGCTCATCGGAAAAATTCGACGCGCTGCGGCAGGTCGGCATCGCGCCGCTGCTGTTCGACGGCGCCCTGACCCCTGAAATCGGCGATGCGCTGGAAAAGACCCCCCATCTCATCGTCTCCGTGGCACCGGAGGAGGCCGGCGACCCTGTGCTTCTCGCCGCGCGAAAGGCGATCGAGGCGATGCCGGCGCTTCGCTGGATCGGCTATCTCTCGACCGTCGGCGTCTATGGCAATTATGACGGCGCCTGGGTCGATGAAACGGCCGAGTGCCGGCCGGTGTCGAAACGCTCGTCGATGCGAGTGGCGGCCGAGCGGGACTGGCTGCAGCTTGGCCTCGAGACCGGCAAGCCGGTGGCGATCCTGCGGCTTTCCGGCATTTATGGGCCGGGACGCAACGCGCTGGTCAATCTGGAAAACGGCACGGCCAGGCGGCTGGTCAAGCCCGACCAGGTGTTCAACCGCATCCATTGCGACGACATCGCCGGTGCGCTCTGGCACCTCATCGGTGGCAATAGAGGCGGCATTTTCAACGTCACCGATGACGAGCCGGCGCCGCCGCAGGATGTCGTCACCTATGCCGCTTCGCTGATGGGCGTCGAGCCGCCGCCGGAGATTCCTTTCGAGACCGCCCAACTTTCGCCCATGGCGCGGTCCTTCTATGGCGAGAACAAGCGCGTCGCCAACGCCGCGATCAAGGCAGCGGGCTACCGGTTCCGCTATCCGGACTACCGCGAGGCGTTCGATCGGATGTGGGCCGACGGCAGCTGGCGCGACGGCGAGCCGCGCAGCCCGATGAAGGTAGATAATCGAAACGCGAGCCCGAGGGTGATATGATTCGATTGTGTTGCGGACTTTTGCAGTGGGGTTCATGACGATTTCGATGCGATCCTTGACCGGCAGACGGCCGTTCCTGACGGCGGCGCTGGCGATCGTGGCGCTGGCCGGGCTGGTGGCGGGCGCAATCACGGCCGAGCCACGGGCAAAAGACCTGTTCGGCGCCAAGAAGCTGCCGGCGGTGGCTGCGGCGCAATCCTTCGGCTTCTATTCAAAGGGCTGCTTCACCGGCGGCGTCGCCATTCCGATGGACGGCCAGAACTGGGAGGTGATGCGTCCCTCGCGCAACCGGCGCTGGGGTCATCCAACGATGATTGCGCTGATCGAGAAGCTGTCGCGCGATGCCGCCGCCGACGGCTGGCCGGGGCTTCTGATCGGCGACATTTCGCAGCCGCGCGGCGGCCCGATGCTGACCGGGCACGCCTCGCACCAGATCGGCCTCGACGCCGACATCTGGCTGACGCCGATGCCCGACCGCAAGCTTACGACCCAGGAGCGCGAAAACATCAGCGCCACGCTGATGGTCGACGACAAGACGCATCTGGTGAAGGACAGGCTGTGGAAGCCGATACATACCAAGCTGTTGAAGCGCGCCGCGAGCTATCCGGAAGTCGAGCGCATCCTGGTCAATCCAGGCATCAAGAAGAAGCTGTGCGACACCGTCACCGGCGACCGTACCTGGCTGAGAAAAATCCGGCCGTTCTGGGGCCATGACTATCATTTCCACATCCGCATCGGCTGCCAGCCGGGTTCGCCCAACTGCAAGGGACAGGAAGCGACGCCCGACGATGACGGCTGCGGCAAGCCGCTGGCCTGGTGGTTTACCGAGGAGCCGTGGCGCCCCAACAAGAACCCGGATGCGCCCAAGGCGCGCGACCTGATGACGATGGCGAACCTGCCGAAACAATGCCAGTTCGTGCTTGACCAGCCCGACGCGGACTCGGCCGAAGCCGTCACCTATCGCGGCGGCGGCGTGCCGATCGCCGCCAGGGCGCCGGAACCCGACGCGCCTCCGCCTATTGCGGGCAATGCGGGCGGCTTGCCAAACGCAGCCAACGCCTTCACCGCCACGCCGGAGATCGGCATTCCCCTGCCAAGGCGACGGCCGCCGGCAAACGTCGGACAGTGATGGCGAACTGACGCTTTCCCTTTCCGGGGCCATGCGCTAGTCAATCGATTGAACACCGGGCGATTGAACACCGGGCGATTGAAAAACCGGGCGATTGAAACGGTCGCAACGGCGCCGCAAAGGGGACGAGCAAGAGCATGTCAGGCGACGACGACACCGCGTTGCGGTTTCCAGTGCTGATCGGCGACATCGGCGGCACCAATGCGCGCTTTTCGATCGTGATCGACGCAAATTCGGAAGCCGGTGAGCCGCATATCGTGCAAACCGCCAATTTCTCCACCATAGACGAGGCGATCCAGGCGGCGGTGCTCGACCGGTCGTCCGTCCGGCCGAATTCGGCAGTGCTGGCGATCGCCGGACCAGTCGATGGCGAGGAGATCCCGCTTACCAACTGTCCCTGGGTGGTGAAGCCGAAGCAGATGTTTGCCAATCTGGGCCTGGGCGACATCGTCGTGCTCAACGATTTCGAGGCGCAGGCGCTGGCCGTCGTGGCGCTCGGCGAAGAGCATATGGAAAAGATCGGCGGCGGCACGCCGGAGGAGAATGCCGGACGCGTCGTGCTCGGCCCCGGCACCGGCCTCGGCGTCGCCGGGTTGGTTCATGCCCTCCACCACTGGATACCGGTGCCTGGCGAAGGCGGCCATATGGATATCGGTCCGCGGACGCCGCGCGATTTCGAGGTGTTCCCGCATATCGAAAAGCTGGACGGCCGCATTTCGGGCGAGCAGATCCTGTGCGGGCGCGGTCTGGTCAATGTCTACCGGGCGGTCGCCAAGGCCGACGGCAAGCCGGCGCCGTTCACCACGCCGGCCGAAATCACCGGGGCGGCCCTGGCCAAGACCGATGCGGTCGCCGAGGAAGCGCTGGCGCTGTTCGTCACCTGCCTCGGCCGCACCGCCGGCGACCTCGCGCTGGTGTTCATGAGCCGCGGCGGCGTGTTCTTGACCGGCGGCATCGCGCAAAAGATCGTGCCCGCGCTGAAGGAAGGCAATTTCCGCGCCGCCTTCGAGGACAAGGCGCCGCACAGCGCGCTGATGGCCTCGATGCCGGTCTATGTCATCACCCACCCGCTGGCGGCACTTCTGGGCCTTGCCGCCTATGCCCGCAACCCTTCGCTGTTCGGCGTCCAGACCGCGGGGCGGCGCTGGCGGGCATGATCCATTTCGTCCCGAAAACGGGTATTTTCTTGGAAATGGCTGCCGCTTTCGTGACCCCAACCTCGGGCCGCGACGAAGTTTCGCCATAGGCAAGCCGTAGCCGGGGCGCTAAGAGGGGGCCGAATTCCAGCCTGGCATCCCTAGATGCCGGTTGATTTCAGATCGAATCGACCTGAAATCATCCGGCTCTAAATCAAAGAGATAGAGCATGATGTCGTCCGAAAACCGCTTCCCACTTTTCGGCATCATGCTCTAGCAAACCACGAAGCGCCCGCGATTTGACCGCTCAAAGTCCACTCAAACTNGATCGAATCGACCTGAAATCATCCGGCTCTAAATCAAAGAGATAGAGCATGATGTCGTCCGAAAACCGCTTCACACTTTTCGGCATCATGCTCTAGCAAACCACGAAGCGCCCGCGATTTGACCGCTCAAAGTCCACTCAAACTGAAAGTCCAGCCAGCTGAGGTCACTGCGGTGCTGCGCCGCATCCTGGCCGAAAACGGTAGTGAATATCGCTGGACCTATGTCGTTGCCGTCGGCTGCCTGCTGATTGTTTCCGCCACCACCGCCTTCACGGCGTGGATCATGGCCCCGATGATCAACGAGATCTTCTACGAACGACGCGGCGACATGATCGTCTGGATCTGCGCGGGGTTCATGGCCGCCTCCGTGCTGCGCGGCTTCGCCGGTTACGGCCAGGCGGTCGCGTTGGCCAAGATCGGCAACAATCTGGTCGCCCGCTACCAGAAGCGCAGCTTCGACCACCTGATGAAGCTCGGCGTCGACTTCTTCAACGATACGCGTTCCGGTCGGCTGGCGGCACAGGTCAACGAGAATGTCGGCGGCGTTCGCGATCTGCTGTCGCTGACGCTGACCTCCATCAGTCGCGACGCGGTCTCGCTGATCGCCCTCGTCGGCGTCATGATCTACCAGGATCCGGTGTTGTCGCTCAGCTCGCTGCTGATCGGGCCGCCGCTGATCTGGGCCGTCGTCTACATCACCCGCCGATTGCGGCGCATCAACCGGGAATCGGTGCTGATCAACTCGCGGCTGAACGGGTCCGTACAGGAGGCCACGCAAGGCATCGCCATCGTCAAGGCCTTCACCCTGGAAGCCGAGCTGGCGCGCCGGATCGGCATCATGGCCGATACGGCCGAGCAGCGTAACAACAAGATCGCCCGGGTCGCGGAGCGGCTGTCGCCGATTTCCGAGATTTTGGGCGGTCTCGCCATTACCTCCGTCCTTGCCTATTCCGGCTACCGGGCGCTGGTGCTCGGACAACCACCAGGCGCTGTGTTTTCCTTCATCACCGCGCTGATCATGGCCTACGATCCGGCACGGCGCCTGGCTCGTACGCAGGTCGGTATGGAACGTGCCCTGGTCAACGCCCGGATGATTTACGAGCTGCTCGACCTGGAGCCTAAACAGGGCGATGCGCCCGACGCGGTCGAAGCCAGGATCACCACCGGCGAGGTTCGCTTCGACAATGTGACGTTCGGCTACAGCGCCGACATGCCGGTGATCAGGAACCTGAGTTTCACCGCCGCGGCCGGCAAGGTTACGGCGGTGGTCGGGGCCTCGGGTGCCGGCAAGACGACGCTCGTGGCGCTGCTGCAGCGCTTCTACGATGTCGACAAGGGTTCGATCGAGATTGATGGCCAGGACATTTCCAAAGTCACCAAGCACTCGCTGCGCGGCTCGATCGCCTATGTCTCGCAGGCGCCCTATCTGTTCGAAGGCAGCATACGCGACAACATCCGTTTTGGCCGACTTTCGGCGACCGACGCCGAGATCGAGCGGGCGGCGGTGCTGGCGGCGGCCGACGAGTTCATCCGTCAGCAGCCGCAGGGCTACGACACGCCCGTCGGCGAGGGCGGCTCGACACTTTCCGGCGGCCAGCGCCAGCGCGTCTCGATTGCGCGGGCGATCGTGCGCAACGCGCCGATCCTTTTGCTCGACGAAGCGACCTCGGCGCTCGACAACGAGGCCGAGGCGCGCGTCCAGGAGGCGCTGACCCATGTGATGGAAGGGCGCACCACCATCGTGATAGCGCATCGCCTGTCGACGGTCGTCAACGCCGACCACATTATCGTGCTTGAAGAGGGGCGCCTGGTCGAGGAAGGCACCCATGCCGCACTGATGGCCGATCCAAACAGTGTCTACGCCCGCTTCCACCGCATTCAAGGCAAGAACGGACTGGGGCTTGTCGACGACTCGAAGCCCGTCCAAACTCCGGTCCGGCGCAGCCGCGCCAAGAAGGCGGTGGGGAGAACAGCATGAGCGAATCCGGCGAAATGGGCCTGGTGGTGGTGGGGGCGGCCGGCCGCATGGGCCAGACGCTGATCCGCGCCATCCATTCGATCCCCGGCGCCCGCGTCGTCGGCGCGGTCGAACGAACCGGATCGCCCTATCTCGGCAGGGATGCGGGCGAGCTTGCCGGCATCGGCATCATCAATGTGACGATCGGCGACGATCCGCTGCCGGTGTTCGCCAAGGCCGACGGCGTGCTCGATTTCACCATGCCGGCAGCCACCGTCGAATTCGCAGGCTATGCCGCGCAGGCACGCATTGCCCATGTCATCGGCACCACCGGCTGCTCGGCGGAAGACGACGCCAGGATCGAGGCCGCGGCGCGCCACGCGACGATCGTCAAATCCGGCAATATGAGCCTCGGCGTCAATCTTCTGGCGGTGCTGGTCGAGCAGGCCGCGCGCGCGCTCGGTCCAGAGGATTTCGACATCGAGATCCTCGAAATGCATCACAAGCACAAGGTCGACGCGCCGTCGGGCACCGCCTTGCTGCTCGGCGGAGCGGCGGCGGCGGGACGCGGCATTTCCCTTGCCGGCAACGATGTGCGGTCACGCGACGGCCATACCGGCGTGCGCAAGCCAGGAACCATCGGCTTTGCCAGCTTGCGCGGCGGCTCGGTGGTCGGCGACCACAGCGTCATCCTGGCCGGAACCGGCGAGCGCATCACGCTGTCGCACCATGCCGAGGACCGCGCCATCTTTGCCCGCGGCGCGGTCAAGGCCGCGCTCTGGGCGCGCGGCAAGAAGCCCGGACTTTATTCCATGCGGGACGTGCTCGGCTTGAGCTAAACTATCCATAATTTTGAAGGAGCAAACATGTCGGGAACTCTCGTGCTCGTGCGCCACGGCCAGAGCGAATGGAACCTGAAGAACCTGTTCACCGGCTGGCGCGATGTCGACCTTACCGAGCAGGGCCACAAGGAGGCCAAGGAAGCCGGCCAGAAGCTCAAGGCACGCGGCTTGAAATTCGACATTGCCTTCACCTCGGCGCTGATCCGGGCGCAGAAGACCTGCCAGCACATTCTCGACGCGGTCGGCCAGAGCGATTTGAAGACGATCCGCGACCAGGCGCTGAACGAGCGCGACTATGGCGATCTCTCCGGCCTCAACAAGGACGACGCGCGCCAGAAGTGGGGCGAGGAGCAGGTGCACATCTGGCGCCGCTCCTACGACGTGCCGCCGCCCGGCGGCGAAAGCCTGAAGGACACCGGCGCCCGCGTCTGGCCCTATTACCTGCACGACATGCAGTCGCATGTTCTGAAAGGCGGCACCGTGCTGGTCGCCGCGCATGGCAATTCGCTGCGCGCGCTGATCATGGCGCTGGACGGCAAGAGCGGCGAGGAGATCGTCGAGCTCGAGCTCGGCACCGGCGTGCCGGTGATCTACAAGCTCAACGCCGATTCCACTGTGGCGTCGAAGGACGTGCTGGAGGGGTGAGGTTTTCGGCCAGCGCATTCGCCAAGTCGGCGCTGCCCCTCATTGCCCTGCCGGGCAGTTCTCCCGGTATAGTGACGGGGAGAAGGGGCTGGCCGCAGCCTCGGCGCTCTTCTTGTGACGCAGGTGACCGGCGAAAATCATCGATGAGAGCGCCCCTCTCCCCGTCACTGTACGGGGAGAGGATGCCGGCAGGCAGGTGAGGGGCGGCGCTGACCCCCGGGAAACTAAGCCGGCAGGCAGCGGCCCTCGAAAAAGCGCGTTGACACATATCGTTTGCCCGCTTACATGAGCCCGCACCAGCCCAGATGGCGGAATTGGTAGACGCGCACGGTTCAGGTCCGTGTTCCGCAAGGAGTGGAGGTTCGAGTCCTCTTCTGGGCACCAAATTCCCGTTTCGGATAAGTCCGAAATGATTTAGACGCGAAGCAAAAAAGCCCGGTTCCCGGGCTTTTTTGCTGATGGATGACAGATAGTCCAGCGGAGGGTCAATGCGGCGGGCGAACCGCTTTCATTGCTTCTTCTTCGAGTGTCTGGAGCTTCTCCCGAATCTCCTCCGGCTCGGCATGCTCCAAGCCGACGACATCGTTTCTGGTCTCATTCAGCGAAACGATAATCTCATCAAGCTTGGCGTGAATGGCGGCCGTGTCGCGGTAACCCTGGATCAGCACAACGCCGGTGATCACGATGGCCGCTACCGACAATGCGTAGGTGACCACATTCGTCAGGCCGAATGGCACCAACGCAGTACAGAGCAGCATGGCTACAAGAAGGACATAGAAGCCCGGTGGCCGGGATAGAAAGTCGCCCATCACAAAGAGGAAGCGGTTCATATCCAGGCCGCGGTCAAAAATGCCACGAGTGCGGTGACGGCTACGCAAATTGGAATTGCTGCGAGTAAGGCAGCTTCCAGGACCCAAGTTTCCTTGTCGCTAAACATCAGACATCCTCCCGTTCAGAAAACGGCTGCCCGTAGAGCCTTCACAGCGCAGCCACAGCCCGCCGCTCCTGATCGGAGCGGCGGGCTCGCGCGTTACTCGATGATCTGCACGACCTTGCGCGTGTCGGGATCGACGAGAACCGCATGATCTCCGACTACCGTATACTTGTAGCGGACATCCGGAACGTCGATTGCGTGGAGCTCGACAGTGTCGGGAAGTGCCGTGCCGACGTTGAGTTCGACGCCGAGCAAACTGACTGAGGCCAGCTTCTGCTTATGGATATATTCGCGAATGACCGTCTGTTGTTCGGGCTTGAGAACAATAACGTCCTCGGCAAACGAGGTGCCGATGCCCGCCATAAGGACGAGGGCGCCGGCGGCGCTGACGAAATATCTGGTCATGGGAATTTCCTTTTCATAGGTCAGTTCGGAAGCGTGGATACGAGCAGATCAGCCGCCACTCGCAGGGGCTGGGGCAGGTGCCGCAGGCTTTGCGGGTGCAGCCGGAGCTTCCACCTTTGGCGCTTCAACTTTGACGTTGATATCCTTGCCGCCGTTGCCGCGGATATTGATGACGCCGGTAAAAATAAGCAATACTACGACTGCAATAAGTGCAAGAACAACAGCAATTGCAGTGCCGCCCCCACCACCAGAATTAACAACAGTTGGGCCGTCGGCCATGTGTTCCTCTCCTGTTTTATTTAGTTGCATTTGGGAAACGCCTGCCCCGCTTGAACGTTCCGCCTCGGGACTTGGGTCTTAGCTGATATCCGACTTTGGTCTGGTTCGCCGCGGACTGAAGTCACAGGAACAATCTGGCTGATCTCAAGTTCGGTCCCTCGGCGAACAGGCGTGGTGCCGTCGCCGGATTACGCGAGGAGAAAACCATGAAAATCCACTTTGCAAGTGCCGCTGCAGGCTTGTTGCTTTTGGCTGGGGTCGGCGCCGCCGCAGCTCAGGATGTCGTCATCACACCGGAGCAGGATACGGTCGTCCGCGAATACGTAAAAAAGCAGCCGCTGGCTTCGGTGAAGATCCCGGGCGTGGAGCTGAACGTCGGCAGTGCCTTGCCTGATACGGTCGAGCTGCACGAAGTTCCCAACGTCAAATACCGCTATGTCGTGGTCGACAACCGCACCGTCCTGGTCGACCCCGGCACCCGGAAAATTGTGAAGGTCTACGACTGATCGAATAGCTGCCGCCCGCCGCCGGCCATGGCGGCGGGCTGTGGATCACATTGCGCTCCAGGATGGTCGAAAATGATCGATGACGTCGAGACATCGCCAGCCCTCCATACCCGCCTGGGTTCTCTCAGGGCGAGAATGCGCGATGCGCGCATAACAGAGGCCGACATGAAGACCTTTCAGAAAGTCGCATCCATCATGGTTGGCGGCAGCGGCCGCATCAGCGGCGATGACCTGATTGCAGCGTCGTTCGTCCTCGAGGACCAGCCGGAAGGCTTGTGAGGCGGAGTACTCACGTGTGCAGGCGCCCGCAACGCTGATCCCAAGTGTTCTGGTGCTGAACACATTCCTGCTGCGGGCCGGCGTCGAAGGCGTGCCCGCTGGCGAGGTCGCGTCGCGCTCAAGCATCGTCCAGAACACCATGTCGCCGCATGTGAAGATACCCGGCCATGCGAGCCGATGCCGGCGCCGTATCAGCGCGGCCGGCAGAACCGGCAGGCCGGTCCAGAGCGTCGCCACGCCTATGGTCACAAATGTCACCGAGGCCAGTTTGGTCCAGATCGGATGATGGTAGCGGGCGATCGCCATCTCGACCGTACGGGCGCCGGCCTGGGAAGGACCCACCAGCGCGCCGAGGCCGACCGCCGCGCCCAGCGTGGTCGGCGCGCTGTTTACCCTGCAACGCGCGGCTATGCGGCGTGCTCGCACAAGTTAGCTCCAACTTGAGGCACGGCGTGAAGTCTCGGTGCCTGCCCCCACGATGGCGAGGTACGAAGTCAAAGGCGGTCACGCTCCGCAATCACGAGATTTGTCGATAATAAGCGATATTAGGCTGTATTCGCGACTATTCGATCTCTCTTCCATAGTGGGCGATTACTTGGAAATGATATCCCGGGTCGGAGGAGATCGAGCCATTCGGACCGGCATCAGCATGATTGAACCGCAGCCACCGGAAGTTGACAGTGATCATCAGCGGGATCGGATTTGGTACGAAGTCTTAATACGTCTCACCTAAGTTCCAACTTTGACTTCGGGAGCGCGACGTTCGACAGAAATATCTCCGCAGGTTACATTCGCCAGTCAGACAGCGCTCCGCACTCGAATGGATGTCTCTGAATGCCGGGCCTCACGCCTTCACGACCGCACCCGAGAACCTTGGGATGGATGGGCACGACAGCGCTCGCCATGGGTGGCAGCAATCAAAGCCTGTTTCTGATTGCCGCCCTTTTTGTCGGCCAAGGGAATATTCCCGGTCAAGGAAGCGCTGCTGTTCCTTTGCTCGTTGTTGGTCTGCTTCTAGGCTGGGCCGCCGCGCCGGCTTGGACCGAGTTGGTTCTCATGTGGCCAAACCGCGTCGGCGGTATCTCTGCAGCGTGCGCCGAAGCCTTCCGACCTTACAGTCCCGTTCTCTCCGCTCTGACCGGCACCTGCTATTGGTGGGGTTGGGTGCCTACCTGCGGACTGACAGCGGTTCTTTCAGCGTCTGCAATCCAACAATGGTACCTGCCGGGCCTCCCCGTGGAGGCGGTCGCCTGCGGGCTTATCGCATTCTTTACGGCGATCAACCTGTGTGGAATCAAGTGGGTGGTCCAACTGGCGATCCCGATCGCCACGGCCTCCGCGACGCTTGCGTTTCTCTCATCCCTCGTACCGGTCATCAGTGGCTCGGTCGACTGGCGGCAGGCGACGGATTTTGCCCTGACCAGCCCGTTTACCGGCCTGTTCGGCGACATCACGTCGGTGATGGCGGGACTGTACCTGATCGGGTTTGCCGCACCGGCATTTGAGGCTGCAGCCTGCCATGTTGGCGAAACCATCGATCCCAACCGCAACATTCCTCTAGCGATGTGGGCCAGCGCCGCAATGGCCGGCGTCTATTTCCTGGTTCTGCCGGTTGTCTGGCTGGGTGTGCTCGGACCGGAGCCGCTCGGCACCGACCTCGCCATAGCTCTCGGGCCTACCTTTGCGCCCTTGTTGGGGAGTTTCGGCAAGGCGGCCGCCATCTGGCTCATCATGCTGAACATGTTCCATGGAACGTTGCAGCCATTGGCAGGCGCCGCGCGGACCCTTGCGCAGCTGAGCGAAGACGGCCTGCTGCCGAGCTTCCTGGCCAGGCGCACCTCAACAGATTGTCCCTGGGCGGCAACGCTGCTCACAGCTGCTGCGGCAATCGGCTTCATGCTGTGCGGGTATCCGCTCTGGATGATCGCCGCGGCCAATTTTACGTACCTGATCAGCATCTGCATGCCAAACATCGCAGTCTGGCTCTTGCGCCGTGACAGTCCCGAAGCCGAGCGACCCTTCCGGGCTCCCAGGGGAACGATCATCCTTGGCGTAGGCGCGGCTGCAATATGGCTGTTGACTGCCATACTGGGATTTCAGCAATTTGGCCTTCCTACCGTCCTGTTCGGTCTGGCTTTGGCATATTCGGGTGCTGCGCTCTACGCCTGGCGCACGATGGAGGATCGATACGCACTCGGTCTACCCTTGCTGCCACATACGCTTCACCTGAAGCTTACCGGAGCCATGCTTTTTGTGCTCGTGCTTGACGGTGCCGGCTATTTCCTGGCGATCGGCAGCGTTCCCCAAGGCGACACTTCATTGGTCGCCGCGCTGGAGGACATTTTTGTCGTTGTCGCGCTGCTGACCATCAGCGTTGGCCTGATCTTGCCGGGAATGATCACCCATTCGGCAACCGAGGTGAGCAACGCGGCAAAGCGTCTGACATCCGGAACGCTGAAGGATTTCTCTCTTGCCATGGTCGCCCTGGGGCGGGGAGACCTCGCTGCGGCGCACGCCTCCGTGAACATCATGCCGGTTACCGTAAACTCTCGTGACGAACTTGGAGAGATGGCCGAAAGCTTCAACCTGCTCCAGGACAAGGTGAGGGAAGCCGCCCACGGCCTGGACGACGCGCGCGAGAACATGAACGTAGCGCGCAGCGAACTGATGGCACGGCACGAGGAAATCGCGCATCTCGCGCACCACGATCCGCTTACCGGCCTGGCGAACCGAGCCGCGCTTGCAGCACACTTGGCCACGACGCTCGAGCGTGCAAAAGCAACGCACGCCAGCTTTGCCGTCTTCAGCATCGACCTTGACCATTTTAAAGAGGCGAACGACGTTTTCGGGCACGCCGCCGGCGACGATCTGCTTTGCACCATCTCCCGGCGTCTCCAAACTGCGGCGCCTGAGGCCTTTATCGCGCGCATGGGCGGGGACGAATTCACGGTTGTCCTGGCCATGGATGACCGGTCCGCGAGTGCCAAGGACGTTGCGGACCGTCTGTTCGAATCGGCGGCAGGCAAATTCGAAATCCGGGGCCAGCACATTTCGATCGGGGTGAGCATCGGGGCGGCGATCTATCCGAAAGACGGAGAGAATGCAGCGGCGCTGATGGCAAATGCCGACGCAGCGCTCTACCGGGCCAAGGCGGACGGCCGTCGAATGGTGCAATTCTTCGATCCTGAGATGGATAAGCGGCTAAGAGAGCGCTACGCCTTGCAGCGAGATTTGCGCTCTGCGGTCGGCCATGGCGAACTTGTGCTTCATTATCAGCCGCAAGCCAGGATGGACGGTGAAATCTTTGGTTTCGAGGCACTCGCCCGATGGCACCATCCAAAGCGTGGGCTCATCTCCCCAAACGCGTTTGTCTCGCTTGCCGAACAGGATGGCACGATCGTTGAGATAGGTGAATGGACGCTCAGGCAGGCGTGCAGAGACGCGGCCTCCTGGCCCTCACCGCTGCAGATCGCCGTCAACCTCTCTCCCGTGCAGTTCCGTTTCGGGGACCTGGTAGGCCTCGTTCATTCTATCCTCTACGAGACCGGCCTTGCTCCGGGGCGGCTGGAACTGGAAATCACGGAAGGGGTTCTCATCCGCGACCGGGCAACCGCCTTGTCGGTTTTGCGGAGGTTGAAGGCGTTGGGCGTCAGGGTCTCGATGGATGATTTTGGCACGGGGTATGCCTCGTTGTCCTCGTTGCAGGCGTTTCCATTCGACAAGATCAAGATCGATCGCAGTTTTGTTTCGGGTGTCGGTTCGAATGCCCAATCGGCCGCCATCGTTCGCACGATACTCAGCCTGGGGAATGCGCTGGCCTTGCCTGTCATCGCGGAGGGTGTCGAAACAGAGGACGAGCGTGCCTTCCTGATGAAGGAAGGATGTCCCGAAATCCAAGGATATCTGGTGGGGCGCCCGCATCCGATAGCGCTCTACAAAGATGTGACGAATGGGCTTTCGCCGGGATCTGCCTTCGGGGAGCCCGAGGATACCACCGCACCCCAGGCGCTTGGCGTAACGCGATAGCCGCGGCGCCGTTCGTCGGCGCGCTGCTCCTGCAACACACCGGTGATCGAGGACTGCCGACGGTACTGCTCGGGCTCGCCCTTATAAAGGTCGCACTGGTCGGCGCGCTGTTTGCCTTGCGGGGCCATGCGAAGCATCCGAACCAGCTGGCGCGGGAGCCACCTCCCCTTCCGGCCAGTCCTCCAACAAACCACTTCAAACCCGGCCGTCTCGGCGCTACGTTCGCACCTATGGCCCCACCCACCCAGCCGATCACCGTCACCCGCCGCGACCAGATGTTTCCCATCCTGGGCGACGCCGATATCGAGCGCATGCGCCGGTTCGGCGAGGCGAGTTCCTATGCCGCCGGCGAGCACATCGTCACCGCCGGCACCGTGGCGCCGGGGCTGATCGTCATCCTGTCGGGCACGGTCGATATCACCCAGGATGTCAGGCCCGGCCGGCGCGAGACCATCGTCACTCATGGTCCGGGCAATTTCATCGGCGAGCTGGCGCAGCTTTCCAGCCGGCCGTCGCTGGTCAATGCGGAGGCGGCCGAGCCGGTCGAGGCCTTCGTCATCCCCTCGCAGCGGCTGCGCGACCTGATGGTGCAGGAGGCAAGCCTTGGCGAGCGGATCATGCGGGCGCTGATCCTGCGCCGCGTCGGGCTCCTGGAAAGCGGCAGCAGCGGACCGATCGTCGTAGGTCCGACCGGCAATGGCGACACGCTGCGGCTGCAGGGGTTTCTGCGCCGCAGCGGCCAGCCGCACCGCGCGCTCGATTCCGACAGCGACCCGTGCGCCAAGACGCTGATTGAGCATTTTCATGTCGACCCGCACCATCTGCCGATCGTGCTCTGCCCCAACGGCAAGCTGATGCACAATCCCGGCGAAACCGAACTTGCCCGCTGCATCGGCCTGCTGCGGCCGATCGATCCCGACATGGTCTATGACGTCGCCATTGTCGGCGCCGGGCCGGCGGGGCTGGCGGCCGCGGTCTATGCGGCATCCGAAGGGCTGTCGACCATCGTGCTCGATTGCCGCGCCTTCGGCGGCCAGGCCGGCGCCTCCGCGCGTATCGAGAACTATCTGGGTTTCCCCACCGGCATTTCCGGCATGGCGCTGATGGCGCGCGCCTACAACCAGGCGCAGAAATTCGGCGTCGAAATAGTCATCCCCGACGAGGCCAAGCTGCTCGGTGCAGCAGGCGAGGGCTACACGCTCGCCGTCGGCGACGGTGAAAGCCTGCGCGCACGCACGGTGGTGATCGCCAGCGGCGCGCGCTACCGCCGCCTCGACATCGCCAAGCTGGCCGAGTTCGAGGGCACGTCGGTGCATTACTGGGCCTCGCCGATCGAGGCGCGGCTATGCACAGGGCAAGAAGTGGCGCTGGTCGGCGCCGGCAATTCGGCGGGGCAGGCGGCGGTCTATCTCGCCAGCCAGGTGCGCAAGGTGACGATGCTGGCGCGCCGCGGCGGCCTCAGGGAAACCATGTCGCGCTATCTGGTCGAGCGTATCGAGGCGCAACCCAACATCGAGGTGCTTGGCGAGACCGAGATCGAGGCGCTGGAAGGCGAAGGCGGCAATCTCACCCAGTTGCGTTGGCGCAACCCCGGCGGCGTCGAGATGCGGCCGATCCAGCATCTCTTCCTGTTCATCGGCGCCGACCCCAACACCGATTGGCTGGCTGGGTGCGATATCGCGCTCGACGCCAGGGGTTTCGTGCGCACCGGCGCCGACATAGGGGCGGGCCAGATGGAGACCAGCCGCAGCGGCGTGTTCGCCATCGGCGACGTGCGCGCAGGCTCGGTCAAGCGGGTCGCCGCCGCCGTCGGCGAAGGCGCCCAGGTGGTGGCTGCCTTGCACGCCTATCTCGCGCGACCCAACGCAGCAGCGCCCGAACTGGCCAGGAGAGCATAATGGATGAATGCAAACACACGCGCGACATCAAGACGGTGACGCCGAGCGCGCTCGGTTGCGAGGAGTGCCTGAAGAGCGGCTCCATGTGGGTGCACCTCAGGCTGTGCCGCACCTGCGGCCATGTCGGCTGCTGCGACGACTCGCCCAACCGCCACGCCACCAAGCATTTCCACGCCACAAAGCACCCGATCATCGAAGGCTACGACCCGCCGGAAGGCTGGGCATGGTGCTTTGTCGACGAGGCGTTCATCGACCTGGAAGGCGACGTGACGCCTCAGAACGGCCCGATCCCGAAGTTTTTCTGAGGCGAGCCAGGCTGGCAGCTGTGCCCTTATCGCACCAAAGGCGATCGTGTATGGCGTCCGCCCGAAGGTCAGGGCAATCGGATAGGGCGCGCCCCCACTCCGTCTCGGCTTCGCCGAGCCACCTCTACCCCCACATTCGTGGGGGAGAGGAAATGTCAACCACCGAGCTCGCAGCCTTGAAAGGCTTGGGTTTCCTCATCCCCATGGACATGGGGGAGAGGTGGCCGCGAAGCGGACGGAGTGGGGGCAGGCGCTGTCCTACGCGATCGCCCCGCCCTTGTGGGAGGCTAGGTCCTTCTCCACAAGAAGCCCTGTTTATTTTATGGAGCCAGTAACCGTGCGGTCGAGGGCGTCGGAACTGTGGTCGTTGCCGGCAAGAGCGGCAATGATCAGAAGGCTGGCGACGACCGGGACAAACAGGATGGCCACGCGGGCCTGCACATAAAAAATGGCGCGCCATTCGCTGCGCTTTTCCGGGTTGTTGTCCATCACACTCACTCTCGCCATGCCTCCCCGGGGCGGGACATAGCGGCGAAGAGTTAAGCAAAAGCTGCTGAATGTGTTAACGCGCGGCGGATTGGGATTTAATCTCGACGGTCAGCGCCGCCCCTCATTGTCATCGGTACGCATCCGGTACGCCTACCCCCGCAGCGCCTGGTCCAGGTCGGCGATCAGATCATCGCCATCCTCTATCCCCGCCGACAACCGCACCAGCGAATCCGAAATGCCGATTTCCGCGCGCTTTTCCGCCGGGATCGAGCCGTGCGTCATCAGCGCCGGGTGTTCGATCAGGCTTTCGACGCCGCCGAGGCTTTCAGCCAGCGTGAACAGTTGCGTCCGTTCCAGGAAGCGTTTGGTGCCGGCGAGGTCGCGGTCGAGGTCGACCGAGATCATGCCGCCGAAGGCATGCATCTGTTGGACGGCGATGGCGTGCTGCGGATGGCTGGCCAGGCCGGGATAGACGACGCGGCGCACATCTTTTCGCGCCTCCAGCCACTGCGCAATCTTCAGGCCGTTCGTGGAATGCCGCTCCATCCTGAGCGCCAGTGTCTTGATGCCGCGCAGCGCGAGAAAACTGTCGAAGGGACCGGAGATGGCTCCGATGGCGTTCTGCAGGAATTTCAGCTGGGCGGCGAGGTCCTTGTTGTCGTCGACGATGGCGACGCCGCCGACCATGTCGGAATGGCCGTTGAGATATTTCGTCGTCGAGTGCACGACGATGTCGATGCCGAGTTCCAGCGGCCGCTGGATGTAGGGGCTGCAGAACGTGTTGTCGGCGACCGTCAATACGCCCTTGCGCCTGGCGAGTGCCGCAACGCCTTCGAGGTCGACGATGCGCAGCAGCGGATTGGTCGGAGTTTCGACCCAGAGCAGTTTTGTCTCCGGGCGAATCGCTGCTTCCACCGCCGCCAGATCGGTGAAGTCCACAAAACTCACCTGCAGATTGGCCGAGCGCTTGCGCACCCGCTCCATCAGCCGGAACGAGCCGCCATAGATGTCGTCGGTTGCAACGATATGGGCGCCGCTGTCGAGCAGCTCGAGCACGGTCGAGATCGCCGCCAGGCCGGAAGCGAATGCAAAGGCGGCCGAGCCGCTTTCGCGATCGGCCACCCCGCGCTCGAAGGCGAAGCGGGTCGGGTTCTGGCTGCGGGCGTACTCAAACCCCTTGTGCACGCCGGGCGACTGCTGGCCATAGGTCGAAGTCGCGTAGATCGGCACCATCACCGCGCCGGTCAGCGGGTCATGGCTCTGGCCGCCATGGATGGTGCGCGTGGAAAAAGCCAGGCGGTTCTTGCCCGATGGGGATGTTTCAGCAGTCATCGTGCGCGCCTCAAATGGTTGATCAGGTCGATACGGGTTATCAGGCCGACGAACTCGTCGCCATCGAAGATGATGGCGACCTCGTTGCGGTCGAACACCGGCAGCAGCGCATCCAGCGTCTGGCTGGCCTGCAGCGTGTGCAGATTGGAGGTCATGGCGGTGCGCACCGGGGCGTTGAAGCGGTCCCAGCGGCCGTCATAGGGGCCGTCGACCTTGGCCAATATATCGCCCTCATCGATAATGCCGACCAGCTTGCCATTGTCCAGCACCGGCAGCTGCGAGACATCGGAGCGGCGCATGCGGCCATAGGCGTTGAGCAGGCTTTCGTCGGGGCCGACATAGACGGTGTCGCCGGTGCGGTGCGAGCGCATGACAAGGTCGCGCAGATCGCCATGCTGTTCCTGTTCGGCCAGCCCCTGTTCGGCCAGCCAGAAATCGTCGAACACCTTGGACAGATATTTGTTGCCGCTGTCGCAGACGAAGGTGACGACGCGTTTCGCTGTCGTCTGCTCGCGGCAATAGCGAAGCGCGGCCGACAGCAGCGTGCCGGAAGACGAGCCGGCGAGAATGCCTTCCTTCGAAAGCAGGTCCCGCACGGCCAGCATGCTCTGCTTGTCTGGGATGGAATAGGCTTTCCTGACCAGCGACAGATCGGCATTGGGCGGCACAAAATCCTCGCCGATGCCTTCGACGGTCCAGCTGCCGGCCTCTTCCATCTTGCCGGTCTTGATCAGCGGCGCCAGCACCGACCCCACCGGATCGGCCAGCACCATTTCGGTCTTCGGCGATGTTCTGGCGAAGTAGCGGCCAAGCCCGGTCAGCGTGCCGCCGGAGCCGACGCCGACGACCACGGCGTCGAGGTCGCCATCGAGCTGGGCAAGGATTTCCGGTCCGGTGGTGGTCTCATGCGCCTCGGGGTTGGCCGGGTTGGCGAACTGGTTGGCGTAGAAGGCGCCGGGCGTTTCCGATGCGATCTTCTCGGCCATGTCCTGGTAATATTCGGCATGGCCCTTGCCGACATCGGAGCGCGTCATGCGCACTTCGGCGCCGAGCGCGCGCAGATGCTGGATCTTTTCGCGCGACATCTTGTCGGGCACGACGAGGATGATGCGGTAGCCCTTGGGGATGCCGACCTGGGCGAGGCCGAGACCGGTATTCCCGGCGGTCGCCTCGACGATGGTGCCGCCGCGCTTCAGCTTGCCTTCCTTCTCGGCCGCGGCAATCATCGACAGCGCAATGCGGTCCTTGATCGAGCCGCCGGGATTCTGGCTTTCGAGCTTGATGAACAGCCGGCACTTGCCGGTGTCGAATTTGGTCAGTTCGACCACCGGCGTCTGGCCGATGAGGTCGAGCACCGAGGCGTATGGCGGACGCAGGCGCGATAACGTGCCGTCCGAACTGCCTGGCGCAGCTTTTCCGTGCTCGCTCATGTCGATGTGCTCCCTTGAACAAGCGACCGCCTCGGGGGCAGAGCGGCAGCGTAGCTTCTTTTCCGGCCGTTTGCAGTCGGAAAGAAGGTAGATCGTGCCAATCAACCGGCGAGAGGGGGAATGGAATTCCAGTTTGAAGCCGGCTTTGGACTCAAGCCCAACACCCTCCGTAGCGATCCTTCCCACCCCCCTCTGAGGGGCGTGCTATCCCGCCGACGTCAACAGCTTTACCCTAGCAGCTGCTTGCTCAGCCTAGCGCATTGCACGCGGATGTCGGGGATGGCGTCGATCTCGAAGAAGGTGCCGCGGGTCAGCGGCCCGACGGCGAGGATCTTGGCCGATGCGGTGCCGTCGCCGGCGATGATTTCGCACTTGGCTGTGACATCGAGACCAAGCCGCAGCGGGTCGGGCCGCGCCAGGCCGCGGTCGACCAGCGAGCGCACGACGCTGTTCGACGTCGTCGAGATGTCGCGGGCGATGCCGGTGCAATCATAGATGCGCGCGACCTGCAGCGTTTCCAGCGCCTTTGTGTGGCGAGACTGGATGCCGACGGTGAATCCATCGCCAGCCTCGATGCCGACGACACGGCCGGCGACCGGGCGGATGCGGCCGGTGCGCACCGCTTCGGTGACGCGGGCATGCACCTCGGGCGCCAGCCGATGGCGATGGATGTCCCACCAGGCCTTGGTGTGCTCAACGAAGCGGCGCTTGGCCGAGGACGGCCAGTTCTGCCAGATCTTCTGATTGAAGGGTCGCAGCCCATCGACGACGTCGCGCCAGTCGATGCCGGCCTTCTGGTTTTCGCGGATCAGATCGCGGAACCAGCCGACGAAATAGGAGAGCTGCGTGCCGAGCGGAATGTCGGCGACGTCGAGCTTGATCGGGTTGCCCTTGCGGTGCGGCGACGGCAGCAGCCCGCGCCGCGATACGGCGACGATCTCGCCGCGATGGCCGCGCTGCTCGAGCGACAGGAAGGCGTCGACCATGCTGAGCCCGGTGCCCAGCACCAGCACGCGGGCTTCAGGATCGAGCGCGGTGTCGGCCTCGGTGCCCATGCGGATTGCGTGCCCTTGGCCGGCGCCGGGCTGCTCGTCATGGCCGGTGGCAAGCACCGCCAGATGCGCGACGACGCTGGTGCCGTTGGCCAGCACAACTTCGACGCCGGACGATGTCGGCGAGATCGACAGGCTTTCCTCGCGAATCAGCCTGAGACGGCCGGTTTCCTTTTCGCGCGCTTCGAGTTCGTCGAGCACTTCCTTGAGGTAGCGGGCATAGACGCTGCGCGGTGCATAGAAGGGTGTCTGCGGCGTCTGTTCCTGGCTTATCAGGCCGCGCCCCTGCAACCAGCGCCAGAAATTCAGGGGATCGTCGGCATAGGCGCTCATCCCCGCGGCGCTGACATTCAGCACGTGCGCCGATAAGAGCGTCGAATAGGCGATGCCCTGGCCGAAATGCGGACGCTTTTCGATCAGCGTGACGCGAAGGTCCGGGTTGGGCGACTTCAGCAGATGCGCGGCAAGCACGACGCCGCTGGCGCCGCCGCCGACGATGATGATCGAGCTGCGGATGATCGAATTGGCGCGCGCGACGCTCATGCGAGCACGCTCAGGATCAGGCGGGGACCTTTTGCGCCGGCGCAAGCTCGTCGATGTCCCTCGCGACCGGAAGGTCGTCGAGGACGATGTCGCGCATCTCGGCCAGCGTGCGCTGGTCGAGCACCTCGGCGACCGCCTGCCGGACCTCGAGCATCAGATGTCGGACTTGGCATGTCGCCTCATTGCAGTCTTCACAGCGCTGATACTGGGTGCGGCTGGCGCAGGGGATGGGCGCCAGCGGTCCGTCGAGGACGCGCACGACATGGCCGACCTTGATCTCGTCGGCCGGGCGCGCCAGGCGATAGCCGCCATCCTTGCCCTTGCGGCTCTGGACGAAACCGGCATTGCGCAATTCGCCCAGAATGGCGTCGAGGAATTTCTTCGGGATGTTGTTGCCGCTGGCGATGTCGCCGACGAAGGCGAGCTGTCCCACCGGCAGATGCGCCAGATGGACCAGCGCCTTGAGGCCGTACTTGCCTTTTTTGGTGAGCATAGACCGAATGTTTCTCTGTCAGGCGATGGCCCAAACCATCGGTTGCGAAACGCCTGACGTGCCTCCCCGCCGCGTGCAAGCTGCTTCGACACATAAATTCTACTGACATGATATACAAGCCGAGAAACCTTGATTTTGCTTCGTTTTCACGCCGCAGGGGCCACTTTAGCAAGGCTTTGTGCCGTTACGGTCACAGCCAGCCGCGAGCGATTGCGGCGATGAACGGCGGCTCCTGCTCCCAATGTCGATAAGATTACTATACTTACCCTCGAACACGCGGAACGTGTTTTCAAATCAACCGTCTTTTACAGCATGGATTTGCGCCATTTGGGGCTTTGCCGGGAATTTTGGGTCGCAGCCCGCGGATCGGCGAACATGACTCCCGACAACTCGGGCGCCGCCCTGCGCCCGATATCAGGACGCCGCCTTGCCGCTCTGCGACCGGGCGGCCTTGGCGGCCACCGGCACGCCGCTTGACCGCAGCATCCAGCGGTGGCCGTCGCTGCGGAAGTCGGTGAGGCTCAACGGCTCGACATCGATCCTGCGGCAGGCCGCAAGCGGCGCGCCGAGCACCAAATCAGGCCTCTTCCGTAGCGAGGGTTGGCAGGACCAACTCTTCAGCACCTTTGGGGCGCCGTTTGCGTTTGTGCACGGTCCGACACGGGCCGGTCACCGCGCCCGCATCAGCCGTTGGTTTTTTTCTAACAAGTGCTTTTTCCTTGGAACGATTTAACTCTACAAGAATGATAGAATTAGCTGACTATGAACAGGCATCCGGTTTTTCTCATTTTTCATGGAGCCTTTCATGTCCAGCATTTCGCGACGCATTGTCCTCCTGTCGTCGGCAGCTTTGGCGGGTGCGGCCTTCCTCGGCCCGGCCCAGGCGCAGGACCTCAACATCACCATTGGCTACCAAACGGTGGTCGAACCTTCGAAAGTAGCACAGGCCGACGGCGCCTATGAAAAGGCGACCAAGGCAACGATCGACTGGCGTAAGTTCGATTCCGGTGCCGATGTCATCGCCGCCGTCGCATCCGGTTCGGTCGATATCGGCTATGTCGGCTCGAGTCCGCTGGCCGCGGCCGCCAGCCGCGAACTGCCGATCCAGACCATCTTTGTCGTCGGCCTGATCGGCCAGTCCGAAGCGCTGGTCGCCCGCAATGGATCCGGCATCGAGAAGATCGCCGACCTCGCCGGCAAGAAGGTGGCGGTGCCGTTCGTGTCGACCACGCATTACAGCCTGCTTGCCGCGCTGAAGCACGAAAACGTCGACCCGAAGTCGGTCGAAATCCTTAATCTCAGGCCACCGGAAATAGCCGCCGCGTTCGCTCGCGGCGACATAGACGCGGCCTATGTCTGGGATCCGGCGCTCGGCCAGATCAAGACGACAGGCAAGGTGGTGCTGGATTCCTCGCAGGTTGCCGCCTGGGGCGCGCCGACCTTCGACGCCTGGATCGTGCGCACCGACTTCGCCGAAAAGAACCCGGACGCCGTGCGCGATTTCGTCAAGGTGACCGGCGAATCCTATGCCCAGTTCCTGGCCAAGCCCGAGGCATGGTCGGTTTCGTCGCCGGAAGCGGCCAAGATCGCCAAGATCACCGGTGCCAAACTGGAAGAGGTGCCGCAGCTCCTCAAGGGTTACGTCTTCCCGACATTGGAAGAGCAGGCTTCCGACAAATTCCTCGGCGGCGGCACGGTCAAGGCGATCGAGGCAGCTTCGGCCTTCCTCAAGGAGCAGGGCAAGATCGACGCCGTGCTGCCCGACTATTCGAAATACGTGTCGTCGAAATACGTGACCGAGGCTCTGGCCTCGAACTGATCTTCTGTTTTACGCAATTCCGGACGGAAAACCGCTTCACACTTTTCCTGGAATTGCTCTGAACACGCGCGGGTTCCCCTTCCCTGACGCCGCGTGCTGCCTGTCCCGGATCCGCTTAACGAGGGCCGGGGCAGGCTGATTTTCTTCCGGAGCCCCTTTCATGCCGCATCTCGTACTCGACCCGCATCTCGTACTCGACAAGGTCTCGGTTCACTATGACGGCCAGGCAGCGCCGGCGGTCGACCGAGTTTCCATCGATGTCGCCAAGGGCGATTTCGTCGTGCTGGTCGGCCGCTCCGGCTGCGGCAAGACCTCGCTGCTCAATGTCGCCGCCGGCCTGGTCGAACCCGCGCGCGGGGTCGCCACGATCGACGGCAGGCCGATCACCGGCCCAGGCTCCGACCGGGCGGTCGTGTTCCAGAACGATGCGCTGTTTCCCTGGCTGACGGCCCGTGAAAACGTCGCCTTTGCGCTCAGGCTGCGCGGCGTGCCGCAAGCCGAGCGCGCGCGCCGCGCCGACCAGTTGCTGGCGCTGGTCAAGCTTGACGGCGTCGGCGACAAACGCATCTGGGAATTGTCCGGCGGCATGCGCCAGCGCGTCGGACTCGCCCGTGCACTCGCCGCCGAACCGGAATTCCTGCTGCTCGACGAACCGCTCGGCGCACTCGATGCGCTGACGCGCGAGCGCATGCAGACGACGCTGCTCGACCTGTGGACCGCAAGCCGGGTCGGCGTGCTGATGGTCACGCACGGCATCGAGGAGGCGCTGGTGCTGGCCACAAGCATCGTCGTTTTGGCGCCCGGACCGGGCCGCGTGGTGCGGACATTCGAGACCGGTTTCAGCCGCCGCTATGCCGCAGGCGAGCCGATCCGCGCCATCAAGGCCGATCCAGTCTTTGCCGCGGCGCGCGGCGAGCTGACCGATGCGATCTTCGAAGGAGAGGCGGCATGAGCGTCACCTCCTACAGCGAGCGGCCGGCCACCGGGACCGGCGAGGCCGATGCCATTTCGGTGCCGTGGTCGCGGCCGGTGCGGAAGCGGCGCGGGGTTTCCTCGCGGGCGATCAGCGCCGTCACCATCCTGGTCGTGCTGGCGGCATGGGCGCTGTCTGCGCGCCTGCAACTGGTGTCGCCGGTGTTCCTGCCGTCGCCCGCCGCCGTGTGGACCAAGTTCATCGTGGTGATCAAGGACGGCTTCGTCGACGCGACTTTGCTCCAGCATATCGTCGCCAGCCTCGGTCGCGTGTTCGCGGCGCTGCTCGCGGCCATCGTCATCGGCGTTCCGGTTGGGCTGGCTATCGGCATTTGGACGGTCGGGCGCGGCATCTTCGATCCCTTGCTCGAATTTTTGCGGCCGATCCCGCCGCTCGCCTATCTGCCGCTGGTCATCATCTGGTTCGGTATCGGCGAACCGTCAAAGATCCTGGTGATCGCCATTGCCATGCTGGCGCCGGTGGCGCTGTCGACGGCCTCGGGCGTGCGCGGTGTCTCAAAGGAGCGCATCGATGCGGCCCGTTCGCTTGGTGCGACGCAGCGCCAAGTGGTGCGCCATGTCATCCTGCCCAGCGCGCTGCCGTCGATCCTCACCGGCCTGCGCATCGCGCTCGGCGCCGGCTGGTCGACGCTGGTTGCAGCCGAGCTGGTGGCGGCAACGCGCGGCCTCGGCTTCATGATCCAGTCGGCCGCCCAGTTCCTGGTCACCGATGTCGTGGTGATGGGAATAGTGGTGATCGCGACAATAGCCTTCGTGCTGGAATTCATCATCCGCCGGATCGAGCGTCAGCTGGTTCCGTGGGCGGGAAAGGAATGACAACAAGTTTCTGCGGGTTTGACCGGCTGCTTCCCTTCGCAGCACGGCGACCGCCGACCCCGGAACAGAAGGAGTGATGTCATGACCCAGTCCACCGCGGTGCTGTTCGCCCATCTCGGCAACTGGCTGCTCGCCTGGCGGGAGAACTCGTCGTCGCAGCCGCAGCCGAAATCGCCGGCCCCCGTGCAACTCGACGCCGAACGCGACCGCCTGCCGCCACGCGACGAGGGATTTTACTGGGCCTGGCAGTATTGGTCGCAGTGAGGTGATGGTGATTAGCGCCAGCCTTCGCGATTTCGTCATCCTAGGGCGAAGCAAGGAGCGAAGCGACGCGGCGCAGACCCTAGGATCCATGCCGAGACGCTGATGCTACGCTCCAGGGGAGCAACAAACCGGGCGCCTACCACCCGGTTCCGCCAAACAGCTCAAACCACTCCGGATTGGCCTTCTCTATCAGTTCGATCTTCCACTGTCTCGGCCATCGCTTCAGCGACTTCTCGCGTTGAATGGCATCGGTGATGTCGAAGAATTCCTCATACCAGACCAGCCGTTGAACACCGTAGCGGCTGGTGAAGCCTGCGCCCTGGCCGGATTTGTGTTCAGGCATGCGGCGGGCGAGATCGTTGGTGACGCCGATGTAGATCGTGCCGCGTTTTTGGCTTGCAGTCATGTAGACGTAGCCGGTCATGGTTTCAGGGTATCGAGCCTCGGTTCGCGCACAAGCGACATTCTGATCCGTTCCACTCTACGGCAAACGTCACGGCATGGATCCTAGGGTCTGCGCCGCTTCGCTTCGCTCCTTGCTTCGCCCTAGGATGACGAGCGCTGGGTTCTGAAGAAAATATTTCCACGTCAAGCAGCCANATCAGCGTCTCGGCATGGATCCTAGGGTCTGCGCCGCGTCGCTTCGCTCCTTGCTTCGCCCTAGGATGACGAGCGCTGGGTTCTGAAGAAAATATTTCCACGTCAAGCAGCCAACTCGCAAAATCGTTTCTCTACTAAATTTATAGACCTACCTAGCCTTGTCTCTCATCCACGGCAGGGAGCCCTTCCCGGCGCCGGTTCGCAGCGAAGGAAGAGGGATCATGTTCAGCCTGACCAGACGCGTTTTCGGCCTTGGCCTTTTGGCGGCGGGCATTGCTGCCTCGCTCAGTGCCTCGGCGCAGGAGTTGAAGCAGCTCAACATCGGCTATCAGAAGACCGGCCTGCCGGTCATCGCCCGGCAGCAGCAGGTGATCGAGAAGGCGCTGAGCGACAAGGGTGTCGCGGTGAAATGGGTCGAATTCACCGCCGGCCCGCCGCTGGTCGAGGCGCTCAATGTCGGCGCCATCGATGTCGGCTGGACCGGCGACGCACCGCCAATCTTCGGCCAGTCGGCCGGCGCCAACATCGTCTATGCGGCGGCACTGCCGGCCAATGGCGACGGCGAAGCGATCTTCGTCAAGCCGGCATCGCCGATCCAGTCGCTCGCCGACCTCAAGGGAAAGCGCATCGGCGTCGGCAAAGGCACCAGCGCGCACAATCTGCTGGTCGCGGCACTCGAAAAAGCAAACATCCCCTTCGACCAGATCACCCCGGTCTATCTCAGCCCGGCCGATGCTGCGGCGGCTTTCGCCAGCGACCAGATCGATGCCTGGGCGGTCTGGGATCCGTTCTACGCCATCGCCGAGACACGCTACCAGCCGCGCGTGCTGGCGCGCTCCAGCGAGGTGCTGAAGGTGAACACCTATTTCCTCGCCAACAAGGATTTCGCCAAGGCGCATCCGGAGACGATCGCCACGACGATATCGGCGCTCGGCGTGGCGGCGAAATGGGCGGACGCGAACCGCGACAAGGTTGCCGCGGCGCTGCATGAGGTGACCGGCGTGCCGCTCGATGCACAGACGATCGCGGCCAACCGCACCAAATTCGGCATCTTCCCGATCACCGACGAGATCATCGCCGGCCAGCAGGCGACAGCCGATCGCTTCTACAAGCTCAAGCTGATCCCGAACGCGGTGCGCATCTCCGACGCCGTGTGGACCGCACCGGGCAATTGAACTTTCTTGTGTGGCGCCGGGCGGAAAACGCCCGGCGCCTTTGCCGTTTCAAGCTTCAGGGATTTCGCCATGACCGCTTCATCAAGCCCGCAAGCCGGCCCGCTCGATTTCTTCTGGTTCATCCCGACGCATGGCGACGGCTCCTATCTCGGCTCCGAACAGCAGCAGCGGCCGCCGGAGTTCGCTTACTTCAAGGAGGTCGCACAGGCCGTCGACCGGCTCGGCTTTCCCGGCGTGCTTTTGCCGACCGGGCAGAATTGCGAGGATTCCTGGATCACCGCCTCCGGCCTTGCAGCGCTGACGGAAAAGCTCAAATTCCTGGTGGCGCTACGGCCCGGCGTGACGTTGCCCACCTTCGCGGCGCGCCAGACGGCGGCGCTCGACCGGCTGAGCAATGGCCGCCTGCTGCTCAATGTCGTGGTCGGCGGCAACCCGACCGAGCTTGCCGGCGATGGCGTGTTCCTGCCGCATGATGAGCGCTATGCGCAGGCGCAAGAGTTCCTGACCATCTGGCGCGCGCTGGTGTCGGGCGAGAGCGTCAACTTCAACGGCAAATATTACCGCGTCGACAATGGCCGCCTTGACCTTCTGCCGCAACAGGAGCGGCCGCCGCTCTATTTCGGCGGCTCGTCCGATGCCGGCCAGGAGCTCGCCGCCGATCTCGTCGATATGTACCTGACCTGGGGCGAGCCGCCGGCGCAGGTGGCGGAAAAACTCAGCGCGGCGCGCAAAAAGGCTGAACGGCGCGGCCGCAAACTGCGTTTCGGCATCAGGCTTCATTTCATCGTGCGCGAGACCGAGGAAGAGGCCTGGCGCGCCGCCGACCGGCTGATCAGCCACGTCACCGATGCCCAGATCGAAAATGCCCAGGCCCGCTTCACCAAGGAGATGGACTCTGTGGGACAACGGCGCATGGCCGAACTGCATGGCGGCCGCCGCGACAGGCTGGTGGTTTCGCCCAATCTGTGGGCCGGCGTCGGCCTGGTGCGCGGCGGCGCCGGCACCGCGCTGGTCGGCTCGCCGGAGCAGATCGTCGAGCGCATCCGCGAATATCAGGCGATCGGCATCGACACCATCATCGGCTCTGGCTACCCGCATCTCGAGGAAGCCTACCGCGTCGCCGAGCTTCTGTTCCCGCGTCTCGGCCTGGGCACCAGGCGGGCACGGGCGCATGAGAACATCGCCAATGAATTCGCCGTCGGCTTCCACGGCGCCAACCGCCTTCAGGCGTCGTCATGAGCCTGGCTCAACGGGCCAAACAGAACGGCATCGGCTGGCTGCTGCCGGCGTTGGTCATAATTGGCTGGGAAGCCGCCAGCCGCGCCGGCGTGATGCCGGCCAATGTGCTGCCGGCGCCGAGCGCGGTGGCCGAGGCCTTCTGGCGGCTGACGCTATCGGGCGAGCTGATACAGAACATCGGCGTCAGCACGCTGCGCGCGCTGGCCGGCTTTGCCATCGGCGGCTCGATCGGCTTTGCACTCGGCCTTGCCAACGGGCTGTCGGCGCTCAGCCGCGGCCTGACCGACACGACGCTGCAGATGATCCGCAACATCCCGCATCTGGCGCTGATCCCGCTGGTCATCCTGTGGTTCGGCATCGACGAGGAAGCAAAACTGTTCCTGGTGGCGCTCGGCGTGTTCTTCCCGATCTACGTCAACACGCTGCTCGGCATCCAGAGCGTCGACCCGCAGCTGGTCGAGATGGGCAGGGTCTACGGCATGGACCGCCGCGCGTTGTTTTTTCAGGTGATCCTGCCCGGCGCGCTGCCGGCGATCTTCGTCGGCCTGCGCTATGCGCTGGGCATCATGTGGCTGACGCTGATCGTTGCCGAAACCATCTCGGCCAGTTCCGGCCTCGGCTACATGGCCATGCAGGCACGCGAATTCCTGCTGATCGATGTGGTCGTGCTGTCGATCCTGATCTATGCGCTGCTCGGCAAGCTTGCCGACAGCTTCGCCCGCCTGCTCGAGCGGCTGTCGCTCGGCTGGCATCCCGCCTTCCAGAACGCCTGAGGGTTCGATGCCAACCGCCAGCCTGACCGCCATCCGTTCCTTCGTCGCCGCGCCGGAACCGTCACGGCCGGAGGAGGCCGTCGAAAGGCAGCGCGCCTTTGCCTTCAAGGGCGTGGAAAAGCGCTTTGGCGACAAGGTCGTGCTCGACGGCATCGATCTCGATGTGCCCGTCGGACAGTTTGTGGCCGTCATCGGCAAGAGCGGCTGCGGCAAGAGTACGCTGTTGCGGCTGCTGGCCGGGCTCGATCGGCCAACCGCTGGATCCCTTACATTCGGGCCGGAGGCGAAGGCCGGCGCCGGCGAAGAGAGCCGCTTCATGTTCCAGGAGCCGCGGCTGTTGCCCTGGGCCAGCGTGGTGAAAAACGTCGAGGTCGGGCTGACCGGGCTTGCCACCGGTGCGGAAGCCAGGCGGCGCGCGCTCGCCATCCTGGGTGAAGTCGGCCTCGCCGACCGCGCCGACGAATGGCCCTCGGTGCTGTCGGGCGGCCAGAAGCAGCGCGTGGCGCTGGCGCGTGCACTGATCGGACAGCCAAAGATTCTGGCGCTCGACGAGCCGCTCGGCGCACTCGATGCGCTGACCCGCATCGAAATGCAGCAGCTTCTGGGACGCATCTGGCTGGAGCAAAAATTCACCGCCGTGCTGGTCACGCATGACGTCGCCGAGGCGGTTGCGCTCGCCGACCGGGTGGTGGTGATCGACGAGGGCCGCATCGCGCTCGATCTCGACGTGTCGGTGGCGCGGCCGCGCCGGCGCGGTTCGGTCGAGCTTGCCAGGCTGGAGGGCAGGATTCTGGATCAGCTGTTCGGGTAGTGCTGTCGCGGGCAGGGCATTCTATCCGAACCGGATAGATAGGTAACAGAATGGACCGGCAATATGGGGTGGCTGTTTTCTTGCTCGCCGGGTTGGCCCTGTTTGCGACTGCGGGTTTGACCAGCGCCTTCCCCCACTCCGTCACCGCTTCGCGGCGCCACCTCTCCCCCCTCCGGAGGGAGAGGAAGGGAGCCAGGCCGCATAAGTTCGCGCCCCTGCAAGGCTCGCGCCTTTCCTCTCCCCCGTCGATCGGGGGAGAGGTGTCGAGCGAAGCTCGACGGAGTGGGGGTCGATCTGTGGCGGTCGACTTTCGTCGCAACTCACCCCGGCGAACGGCTCGCCCATACCAGCCCGGCGAAACCGACCAGCATGGTCACGATGCCGATATAGAGCCATTGCGACTGGCCGGTCATGAAGCTGCCGCCGACCACGCCAATGCCTTGCAGCGACCACAGCGCGCCGATGGCCAGTACGATCAGAGCCAGCAGATATTTGAGCAGTCTCATCGTTGGAATTTCTTTTCAAAGTCGATGGTCAACTGCGCCATGACCGTGATGACAGAGCGAAAGGACGGCGCCCAATCGCGCTCTCTTCTACTTGTAATATAACGTCCTGCCTTGCTCACGGAATCTGTGAAACAGCTCGCAATATCGCCGGCGATACGGCCGCGCCACACGAAAGATGCCTGACAAACTGTTTCCCAGCGACTCCAAACGTGTGCCGGTGCCACGGAACTGCCCGATGCTTGCCGCATTTCCCGCCTTATTCGGCACTTAACGGCTGGGGTCTGTCGAAAACGGAGCCAATCCCCCCAACATGAAGAAAACAAACCAGACCGCGCTTGTCGCGGTAACGATCGCGGCTGGCCTAATGGTCGGTGCATCCGCCTCCTCCGCCGCTGGCCAGTGCGGCCGCGCCTCCTGGTACGCACTGCATTCCAGGACCGCCAATGGCGAACGCATGAACCCGTCGGCGCTGACCGCCGCGCACCGCAGCCTGCCTTTCGGCACCAAGTTGAAAGTGACCAACCAGAATAATGGCCGCAGCGTCATCGTGCGCATCAACGACCGCGGCCCGTTCATCAAAGGGCGCGTGCTCGATCTGTCCAAGGGCGCCGCCGGCCAACTCGGCTTCATCGGCTCCGGCCATACCTCGGTGTGCATGGCGCGCGTCTAGATCTGTCCAAGTCCGGCCCGATCGGCCGGACACATCCTGCCCCGTTGTCCAACAGCCTTGCATTTTGCAGTGCACATTGAGCCGGCTGCACCCGCCCAACGCGGTTTCTCAAGGCCTTGGACGAAAGATTGGCATATGTCACGCCACGTGACGTATTGCATCGCAGCAATATCTTGTTAACCTCCGCGCGAGACATTCAAGGCTCGGCGCTGTCCGTCGTCCCTTCGGTCACGGCAGCTGCGGAGTACCTGATGTTCTACCAGCTCTATGAAATGAACCATGCCGCCCTGCAGCCCGCGCGGCTTTATGCCGATGCGGTGCGGCTGTTCTACACCAACCCGCTCAACCCGTTTTCGCATACGCCGTGGGGCCGCTCGGTCGCCGCCACCGCCGAACTGTTCGAGCGCACGACGCGCCGCTACAGCAAGCCGCATTTCGGCCTGAGCAAGACCGTGGTCGACTGGAAGAGCGTCGAGGTCAGCGAAAAGACGGTGTGGTCGAAGCCGTTCTGCAATCTTACCCGCTTCGAGCGGTCGGTGCCCGCCGGGCGAAAGGCCGACCCCAAGCTTCTCATCGTGGCGCCGATGTCGGGCCATTATGCGACGCTGCTGCGCGGCACGGTCGAGGCGATGCTTCCCGATGCCGACGTGCACATCACCAACTGGGTCGATGCCCGGATGGTGCCGGTGACCGACGGCCATTTCGACCTCGACGATTATATCGACTACATCATCGACATGCTGCATGCGCTGGGGCCGGACACCCATGTGATGGCGGTGTGCCAGCCTTCGGTGCCGGTGCTGGCGGCGGTGGCGCTGATGGAAAAGCGCGGCGATCCCTTCGTGCCCTCGACCATGACGTTGATGGGCGGGCCGATCGACACCCGCCGCAATCCGACCGCGGTCAATCTTCTGGCCAAGGAAAAGGGCATCGACTGGTTCCGCGACAACGTCATCATGCACGCGCCCTGGCCGGTGCCGGGCTTCGGCCGCGAAGTCTATCCGGGCTTCCTGCAGTTGTCGGGCTTCATGAGCATGAACCTCGACCGGCACATCACCGCCCACAAGGACTTCTTCATGCACCTGGTCAAGCATGACGGCGACAATGCCGAGAAGCACCGCGATTTCTACGACGAATATCTGGCGGTGATGGACCTGACGGCGGAATTCTATCTGCAGACCGTCGACACGGTGTTCGTGCGCCATGCGCTGCCCAAGGGCGAGATGACGCATCGCGGCGAGGTTGTCGACACCAAGGCGATCCGCAATGTCGCGCTGTTCACGGTCGAAGGCGAGAACGACGACATTTCCGGTCTCGGCCAGACCCAGGCCGCCCACGATCTCTGCCCCAACATCCCGGCTGACCGGCATGCGCATTACATGCAGCCGGCCGTCGGCCATTACGGCGTCTTCAACGGGTCGCGATTCCGCTCGGAAATCGTGCCGCGCATCGTCGATTTCATCACAAGCTACGGCCGCCAAACACGCGTAGCGGTGAAACCCAAGCTGGTCCGCTCCGCCAAAGGCTGAGGCTCGATCCGGCTGCAGCGTGCATTGCCCGCAAAAGCGGGGCGATTTTGCGCGCCACAGGCGTTCTGTTGCACAATAGACGCTGTTGGGCGGGCGCGGGTAACCATGCCGAAGAATCTGGCTCCCCCGATAATTGACACGGGGTGTAAATCCCCTTTAACCTTTCGTTAAGAACAAGGGCGAACGGGGACAATGACTTCCTCACCGATGGCACGGACGCTGCGCTTGTGGGCGGCAGCAGGGCTGGCGATCTCTGCGTGCTGGGCAGTGCCGGCACTTGCAGGCGGCGCCATGGCGACGGGCGGCATGACCTCGCAGCCGATCGGCCACTATGATTTCTGTAAAACCCAGCCCGGCGAATGCTCGATCCGGCCGAGCAACCTCAACCCCGCCGCGATGACCGACGCCTTCATGCGCAAGCTGATCAACGTGACGTCAAGGGTCAACGCCGCCGTCAAGCCGATGAGCGACTACGACATCTATGGCAAGGACGAGGTCTGGGCCTATCCCGACAAGGGCGTCGGCGATTGCGAAGACTATGTGCTGGAAAAGCGCCGCCTGCTCTCGCGCTCTGGCGTGTCGCTGGCCGATCTCTTGATCACCGTCGTGCGCAAGCCGGACGGCGAAGGCCATGCCGTGCTGACCGTGCGCACCGACAGGGGCGACTACGTCCTCGACAATCTGACCGACAAGGTGAAGATCTGGGACGCCACCGGCTATCGCTTCCTCAAGCGGCAGGCCATCGACAACACCGGCCGCTGGGTCTCGATCCGCGGCGGCCAGCAGGTACTGGTCGGCGCGGTTCAGTAAGGACACGACGCTTTCGAACGAGCGGGATATCGGCCCGCGCGCCATCTTCAGGATGAGTCAGCGCTGCCCTCATCAACGCTGCGGAATAGGTGCCGGCGCAGCGGCTATCTCCCTTCCCCCGTCACTACGGGGAGAAGGTGCCGGCAGGCGGATGAGGGCAGCGCTGCCCTCGAAATCTTATCTCTCGAAACGCCTCCTCAAAAAATTTCGCTACCTGCGTGAACCAAACCGTCTCCAGCGGCGACACACAGCCGTAAACAGAAACCCAACCATGGAGACTTCAAATGACTGCTTTCCTGCGTAATGCTTTCCTCGCCGCCATCGCGGTATCGTCCCTGGCCGGATCCGCTATGGCCGACCAGACCGGCTGCGCCAAGAACAACCAGTGGGGCAATCGCTGTTGCGATCTCACCTCGGACTGCCTGGGTGGCGGTCGCGGCGGCGATCATGACAGCACTGGCGGCCGTGGCGGCCAGGCCGGCGCGAAGTAATCTCGCTATATGCCCGCTGACTAACGGCCGGCGGGCATCGCCTTCAGGATGAAATGCCGGCGCTATTGATGAGCATTCGTGGCCTTGGCGCCGCCCTACTTACGCCGCTCCAGTGCCGCCCGGATCGAGCCGGTGATGCGGGCAAGCTCGGCTTCGTCCAGCTTCTCGATGTTTTCGGCCAACAGATTGGCCAACTCGGTGGCAGCAGGACTGAGGCCGGACGTATCGAGTCTCACCCGCGGATGTGAGGCCTCGGCCAGACGCGCCAGCTCTTCGGCATCGTCCCAGATGACGTTGAAATAGCCGATGATCTTCTGGATCAGCGTCCAGGTCGGCGCGCCGCGGCGGCCATGTTCCAGCGCCGACAGATAGGCGGCGCTGACTCCGATCGCCTGCGCCATGTCCTTCTGGCGCAAGCCGCGCTCGGCTCGAAGCGCCCGCAGTTTTTCGCCGAACGGCGTCATCAGCGGGTTCGCCTGAGCCGAACGTAGAGCGCGCCCGAACCGCCGTGGTTGCGGGCGGCGTGATCGTGGCTGGAGACCAGCGGCCGGAAGGCAGGCGTCGACAACCAGGCAGGCACGGCGCGCCGCAAGACGCCGTCGCCGCCCGACGACGACCCTTTTCCCGTAATGACTAGGACATAGCGGACCCCGCCGGCATGGGCCCGGTGCAGGAACGAAAACAGCAGCGAATAGGCCTCGTCCTGGGTCATGCCATGCAGATCGACGCGGCCTTCGATCGGCAGCCGGCCCTTCTTCAGCTTGTCCAATGTCGGCTCGTCCAGCGCGTGCGATACATGCTGCGCCTTCGGCTTGGCGGCGAGGACCGGACCGACAGCGACCGGCGTCTGTGCCGGCTTGGGGTCGACGACAATGTCGGGAATCTCGACCGCAGTCCGGCCCTTCAACGGTCGGGCGGTGCGCGCCACCAGGTTCCACAGCACCCGGTCGTCTTCATTGAGTTTATCGGGGCGCTTGTTCATCGATTCGATTCCGAAACGAGAGCGCGTGGAACCAAGGCATAGAAATCGGCCGCATTGCGAACGACGCCGGCGATCTCGCCGGCCGCATCGCCGGAGCCGGCGAACAGATCGCCCCGCGCCGGCCCGGTGATGGCCGAACCGGTGTCCTGCGCAATCATCAGCCGCCGGAACGGTTTTCCATCGAAGGCGGTCAGCGACGGAGCGTCGATGTAGAAGGGCGTGCCGAACGTATGCAGCAGCCGGTCGACGGCGAGCGAGCGGCCGGGCGTCAACGGCACCTTGGCGGCGGCGATAGGACCGAGTGCGGCATCGTCGACATCGGCTTCGCGAAAGAAGATGTAGGAGCGGTTCTGCCAGAGGATCTCGTCGACGCGATCCGGATGCGCCCTGAACCAGGCGCGGATAGACTGCATCGTCACTTTTTCCAGTCGGATTTCGCCGAGTTCGGCGAGAATCTTCCCCGGACCGCTGAAACGTTGGCCGGATTTGGCGGCGTAGGTGACGCGGCAAAGCCGGCCGTCGGTCATCTTCAGCCTGGCCGCACCTTGCACATGGATGAAGAAGACGTCGACCTTGTCGGCAAGCCAGGCGATTTCCAGGCCTTGGCCGGCCAGCGCGCCTCTCTCGATCTCACTGCGGTCGAAATACTCCACCAGGTCCTGCGGCGTGTCGCGGGCGAAGGCGAGATAGTCGTCCATCCCTCGAGGACGGTTGGCATCATCGATGTCGACGAGATCGGAAGGCCGCGCCAGCAGCGGCACCGTGAATTCATCTGTGCGCACTGGTGAGGCCTCGGCCTCGGGCTCGTAGAAGCCGGTGACCAGGCCGAGGTTTTCGGATCGAATCTGGACCGGGGCGAAATGGCGCTCGAAAAAAGCCTTGGCCGCCGACCGATTCGCCGGCGAAACGGTGCGCGCCTCGTCATAGGCGCCGGCAAACGCGTTGAACCGGACGCCCAACGAACCGGTGCGGTAGGGCTTGTTCAGGACATGAAAGGCCGAACGGCGGAAGGCTTCGAAAGCGGGCAGATGGTCATCGGAATTCCAACCGGGAAGATCATCGAAAGACTTTTCCACGAAAAGCGGCGAGAGCGACACCTCAGCCTCGCCACTGCCGATGTTTGCCTGCATGTCGCTATCCCAAAAAAGGCTGCCCGCACCGGGCGACATGCATAGGCTCAGTCTTCTTCCTCGGTGGCGACCAGCTTCCAGTTCGGATCGCGCGAGCGTGTGTCGCGGGCGAAGGTCCAGACATCCTTGACCTCGGCCACCGTCTCGGGATCGCCATCGATGACGGCACCCGCCTTGTCGCGGGTCGCCGAAATCAGTTCGCTCACGATGCGCAGCGTGATGTGGGCCTCGCCGCCCTTCATCTCGGCCGAGACGATGTCGGCCTTGTCGATGCCGACGAAGGAGGACTGGATCTTTTCGGCTTTCGCCTCGCGGTCGCCAATCGCGGCAACGAAGCCGTCAAAAACCTCGCGCGACAACAGGTTCTTCAGCGTTTTTCGGTCGCCATCGGCATAGGCCATGACAATCATCTCGTAGGCCATCTTGGCGCCGTCGACGAAGACTTTGGGGTCGAAGGAGGGATCATTATCCTTGATCGCGCGCAGGCCCTTGTTGAGGTCGGTGTCGGGCTTGGCGAAGGCATCGATGGCCGCGTAGGTCTCGGCAGCCGTCTCGCCCGGCATGCGCTTGCGTGGCAGCGAAACCACATTTTCGGGCTTCTGGGTCGCGTCCTTCTCGGTGCGGCTGGCCGTGTACGGATCGAAGGGCGGGCGCTCGCTGCCCGTGCGGCGGCCAAGCACGTTGCGCAGCTGGAAAAAGATCACCACCGCCGCAATCAGAAAGAAAATGGTGCCGAAGTCGAAGAATCCCATATCTTTCGCCAATCAATCCCTGACCTGGCCGGGACCGCCAGCCAATCGGGCGGCGGTCGCATGGCGTTAAACATGCAAAGCATATAGAACGCATGGCGCAATCATTCAAATCAAAGGCAGGCATACCTATCTAACGGCCTCAGTGCCAGCGGCGATTATGCGCCGCCCGGCAAACATGGAAACGATCGGTCAAGACTTGCGCATTTCCTTCCTTCCTCTGTTCCTGCTTGCGCTGCCGCTGCTGGAAATCGCCGGTTTCGTCATTGTCGGCCGCGAGGTCGGGGCGCTCGCCACGGTCGGCCTGGTGTTGGCTTCAAGCATTGCCGGCGTGCTTCTGCTCCGGCACCAGGGTTTTGGCGTCATGGCGCGGGTCCGCGCCGAGATGGCCGGCGGCGGCGACCCCAGCCGCCAGCTCGCGCATGGCGCCATGATCGTGGTCGCCGCGATCCTGTTGATCATCCCTGGCTTCATTACCGATATTATCGGCCTGCTGCTGTTCCTGCCGCCGGTGCGCGACCTTGCCTGGCGCAAGCTCAAGGGCCGCATCGTCGTCGCGACCGATTTCACCGCCGGCGGTTTTCGCGGCAGGTCGCGCGACAAGGTCATCGACCTCGACGACCGCGACTATTCGCGCGAGGACGATTTCAAGCGCGGTCCCGACCATAACTCGCCGTGGCGCCGCCTGAAGGACGACTGAACGTCACCTTGCCAACGACTGACTATTGACCCCTTTCGGCCTGAAGGCGGCAAACCTTGTCTTGTCTTGCCGACCATGCTAGCCAACGCCCGATTTCAATTCGGTCAGCGCTGCTGTCCAGGCAAAAGGAACAAGGCTCATGGCCAGCAAAGATGACGCGCCGGTCGGCGCCGCCAACGGCAACGGCGAAACGGCGCAGCCGTCGCTCAACGTGCTTGCCCAGTATGTGAAGGACCTGTCCTTCGAAAGCCCCGGCGCGCCGAACTCGCTGCGCGGCCGCGACAAGGCCCCAGGCATTGCGATCAACGTCAATGTCAATGCCAACCCGCTCTCCGACAAGCAGTTCGACGTCAATCTGACCTTGAACGCCAAGGCGTCCTTCGACCAGGAAGTGCTGTTCAATGTCGAACTGGTCTATGGCGGCGTCTTCGCCATCGCCGGCTTCCCGCAGGAGCACATGCTGCCGATCCTGTTCATCGAATGCCCGCGGCTTTTGTTCCCGTTCGCCCGCCAGATCATCGCCGAAGCCACCCGCAATGGCGGCTTCCCGCCGTTGATGCTCGACCCGATCGATTTTGCACAGATGTTCCAGCAGAAGCTGGCCGAGGACCAGGCGGCATCGAAGGTCAAGGTGAGCTGAAGGCAAGCGTCACGCGCATGAGTTGAAAGCCCGGCTTCGTGCCGGGCTTTTATATACTGAGATGCTGGCGGGACAGCACGCCCTCTGCCTTGCCAGGCATCTCCCCCTTAGGGGGAGATTGGCCGTCATCGCGACCTTCGCCAAATTTAGACGTTGCAGGAATGGGCTGGAGCGGCGAAGCTGCTGATCTCCCCCCTTGAGGGGGAGATGGCCGGCAGGCCAGAGAGGGGAGTGACGGAACGCTACCTCCGCGATCCGTTCACCCCGCCGCCACCTTCAGCCACAGCGCCTTTTCGCCCAGCGTCGCCACCAGCCCCGCATGCGCCGCTCGCTCGCCTTCAGTCAGGCGCGGCGGCAGGGCGATTGGCCTGACGGCGATCGAGATGTCGATGTCGGCAACGTCGCCATTGCTGTTGAGCTGCACCACGACCGCGTCGAGGACAAGTGCGGCCTGCTTTCCGCCGATGAGTTCGATGTAGACTTCGGCCAGGAGCTCGGAATCGAGCAGCGCGCCGTGCTTGGTGCGGTGGCCGTTGTCGATGCCGTAGCGGCGGCAGAGCGCGTCGAGCGAATTGGGTCCCATAGGGTGCTTGCGCCGCGCCAGCGCCAGCGTGTCGACGACGCGCCCGGTGTCTATGGCCGGCTGGCCGAGCCGCCCGAATTCCGTGTTGAGGAAGCCGATGTCGAAATTGGCATTGTGGGCGACGAGCTTGGCGCCGTCGGTGAAGGCGAGCCATTCCTCGGCGATTTCGGCAAAGGTCGGCTTGCCGACGAGGTCGGCGGCGCTGATGCCGTGCACGGCTTGCGCCTCGACATGGACGGCGCGCCCCTGCGGATTGATGAATTTGTGGAAGGTGCGGCCGGTCGGGAAGCGGTTCACCAGCTCGACGCCGCCAAGCTCGATGATGCGGTCGTCGCGCATGTCGAGTCCGGTGGTTTCGGTATCGAAAATGATCTCACGCATAGAATCAACCTACTCCTGGAGGAGTAGAATCATGGAGCGGAACAAAATGGCAATGGGTAATGCCGACAGCCTGCCGTCAGGGGCCTGATGGGCGCGACTTATCCCCCAGGAGTTAGCAGGCGAGCTCAGCGTCCTGAGAGCTCGGCAATGATCGCGCCGACCGCGGTGCGGGCGGCGTCCATGCCTTCACCGGTGTCGATGACGAAATCGGCCTGCCGGCGCTTTTCGGCGTCGGGCACCTGCTTGGCCAGGATTGCCGCCAGCTTTTCCTCACTCATGTCAGGACGCGCCAGCACGCGGGCGCGCTGGATATCGGCCGGCGCGGTGACGACGACGACCTTGTCGACACGGTTGCGGCCGCCGGTTTCGAACAGCAGCGGAATGTCGAGCACGACGAGCGGCGCGCCGGCGGCGCGGTGCCTTGCCAGAAAGGCATCGGCATCGGCCCGCACCAGCGGATGGACGATCGCCTCCAATGTCTTCAGCGCAGCAGCGTTGCCGAGCACGCGGCGCGCCAACTCGGTGCGGTCGACCGAACCGGCAATCACGGTGCCGGGAAAGGCCGCCTCGACGAGAGGTGCTGCCTTGCCGGCATAGAGGCGATGCACGGTCTCGTCGGAGTCATGCACCGGCACGCCGGCGTCGACGAACATTTTCGCCGTCGTCGACTTGCCCATGCCGATCGATCCGGTGAGGCCGAGCACGGTCATCATTTGGCGCCCATCATTTGCGACCCATCATTTGGCGAGGATGTCGGCGACGATCATCTGTCGCAACTCAGGCGTGACCTGCGGCATCTTGCCGAACCAGCGTTCGAAACCGGGCACAGCCTGGTGCAACAGCATGCCGAGCCCGTCGACCGTCTTCAAATTTCTCGCGCGGGCAGCGGCAAGCAGCGGTGTTTCCAGCGGCACATAGACGATGTCTGCGACAATGGCGTGAGCTGGCAGGCCGGCCGGATCGGCGGCCAGCGTCGCATCGCCATGCATGCCAAGTGCCGTCGTGTTGATCAGCAAGCCGGCATCGCCAAGCAAGTCGCCGACCGCGCCATGCGCCGAGACGCCGGCCCCGAAGCGGTCGGCGAGTTCCTGCGCCCGCGCCAGTGTGCGGTTTACGATGCGGATATCGTTGATGCCGCGCACTTTAAGCGCGTGGATGACCGCGCGCGACGCGCCGCCGGCGCCGAGCACCACGGCCGGAGCGTTTCTCTCCCAGCCCGGGGCATGCTCGTCGAGATTGCCGGCAAAGCCGATCCAGTCCGAATTGCCGCCCCACAGCACGCCGTCGTCCAGCCACAGCATGTTGACCGCGCCGATCATCTCCGCCGCTTCGTCGCGGCGCTCGACCCGGGCGAAGGCGACTTCCTTGTGTGGAATGGTGACGTTGCCGCCCTGATAGCCATTGGCCTCGAGCGACGAGAGGAACTCGGGAAAATCGGCCGGCGCGACATCGATCGCATAATAGCTGCCGTCGATGCCGTATGTGTTCAGCCAATAGCCGTGGATCTTCGGCGAGCGCGAATGCGCGATCGGATGGCCGGTGACGAAAGCTTTTTTCTCAACCATCGATGGCTCCGAGCGCACGCAATTCCGCCAGCACCGGTAACAGCGGCAGGCCGACAATGGTGAAATAATCGCCTTCGATCTTTTCGAACAGCTGGATGCCTTCGCCCTCGATCTGGTAGGCGCCGACGCTCGACAACGCCTTGGCGCCGACGCGGGCCAGGTGCCGGCCGACGAAGGCCGGATCGAGCTTGCGCATGGTAAGGCTGGCGATGCCGACATGGCGCCACAGCACCTTGCCGTTACGGCAGAGCACGGCGGCGCTGTTCAGCTGATGCGTCTTGCCTGACAGCGCCAACAGATGGCGGCGGGCGCCTTCCATGTCGGCCGGCTTGTGGAACACTTCATCTCCCAGTGACAAAGTCTGGTCGCAGCCGAGCACCAAGGCGCCCGATCTGCGTTCGCTGACCTCGGTCGCCTTGGCTTCGGCGAGTATCAGGGCGACATCTTCCGGCGACACACCGCTGTCCTGCAACGGCGCCTCGAGCGCACGCTCGTCGACATCGGCAGGCACCGCTTCGATGCCGAGCCCGGCATTGATGAGCATTGCTTTGCGGAACGGGCTGCCGGAGGCGAGGATGATTTTTTCGGTCATGGGTTCTGGGCCTGGTCGATAGTGGTTGATTGGGGCAGGAGGTCGCGTTGCCATCCCATCATCTATTCTTCCCCCGCAGGGCAACAATGGCTGCCGCGGTCTCTTCGATCGAGCGGCGGCTGACGTCTATCATCGGCCAATTGTGGCGGGTGCAGATCTGGCGGGCATAGGCGAGCTCTTCGGCGATCGAGGCACGGTCGACATAATCGGTCGCTTCGTAGGTGCTGCTGTTGCCGAGCACGCGGTTCTGCCGGACATGCGAGATGCGTTCGGCGGTGGCGATCAGCCCGACGATCAGCGGCTTGGTGGCAGCGACCAGGCTTTCGGGCACCGGCACGCCGAGCACGATCGGGATGTTGGCGGTCTTGATGCCGCGGTTTGCGAGATAGATGCTGGTCGGCGTCTTCGATGTCCTGGAAATGCCGATCAGCACCACATCCGCGTCGTCCATATTGAGCGGCAGCTGGCCGTCATCATGCTCCATGGTGAAATTGAGTGCGTCGATACGGTGGAAATAATCGGCGTCGAGCACATGCTGGGCGCCGACGCGGCGGCCGGCCGGCGTGCCAAGATAGGACTGGAAGACGGTGAGGACCGGCTCCAGCACCGAAACACAGGGCAGCCCCATGGTGGCGCAGCGCTCGTCAATGCCGCGCGCCAGCTTCTGGTCGACGACGGTGTAGAGGATGATGCCCGGTTCCTCCTCTATGTCCTCGAAGACTTTCGCCACCTGCTTTTCGGTGCGGATGAGCGGATAGATATGCTCGATGGCTCGCGCATCCTTATATTGCGCCGAGGCGGCTCGGCCGGCCGCCAGCAGCGTCTCGCCGGTGGCGTCGGAAATCAGGTGCAGATGAAAGAAGCTCTGGGGTTTGTTCACAGGGGGCGCCTCAGGCTGTGGGCTTGTGTGGATAAATAGGGACCGCAAAGGCGACCGGCTGGAGGCGACTGTATCAGAAGGCCAGTTGTCCACAATTCGATGCGCTGTCAGCTCCACGGTGCGGCTGGGGACAAATCTGGGGACGGGCGTTTTTGCCAGCGCTTCATCCACAGAGGCGGTTTTTCAGCTGCTACGCCAAACCATTGACTCCAGTGATGGAATCCTGGTCATCCACACTCTTTCCCAATCCCGCGGAAGAAACACGCGACAAAATGCTGGCTGGCCTTTTCCAGGGCAAAGCGGGACAGGTGACAACCACCGATACCAACAGACTCTTAGAATCAGAAGATTCTAGAAATAGACTATTTAATTATAGAGAAGGCAGGGAAGAGAGCGCTCAATGCCCGAGAACCGCATCGTGCTGGACGTGCTGAGAGGCGAGGCAGTGTTTCCGCCGCCGCTCTGGATGATGCGCCAGGCCGGGCGCTATCTGCCGGAGTACCGCGAGACCAGAAAGCGCGCCGGGTCCTTCCTCGATCTTTGCTACAATCCTGATCTGGCCGTTGAGGTGACGCTGCAGCCGATCGAGCGCTTTGGCTTCGATGCCTCGATCCTGTTCTCGGACATTCTGGTCGTGCCGCATGCGCTGGGGCGCGATGTCCGCTTCGAGGAGGGCCGCGGGCCGCTGCTGACGCCAATCACTGCAGCTGAGATTTCGGCTCTCAACGGCGAAACGTTTCACGTGAATCTCGAACCGGTCTACGAGACGGTTCGCCGGCTGCGGGCAAGATTGCCTGACGAGACCACGCTGATCGGCTTCTGCGGCGCGCCGTGGACGGTGGCGACCTACGTGATCGCCGGCCACGGCACACCCGACCAGGCGCCGGCGCGGCTGTTTGCCTATCGCGAACCGACGGCCTTCAAGCATCTCCTGAAAGTGCTCGCCGATCACTCCGCGGCCTATTTGATCCGCCAGATCGAAGCCGGTGCCGACGTGGTGCAGATTTTCGATTCCTGGTCCGGCGTGCTTGATGATGCGTCTTTCGAGCAGTTCTGCGTGCAACCGGTGGCGGAGATCGTCAGGCAAGTTCGTGCGGTTCATCGCGATGTTCCGATCATAGGCTTTCCCAAGGGCGCCGGCGCCCGCTACGAGACCTATCGTGAGAAGACCGGGGTGACGGGGCTGGGGATCGACTGGACCGTGCCCCTGTCGGCTGCGAACGAACTGCAGCATTCAGGTGCGGTCCAGGGCAATCTCGATCCCTTGCGGCTTGTGGCTGGCGGCAAAGCCCTGTCGGACGGCGTCGATGCGATCCTCAAGGCGCTGGGCGACGGACCGCTGATCTTCAATCTCGGCCATGGCATTACGCCGGAGACGCCGGTGGCGCATGTCGAGGCGATGGTGAAGCAGGTGCGGAGCGCGACACGCTGATGGCTCAATCGGATAATACGGGCGGCAACAGCACTCGTGGGGCGATGATGCGCATGACCATCGGCATCGGAGTGCTGGTTGTTCTCACCGCACTTTTGTTTTTCTTTGCGCCTGAGGGTTTCTATCCCTGGGCGAAGGCAATCCATATCCTGGCCGTCATCTCCTGGATGGCCGGCATGCTCTATCTGCCGCGATTGCTGGTCTACCACGCCGACGCAGAGAAGGGGTCCGTCCAGTCGGAGACCTTCAAGGTGATGGAGCGGCGTCTGCTGCGCGGCATCATCAATCCGGCGATGATTGTCACCTGGGTGTTCGGGCTTTGGCTTGCCTGGAAAGTGTTTGGCTTTCACGGCGGCTGGCTGCACGCCAAGATGGGCTTGGTGCTGTTGCTGTCGGGTGTGCATGGCTATCTGGCCGGTGCTGTCAGGAAATTCGCCGAGGACCGCAATGAAAAACCGGCGCGGCACTGGCGAATCGTCAACGAGATCCCCACATTGCTGATGATCGCCATCGTCATCCTGGTTGTCGTCAAGCCGTTCTAGGCCCATTTCGGTCGACAAAACGCAGCTTGCTCTTTCCCCCGACCGACGATAAAAGACGGGTCTTCCTTCCCGTCATGCGCCGCCCTTGATGCTTTCGGCCGCGCCCGGCATTTATCGCATCCAGCCGATATATTTTCCCCAAAGCAGATTCAGAGTCCGTCTATGCAAGAAATGAAACTCGCAGAGTTCAAGAACAAGAAGCCGCCAGAGCTGATCGCCTATGCCGAATCGCTCGAAGTGGAAAACGCCAGCGTCATGCGCAAGCAGGAACTGATGTTTGCCATCCTGAAGAAACTGGCCGCCCAGGACGTCGAGATCATCGGCGATGGTGTGGTCGAGTTGTTGCAGGACGGTTTCGGCTTCCTGCGCTCAGCCAATGCCAATTATCTGCCGGGTCCCGACGATATCTACATCTCGCCCTCGCAGATCCGCCGCTTCTCCTTGAAGACCGGCGATACCGTCGAAGGGCCGATCCGCAGCCCAAAAGAGGGCGAGCGCTATTTCGCCCTTCTCAAGGTCAACACGATCAATTTCGACGATCCCGAAAAGATCCGTCACAAGATCCATTTCGACAATCTGACGCCGCTCTATCCGACCAAGCGGCTGAAGATGGAGATCGACAATCCGACCGGCAAGGACATCTCGTCGCGGGTGATCGACCTGGTGGCGCCGATCGGCAAGGGACAGCGCGCGCTCATCAACGCGCAGCCGCGTACCGGTAAAACGGTGCTGATGCAGAATATCGCCCACTCGATCACGGCCAATCATCCGGAATGCTATCTGATCGTACTTCTGATCGACGAACGGCCAGAAGAAGTGACCGACATGCAGCGTTCGGTGAAGGGCGAGGTCGTGTCCTCGACCTTTGACGAACCGGCGGTGCGCCACGTCCAGGTCGCCGAAATGGTCATCGAAAAGGCCAAGCGCCTGGTCGAGCATGGCCGCGACGTCGTTATTCTGCTCGATTCGATCACCCGCCTCGGCCGTGCCTACAACACCGTTGTGCCGTCCTCCGGCAAGGTGCTGACCGGCGGTGTCGACGCCAACGCGCTGCAGCGGCCAAAGCGCTTCTTCGGCGCGGCCCGCAACATCGAGGAAGGCGGCTCGCTGACGATCATCGCCACCGCGCTGATCGACACCGGCAGCCGCATGGACGAAGTCATCTTCGAAGAGTTCAAGGGCACCGGCAACTGCGAAATCCAGCTCGACCGCAAGGTCGCCGACAAGCGCATCTACCCGGCCATGGACATTTTGAAGTCCGGCACCCGCAAGGAAGACCTGCTGGTCTCCAAGCAGGATCTGCAGAAGATCTTCGTCCTGCGCCGCATCCTGGCGCCGATGGGAACCACGGATGCGATCGAGTTCCTGATCGACAAGCTGAAGCAGACCAAGACCAACGCCGATTTCTTCGATTCGATGAACACGTAAGCAGTTTCACCGGATCATCGGTCATGCATGAAACCCCGTTCCGGGAAACCGGGACGGGGTTTTTCATTGCGGGGGCAAACAGGTCGCATTTCCGACAGGGCGTGGCCTTGGGCGGCAATTTCCATCGCCGTCGTCATGCGAGTAATCCCGTCTCGAAGATCGGAGGCCGCATGAAGAAAACAATCCCGACCCTGATCGGCTTCTCGGCCATTCTGACATGGTCGTTCCTGGCGCTGCTTTCGACTGCGGCTGGACCGATTCCGCCCTTTCAGCTGGCGGCGATGACGTTTCTGCTTGGCGGGTTGGCCGGCGCGTCGAGCTGGCTTGTCCGTCCGGCGGCGACCAAGTCGCTGCGCCAGCCGTGGCAGGTCTGGGCGCTCGGCACAGCGGGGCTGTGCATCTATCACTGCGCCTATTTCTTCGCCATCCAGTCGGCGCCGCCGGTCGAGGTCAGCCTGATCGCCTATCTCTGGCCGTTGCTGATCGTCGTCTTTGCCGCCTTCCTGCCTGGAGAAAAGCTTAGGGCCCATCACATCGCCGGCGTCGTGCTCGGCCTTGCCGGCGCCATTGTGGTGATCACCAAGGGCGGCACGATCGGACTGGCCAATGGTGTGATGAAGGGGCATGTCATCGCGCTGTTCTGCGCTTTCATCTGGGCCGGCTATTCGGTTTTATCGCGCCGCTTTGGCAAGGTGCCGACCGATGTCGTCGCCGGCTACTGCTTCATCACGGCTGCGGTCGCCTTGGTGCTGCACCTGACGCTTGAGGCTACCGTCTGGCCACAGACGGCGACGCAGTGGAGCGCCATCGTCATCTTGGGCGTAATACCGCTAGGCGCCGGCTTTTACGCCTGGGACTATGGCTGCAAGCACGGCGACATCATGATCCTCGGCGCCCTCTCCTACGCGGCGCCCCTCTTCTCGGTCATCGTGCTTCTGCTGGCAGGCTTTGGTATGTTTCACTGGTCGGTGGCTGTTGCTTGCATCCTGATCACGGTCGGAGCGGTGGTCGCGGCCAAGGATTTGCTGTTCGCGCCGCGGCCGCCATCCATTGATGTGACGCGGCTTCCTTCGGCCTTGGACGGAAACACGGGTTGCCGGGGTCGCAACAGCGGCTCGGTTCCTACGGATCCGGCCCCACGGGCAGGATAGCCGGTACATAGCTCCGGTCTGCCGGTCTGCGGCCGGATGCCACTGGCCAATGTTAAGTCGATTCGCATCCGTTCCGATCGCGGAGACGATCGGCGTGACGCGGGTCGGGATTCCGATTCGCAACCGGAACGAGGCTTGCCTCATGGGGAGATGGGCTCCAGCTTCACGGTTCCGGGCCAGGAACAGGCATTAACGATACCGGCCTGCCGTAGGGCTTGCTGGCCCGCCCAGAACTGCTTGGCGTCGGGATTAGGACCCGACTGCTCGCACATGGATGACAAGGCGGCTATACAGATTTGGTAATGTCCGGCCGCTCCCGCGATCGACCTTGATATTGACGAACAGCCGGTTCATGACGGCCGCGGCACTGTGGGATTGTCGACCGGACAGCTAGGCGACCGGTGAGAAGGGCAAATGATTTCAGGCGATTCGATCGTTGCGCTTTCCAGCGGGCGCCTGCCCGCCGGCATCGCTGTCATCCGCATTTCCGGACCGAAGACTCGATTCGTCGTCGAAACGGTTGCCGGTGGTAAGGTCAAGGACCGGGTTGCAACCCTGCGCAAGCTCCGAACGGTGGACGGGTCGCTTATCGACAACGGCCTGGTGCTGTTTTTTCCGGGGCCGAACAGTTTTACCGGCGAGGATGTCGCCGAGTTCCAAGTCCATGGCGGCCGCGCCGTGGCCGGCAAGATGCTGGAGATCATTGCCGGGTTTGACGGCGTGCGTCATGCGGAACCTGGTGAATTTACGCGCCGGGCTCTTCTCAACGGCAAGCTGGATCTGGTCGAGACGGAGGCGTTGGCCGATCTGGTCAACGCCGAAACCGAAGCGCAGCGGCGCTTTGCCGTGCAGAATGCCGAAGGAGTGCAAAGCGAACTCTATCTTGGCTGGCGCCGTCGGCTGATCCATGCACGGGCGATGATCGAGGCGGAAATCGACTTCGCCGACGAAGACGACGTGCCCGGTTCGGTTTCGGACACGGTCTGGTCCGATGTGCGCGCAATGGTGGGCGAGATCGGCCGGCATGTCGATGGCTTCCATGCCGCCGAGATCATCCGTGACGGGTTTGAGGTTGTCATCCTCGGTGCACCGAACGCCGGAAAATCCAGCCTGTTCAACGCGCTGGCCAGGCGTGAGGCGGCGATTGTTACCGACGAGCCCGGCACGACGCGGGACTTGCTCGAAGTGGTGCTGGATGTCCACGGAGTGCGGGTCAGGGTAACCGACACCGCGGGCCTGCGCGAGGCGCCCGGCAAGATCGAAGCGATCGGTATCGAAAAGGCGCGGGCCAAGGCGCACACGGCTGACCTGGTGCTGTTGCTGGAAGATCTGGCGGACCCGAGTGCGATCGGCAACATGCCTGTCGAGGCCCCGGCTTTGAGAATCGGCACCAAGGTCGATCTCTTGAAAGGTTCGCCGCGATTGGAGGCGTATGATGCGTTGATCTCGACGGTGGACGGCACTGGGTTGGCTGAACTCCTGGCCGAGATCGGCAGGCGCGCCGCGGCTGCTATCGGCGATGCCGGTGACATCCTGCCGTCGCGGTTGCGGCATGTGGAGCTGCTCAATGAGACCAGGCGCTTTCTGATCTCGGCTTTGTCGGGGCAAGAGCGCGGCCAGGAGCTGCGGGCGGAGGAGCTGCGTCTTGCGGCGGACCGGCTCGGCCGGATTGTCGGCGCGGTGGATGTCGAGGACCTGCTGGACGTAATCTTTTCGCAGTTTTGCATTGGGAAGTGACTCACGTGAAACAGGGGGGCGCGCTGTGTGAGTGACTCACGTGAAACACAGGGGGCGGCCCAAGTGCGTGTTTCACGTGAAATGAGGAGTTTGGCAAAAACGGCAAGTGCCGAAGGCCGGCCCCGCCCCTCATTGTCCTCCCGGGCATTTCTCAAGTGCAGTGACGGGGAGAAAGATACTGCTATCCGGGATTTCGCCAACACCGGAGCGCGCCAGCGCTTGAGCTCTACCCTTCTCCCCGTTCACCGGGAGAAGATGCCGGCAGGCAGATGAGGGGCAGCGCCAGCCGAGGTAATTGTCCCCGCTTCCCTGACTCACGTGAAACACCTCTGCGGCTTTCAGCACTCCGTTCCCCGTGAACGAATTAACCTGCAATCCTTGACAGCGTCCTCTCGTGGGGACATGTGTCGGGAAATCTCTGAATCTGGAAGGGACAATGATCGATCACTATGATGTGGTTGTGGTGGGCGGTGGCCATGCCGGGTGCGAGGCTGCGAGCGCTGCCGCGCGCGCCGGCGCCATGACCGCGCTGGTCACGCTGCGCTTCGACACGATCGGTGTCATGTCCTGCAATCCGGCGATCGGCGGCCTCGGGAAGGGCCATCTGGTGCGTGAGATCGACGCCATGGACGGGCTGATGGGCCGCATCGCCGATGCTGCCGGCATCCAATTCCGCCTGCTCAATCGCCGCAAAGGCCCTGCCGTGCGCGGGCCGCGTACGCAGGCCGACCGCAAGCTGTATCGGCTGGCCATGCAGGAAGCGATTCGGCAACAGAACGGTCTCGACGTCGTCGAAGGCGAGGTACTGGACTTCGACATCGTGGATGGACGCATCGCCGCTGTGCTCCTGGCCGACGGGCGCCGGTTGGCGTGCGGCGCCGTGGTGCTGACCACCGGCACCTTCCTTCGCGGCCTCATCCACATTGGCGACAGGAAGATTGTCGCCGGGCGGATGAACGAGCAAGCGAGCCTTGGCCTGTCGGCGACGATGAGCCGCGCCGGTTTCGCGCTTGGACGGCTGAAGACCGGCACGCCGCCGCGGCTCGATGGCCGCACCATCGACTGGCCGTCGCTGGAAAGCCAGGCGGCCGACGAACATCCAGTGCCGTTCTCGCTGCTCACCGACACAATCAAGAATCCGCAAATCCATTGCGGCATCACGCGTACGACACCGGCGACGCACGAGCTGATCCGCGCCAATCTCGGCCGCTCCGCCATGTATTCCGGCTCGATAGAGGGGGTCGGACCACGCTATTGCCCGTCGATCGAAGACAAGATCGTCAAGTTCGGCGATCGCGAAGGCCACCAGATTTTCCTCGAGCCGGAAGGGCTGGACGACGACACGGTCTACCCCAATGGCATTTCGACCTCCCTGCCCGAGGATGTGCAACTCGACATTCTCAAAACTATACCCGGGCTAGAGCGGGCGACCATGCTGCAGCCCGGCTACGCCATCGAATACGACCATGTTGATCCGCGCGAGTTGGAGCCGACGCTTGAGGCCAAACGTATTGCGGGGCTTTTCCTAGCCGGTCAGATCAACGGCACCACCGGTTATGAAGAAGCCGGAGCGCAGGGCCTGCTCGCCGGGCTCAACGCCGCGCGCAAGGCGGCGGCCGACGACCAAATCGTGCTCAGCCGCACCGAAGCCTATATCGGTGTGATGGTCGACGACCTCACCAGCCGCGGCATTGCCGAGCCCTACCGCATGTTCACTTCGCGGGCGGAGTTTCGCCTATCGCTGCGCGCCGACAATGCCGATGAAAGGCTTACGCCTCTGGCAAATCGGCTTGGTATCGTGTCGCCGGAGCGGACGCAGCGGTTCAATCAAGTCACACAGGATCTTGATAGGGCGCGCGAACTTGCAGTTGCGACGACGATGACGCCCAACGAAGCGGCGCGGCATGGGCTGGAGATCAACAGGGACGGCGTGCGCCGCTCCGCTTATGAATTGCTCGCTCATCCCGGCGTCGATATATCCTGGCTGGCCCGTGTTGCGCCGGCCTTTGGCGCAATCGACGTCATAACCGCTGAGCGGCTCGAAACGGAAGCGAAATATTCGGTTTATCTTGATCGCCAGCAGGCGGATGTCGGACAGATCCGCCGCGAGGAAAGCCGGCTGATCCCGGCGTCGGTGGATTTCGCCGATGTTCCTGGCCTGTCCAATGAGCTGAAGCAGAAGATGCTAACGCGTCAGCCCCGGTCGATCGCTGACGCGCAGCGTATGGAAGGCATGACGCCGGCGGCGCTGGCCATCATCGTCGCGCACGTCCGCAACGCCGAATCGGCCGCCCAAAGGGCCGTTGCGTGAGCGCTGCCTCATGGGCGAGCCTGCAAGAGGCCGCGGGACCGGTTTCACGTGAAACATTCGATCGCCTGGTGACGTTCGAACAGTTGTTCCTGAAATGGAACCGCAGCATCAATCTTGCCGCGCCGTCGACGCTGGACGATGTCTGGGGCCGCCATATTCTTGACAGCGCGCAGCTGGCGCGAATCGCACCGCAGGCCAAACGCTGGGCCGATCTCGGTTCGGGCGGCGGTTTTCCGGGCCTGGTAATGGCCTTCCTGCTGGTCGAACGCGATGGCGCGTCGATCTATCTGGTCGAGAGCAACCGCAAGAAAGCATCGTTTTTACAGGCGGTCATTGGCCAGTTCGGTTTGCCGGCACGGGTCGTCGCCCGGCGCATCGACGACAGCTATGCGCTTGTTTCCGAACCGGAAATCATCACGGCGCGGGCGCTGGCCGCGCTGCCGGCGCTGCTCGATCTGTCGGCGCCGTGGCTGACCAAGGGATCGCGGGCGCTGTTCCACAAAGGCCGGGATTACCGCTCCGAGGTGGAAGAAAGCACTCACCGCTGGGCTTTCGATCTGGTAGAACATCCGAGCATTACCGACGCCCATGGCGTCATCCTCGAAGTGACCGATCTGCAGACTGCGTAAGCTCTCCTTCGCAACCTTGGCGACGCAATGAATACCTGGCCCACATGAATACCTGGCACAGACCCATGAAAACCGGACCTCGCATCATCACCGTCGCCAACCAGAAGGGCGGCGTCGGCAAGACAACCACCGCCATCAATCTGGCCACGGCGCTGGCCGCGATCGGCGAAAAGGTGCTGATCGTCGATCTCGACCCGCAAGGCAATGCCTCGACGGGTCTCGGTATCGACCGCAAGGACCGCACCGTCTCCTCCTACGATGTGCTGACCGGCGAACTGGGCCTGGAAGAGGCCGCCATTCCAACGGCGGTGCCCGGCCTGTCGATCGTGCCGTCGACGCTCGATCTGCTCGGCATCGAGATGGAAATCGCCTCGGCGCCGGATCGCGTGCTTAAGCTGCGCAACGCGCTGCGCGCCGCCACCGAGCGCGGTGCGCCGTTCGGCTATGTGCTGATCGACTGCCCGCCCTCGCTCAACCTTTTGACTTTGAATTCAATGGCGGCAGCCGATTCTGTTCTTGTGCCGCTGCAGTGCGAGTTCTTCGCGCTGGAAGGGCTAAGCCAACTCCTGGAAACGGTGGAGCAGGTGCGCCGTTCGATCAATCCGGACCTGATCATCCAGGGCATCGTGCTGACCATGTATGACGGCCGCAACAACCTCGCCAACCAGGTGGTGCAGGACGTGCGGGCACACATGGGCGACAAGGTCTACGAGACCATCATTCCTAGGAATGTGCGAGTGTCCGAGGCGCCGTCCTATGGCAAGCCGGCGATTCTCTACGACCTGAAATGCTCCGGCAGCCAAGCCTATCTGCAACTGGCATCCGAAGTGATCCGCCGCGAGCGAAAATTGCGCGCGGCATGATTAGGCAAGTCGATAAACCAAGCCGATCCGGCGCCGAAACGATCAAGAATCTGGAATTGAGATGAGCGAAGACCTTTCGAGAAAGAGACTGGGGCGTGGACTAGCGGCGCTGATCGGGGAGATCGACCGCCCGGTGGCAGCGGCCGAAAAGCCAGGCCTGAATGCCGACGGCAAGGTGCCAATCGAGTTCCTGAGCCCGAACCCGAAAAACCCGCGCCGGCACTTTGGCGACGCCGACCTCACCGATCTCGCGCAGTCGATCCGCGAGCATGGCGTGGTGCAGCCGGTGGTGGCGCGGCCTTCGCCCACGCAGGCCGGGCGCTACGAGATCATCGCCGGCGAGCGCCGCTGGCGGGCGGCGCAGCGAGCCGGGCTGACCGAGATCCCGATCATCGTGCGCGACGTCAACGACCGCACAGCGCTCGAACTGGCGATCATAGAAAACGTCCAGCGCACCGACCTCAACCCGGTCGAGGAGGCGCTCGGCTACCAGCAGTTGATCGACGACCACGGCTACACACAGGCCGACCTCGGCAATGTCATCGGCAAGAGCCGGAGCCACGTCGCCAACACGCTGCGGCTGCTGAAGCTGCCCGACGTGATCCGCGACATGCTGGTCGACGGCGCGCTGTCGGCCGGCCATGCCCGGACGCTAGTGACGGCGCAGGATCCCGCCGGGCTAGCCAAGCAGATCGTCGAAGACGGGCTTTCGGTGCGCCAGGCCGAGGCGCTGGCGCAAATGCCGGCGGGCGGCACGCCGCCCAAGGCAAACCCGGCACACGGCGCATCGGGCAAGGATGCCGACACGCTGGCGCTGGAAAGGCTGATGACCAACACGATCGGCATGATCGTGACCATCGAGCACAAGGGCAAAGGCGGCGCGATCCGCGTGGACTACCGCAGTCTGGAGCAGCTCGACGAGCTATGCCGGCGGTTGAAGGATGAGCGGTAGAGGGTTGGGGTTGCGCCATATTTAGCCGGCGAATGAAGTTCTGGCTTAGGATGAAGAAAGGGCTTGGCGGTTGCCGGCCCTTCTTTTTATTGGGGATTGCCGAAGGGATCGAACTGCTGATCTCCCCCCTTGAGGGGGAGATGGCCGGCAGGCCAGAAGGGTCGTCTCCCATCAAGCGCCGACCTCGTTCGTCGTTGCGAAAGGCGCCAGCGCTCCACGCGCCGCGACCCCCTCTGTCGCCTTTGGCGACATCTCCCCCTCAAGGGGGGAGATCACCGCTGCGCCAGCCTCGCGCTCTCCACCGCAATGCCGAGCAGCGCCTGCCGCGCCAGCGCTTCCGACAAATCCGGCCTGCGCCTGGTCTGCAGCACGGCCGATTGCAGCCGGTTCAGCGCGCGGCTGAGCGCCTCGACGTTCCAGCGCTCCAGCGCCTTCTCCACCAGCTTGCGCCGCGAGAAAAACACCGGCGGACGGGCGCCGGCCACTGCCGAGGCGGCGTTGCGGCCGGCGGTGTCCATCTGGCCGCGCATGACCTGAAGCTGCTGCAGCTGCCGCATCGCCGAGGACAGTACCAGGAAAGGATGGCCGCCGGACAGGCAGTGGCGGGTGAAGGCGGTGTCGAAGTCACCGATCTTGCCTTCCAGCACAGCATCGACCGCGTCGTCGAAGGAGGCGCCGGAAACGTCGCCGGACATCGCCCTGACGTCATCGAGGCCAATGTCCTTCTGGCCGTGGGCGTAAAGCACCAGCTTTTCGATTTCACCGCGCGAGGCCAGCCGGTCGCCGCCGAGATTGCGGCGCAGCGCCTGGCGCGCATCGAGCGCCATTGACATGCCGGCCTTGCGCAACTCGTCGTCGATGACGCTGTCGATGTCGCGCGCTTCATCGGCATAACAAGGCAGCGCCATGGCGTTGTCGGCCGCCTCGACCACGGCGCGCAGCCCGACGCCTTTTTTCAGGTCGCCGGCCTCGATGAGAATGATCGCGTCGCGCGCGGGCTCCGCGGTCAGCGCCTTGACGTCCTCAGCCAGCGGCTTCTGGCCGCTGGCGTTGCGCACCCACAGAAGCCGCCGGTCGGAGAACATCGGCACGGTCCGGGCTTCGTCGAGCAGCCGGCCCTGGTCGCGATCGACCTCCGCGCCGTCGAGCCGTACGACGGAAAACGGATCGTCGAGCGGCAGGCCAGTTTTCGCGGCAAAGGTTTTGGCCCGCTCGGCGACCAAGCCGCGGTCGGGTCCGTAAAGCAGGACGATCGATATGCGCGCTTCCGGCTTCGCCAGCCACGAATCGACTTCGTATCCTTTTTTCTGCGCCATTAGCGGTGGTTAGCATGGGGAGAGGGCGGAGTGAACGTTCTCCAGAGAGTTCGAGACCCTATTGCCCTTCCTCTCCCTCCGGAGGGGGGAGAGGTGGCTCGGCGAAGCCGAGACGGAGTGGGGGAACCACCTGGCAACCGCCGCGATGGACATAGGAAGGGCAATAGGGGCAAACATCACCTCGCCTTGCGCCCCAAGGGTCGACATCCACTCCGTCGACCCCCACTCCGTCGAGCTTCGCTCGACACCNCGCATTGCTTTGGTGAACGGTCGACCCCCACTCCGTCGAGCTTCGCTCGACACCTCTCCCCCGATCGACGGGGGAGAGGAAGGGCTCCCTTCCGCAACCGTTGCGGAGGATGGGCAGGCAGGTGAGGGGCAGCGCAAACGTCCGCAGGAGATTCAAACCCTGAAGCGCTGCCTTAGACCGATATGCGAGATTGATCCGAGCTGGCGCGCCAGCGCCACTTATGTCCAACACGGTACGAATCCGGCCGATGCAAAATCGTTACCTGCCCTATTTATTGACCTTGCCCAGCCTGTTTCTGGCCGCAGTCGTCATCTTCTGGCCGGTCTGGGACCTGATCCAGATATCGACGCATGATGTCAGCCGTTTTGGGCAGCTGCGGGACTTCAACGATTTCGCCAATTATTCCGCCTTCCTCGCCGATCCCGATTTCCTGGCGGCACTCTGGCGCACCGGCCTGTGGACCGTGCTGGTGGTCGGCGGCGCGCTGCTGTTGTCCGTCCCCGTGGCGATGATCCTCAACACCGATTTCCACGGCCGCGGCATTGCCCGCGTCATCATCATGCTGCCCTGGGCGGTGTCGCTGACGATGACGGCGGTGGTCTGGCGCTGGGCGCTCAACGGCGAAAGCGGGATGCTGAACTCGGCGCTGATCGGGCTTGGCCTGATCCATGAAAACATCCAGTGGCTGGCGCGCGCCGAGACGGCATTCCCGATGCAGGTGCTCATCGGCATATTGGTGACGGTACCGTTCACCACGACCATCTTCCTCGGCGGCCTGTCGTCGATCCCCGACGACCTCTACGAGGCGGCGGCCCTGGAAGGGGCGACGCCGCTGCAGCAGTTTCGCGAGATCACCTTTCCGCTGCTGAAGCCGTTCATCAACATCGCCATCGTGCTCAACACCATCTACGTCTTCAATTCCTTCCCGATCATCTGGGTGATGACGCAGGGCGGGCCGGCCAACTCGACCGACATATTGGTCACCCATCTCTACAAGCTGGCCTTCCGCATCGGCAAACTGGGGGAAGCATCGGCAGTGTCGCTGCTGATGTTCGCCATCCTTTTGATCTTCACCATGATCTATGTGCGCCTCGCCATGCGGGAGCAACGCGCATGACGCCCAAGCTGAAGCGCACGATCATTGCCTGGCTGCTGCTTTCGCCGCTGCTCGTGGTGACGATCTTTCCGTTTGCCGTGATGTTTTTGACCGCGGTCAAGCCAAGGCAGGAGGTGCTGTCGCCGACCTGGTGGCCAAGCGAATTCCACTGGTCGAATTTTGCCGACATGTGGACGGCGACCGGCTTTGGCAAGGCACTGGCCAATTCGCTCTATGTCTCTGTTATCGCCACCGTCGGCGCCATCCTGATCTCGGTGCCGGCTGCTTACGCCATGTCGCGGTTTCGCTTTTCCGGCTACGGCGCCTTCCGCCAGTTCCTGCTGATCTCGCAGATGATCTCGCCGATCGTGCTGGTGCTTGGCCTGTTCCGGCTGATGGCCGCCTGGGGCCTGATCGAATCGACGACGGCGCTCGGCGTCATCTACATGGCTTTCAACGTCGCCTTCACCGTGTGGATGCTGCAGAGTTATTTCGACACCATCCCGCGCGATCTCGAGGAAGCAGCGTGGGTGGAGGGCGCCGGCCGCTGGCTGACCTTGCGAAAAGTGTTTCTGCCGCTTTGCCTGCCGGCAATCGCGGTCACCGCCATCTTCACCTTCATCAACGCATGGAATGAGTTCGTCGTCGCGCTCACAATGCTGCGCAGCCAGGAAAGTTACACGCTGCCGATCCAGGTGTTCTCGCTGGTCGCCGGTCGCTACACGATCGAATGGCACCATGTAATGGCGGCGACGCTGCTGGCGACGCTGCCGGTGGCGATTCTGTTCATCTGGCTGCAGCGCTATCTCGTCCGCGGGCTGGCGCTCGGGGCCGTAAAATAGCAATGCCAGGAAAAGTGTGGAGCGGTTTTCCGTCCGGAATTGCGAAAAACAAATAGCCGTACGGAGTTTTCATGCGCATCTTCACCGCCTCGCTGGCGACCGAAACCAACACCTTCTCGCCGGTGCCGACCGACCGGGCGTCGTTCGAGATGGCGTTCTATGCCGGGCCGGGCAAGCATCCTGATACACCGACCTTGTGCTCCTCGCCGATGGTCGCGCTGCGCCGGCGCGCGGCTGCCGAAGGGCTGACCGTCGTCGAAGGCACCGCCACCTGGGCGGAGCCGGGCGGGCTGGTGCAGCGGCAGACCTATGAGGCGTTGCGCGACGAGATTCTCGGCCAGTTGAAGGCAGCTTTGCCGGTCGACGCCGTCATCCTCGGCCTGCATGGCGCGATGGTGGCGCAAGGCTATGACGATTGCGAGGGCGATCTGCTGGAACGGGTTCGCGCAATCGTCGGGCCCGACGTGGTGATCGCGGTCGAGCTCGACCCGCACAGTCATCTGACCCCAAAGCGCGTCGCGGCATGCAATGTCATGGCCTATTTCCTCGAATTCCCGCACACCGACTTCTATGAGCGCGGCGAACATGTCGTCGAGCTTGGATTGGCGGCGGCGCGCGACGAGATCAAGCCGGTGATCTCGACGTTCGACTGCCGCATGATCCAGGTGCTGCCGACCAGCCGCGAGCCGATGCGCTCCTTCGTCGACCGCATCAAGGCGCTGCACGGCAAGGACGGCGTGCTGTCGGTCTCGGTCATCCATGGCTTCATGGCCGCGGACGTGCCGGAAATGGGCACGCGCATCCTGGTCGTGACCGACAATGACAAGGCCAAGGGCGATGCGCTGGCGGAGAGGCTAGGGCACGAGCTTTACGCCATCCGCGAAAGGACGGCGATGACGATGCTGAACACCGAGGACGGCATCGCGCGGGCACTGGCCGTGCGCAAGGAAAATCCCGGCAAGCCGGTTGTGATTGCCGACATCTGGGACAATCCCGGCGGTGGCGTCGCCGGCGACGGTACGGTCGTGCTGCGCGCCATGCTGGAACAGGGCGTGGACAATTTTGGCGTGGCGACGATCTGGGACCCGATCGCCGTCACATTTTGCCAGGCGGCAGGCGAAGGCGCCGTCATCGACCTGCGCTTCGGCGGCAAGGCCGGGCCGCTGGCCGGCGAACCGATCGATGCGCGCGTCAAGGTGTTGAAAGCCGTCCCCGAGGGCTGGCAGAGCTTCGGGCCGAGCCGGGTGACGCTCGGACCGACGGCGCTGGTGCGGTTCGAAGGCACCGAAATCGACATCATCCTCAACACCAACCGCACGCAGACCTTCGAGCCGGATGTCTTCTCCAACATCGGTGTCGATCCGTTGTCGAAGGACATATTGCTGATCAAGTCGACCAACCATTTCTACGCCGGCTTCGCACCGATCGCGGCGGAGATCATCTATGTCTCGGCGCCGAGCTCGTATCCGAGCAATCCGGCGGTGACGGATTACAAGAAGCTGACGCGGCCGGTTTGGCCAAGGGTGGCGGACCCTTGGCGCTATTGATCTCCCCACTTGAGGGGGAGATGTCGCCAAAGGCGACAGAGGGGGTCGCCTCGCGTGAAGCGCCGACCTTCATCTGCCGCAGGAGGTCGAGCCCAGTCGGACCGACCCCCTTCTGGCCGCTTTGCGGCCATCTCCCCCTCGAGGGGGGAGATAAGCCGGCGCTACACCAATCCCCGCTTCACCATCATCGCTTCCGGCGAAGGCATCTTGCCGCGGAACGCCGTGTACAGCTCCTCCGGATCCTTCGACCCGCCGGCGGCATAGATATTCTTCCGCAGCCGTTCCGCCAGCGCCGGGTTGAAGGGATCGCCGGTCTCCTCGAAGGCGGCGAAGGCGTCGGCGTCGAGCACTTCCGACCACATGTAGGAATAGTAGCCGGCTGAATAACCGTCGCCGGAGAAGATATGGCCGAAATGCGGGGTGCGATGACGCATGGCGATGGTGTCGGGCATATCAAGCTTTTCCAGCGTTTCGGCTTCGAAACGCAGCGGTTCCGCCGGCGCATCCGGCCGCGCGTGATACGCCATGTCGATCAGCGCCGACGCTGTGAACTCGACCGTGGCGAAACCGGCGCCGAACGTGCGGGCGGCCAGCATCTTGTCGAGCAGCGACTTCGGCATCGGCTTGCCGGTCTTAACATGCAGCGCATGCTTTTCCAGCACTGCGGGCACCGTCAGCCAGTGCTCGTAGAGCTGCGAAGGCAGTTCGACGAAATCGCGGGAAACCGAGGTGCCCGCCACCGACGGCCAGGTGACGTCGGTCAGCATGCCGTGCAAAGCATGGCCGAACTCGTGGAACAGGGTCTTGGCCTCATCGACCGACAGCAGCGCCGCTTCCCCCGCCGGCGGCTTGGCGAAGTTCATGATGTTGTAGATCACCGGCTTGGAGCCATCCCCAAGCTTGTAGCCAGACTTCAGCGCGCTCATCCAGGCGCCAGAACGCTTCGAGGATCGGGCGAAATAGTCGGCGAGGAACAGGCCGCGCTCGCTGCCATCGGCGTTCTTCACCACGAAGACGCGCGCGTCGGAATGCCAGGCGGCGATGCCCTTCTTCTCCTCGAAGGTGATGCCGAACAGTTTTGTGGCGACGTCGAAGCAGGCGTCGATGACCCGGTCGAGTTGCAAATACGGTTTCAGTTCCGCCTCGTCGAAGGCGAATTTTTCGGCGCGCAACTTCTCCTGGTAGAAGCGCCAGTCCCAGGCGGCGAATTTTTCGTTGCTGCCTGCCTTGGTCGCCAGCCGCTCCAGCTCCTTCTGGTCGGCGGCGGCCTTCTCCAGCGCTTTCTCCCAGACCGGGTCGAGGAGGTCGTGCACAGCCTTCGGCGTCTTGGCCATGGTGTCGTCGAGTTTCAGCGCGGCGAACGAGGCATAGCCGAGCAGCTTGGCCTTTTCGGCGCGCAATTTCAGCATGTCGCGCACCACTGCGGTGTTGTCGCTGGCGCCACCGTTCTGGCCGCGCATGGTGAAAGCGCGGAAGGCGGTCTCGCGCAGGTCGCGGCGTTCGGAGAAGGTCGTGAACGGCTCATAGATAGAGCGCGACAAGGTGACTGCGTAGCGGCCTTTCTGGCCGCGCGTCTCGGCGGCTTCGGCCATCGAACTCTTCACGAAGTCCGGCAGGCCCGCAAGATCAGCCTCGTCGAGGAAAAGCGCCCAGTCGCGCTCGTCGGCCAGCACGTTCTGGCCGAAGGTCGTGCCGAGCGAGGACAGCTCCTCGCTGATGTTGGCCAGCCGCTTCTTGCCGTCGGCGTCGAGTTTTGCGCCCGATCGCACAAAGCCTTTCCAGGTCTTCTCCAGCACCCGCAGCGTCTCGACGTCGAGTTTTAGCGTCTCCCGGCGCTGGTAGAGGTCGTCGATGCGGGCAAACAGTTTCTCGTTCATCGAGATCGCCGAGAAATGCCGCGACATCTTCGGCGAGATCTCACGCTCCAGCGCCTGGATCGCATCGTTGGTGTGGGCGCCGGCCCGGCACCAGAAGATCGACGAGACATGGTCGAGCGGCTCACCGGCGAGCTCGAGGGCTGCCAGCGTATTCTCGATGCTCGGCGCATCCTTGTTGCCGGCGATCGCATCGATTTCGGCGTCATGTGCCTTCAGCGCCGCGTCGAACACCGAGGAGAAATCGTCGTCGCCGATGCTGGCAAAATCCGGCAGGCCGAGCGGCCCTTGCCATTTGGTCAGCGGATGGGCGGCGAGATCGACGGTTTTCGTGGACGGCATGGGGGATCTTTCGATGATTGGCGGAGCTTGCTGACCGATGTAGGGCGATGACTGGCGCGGCGCAACAGCGCGGCCGTTCAAGCCCGCGTCAGAAGCCGTCGCAATTTTCCGCGATCGCCGCTTGCGAACTGGCGGTGATGCGGTTGCCGGTGACGGCGAACGTTTCCTGCATCAGCATGTCATTGTTGGGGAAATCATAGCAGGCGATGACAGTGGTGACGCCGGCCTCGCTCATTTCGACGCGATGCCGGATTGCGGCGCCGGCGACCGCGCCCTTCCATTCGTCGATCGACGCGATGAACTCCTGCTTCGACTGCACGACGCCGAGATCGTCGAGCTTGATGCGGACATCGTCGGCGAGCAGGTCCGACAATTCGGTGCGATCGGCGACCAGCAGCGCCGAATACCAGCGGTCGATAATGGCGCCGTCATCGGAGCGGGCAGGGACGAGCGAAATCAGCAGCGCCGCTACGGCGAAAGCGATCGCACGCCAAACCCGCATTCTTCCCTCCTCTTATTTGACCATGCCCTTATCCGAAAACCGGTTCCCACTTTTCGGGATCATGGGTCTACGTCAAATCCGGCCGCTCGAAGTCGCCAGTGTCCTTGTTCATCACCCAGAGCTCGCCTGTCGAGATGTCGAACCAGGCGCCATGCAGCGACAGCCGCCCCTTGCCTTCGAGGATGGAGACGCAAGGGAAGGTCCTGAGATTGGCGATCGAATAGCGGATGGAAATCCGCTCCAGCGCCGTCTGCCGTTCGGTTGTCGTCATGAACGTGCTGGACGAAACGGTTTCGGCCGCCGGCGCGATCAGGCTCATCCATTTGCCGATGAAGTCGCCGGGCGACAGCGGCGCCGAATTGGTGTCGAGCGCGGCGCGGATGCCGCCGCAGCGGCCATGGCCCATCACTACGATGTTTTTCACCTTCAGGCTCTGCACGGCGAATTCGAGCGCGGCCGAGGTCGAGTGGAACTCGCCGTCCGGCGCATAGGGCGGCACCAGATTGCCGACATTGCGCAGGACGAACAGTTCGCCCGGACCGGCGTCGAAGATCGCCTCGGGGGCAGAGCGGGAATCGCAGCAGGCAACGATCATGGTTTCGGGCGCCTGCCCTTCGCGGGCGAGCTCGCGATAGCGTCCGCTCTCGGTGAGATAGCGGCCATTCATGAAGTTGCGGTAGCCGGTCCAAAGATGTTCGGGGAGATGGGGCATGGGCTAGGGATGAAGCCTTTCGGGGTTAGCGACGGCAGCTCATTTCAAGTTAGAAAGGCTCTAACGGCAAATGCCCGTCGCGGGCAATGCCGAATTGCGGATGGCTTCGTCGCAAATCGCCATGCCGCACGCATGGCTCGCCGCTTGCCTCACGCCCAGATCGCCAGGGGAATGCCCAAACGGTCGGCAAGCGGCGGGTCGGGAAACGGCTTTGCCTCGCCGCCGGCAATGCGTCCGGCAATCAGCATCATCGCTGCGGCGTCGAGGAAATCGTCGGCGGCAGCACCGCGTTGCGGCGGCTGGTCGAGGAAAGCTCTGGTATAGCCGTGCCGGCAGAGCAGTGCCTTGCGCTCTTCCATCCCGGCAGGATTGACTGCGCCCTTGATCTTCTTCGGCAGCGTCATCGGTTTTTCGCCGTTCAGCCGGCAGAAGGCCACTTCGGGGTGCGATTCGAAGACGCGGCGGCGCAGTTGCGGACGTGCGATCAGCAGCGCGTCGATCTCGCGTATCTTGGCAAAGATGCCGAAGGCCTGGATCGAGACGCCGCGTGGCGGATCGGAGGTCGCCTTGGCCACCTCGCTGGCGCGCCGATGCGCCTCATACCAGGCCTCGACCGTGGTGAAGTCGCTGATGTCGGCGTAGAGGGCCGCGCGGGACGGGATAGAGAAGACGCTGGATTGCCGTGCTCCGAGCATTGGCCGTACCAAGGTCTCCGGCCCGCGCCCGCCTCTTTGCGAGACGTCCGGCAGGCCGATCGGCATGTCGACGGCCACTGTCGCATCGGCGGGCAAGGCGTCGAGCAGGGCCGCAAAGCTGGGAAAGACGCGGACTGACGGCGCGGCATCCAGATCGCGGCGGACGGCGATCCAGCCGGCCTTGCAGCCGTCTACGCCGACGACCACGGTCGAGGTCACGCCCGGCGGTCCCGCCCCGGATGCGTGAGGTGGCGCAGCTGCACCATCGCCATCGGATGCGACAGGCTCTGGGCATCGGTTTCAAGCTGCAACTCGTCGCCGCCACGCTTGGCGGTTCGCGCCAGGATTTCGTAGACGGCGGCGGTGGTCGATTGCAGCGCCTTGATCGGCGGCTGCCCCGACAGGATGCGGGCGAGGTAGACGGCCGCAGTCAGGTCGCCGAGGCCATTCGGCGGCTTGTCGATGAGGCGGTGTTCGGCCAGCAGCGCCTGGGTGCCGTCAAGCAGCAGATTGCCGGTGCCGCCGGTCATCATCGACTGTGCCGACGTCACCAGCATTGTTGACGGTCCGGCATGGAGGGCGGCCGAGATCACCGATTTCAGATCGGGCAAAGGCGCGCCGGCCATCCATTCCAGCTCATAGCGGTTGGGGGTGGCGATGTCGGCGATCGGCATCAGCCGGTCGCGCATCGCGGCGGCCGTCGGCTCGGGCACATAGAGCCCGCCGGAATCGCCCATCACCGGATCGCATATATAGATCGCGTCCGGCGTCTTGGCCTTGACCGCCGCAACCAGCGAGGCGACGGCCTCGGCCTGGCCGGCCTCGCCGAGATAGCCCGACAGCACCGCGCCCACCTCGCCCAGCCAGGGCGCGCGCTCGAGATCGGCCATCAGCGCCTTGAACTGGTCGAGCGGCGGCACGATGCGCGTGGCGCGGCCATGGCCCGGATGCCAGGGCAGGATGACCGTCGGTACCGCCCACACCGGAAAGCCCAGCGTCTCGAGCGCAAACACGGCGGCGCGGTTACCGACCGAGCCGCGGGCGACATGGCTGGAAATGACGATGACCGCGCGCGGCGCGTCGGCTTTTTCGCTGTTCATGGAAAATCCTAGATACGGATAATTTTTCGTTGAATCGTCATCCTGATCTATCTCTTTGGTGGGAGCATGATCTCCGGACAAAACGGTTCCCGCTTGTCCGAGAAAACCGGTTCCCACTCTTCAGGATCATGCTCTAGCTGCCCCGGGAGACGTAGTACACGAGCCAGATCAAAAGGCCGAGGGCGACGATGAGCCCAAGTGTGCGGCCGATGCGGGTGCCCCAGACCTCGATCGGATCGGATCGGTCGGCCTCGGCTGCGGTAACATGATCGCGGGCGCCTTTCGCTGCCCGTGACACCAGCGATGCGCCGCCAAGGCCGCCCTCGTTCGCCACGCGCTCGATAATGCGGCGCGATTCGCTGTCATCGTCGCGGCCTTCCGCCATGATCCTGTCCTGTTTGCCGGCAACCATATCGTGTTCGCGCGATCAATCACAGGGCCTCGCCGGCGCATGAATGCGCGCCAGGAATGCGCGCCAGCGGCAGACATTTTCTTGAGCGCGGATTGTGCTAATGCTTCGCATGCAACTTCTGTCGAGGGACCTCACCATGTTTGCCCAGCGCCTTGCCTTCCCTTTCCGCAGTCTGCCGGCCGTGCTGATGATGGCCGTCGTGCTGCCTCTGCTCGCCGGCTGCGGCTTCAACACCATCCCGACGGCGGAGGAAAACGCCAAGGCGGCATGGAGCGAGGTGCTGAACCAGTATCAGCGTCGGTCCGACCTCATTCCCAATTTGGTCGAGACGGTGAAGGGCTATGCCTCGCATGAAAAGGACACGCTCGATGCGGTGGTCGAAGCGCGCGCCAAGGCGACGCAGATCACGGTGACGCCGGAAACGCTGAAGGACCCCGAAGCGCTCAAGAAGTTCCAGGATGCGCAATCAGGGCTGACCAGCGCGCTGTCGCGGCTGATCGCGGTGTCGGAGGCCTATCCCGACCTCAAGGCCAACCAGAATTTCCTGGCGCTGCAGGCGCAACTCGAAGGCACCGAGAACCGTATCGCCGTGGCGCGGCGCGACTACATCCTGGCGGTCAAGGATTACAATCTGACGCTGAGGACCTTTCCGTCGGTGCTATGGGCAACCTTCTGGTTCCGCAGCAACGAGCCCTTCGCCAACTTCACCGTCGAAGAAGACAAGATGCAGCCGCCGAAGGTCGATTTCGGCACGAAGCAGGGCGGGTGATGACGTCTGGGTGAGCTTGGCCATTGCCAGCCTTGCGTTCCTTCACGCCCCCCTCTGTCCTGCCGGACATCTCCCCCTCAAGGGGGGAGATCAGGTGTCTTCTGTCCTTGCGCCAATTATCAGCGTTGCCGGCTGAGCGTCGGCAGCGAGATTGCCAATCTCCCCCCTCGAGGGGGAGATGTCCGGCAGGACAGAGGGGGACGCGAAGGAACGCCAACCTTGGTGTTCTTCTCGCCTTTCTGGCCGTCTTCCTGCCCCTCACCGCCTTCGCCGCCGATCTCCCCACGCTGACCGGCCGCGTCGTCGATAACGCCGGCATTATCGACGCGGGAACCAAAGCCGCGCTCACCCAGAAACTCGCCGATTTCGAGACAAAAGGCTCCGACCAGATCGTCGTCGCCACCATCCCCAGCCTCGACGGCGAGGAGATCGAGCCTTACGCCAACCGGCTGTTTCGCTTCTGGAAGCTCGGCCAGGCCAAGGAAAACAACGGCGTGCTGCTGCTGGTGGCGCCGAACGACCGCAAGATGCGCATCGAGGTCGGCTATGGGCTGGAAGGCACGCTGACCGATTTGCACACCAAGCTGATCATCGAAAACGACATGGTGCCGGCGTTCCGCGCCGGCGATTTCTCCGGGGGCATTTCCAAGGCCGTCGACGACATGGTGATGGTGCTGGAAGGCAATCCGGAGGAATTGGAGGCGCGCGGCGAGCGCAACCAGAAGCCGCCCATCAATACCGACAATCTGTTCTTCGGCGTCTTCATCAGCATCTGGGCAATCATGTTCTTCGGCAGCATGGCCGCCTCCATCCTGCCGCCGATCTTCGGCCAAAAACTCGGTCCCGGCCGCTATCGCTGGCTCGGCATGACATTCGAGCCGCACAAGCGGTCATCCAGCGGCGGCGGGTCTTCGGGCGGGGGCGGCTGGTCGTCGGGTTCAAGCGGTGGTGGCGGCTTTTCCGGCGGCGGCGGTTCGTCCGGCGGCGGCGGCTCCTCGGGAAGCTGGTGACGAGATGACAACACGCATCGCCAATCCCTGGCATGGCCGCTTCGCCACGATGACCGGCGCTGCCTTGCTGGTCTTGCTCGTCAGCTTCGCGGCGCTGGCGGCGGAACTGCCCGCCCTCACCGGTCGTGTCGTCGACAATGCAGGCATCATCGACGCTGCGACCGAGGCGGCGCTGACGCAGAAGCTGGCCGATTTCGAGACCAAAGGCTCCGACCAGATCGTCGTCGCGACGGTTCCCAGCCTCGACGGCGAGGAGATCGAGCCTTACGCCACCCGGCTGTTCAACGCTTGGAAGCTCGGCCAGAAGGCCAAGAACAATGGCGTGCTTCTGCTGGTGGCCGTGAACGACCGCAAGATGCGCATCGAGGTCGGCTACGGGCTGGAAGCCACGCTCACCAACCAGCACGCCACACGGATCATTGAAGGCATGGTGCCGGCCTTCCGCGCCGGGGATTTCTCCGGCGGTATTTCCAAAGCGGTCGACGACATGATCATGGTGATTGAGGACAGTCATGGTGGTTGAGGGGAGCTGGTGACGGCATGACAGTAGGCGTCTTCAATCCGCCAAGACCTGGCCGCGCAGCCGCGACGATCGGCATCGCCCTGTTGACGATGCTCACCATGCTGTTTGTAGCCTTGGCGGCAGACCTGCCGGCACTCACCGGGCGGGTGGTCGACAATGCCGGTATTATCGACGCCGCGACCAAGGCGGCACTGACGCAGAAACTCGCGGATTTCGAGACCAAAGGCTCCGACCAGATCGTCGTCGCCACGATCAACAGCCTCGACGGCGAGGAGATCGAACCCTACGCCAACCGGCTGTTCCGCTTTTGGAAACTCGGCCAGGCCGGCGAAAACAACGGCGTGCTTCTGCTGGTGGCCAAGAACGACCACAAGATGCGCATCGAGGTCGGCTACGGGCTGGAAGGCACGCTGACCGACCTGCACACCAAACTGATCATCGAAAACGACATGGTGCCGGCGTTCCGCGCCGGTGATTTCTCCGGCGGCCTTTCCAAGGCCGTCGACGACATGGTCATGGTGCTGGAAGGCAACCCGGAAGAGCTGGAGGCGCGCGGCAAGCGCAACCCGGCCGACCGCAGCACGCCCATCGATCCCGTCGTCGCGGTCTTCCTGATCCTGTGGGCGGCGATGTTCTTCGGCGGCCTGGCGATGGCCTTCCTGCCGCCGATCTTCGGCACCAAGCTGTCGCCGGGCGTGTATAAATGGCTGGGCATGACCTTTCGCTACGGCCAGGGGCCGAGCGGATCGTCCTCGGGCTCCAGCAGCTGGACAACAAGTTCGTCGTCGGGCAGCGGATGGTCATCGGGAAGTTCGGGCAGCAGCTGGTCTTCGGGCTCAAGCAGCGGCGGCGGGTTTTCAGGCGGCGGCGGTTCGTCTGGCGGTGGCGGGTCTTCAGGGAGCTGGTGAGAGAAGATGGCAACACGACCGATCAGCCCACAGGACCATGAGCGCATCGCCACCGCGATCCGCGCGGCCGAGGCCAAAACCGACGGCGAGATCTACTGCGTCGTTGCGCATGCCAGCGACGGCTATTTCTTTCCCGCCGCCTTCATGGCGACATCAGGCATGCTGATTGCCAGCCTCGCCGTCGCTTATGGGCTGGAAGCCTGGTGGCTGTCGATCCGGCTGCCGCATTTCGTCATTGTCCAACTGCTGGCACTGGCCTCGGTGTTGGTGCTTTTGTGGGCGCTGCCGGGCTTGCGCATCCATCTGGTGCCGCGCCGGCAGCGTTATCAGGCGGCACATCACAATGCGCTCAGGCAGTTCCTCGCCCGCAATGTCCACCGCACCACGGCGCGCACCGGCGTGTTGGTCTTCGTGTCGATCGCCGAGCGTTATGCCGAAGTGGTCGCCGATTCGGGCATCGACAGCAAGGTCGGCCAGCATGTCTGGGACGGCGTGGTGCGCGATCTCCTGCAGCATGCCGGTCACGACCGGCTCGCCGACGGCTTCGTCAAGGCGATCGGGCAGGTCGGCGCGGTGCTGGCCGAGCATTTCCCGGTGACGTCGGGCGATGCCAATGAACTGGACGATCATCTCGTGGAGATCTGAAAAGCCAGCACGCGCTACCCGGACGGACGCCTGACCGCGCCGGCTGGGTGCGTTTTCCAGGCAGGCTTTGCCCATTGTCAGCAGTGTCGCGATCGGCTGTGAGAAAGCGGTCGGCGGGCTGACCTCGACTCTTGCAAATGGCCGATGCGGGTTTATGGTTAACAAATCATGAATACGCTGAGCATCGACATCAGGAAAGCCGAACCGCGCGACGCCGGCGCCATTGCCGACGTGCACCAGCAGGCTTGGGAGGGCGCCTATTCCGGCATCATCCCGCATCGCTCGCTGACCTCGATGATCAACCGCCGCGGCGCCGACTGGTGGGCCAACGCCATCCGCCGCGCCGCCACCGTTCTGGTGGTCGAGATCGGCGGCACCATCGCCGGCTATGCCACGATCGGCAAGAACCGCGCCCGCGAGCTGAAGCAACAGGGCGAAATCTACGAACTTTACCTGCGTCCGGAATATCAGGGCATCGGGCTCGGCAGCCGGCTGTTCAAGGCGGCGCGGGCGCGGCTTGCCGACCACGGGCTGAAGGGAATGGTGGTGTGGGCGCTGGAAGACAACCAGAACGCACTTTCCTTCTATGCCGGCGCGGGTGGCCGTGACGTCGCCGAAGGCGTCGAGATTTTCGAGCAGAGGGCGCTCAAGAAGGTCGCCTTCGTCTGGGAATGACCGGTCTCGGTTACAAATCATCATAAACCGTGCGCTTCCGTTAGCGCTTCGCACCAATCGCCGCATTGCACCATGCCGCGCCGCCCGCTATCGATCTTGGACATCGAGAGAGGGATTTAAGCCATGCGAATCGAAGCCATTGCCATCGGAAAGAACCCGCCCGAGGACATCAACGTCATCATCGAGGTGCCGATCGGCGGCGAGCCGATCAAGTACGAGATGGACAAGGAGGCCGGCACGCTGTTCGTCGACCGTTTCCTGCATACGTCGATGCGCTACCCCGGCAATTACGGTTTCGTGCCGCACACGCTGTCGGGCGACGGCGACCCGATCGACGTGCTGGTCTGCAACACGCGCGCGCTGGTGCCGGGCTGCGTCATCAATGTGCGGCCGATCGGCGTGCTGGTGATGGAAGACAATGCCGGCCAGGACGAGAAGGTCATTGCCGTGCCCTCGCCGAAGCTGACGCTGCGCTACGAAAACGTCACCGAATACACGCAGCTGCCCGAGATCACCCGCGACCAGGTCCAGCACTTCTTCGAGCACTACAAGGATCTCGAGCCCGGCAAATGGGTCAAGATCGAAGGCTGGCACGATTCCAAATACGCCAAGAAGATGATCGTCGACGCGATCGCACGGGCGAAGGCGGCGAAGTAGCGCCGAGAGAGGCCTGCGTCTCGTTCAAGTAAGCGGCAAACGCCAGCGCGAGGCACCCCCCTCTGGCCTGCCGGCCATCTCCCCCTCAAGGGGGGAGATCGGATGTCGCAACGGCTTTCGTCAATTTTCAGCGCCGAAAGAAAAGCGCCGCCAGCGAAGCTGCCAATCTCCCCCCTTGAGGGGGAGATGCCCGGCAGGGCAGAGGGAGGTGCCTTGCACCCACGTGGCTAGTTATCCACCCGACCAAACGCCGGCACGTTGCCGATGACGGTGTGCTTGTCCTTGCCACAGGCGAAACTCTTCGCCTTTTCGTCCGCCAGCTTGCGCGCCTGGTCGTTGGCCTGAGGGTTGCCGGTGGCGAGCACGAGGCCGATGGTGCAGCCGTCGCGGGCTTCCATCTGGGCGACCTTGGCGACGAGCAGCACTTCGGTCGGCTTGTTCTCATCCTCGGGATTGCTGATCGAGCGGCGGTGGATCACCGCGAAGGGAACGGCAACGTCGCCCTTGGTCTCGATGCGCCATTCGACCTTGGCGCCGGACGAGTTGAAGCCGGAAAAGCTCTCCCAGACCGAGGTCATCTCGCCGCCGGGCGGAAACCCGTAGAATAGCGATTCACGCGCATCGTCGTAGGCGATCAGCACGGGATAGCCGCGATAGCCGGAGCAGGCGAGTTCGGCCCAGTCGCCGTCACCTTCCTCGGCCTGCGCATAGGTGACGCAATCCTTTTGCGAGTCGAGGTCGGTGTAGACGCTGGATATTCCGTCGGCATGGGCGGTTTGGGATAGGGCGGCGAGGGCGAATGGAACAAGCAGCAGGGTTCGCATGCGGACGTCTCCCGTGAAGTTCGCCCCAGCCTATCGCCAAATCTGCGGCCGGCCTAGCGTGCCAATCTCAACGTTGGCGCCACCCACATCGCCCTGCCGGGCAATTCTCCCCCTGAACGGGAGAAAGTGGCCGGCTGCGCCGCTGGCGACAACCTTGCAACGCTGGCAATTGGCGAAATCGTGATGAGAGCGTTCCTCGCCCCATTTCCGGGAAAGGATGCCGGCAGGTGAGGGGCGGCGCCAACGTTAGAAAATGCTATTTCTTCAAGCTCGCTTCGATCAGCAGGTCGGCGTTGCGGGCCACCGATTGCGCCGGGCCGCCGAGGCCGAAGAGCTGGCCGCTGATATAGGCGCCTTCGATCAACAGCAGCAGGCCGTCGCCGAGCGTGTCAGGGTCTTTAGCGCCCATCGCTGCGGCCATCGCGCGCAGGCGGTGGCGCAACTCCTGCTTGTTGGCCTCGCTGACGACGCGCGCCGGATGGCCATGTTCGGGATATTCCACCGCCGCGTTGGTCATGCCGCAGCCGCGATAGTCCGGCTTTTGCGCGCGCTTGCCGACGCGAGTCAGGAAAGCCCTGAGCTGTGCCCGCGGGTCGCCGGGATGGGCAGCCACGGCTTCGTCGAAACGCTCCCAGTACTCACGGTCATATTGCCTGAGATAGGAAGCGGCAAGCTCGTCCTTGGAGGGAAAGCTGCGGTAGAGGCTGGGCTTGGTGACGCCGGCGCGCTTGACGATCTCGTCGACGCCGATCGCCCGAATGCCGCGGCGGTAGAACAGGTCGTAGGCCACGTCGAGGATTTTCTTGGCAGCCTTGGGCGGTGCGGCTCCATGACCGCCCTTGATGATCAGTTCAATATTTTTGTCCGTTGGCATCATGCGACTCGATTGACGTGTTACCGATCGGTACGTATACATGTCCTCACCCTGCAACGTACCGGTCAGTAACATGATAGCTCAATCCCGTCCCTTTGGCCAGCGCTACGCTTTCGTCGTGGTTGGCGTCATCTTCCTCTGCTTGTTGATCGCGGCCGGGCTTCGTTCCGCACCCTCGGTGATGATGCTGCCGTTGGATAAAAGCTTCGGCTGGGGGCGCGATACGGTTTCGATTGCCGCCGCGGTCGGCATCTTCCTTTACGGCCTGACCGGGCCGTTTGCCGCCGCATTGATGGAGCGTATCGGCTTGCGCCGCACGCTGCTTGCCTCGCTTGTGATCATGTCGGGCTCGACCGCGCTCAGCCTGCTGATGACCGAGCCATGGCATCTGTTCCTCACCTGGGGCGTGTTTTCAGGTATCGGCTCCGGCGCGGTCGCCACCGTGCTCGGCGCCACCATCGTCAACCGCTGGTTCAAGACCAATCGCGGCTTGGTGATGGGGCTGATGTCGGCCTCCAGCGCCACCGGCCTCTTGGTGTTCCTGCCGCTGCTGGCATCGCTCGCCCAGTCGGGCGGCTGGCAGCCCGTCGCTACCGCCGTCTCGATCGCCACCGCCTGTCTTCTGCCGCTGGTCTGGCTGTTGGTTCCGGAGCGTCCCGCTTCGATCGGCATGGTGCGCTATGGCGCCGGGACCGATGACGTGCCGCCGGTATCGCCGGCATCGCAAGGCAATTTCCTGGCGCATACGCTGAACACGCTGCGCCGCGCTGCCGGCACCCGCGTCTTCTGGTATCTGTTCGCCACCTTCTTCATCTGCGGCTTCACCACCAACGGGCTGGTCGGCACGCATCTGATCTCCTTCTGCGGCGACATGGGCATCCCCGAGGTGCAGGCCGCGGGCCTGTTGTCGCTGATGGGCATTTTCGACCTGATCGGCACGACTTTGTCGGGTTGGCTCACCGACCGTTTCGACCCGCGCAAGCTGCTCGGCGTCTACTACGGCATTCGCGGCCTGGCGCTGATCTATCTGCCCTATTCCGGCTTCTCGGCGACCAGCCTGATCATCTTCGCGGTGCTCTACGGTCTCGACTGGATCGCCACCGTGCCGCCGACGCTCAGGCTCGCCAACGAGGCCTTCGGTGACCGCAGCGGCCCGATCGTGTTCGGCTGGATCGTAGCCGGCCACCAAGTCGGCGCCGCCACCGCCGCCGCCTTCGGCGGCACCATGCGCGAATTGCAGGGCAATTACGAACTGGCATTCCTGATCGCCGGCATGACGGCGATCGTGGCTGCGTGTCTGTCGCTGCTGATCAATACGAGCAAGCCGGCTTTCGATCCGGAGCCGCAAGCGGCGTAAGGCGCGGTACTAATCTCCCCCCTCAGGGGGGAGATGGCCGCGAAGCGGCCAGAGGGGGTCCGTGCGACCGGACTCAGCCTCTTGCGCATAGGAGGTCGGCGCTCCAAGCGAGGCGACCCCCTTCTGTCGCCTTCGGCGACATCTCCCCCCTCAAGGGCGGAGATCACCTGTCGATTGTTATCAAAGTTTCATCTTCCCGAGATGTGGCTGAAACATTGAAGCTGGAGCTTGCTGGCACCGTTCGAAGCCATCAGGAGACAGCCATGAACAAGATCTCGTTGACCCGCCGCGCTTTCGTCACCTCTGCCAGCGCCGCCGGTCTGCTCGGCGCATCGGGGCTCGCTTTGCCCTATTATTCGCGCGCCAGCCAGCGCCCGGCCTTCACCCATGGCGTCCAGTCCGGCGATGTCGATGCCTCGAGCGGCATGGTGTGGACGCGCACCGACCGGCCTTCGCGCGTCATGTTCGAAGTGTCGTCGACGGAAAACTTCGCCAATGCGACGCGGCTGGCGCCGCTCGATACCTCGCCGGCCAGCGACTTCACGGTCAAGCGCCTGCTTACCGACCTCGCCTCCGACCAGGATATCTTCTACCGGATGACTGCCGCCGACCTGTCGGATATCAACGCCGTTTCCGAACCGATCGTCGGCCGTTTCCGCACAGCACCCGCCTCGAAGCGCGACATAAAATTCGCCTGGTCGGGCGACACGGCCGGCCAGGGCTGGGGAATCGATGAGACCGGCATGAAAACCTACGCCACCATCGCCAGGCACACGCCGGATTTCTTCCTGCATTCCGGCGACACCATCTATGCCGATGGCGCCATGAAGGACGAGGTAGACCTGCCTGGCGGCGGCAAGTGGAAAAACGTCGTCCTGATCGACGGCAAGCGCAAGGTGGCCGAGACGCTGGATGAGTACCGCGACCAGTGGAAATACAACATGATGGACAAAAACGTTCTGGCCTTGAGCGCCATCTGCCCGACCTTCTACCAGTGGGACGATCACGAGGTGCTGAACAACTGGTCGGATTCGAAGAATCTCGGCGCCGACAGCCGCTACACCGAAAAATCCATCCATGTGCTCGCGGCGCGTGCGGCGCGCGCCTTCCATGAGATGACGACGATCCGCTACGAGCCGTCCGAGCCAGGCCGCGTCTACCGCAAGATCGCGCATGGGCCGCTGCTCGACGTGTTCTTCCTCGACATGCGCTCCTATCGCGGCCCGAACGGCCCCGACATGCAGGAGGACATGACGCCGCAGTCACGCATGCTGGGCGAACAGCAGACGAAATGGCTGAAGCGCGAGCTGACGAATTCCAGGGCGACCTGGAAGATCATTGCAGCCGACATGCCGCTCGGCCTCGTCGTCTGGGACGACGGCGCCAAGAAGGTCGGCGCGGAAGCCATCAGCAATGGCGACAATGGCCTGCCCAAAGGCCGCGAGCTCGAGATCGCCGACCTGTTGCGCTACATCAAGACTGCCGGCATCACCAACACGGTCTGGTTGACCGCCGATGTCCACTACACGGCGGCGCACTATTACAACCCCGACAAGGCGCGGTTCCAGGATTTCAATCCTTTCTGGGAATTCGTCTCGGGCCCGATCCACGCCGGTACCTTCGGTCCCAATGATTTCGACATGACCTTCGGCCCGGAGCTGAAATTCATCAAGGCGCCGACCACCGAACAGGGCCAGAACCTGCCACCCTCGGCCGGCCTGCAGTTCTTTGGCCTGGTGGACATTTCAGGGGCGACAGAGCAGCTGACCGTGCGACTGATGGATCGCGACGACATCGAGCTTTACAAGGTGACGCTCGATCCGGTGCGGTCGGCGTAAGCCTTTGGGTCGGTGCGAAGGATCGCTATGCCTGGAATGGGCAGCCGTCAGTCCGGGTAGCAAACCGTCGGAATCTTCGGCCACACCGCGCTGTCGCAGCCTGCAACCTGCTGCCTCTGCTTGAAAGAGGCGCTGACCGGGCCGGTGACCACGGGGTCGACGCCATCAGGGGCGTCGGCAAACATCTGCTCGGCCGTCCGGTCGGACGACGAAGCCGGATTGGCTTCCTTCACCGTGGCGGCCGATTGAGCGGCATTGGCCGCCAGCACGGCAGCGAATGCGACCGAAGCGATGAGGGGCCAAAATCGGTTGAGTTTGTCGGTCATGAATTTCGAACTACCCGGGCCCAGAAAGGTTCCCGCCTTGGTTAACAAAACCATCTCACACCGAGATGCTTAAGATTTGATGAGTATTTGGTGGTGCGCCTCCTCTTTCGCAATTGCGAAAAACCCTGTATGAGCCGCGCAACCGAAAGAGGCGGCGCCTTTTGGCCTGCTGCCTGCAACGCTCCCGAGACCACAAAATGAAAATTCGTAATATCGCGATCATCGCGCACGTCGACCATGGAAAAACCACCCTCGTCGACCAATTGCTGCGGCAATCCGGTTCCTTCCGCGACAATCAGCGCGTCGCCGAGCGCGCCATGGATTCCAACGACCTCGAAAAGGAACGCGGCATCACCATCCTGGCCAAGGCGACCTCGGTCGACTGGAAGGACACCCGCATCAACATCGTCGACACACCCGGCCACGCCGATTTCGGCGGTGAGGTCGAGCGCATCCTGTCGATGGTGGATTCGGCGATCGTGCTGGTCGACGCCGCCGAAGGCCCCATGCCGCAGACCAAGTTCGTCGTCGGCAAGGCGCTCAAGGTCGGCCTGAAGCCGATCGTCGTCATCAACAAGATCGACCGTCCGGACGCCCGCCACGTCGAGGTGGTCAACGAGGTGTTCGACCTGTTTGCAGCGCTTGACGCCACCGACGAGCAGCTCGACTTCCCGATCCTCTACGGTTCTGGCCGCGATGGCTGGGTCTCGGAAAATCCGGAAGGCCCGAAGGACCAGGGCCTGGCGCCGCTGTTCGACCTTGTCATCAAGCATGTGCCGGAGCCGACCGTTCATCCCGGCCCGTTCCGCATGATCGGCACCATCCTGGAGGCCAATCCCTTCCTCGGCCGCATCATTACCGGCCGTATCGAGAGCGGCACGCTGAAGTCCAACCAGGCGGTCAAGGTGCTCCACCATGACGGCACGCAGATCGAAACCGGGCGCATCTCCAAGATTCTCGCGTTCCGTGGCCTCGAGCGCCAGCCGATCGAAGAGGCGCAGGCGGGTGACATCGTTGCCATTGCCGGCCTATCCAAAGGCACCGTCGCCGACACGTTCTGCGACCTGGCGGTGACCGAGGCGTTGCATGCGCAACCGATCGATCCGCCGACCGTGACCATGTCTTTCCTGGTCAATGATTCGCCGCTCGCCGGCACCGAAGGCGACAAGGTGACCAGCCGCGTCATCCGCGACCGCCTGCTGCGAGAAGCCGAAGGCAATGTCGCGCTCAAGATCGAGGAATCGCCCGACAAGGATTCGTTCTTCGTTTCCGGCCGCGGCGAATTGCAGCTGGCCGTGCTGATCGAGACGATGCGCCGCGAAGGCTTTGAAATCGCCGTGTCGCGTCCGCGCGTCGTCATGCAGAAGGGCGAGAACGGTGAATTGCTGGAGCCGGTCGAGGAAGTCGTCATCGACGTCGACGAGGAGCACGCCGGCATCGTTGTGCAGAAGATGTCGGAGCGCAAGGCCGAGATGGTCGAGCTGCGGCCTTCGGGCGGCAACCGTCAGCGCATCGTCTTCCACGCGCCGACGCGCGGACTGATCGGCTACCAGTCGGAACTGTTGACCGACACGCGCGGCACCGCCGTGATGAACCGGCTGTTCCACGCCTACCAGCCCTACAAGGGCGAACTGCCGGGCCGCACCAACGGCGTGCTGATCTCCAACGAACAGGGCGAGGCAGTGGCCTATGCCATGTGGAACCTCGAAGACCGCGGCCCGATGGTCATCGACCCGGGCGTCAAGGTCTATCAGGGCATGATCATCGGCATCCATAGCCGTGACAACGACCTCGAAGTGAACGTGCTGAAGGGCAAGAAGCTGACCAACATCCGCGCCGCCGGCAAGGACGAGGCGGTGAAGCTGACGCCGCCGATCCGCATGACGCTGGAGCGCGCGCTGGCCTGGATCCAGGACGACGAGCTGGTCGAGGTGACGCCGAAGACCATCCGCCTGCGCAAGCTCTATCTCGACCCGAACGAGCGCAAGCGCTTCGAGAAGTCGGCCAAGGTTGTGGGCGCGGCGTAATCGTCTGATTGTCTAAATTCGAGAGGGGCGAAGCACCGGTGCTTCGCCCCTCTTGTCATTCACCCACGGCAGCCGAAATGATGGCTTCACGATCCGGCTCGTCGGCCAGGTCAATGCGAATCGCCGTGCCGTCGCCGGCCGGCTTGCGCAAAGCTCTGGCGCCTTCGGGAACAACAACCAGCAATCGTTTCTCCTCCAGCGCCTGAAGCCTTGATCGGGAGATGCCGAGTTCGCCGGCGAGCAGACGGTCGAGCCGCAGCGATGTCGGCATTTCCAGCCCAAGCCTGATTTCAAGCGCGGCTGCGGGTCGGCCTTCGCCGCCGAGCCGGTGTTTGTGAACGGCGACATCGGGAAACTCCTCGACGCGGCTGACCCGGTTTCGCAAAGCCACGACATCGAAGGCATGGCGGCGGGCGAGGGCCGGATCGTTGCTTTCGAGCGCTGCCAGCAGCGCGGGTTCGATGTCGCGGCGGTTGCAGCGTTCGAAAATGCCGAAATTCCACGAATTGTCGCAGTCGATGCAGCGATAGATCAGCCAGACATCAATGCGTTTGCCATTGGCGTTGACGCGGAATTTGTCGCTGCAGCGATAGGCTTTCACGGCGCTGCAGCGGTTGCAGTGGACCAGGGGTCGAGGCGCGATTTCGGGCGTGATTGCCCAGTGGATAGCGAGATGTTGGGACAAGCCGGAAGACCTTCCAGTGTGGAAGTTCTTCAGGTCGGCAATGGCGAGATGCCCATGCGGGCACGGCGTGGCGAGAGCTAGCTATGTCGGAAATCAGCTGTCACGGGCGGCAAAGCGCGCGACAACGGTTCAGCAGTGCCAAACCGGTCTCGAACCGCCGCCTGAGGAACACGTGAAATGGAGCAGGCACCGCTTAGTGCGGCGCCCTGCCAAGTGTGATCAGGGGAGTTGGCGAGACCGGCGGTTACTGAGGCAAAATGAAGCTCGAAATGAATGTCGGGACGGTTCTTCTAGCGGCAAGATGCCGAGCGGGCAAGGTTCATAGGGTGTCTCGCCCTGCTCAGGCGAAGGCGATCTGTACCTTCATCGATTTGTTGCGGTCGCCGGCGATCTCGAAAGCCGCAACCGCCTCGTCCATTGGATAGATGCCGGTCAGCAGCGGCTTGACGTCGACGCGACGGTTGTTGATCAGATCGACGGCCAGCGCGAACTCGTCGTGGAAACGGAAGGAGCCGCGCATTTCGATCTCCTTGGCGACGATGAGATTCTGAGGCAGCGACATGTCGCCGCCTAGGCCGAGCTGCACGAGCACCCCGCGCGGCTTCAGCACATCGAGCCCGGCTCGCACCGCGCGCTCATTGCCGGAGCATTCGAACATGACGTCGAAACTGCCCTTCTCGACATTGTAGCCAGCGAGCTTGTCGGCATCTGTGGCGACATTGATGGTGCGGTCGGCGCCGATCTCGTTGGCCTTGGCCAGAACCGCGTCCATGACATCGGTGACGACGATCTCACGCGCGCCGTGGACACGTGCGGCAAGGATGCTGAGCGCACCGATCGGCCCGCAGCCGGTGACCAAGACCCGCTTGCCGAGCAGCGAGCCGGCGCGGTTGACGGCATGCAGCGTTACCGCGAACGGCTCGGCAAAGGCGGCTTCGTTGATCGAGACATGGTCGGCGATCTTGTGGCACTGCCAGGCCTCGGCGACGAGGCGCTGGCGGAAGGCCCCCTGTATGTGCGGCATCGGCATGGCGCTGCCGTAGAATCGCATGTCGAGGCATTGGTTCTGCACGCCCTGCAGGCAGTAGCGGCACGCATTGCAGGGCCGGCTGGGCGAAATCGCGACGCGGTCGCCGACCACGAGGCTGGAGACGCCGGCGCCAAGCGCCTTCACCGTGCCGGCGACCTCATGTCCGAGGATCATAGGCTCGCGCAGGCGCACCACGCCGAAGCCGCCATGATTGTAGTAGTGCAGGTCCGAGCCGCAGATGCCGCCGGCCTCGACCGATATTTCGACCTGTCCGGCGCCAGGCGCGCCCGAATCGGTCTCTTCGATGCGCAGGTCTTTTGCGGCGTGGATGACGATTGATTTCACGGCCGCGATCCTTTCTCAAACCGCTGGCACGGGCAAGTCCGATCTCCGAAATGTGTCGCGTTCGTTGGCCCATCAGGCAGAGGGGTGCCAAATTGACGCCGACCGGATATCATTTGCCATCCAACGAAGGCTCCGCCATGCACCTCACCTCGCTGCTGATCTTCGCCGCCGCTCTCTTCGTTGCCGCCGGCTCGCCCGGCCCATCGATCGCCGCACTGGTTGCCCGCGTCATCTCGAAGGGCTTTCGTGACGTGTTTCCGTTCCTGCTCGCCATGTGGATCGGCGAGGCCATCTGGCTGTCGCTGGCGGTGTTCGGGCTGGCGGTCGTGGCGCAGACCTTCCATTTCGCCTTCGTCGTCGTGAAATGGATCGGCGTCGCTTACCTCGCCTACCTCGCCTTCAAGATGTGGACCGCACCTGTCGACGCAAAAGAAGGCGAGATGCCGCGCGAGGATTCGCCGGCAAAACTGTTCTTTGCCGGCATGGCGGTGACGCTCGGCAATCCCAAGATCATGATGTTCTATCTGGCGCTGCTGCCGACGATCATCGACCTCGCTTCGGTGAGTGTCATCGGCTGGGTCGAACTGACGGCGACGATGGCGGTGGTTCTGATCGCCATCGATCTCGCCTGGGTCGTCGCGGCCTCACAGGCGCGCAAACTGCTGAAGAGCAAGCGCGCCATGAAGATCGCCAACCGCATCAGCGCCACGACGATGGCCGGCGCTGCCGGGGCCATCGCGGCGCGTTGACCTCTCCTACGAGGAGAAGGAAACTTTCACCTCGCCATGGCGTGGTATTCGTCGTTCGGCCGCATGTCGATGGCCGTCGCCACGCGGTTCGACATGTTGAAGAAGGCGGCGGTCGAGGCGATGTCCCAGATGTCGCGGTTGGTGAAGCCGGCGTTGCGCAGTGCTGCCCTGTCCGCCTCGACGATCTTTGCCGGCTCTTCCGTCAGCTTGACCGCGAATTCGAGCATCGCCGTCTGCTTCGGTGAAAGATTGGCAGCGCGGAAGTTCATCACCATCATCTCGCCGAGAGCCGGATCGCCGGAGAGCTGGCGCACCGCCGCGCCATGCGCGGTCAGGCAATAATAGCAATGGTTGATCGAGGAGACGACGACCGCGATCATCTCCCGCTCCAGCTTCGACAGGCCGGATTCACCCAGCATCAGATCATTGTAGGTGTCGGTAAAGGCGCGCAGCTTCTTCTCGTCGAAGGCATAGGCAAGAAGCACGTTGGGAACCAGGCCGAGCTTTTCCTCGCATTTGGCGAAATAGGCTTTTGTCGCCTCGCTCAGCTCCGCGATACCGAGGTCAAGTGCGCTGATTTTGCCGGACATGGGGTCTCCTCCTGGTTCACCGCCGCCTGACCGTCGAATTCCTGTAATTCTTATCGAGCCGTCAAACCTTTGTCGCCAAACAGCGGTCATCTGCTACCATAGTCGTAAAAGCATGTGACGGGAGGACAACATGGCGAGCGTGAAATCCGCAGCTAAGCCGAAGAAAACAGCCACTGCCGGGGTGAAACCCGACGGGAAGCCGGCCAGGCTCGCCGACTATTTGCTGGCCCGCGCGCCGGCCGAAGACATCGCCGCCTATGACGCCGCCGACCTGGAGCGCGCCTCCGACCTGGCAGGACGTGCGGTCGCCGCCCACAAAAAGGGCCAAAGTGTCGTCGCCGTCGATGCCGAGTCGGGCGTATCCCGCGAGGGCCGCCCGATGACGATCATCACCGTCGTCAACGACAACATGCCGTTCCTGTTCGATTCGATCCTCGGCGAGATCACAGAAACTGCCGGCGAACCGACTTTGGTCACCCATCCGGTCATCGTCGTGCGCCACGGCAAGGCCGGCGTCGACGAGATCCTCGGCGACGGCAGCGCCCTCAAGGACGATGGCAATCACGACCGGCTGAGCGTCGTCCATGTCCATATTCCGCGCCTGACGGCGGAGCAGGCCGACGCGCTGGCCGACCGCCTGCGCAAGATGCTCAACCAGGTGCGCGCCGCCGTCAGCGACTGGAAGCCGATGCTCGCCCGTCTCGACCAGGCGATTTCCGAATTCCGCTATTCCGCCGTGCCGCTCGACAAGAAGAGCGTTGCCGAGGCCATCGCCTTCCTTGAATGGCTGCGCGACGACAATTTCACTTTCCTTGGCATGCGCGAGTTCAAATATTCCGGCGGCACGGAGAGCGGCAATCTGGAGCGCGCCGACAAGCCCGGTCTCGGCATCCTCGCCGACCCGGATGTGCTGGTGCTCCGGCGCGGCACCGAGGCGGTGACGACGACGCCCGAAATCCGCGCCTTCCTGCATGGGCCGGAGCCGCTGATCGTTACCAAGGCCAACGCCAAGTCGCTGGTGCACCGCCGCATTTATCTCGATTATATCGGCGTCAAAACCTACACCGCCAAGGGCACGCTTGCCGGCGAGTTGCGCATGGTCGGCCTGTTCACCTCGACTGCCTACACGCGCTCGGTGATGAAAATCCCGTATCTGAGGTCAAAGGCCGAGACCATCATCGCCAAGTCCGGCTTCGACCGGCACGACCATTCCGGCAAGGCACTGATCAACGTTCTGGAGAGCTATCCGCGCGACGAACTGTTCCAGGTGCCGGTGCCGATCCTGAAGAAGCACGCCGCGGCCATTCTCGGCCTGGTCGAGCGGCCGCGGGTGCGGGCGCTGGTGCGCGCCGACCAGTTCGACCGCTTCGTCTCGATCCTCGTCTTCGTGCCGCGCGACCGCTATGACAGCGTCGTGCGCGAGAAGATCGGCACCTATCTCAAGACCGTCTTCGAGGGCCGTTTGTCGGCTTATTATCCGGCGTTTCCGGAGGGCGGGCTGGCGCGTGTGCATTTCATCATCGGCCGCTCGGGCGGCAAGACGCCGAAGGTCGAGCAGGCGGCGATCGAAGCGGCGATCCGCGATATCGTGCGAACCTGGGACGACGCGCTGGCCGAAGCCGCGGAAGCCGTCGGCGGCGATCCATCGCTGAAGGCGATCGCCGCGCGTCTGCCTGAGAGCTATCGCGATTCCTTCAGCGCGGCCATCGCGCTGAAGGATGCGGGGCGCATCGCCGGCATCAGCACCGCCAACCCGATCGCCATCGACTATTACCGCCATGCCGAGCAGAAACCGCATCAGGCAGCGCTGAAGATCTACCACCACGGCAGCCCGGTAGCGCTGTCGCGTCGCGTGCCGGTGCTGGAAAACATCGGCTTCCGCGTCATCAGCGAGCGCACCTTCGAGGTTGGCGAGGACGGCGGCGACACCGTCTTCGTCCACGACATGGAGTTGGAGAACAGCTACGGCAAGCCGATCGACCTCAGCGATGGCGGCGCGCTGTTCGAGGACGCGTTCCTGTCGGTCTGGCGCGGCGACATCGACAATGACAGCTATAACGGGCTTGCCCAGACCGCCGGCCTGTGGTCGGGCGAAGTCAGCATTCTGCGCGCCTATGGCCGCTACCTGCAGCAAGCCGGTATCCCGCAGAGCCAGGATTTCATCGCGGCCGCGCTCAACCGCTATCCCGACATTGCGCGCGGCCTGCATGCACTGTTCGTCGCTCGTCTCGGCCCGACCGCCGAGACGGAAGGCGTCATCGCCGCCAAGCACCTCAAGGCCAAGATCAAGGACGCGCTGGAGGAAGTCCCTAACATCGATGACGACACCATCATCCGCCGCTATCTCAACCTGATCGAAGCCTCGTTGCGCACCAATCATTTCGTTGCGGGAACGAAGGCGCGGGGCCAGTCACTGGCGATCAAGCTGGACTCGCAAGCGGTCGAAGGATTGCCGGCGCCGCGGCCGTGGCGCGAGATCTTCGTCTACGGTTCCGAGGTCGAAGGCGTGCATCTGCGCTTCGGCCCGGTTGCGCGCGGCGGCCTGCGCTGGTCGGACCGCGCCCAGGATTACCGCACCGAGGTGCTCGGCCTGGTCAAGGCGCAGCAGGTCAAGAACGCCGTCATCGTGCCGGTCGGCGCCAAGGGCGGCTTCTATCCGAAGAAGCTGCCGATGAGCGCCGGCCGCGACGCCATCTTCGAGGCCGGCACCTCGGCCTACAAGAATTTCGTTTCCAGCCTGCTGTCGATCACCGACAATATCGGCCTCGATGGCGTCATACCCCCAGCCGGCGTCGTCAGGCGCGATCCTGACGACCCCTACTTTGTCGTCGCCGCCGACAAGGGCACGGCAACCTTCTCCGACACCGCCAATGCCATTTCGGAGAAACACGGTTTCTGGCTCGACGATGCCTTCGCCAGCGGCGGCTCGGCCGGTTACGACCACAAGAAGATGGGCATCACCGCCAAAGGCGCCTGGGAAGCGGTCAAGCGGCATTTCCGCGAGATCAACCGCGACATCCAGGCCACCCCCTTCACCGTCGTCGGCGTCGGCGACATGTCGGGCGACGTGTTCGGCAACGGCATGCTGCTGTCGCCGCAGACCAGGCTGATCGCCGCCTTCGACCATCGCGACATCTTCATCGATCCCGATCCAGACAGAGTGGCGTCGATGGCCGAGCGCGAGCGCATGTTCGCGCTGCCGCGTTCGTCCTGGCAGGACTATGACAAGACCAAACTGTCGGAAGGCGGCGTCATCGTCTCGCGCAGCCAGAAGTCGATCACGCTGCCTGCGGCAGCGGCGGCGGCGATTGGCCTCGCCAAGATCACCGCGACCCCGGCCGAGATCATGACCGCTATCCTCAAGGCGAACGTCGACCTTCTGTGGTTCGGCGGCATCGGCACGTATTTACGGGCCTCGGGCGAAACCAATGCCGAAGTCGGCGACCGCGCCAACGACGCCATCCGCATCACCGCGCTCGATGTGCGGGCCAAAGTGATCGGTGAGGGCGCCAATCTCGGCGTCACGCAGCGTGCCCGCATCGAATTCGGCATGAATGGCGGTCGCTGCAACTCCGATGCCATCGACAATTCGGGCGGCGTCAACTGCTCCGACGTCGAGGTCAACATCAAGATCGCGCTGGCGTCCGCCATGCGCAAGGGATCGCTGACCCGGCCGGCGCGCAACAAGCTGCTGGCCGAGATGACCGACGAGGTCGCCGGCCTCGTGCTGTCCAACAATTACGAACAGACGCTGGCGCTTTCCATCGCCCGCAAGCGCGGCCTTGCCGACATCGCGCACCAGAGCCGGTTCATGGCGGCGCTGGAGGCTCGGGGCCTGCTCGACCGCGCTGTCGAGACGCTGCCGTCGCCGGCCGCCCTTGCCGAGCGCGAGGCGCGTGGCGAGCCGCTGACCCGGGCGGAGCTTGGCGTGCTGCTCGCCTATGCCAAGATCGTGCTGTTTTCCGACATCGTCGCCAGCGACGTGCCTGACGACGCGCATTTCGACCGCGATCTGATGGGCTATTTCCCTGACCGGATGGCGAAGAAATATGCGGCCGAGATCCATGGCCACCGGCTGCGCCGCGAAATCATCGCCCGCGTCGTCGCCAACGATCTCGTCAATCGCGGCGGACCGTCATTCGTCAACCGGCTGCAGGAAGCCACGGGGCGCAGCGCGGCCGACGTGGTGCGCACCTTCGCCGTGGTGCGCGACGGCTTCGCGTTGCCGGCGCTCTATCGGGAGATCGATGCGCTGGACAGCCACATCGACGGCCAGGCGCAGCTCGATCTCTACCAGTCCGTCAGCCGGCTTATCTTCGTGACCAGCGGCTGGTATCTTAAGAACGATGCCGGCACCGCAGCGCTCGGCCAGCGCATTGCCGAACTGCAAGAGGCGCGCATGGCGCTGGAGCCGAAGCTGCTCTCGCTGCTACCGGCCTTCTCGCGCGAGCGGGTCGAGGAGCGGCGGCACGGCCTCTTCAAGGCCGGCGCCCCGGAAAAGCTCGCCGGGCAGCTGGCAATGGCCGATGTGGCGGGACTGATCCCCGACATCGCACTGACGGCGCGGACGGCCAATGCCGACGTCGTCGCCTCGGCCAAGGCGTTCTTCGCCGTCAGCGATGCCTTCCGCATTCCGCGCGTCGAAGAGGCGGCGCGTTCTATCACGCCGTCGGACTATTACGACCAGCTGGCGCTGTCGCGCGCCACCGACACGATCGGCGCGGCGCGGCGCGGCATCGCGGTGGCGGCTCTCGCCGGCCATGCCGGGACGGCGGATCCTGTGGCGGCCTGGCTGGAAGCCGGCGGCGAGCGCGTGGCGCGCATTCGCGAGCGGCTGCAGGCGCTGACCGAAGGCGGGGATATCACCGTGTCCAGGCTGTCGGTGGCTTCGGGGTTGATGAGCGATCTGACGGGGATGTGAGGCTCGGGACTTTACCCTCCCCCTTGTGGGGAGGGTCGCTGCGAAGCAGCGGGGTGGGGGTGCGGCACCGACCCCACCCGGACCTTCGGTCCGACGTCCCCACAAGGGGGAGGTAGAGGCGCGGCGCCTTTCTTCGCGTCTCTATGCAGGTAGACAGCGGCGACATCCAGGTGAGGGGCAGCGCGAATCTTTGGCGGTTTGCATGAGCATTCGAAACATGCAGACATGGCGTCCGACAAGCGCGGTGTCCGGGGGAATCATCATGGCGGCGGTAGAAACAGTGCAGCGGGCATCCGGGCGCGGCATCTGGGGATGGATGTTCTTCGACTGGGCGGCGCAGCCGTTTTTCACCGTCGTCACCACCTTCATCTTCGGGCCTTATTTCGTCTCGCGCATGGCGAGCGATCCGGTCTCAGGCCAGGCGGCCTGGGGCTACGGCATCGCTGTTGCGGGCCTGGTCATTGCCGTGCTGTCTCCCATCCTCGGCTCGATTGCCGACCAGACCGGGCCGCGCAAGCCGTGGATTGCGTTCTTCGCCTCGATCAAGATCATCAGCCTTTGCCTGCTATGGTTCGCCGCTCCCGGCTCGAACCTTTTCCTGGTGGTGCTGTTCTTTTCTCTCGCTTCGGTCGCGGCGGAATTCTCGACCGTGTTCAACGATTCGATGATGCCGCGCCTGGTGCCGAAGAGCGAGATCGGCCACGTCTCCAACATTGCCTGGGGACTTGGTTATCTCGGCGGCATGATCGCGCTGATCTTTGTCGTCGCCTGTCTGGCGGGTTCGTCGGAGACCGGCAAGACGATCATCGGCATCGACCCGCTCTTTGGGCTCGACCCGAAACTCGGCGAGGACGCGCGCGCCACCGGGCCGCTGTCGGCTGGCTGGTATTTCCTGTTCATCCTGCCGATGTTCTTCTTCACGCCGGACGCCATCAAAGGCATTCCGATCGGGCCGGCGGTGCGCGAGGGGCTGTCGGAACTGAAGTCGACGCTGACTGAAGTGCGCCGGCGCAAAGGCATCTTCCGCTTCCTTGTCGCCCGCATGATTTATCAGGACGGCGTCAATGCGCTGCTCGCTTTGGGCGGCACCTTTGCGGCAGCGATGTTCCATTGGTCGATCACCGAGATCGGCATGTTCGGCATTATTCTCAACGTCGTCGCCATCGTCGGCTGCCTGGTTGCCGCATGGCTGGACACCGCGCTTGGCTCCAAGACCATCGTGATGATTTCGCTCGTCCTGCTCAGCATCGCCACCATCGGCATCGTTTCCACCGGGCCAGGCTACACGCTGTTCGGCGCCTGGATGATGCCGGGAGCCGATAGTGGCGGCCTGTTCGGCACGGCGGCGGAAAAGGCCTACATTTTCTATGGCCTGTTGATCGGGCTGGCGTTCGGACCGGTGCAGGCGTCGTCACGCTCCTACATGGCGCGCAGCGTGACCGCAGCCGAATCCGGCCGCTATTTCGGCATCTATGCGCTGGCCGGAAGGGCGACGAGTTTCCTGGCGCCGTTCATGGTGGCGTCGATCACGCTCGCCAGCGGCTCGGCGCGGCTGGGCATGGCGGCAATCGTGCTGTTCCTCGGCGTGGGGATCGCGATATTGATCTGGACGCCGTACCCGGCGGATCAGCCGGTGGAATAGCGCGGCTCTTCCTTCTCCCCTTGTGGGAGATGGTGTCGCCGCAGGCGACGGGTGAGCGGTGTTCCAGAAGACACCAACGTCTCACTCCGCTGAAACACCCCTCATCCGCCTCGGCGCCTAATGCCTAAAATGCCTCACGCCCGCAAACACCATGGCGATGCCATGTTCATCCGCGGCGGCGATGACGTCGTCGTCGCGCATCGAGCCGCCGGGCTGGATCACCGCCGTGGCGCCGGCTTCGATGGCTGAGATCAGCCCGTCGGCGAAAGGGAAGAAAGCGTCGGAGGCGACCACCGAGCCCTTGGTCAACGGCTCCGCGAGGCCAGCTGCTTCCGCCGCGTCGAGCGCCTTGCGGGCGGCGATGCGCGAGGAATCGACGCGGCTCATCTGGCCGGCGCCGATGCCAACCGTGGCGCCGTCCTTGGCGTAAACGATGGCGTTCGACTTGACGTGCTTGGCGATGCGGAAAGCGAATTTGAGGTCGGCCATCTCGGCCGCCGTCGGCGCGCGCCTGGTCACCACCTTGAGCTCGAGATCGTCGACCACCGCGTTGTCGCGGCCCTGGACGAGCATGCCGCCAGCGACGGATTTCACAGTGATGCCGCCGGCGTGCGGATCGGGCAGACCGCCGGTGACCAGCAGTCGCAAATTCTTTTTGGCGGCGATGATGCGGACAGCGTCCTCCGACGCGTCCGGCGCAATGATCACCTCGGTGAAGGTTTTTACGATCTCCTGAGCCGCTTCGGTATCGAGGATGCGGTTCATGGCAACGATACCGCCAAAGGCCGAAACCGGGTCGCAGGCCAGCGCTCTCGCATAGGCAGCAGCCAGCGAAGCGTCCTCGGCGACGCCGCACGGGTTGGCGTGCTTGATGATGGCAACGGCGGCGCAGCGGTTGGGATCGAACTCGCCGACCAGCTCGAAGGCGGCATCGGTGTCGTTGATGTTGTTGTAGGACAGCTGCTTGCCCTGCAACTGGCGAGCCGTGGCGACCCCGGGCCGCTTGTCGCCATTGACGTAGAAGCCGGCGCTCTGATGCGGGTTCTCGCCATAGCGCATGACGCTTTCCAGCCTGCCGCCGAAGGCGCGCCAGGTCGGGTGCTCGATCTCAAGCGTTTCGGCGAACCAGCCGGAGATCGCCGCATCGTAGCTGGCGGTGCGGGCAAAGGCCTTGGCCGCCAGCTTCTGGCGGAAATCCAGCGACAGCGAGCCGATGTTCATCTCCAGCGCGTTCAGCACCGAGGCGTAGTCGCCGGGATCGGTGACGATGGCGACATAGGCGTGATTCTTGGCCGAAGCGCGGATCATCGCCGGGCCGCCAATGTCGATGTTCTCGACAACAGCGGCATAGTCGGCGCCGGAACGGCGGACCTCCTCGAACGGGTAGAGATTGCAGACGAGCAGATCGATCGGCTCGATGCGGTGATCGTGCATCGCCTTGGCGTGTTCGGGATCGTCGCGCACGCCGAGCAGTGCGCCATGCACCGACGGGTGCAGCGTCTTGACGCGGCCGTCCATGATCTCGGGAAAGCCTGTCAGTTCCGAGACGTCACGCACCGCCAGCCCCGCCTCGGCGATCGCCTTTGCCGTACCTCCGGTCGAGACCAGCTCGACGCCGGCCGCGACCAGCCCTTTGGCGAAGTCGGTCAGGCCGGTCTTGTCGAAGACGGAAAGCAGGGCGCGGCGGACCGGAACGAGGTCGGGTGCCGGAATGTTCTTGGCGGCGACGGCCATGGGCTGGCGGCCTTTCAGGGCTGATTGGAGAGCGTTGCCGGGCCGTAGCACATGAGGTCAGGAAATCAAGCCGGAAGCTCGATCAAGCCGGCGCCGGCAACGACGCTCAGCTGTTCTCGGGATAGCCGGCGATGCCGGTGCGCGTGAGCTGCCAATGCACCTCGGCGATCTCCGAGGCCTTGAAGGCGAGCACGATCTGGCGGCTGCGGCGCGGGCCGCCAAGGCCGGCGAAATAGATCGATTCCTCGACCTCCGGCACCACTTCGGTGCAGGTGAACACCCAGGTGTCGGCCTGGTCGGCGGTCAGCACCAGGCGGTCATGCTCGTCCTGCAAAAGGTTGATATCAGGGTGGATGTGGAAGCGCACCACGACGAAGTCGCGGCCATTGTTGCGGATCGCCGCACCGCCCGGGCGGAGGAAGCGATCCCTGCCGGCGAGCACATTGCCCTCGCTCGACAGTTTCAGCTCGCGCTCATGCAGGAAGCCAAAGCGCTGCATATAGCCGTCATGGCGGGCGATGAAGCCTTGCGTGCCCTTCTGGTCGATGCGCTTGCAAGGCACATGCTGCGGGCCGCCGAGCAAGGGTGAGCCGAGCAGGTCGTTGACGCGCAGCGAATGGGAAAACCGCGCCGACGAGGTGTCGTTGATGGTGGCGGTCGAATGCGCCGCAGTGGCACGGGCCAGCGGCCGGAACTCGGCAGCGCCATAGGTGTCGATGCCGGCATTGACGATATAATGCTGGCGACCGGACGAGAGTTCGAAGGCCAGGCACCCGGCATGCGCGGCGTTGGACACATCGACGGCCGGCGACGGGCCGGTATCGGCAATCACCGTAACGCCGCCCATACACAGCCGCTCATAGCCGGAATGCGGCGCGTGCAGCAGCGGCGCGCCGGCGGTGTCGTCGTGGCGCAAGATGGTGGCAATGCGGTCGTGGATGGTCGCGCCCATGCCGTTGAAGCGGGCCAGGCTGCCATCCTGATGGCGGAAGAAACGGAGCGCCGGCAGCATGCGGTCGATGGCGCCCATCAGGGCTGCCGGTGGCGTTTCGGCCTGATTGGCATAGGTCTGACGCAGCGGCAGGAGATCGGCGAGCAGTTCGAGAACCGCCATCGGGTTGCGCGAAATATGGCCGCCGTCGGGAAGGATCTGGCGGTCGAGTTCTTCCGCCAGGTTGCGGGTGGCGCCGCGCAGTGCCGAGGCCGGCGCCGGCAGCGACAGCGCGGCGAAGGCAAGCGCGATGCGAGCGCGCAGCCTGTCCTTGCCGTCCGGCATTTCGCGCGCCATCGAGCGGAGATAGCGGATCTGCACGGCGAGCGATTTCAGGAAGGCGCGATAGAACGGAAATTCGGCCCCTTGTAGGACAACCGAGGAGTGTTGCAACCAGGCAATGACTCGCTTGGCGGTAGTGCCGGGCTCCCAGGCTATGCCGGAAATCTGGTTGCCATGCATGGCGATCCAGTCGGAGACAAGCGCGCGTGCATTGGCGGCGGCCAGCTCGGTGCCGGCGGCGCGCATATGGCGCAGCCAACGGAAACCGTGCAGCGTCTTCACCCAGCCGCGGTTGGCGACGTCGATCTGGAATGGTGACTTGCCGCCGGTCTCGACCAGATGTCCCGACAGCGGATAGCGGCCATAGTAGATCTCGAGCGCGATCTGCGGATCGNTGCCGCCGGTCTCGACCAGATGTCCCGACAGCGGATAGCGGCCATAGTAGATCTCGAGCGCGATCTGCGGATCGGCGAGCCTGAGGTCGGGCGGTGCAATCAGGACGCGTTCGGGCGTGCGCCCGGAATAGCGCCAGCGATAGACTGGCCCTGCGCGAAGGCGCCGGCGCGTCTTGCGCCAAAACTCCTTAGCGACAAGCGTCCACAGACGTGTCGTGCTGCCGGCAGCCAGTGCCAAAACCCCTCCTCGTCGCCTGGAGATAGAGCATGCTGTCGTCCGAAAACCGCGTCACACTTTTCGGCATCATGTTCCGGTACCCCAGCACAAGCTTATATGATTCAAGAACTTATGCGAAGTCGAATTCCGCCGACGTGAAGCGCCTCACGCTGCCGGCCACCGACCCACCCCGAAAAAAGTCAAGCGCTTCGCGGGTTTAAGCCCGGCAATCCTGCACTCACTTGCGGTTGTGGCGAGACCGAAATTCGCTGGGCGAACAGTTTTCGCGGTCGCGAAACAGACGGGAGAAATAGAAGGCGTCGTGGATGCCGACGGCGGCCGCAATGGACTCGATGGGCGAATCGGAGGCGGCCAGCATCTGTTTGGCGCGGTCGAGCCTCGTGCGCAGTTGGAAGGCCTTGGGCGACATGCCGGCTGCCCGCGCAAATCTGCGCCGCAAGGTTGCCGGCGACATCGAGAATTTCGCGGCGAAGGCATCGAGATCGACCGGGTCGCACGCGCAGCGGCGCAATTCGTCGACGATGGGCTGCATGTCGGCGGCATCCTGGAGGCTGGGGTTTCGTTGACGGTTGTTCCAATCCATTGCCTGGCGGGCGGCACGCACGACGATGCGATGCATCGTGGCGGCGGCTTCTGCCTGGCTCAGCATCGTATCGAGCGACAGCTCACCATGCAGCCTGTCGAACAGCCGCTGCATTTTGCCGAGGTCGCGCAAGGGGACGACAGGGGCGTCCTCGGCAATCAGCCGCAGCCGGGTGAAATCGCGTATCAAGGCCCCGTCGAAGAGCGCCCAGCGTTCGAGCCAGCCCGATGCGTCCGGCCCGTAGGAATGCATTCTCCCGGGAAGCAGCCAGAACAGGGCCGGCGCTTGGATCGTCTGCATGCCGGCAGTCCTGGTTTCAAGCCAGCCTTGACCGTTCTCAATCAGCACCACGGCGAATTCCGGCAATTTGCGCGCTTGGATCGCCTGAGTGACGCGATGCCGACCAATCCCTGTAACCGACAGGCCGCCGGCCGCGGCCGGTGCGGATCTGTAGAGTGCGTAAGAGAGATCGTTCATGAGCGAAAAGTCCATGGCTTCGTTCTGTCCATGGGCGAGTCTGCGAACAGTATGACATTTCCAGCTAAGGATGAAAAATCGCAGGTGGCTGAAATGTCAAGCTCAACAGGTGGCACGCAACGACAGAGTCCTGTTGCGTCAATCGATCTGAACGCCAACGGCAAGACATTATCGATGGCGCCGAACCGGTTGGGTCATCTCGTGCCAACCGACGCCGGGGTCGGCATCGATGCCATTCGCGGCATCCTTGCCGAGCAAGGCTATGTCTGGCTGAAAAGTATGCTGCCGCGCCGCGACGTCATCGATTTTCGCGGCTGGGTGTTTTCGTATCTGGCCGACACCGGCTTGCTGCAGCCCGGGTCCGATCCCGCGCTTGGCCTGGCGGCGGCCGCCGGCACGTTCGACCGTCAGCTCGCCGATCGCCGGTTGATGGCGCTGGTTCGCTCCACCGCCTATGAAGGGTTTTGCGCACAGCCCCGGATGGCGCGGCTGATGGATGGGTTTGTCGGCGGGCTGTCCTATTTGCACAAGCGCAAGATCATGCGCTTCACCCAACCGGGCACCGCCGTGGCGACGCCGGCGCATTACGATCTCGTCTATCTTCGCGGCGGCACCAGCCGCATCGTCACCGCCTGGATCCCGATCGGCGACGTTCCCGTCGACATGGGCGGCCTGGTCTATCTCGAGGGATCGCACGCCATCGGCCTCGACATGGAAGCCCGGTTCGCCAGGGACAATGCCGGGCTGAGCCCGCAGGAGCGCATCAGCGCCTACAACAGGAACATGAGCGAGGGCGGCTGGGTGTCGAAGGACCTGCCCGACATGGCGGAGCGGTTCGATACACGCTGGCTGATCGCGGATTCGAGGCCGGCGATGTCGTCCTCCACTCGCCCTATATGATCCACGCCTCGACGACCAACCAGAGTGCGGAGGGGCGTATCCGGCTCTCCACCGATATCCGCTACCAGAATGTGGATGATGAGATCGATGCAAGGTGGGGGAAGCACTGGAGTCTGAACGACATGCTTTAGGCATGTCGTCGCGTCGGAGTCAGGCCAGACGTCGCATGCGGGCTGCGAAGAAGCCGTCCAGGCCGGAAACCCCTGGCGAACCACTGTCAAGATCGGCGGGTGTGGTGCGCAGCGTGCCTTGCGGGGTCAGGAAAGCGTCGATGCCGGCGATTTCGCCGGGCTGCAGTGGATCGTCGGCGACGGTTTTGTTGCCGGCCAGAAAGACGCGATACAGATCCTCGCCTTCGATTGGGTCCAGCGAACAGTTGGAAAAAACAATCCGACCGCCCGGTTTGACCAAAGTGACGGCGCGGGCGAGCAGCTTTGCTTGCAGATCGGCTAGCTTTTCGACGTCGGCTGCCGTCTTGGTCCATGGCACGTCGGGGTGGCGCCGAACCGTGCCGGTGGAAGAGCAGGGCGCGTCGAGCAGGACGGCGTCGAAAAGCTCCGCCGGCTGGTATTTCAGCAGATCGGCCTGCACGATCTCGGCGGACAGCCCGAGCCGTTCGAGGTTCTGCGTCAGCCGCGCCAGCCGGTTCTTCGAGGTGTCCACGGCGGTGACTTTGGCGCCGGCAAGGATCAGCTGAGCGGTCTTGCCGCCGGGGGCGGCGCAGAGGTCGGCGACGCGTAATCCTTTGACATCGCCGAACAGCCGCGCCGGAAAACTGGCGGCGGCGTCCTGGACCCACCATGCGCCTTCGCTGAAGCCCGGCAGTTCGGTGACGGAGGCGTTGAGCTTTTCCACTCGCACCGTGCCGGTCGGCAGCACGATGCCGCCGAGCTTTTCGGCCCACAGTTCGGGATCGGCCTTGACCGTGAAATCGACCGGCGCCTCAACGCGATGCGCCGCCAGGATCTGTCTGGTCATCTCGGCGCCATAGGCGGCCTTCAGCCGGTCGGAGAACCATTTTGGCGCCTCGTCGGTGGCGGCAAGAGCTGCCGGCAGTTCGGTCTCCTTGGCCCGCACCAAAGTGCGCAGCACGCCGTTAACGAGGCCGGAAAAGCGCTGCGTGCGTGGGTCCGACTTGGCGTGGGTCACAGCCAAATCGACGGCGGCGCTGTCGGGGATGTCGAGGAACAGGATCTGCGCCGCCGCAACATGCAGGATGTGCGACAGCGCTGTGGCGTTGGGCGGCAGCGGCTTTTCAAGGCGGCGGGCGAGGAGCCCGGCAATGGTCATGCGGTAGCGCAGCGCGGTTACCAGTATGGCGCGCACCAGGCCGCGGTCGCGCAAGTCGAGCACCTTGTATTGCGGATGGCCGTTCTCGTGGTCCGTCAGCCCGTCGAGCGGCGTTTTGGCGTCGATAACGGCGGCCAGCAGCCGCGCCGCGGCCTTGCGCGCGGCGAGGCCGGCGACGAATTCGTCCGAGCTGTTTTCGCGATCGCCTGAATGTGCGGGCCGGGATCTGGCGCCGCTCACGACCACGGACCTTTGGGTCCGGTCGGATTGCGGCCCCACGGATTGGCTTTCGGCTTGGCCGGTTTGGTCGGCTGCGTGGGGCGTGCTGCCTTACCCCACGGACCTTGCTCGGCATCGGCCGGCAATTCTTCGATCGGCTCTGGCGTCGGCGCCTGGCGCGGCGCCGGCTGGCGGCCTGCCATGTCGCGCGCCATCGCCTGCAGCGCGGCGATGCGGTTGTCGGTGTTCGGGTGGGTCGAAAACAGGCTGTCCATTCGCTCGCCGTGAAGAGGATTAATGATGAAGAGATGCGCGGTCGCGGGATTGCGTTCGGCATCCGGGTTGCGGATGCGTTCGGCGCCGCGGGCGATCTTGTCAAGCGCTGATGCCAGCCAAAGCGGATTTCCAACGATTTCGGCGCCGCGCCGGTCGGCCTCGTATTCGCGGGTGCGGCTGACCGCCATCTGCACGATCATGGCGGCGAAGGGCGCGACCAGCATCGCCACCAGCACGCCGACAAAGCCGAACGGGTTGTTGTTGTCGCGGCTGCCGCCGAAGAAGAAGGCGAAATTGCCGAGCATCGAGATGGCGCCGGCGAGTGTCGCGACAATGGTCATGGTCAGCGTGTCTCGATGCTGGATGTGGGCCAGCTCATGCGCCATGACTGCCGCCACCTCCTCATGCGACAGGCGCTCCAGCAGCCCGGTCGAGGCCGCGACCGCGGCGTTCTCGGGATTGCGGCCGGTGGCGAAGGCGTTCGGCTGCGGATTGTCGATCAGATAGGTCTTGGGCATCGGCAGGCCGGCCTGCTGGGCCAACGCCTCGACGATGGCGTGGAATTCGGGCGCGTTCTTCGCGTTGACCTCGACGGCGCGGTTCATCGACAGCACCATCTTGTCGGCATTCCAGTAGCTGAACAGATTGGTGCCCGCGGCGACCAGGAAGGCGATCATCATGCCGCCGGTGCCGCCGATCAGAAAGCCGACGCCCATGAACAGCGCCGTCATCGCGGCCAGAAGCATGGTGGTGCGTAGCGTGCTCATCATCTGCTCCCTGTGCGGCCGTGGCAAAAAAAGGTCGATCGGGGTGAACTCATGGCTATATGATGGGAAACGCCGCCCTTTGTTTCAATCCGCCCGGACTATCGCATGACCGACCAACCCAGCAAAGCCGATGCCGACCGGGAGAAGGACCTGACGCCGGCGGCCAGCCGAGCGCTGGCTGAAGCCGAGGCGCGCCGTGAAGCGTATCGCCAGAAGGAAGCTGCGTTGCCGAAGGAAATCGGCGGCCGCGGCGGCAAGGAACCCGGCCGCTACGGCGACTGGGAAGTGAAGGGACTGGCTAGCGATTTCTAGGGGTTCAGGAACGGAAGAACTGGGGAACTGGTGAGCTGAAGAGTTGAAGAAAAAGGCGCACAGCAGTTCTCCAGTTCTCCAGTTCTCCAGTTCTCCAGTTCTCCAGTTCTCAGGCCGCGCTGCGCTGTGCCCCCAACGTCATCCAGCCGCTGTCATCGATCGTGATGGAGACGGTTTCGTAGCCGCCAATCGAGTTGTGCTGAGTCGTCATTGGATGCTGGTGAGTGGCGCTGATCACCATCACCGACGCGCCCGCTGCTTCCGCCGCCGCGATACCGGCCGGTGCGTCCTCGAAGACCAGACAGTCGCCGATATCGACGCCGAGCCGTTTTGCCGCCAGCAGGAAACAGTCGGGCGCCGGCTTGCCGTGCGACACATCCTCGGCCGCGACCACCAAGGCGGGAACCGGGATGCCGGCGGCCCGCATGCGCAGCAGCGCCAACGGGCGCGGCGCCGAGGTGACGATCGCCCAGCGCTCTGGCGGCAAAGCGTTGAGGAACGGCACGGCGCCAGCGATCGGCAGCACGCCTTCGACATCGTCCGACTCGGCCTGCAACAGCACAAACGCCTCATGAACAGGGTCGACGCCGGGAAGCGCCAGCCTGGTGATGGTCTCGACCGCCCGCACGCCATGGATCGTCGGCAGGAAGGCTTCGACGTCGAGACCGTGCTTAAGCGCCCACGCCGCCCAGACGCGCTCGGCCGAGGCGATCGAATTGAGCACCGTGCCATCCATATCGAACAGGAACGCGGCGAATTTTCTGCCTGCAAACATCCGATTTTCCATGGGGTTAGGGATCGTTTCGGGAGGGTCGAAACATGTCGTGCGACCGTAACGTCGCCACGCCTGCCTGGGAAGCCGCGCGAGAGCCTTTTCGATAGTTCCAGGGAACCATGGTCCCGCCTCTGGCGTTTTGACCATACTGTTTTCCACGGGATCGAAGGGGCAATCATTGTGCTGATCCGGCTCGGCTACGAAATCGCCATTGAATGCGTCGGCGCCACGCCGGTCATCTCGCTGCTTGATATCCACAGGGATCGTCAGGCCGACATCAAACGGCAGACGCGCGTGCTGACGTCGCCTTCAGTGCCGAGCAAGGTCTATCACGATCTGTTCGGCAATACCTGCCGCCGCTTCACCGTACCCGCCGGCAGTTTCCGCATTCTCTATGACGCAGCCGTCGAGGACAGCGGCGAGCCTGACGCGGTCAACACGCTGGCCAGGGAAGTGCCGGTGGCGGAACTGCCGGACGATGTGCTCGGCTACCTCCTCGGCAGCCGCTATTGCGAGACCGATCATCTGAGCAGTCTGGCCTGGCAGCTTTTCGGCCATGTTCCCTCCGGCTGGGCGCGGGTGCAGGCGATCGTCGACTATGTCCACAACCGGCTGTCCTTCGGCTATGGCTATGCGCGGTCGACGCGCACCGCAGCCCAGGCGCATGAGGAGCAGGTTGGTGTATGCCGCGACTTCGCCCATCTAGCGATCACGCTCTGCCGCTGCATGAACATCCCGGCCCGCTATGTGAACGGTTATCTCGGCGACATCGGCGTACCGGCCGACCCGGCGCCGATGGATTTTTCAGCCTGGATGGAAGTGTTCCTCGACGGCAAGTGGTACACGTTCGACCCGCGCCACAACAAACCCAGGATCGGCCGCGTCGTCATCGCGCGCGGCCGCGATGCCACGGATGTCCCGCTGCTGCACAGTTTCGGCCCACACCAACTCTCGCTGTTCAAGGTGTGGACCTACGAGCAGGAAGGCAAGCTGTTCAATCCGCCCTATCACGGCGTCGACAAGACGATCAGCGCGCGGATGCTGGCGTGACCGGATTCTGATCTGCTTCGACACACAATCCGGAAATGGAAAAGGCCGCCGCTTCTTGACGAAGCCGGCGGCCTTCCGTGTTTCCGTCCGTGGCGCGGCCAATGGCGGCGACCGAGGTCACCCGCCGCGCTTATCGCGCCTTAACGGGAAGACTGCTTCCCGAAAGTGCAATCCGCTGAGGCCACGTTCTGGAAAACGAAATCACTCGACATCGGATCACCTCCTTTCGATTTGTTGCACACGTACAGATGATGGGGTGCGTTGCAGCAAAAAACAAGATGCCGATTTGAAATAGCTGGCGAGCCGCCTTTTGCGCCGGGTTGCGAAGAGCCGCGAGGGCGGGCAAAATCCATGCAAGGTGGATTGTCAGGACTCGGGAGGATGGCCATGGAGGCAGCCGAGAAGGCCGCGCGCATCGTGCGAACGGTGATCGAAACGCTGAAGCCGGGTTTTGCGGTCAAGCTGTGGACCGGCGAGCGGATCGGTCCCGCCATCGGGCCCGTGCTCACCATCAACGACCAGGACATCGTCTGGCAGGTGGTGAAGCGGCCATCGCTGTCGACGCTGATCGAGATGTGGATCTCCAAGACGATAGACATCGAAGACGGGACGATTTTCGATTTCTACGCACTGCCGTCGCAAGGCAAGCTCAGGACCAAGCTCAAGTCGCTGCCGAAGCTGGCGATCCTGCGCGACCTGCCGGCGGTGCTCCTGTCACGCAAGCAGATGAGTGCACGCACCGATCTGTCGGGTCGCAACCCCTATGTCAGCGGGTCGAGCCAGGAGGCGATCCAGCATCACTACGACATTTCGAATGCCTTTTACCGGCTCTTCCTCGACGAGCGCATGGTCTACAGCTGCGGCTACTTTAAGGATTTCGCCGATGGCATCGACCAGGCGCAGGCCGACAAGCTCGACCATATCTGCCGCAAGCTCAGGCTGAAGCCGGGCGAAAAGCTGCTGGACATCGGCTGCGGCTGGGGTGCCATGCTGATCCATGCGGCCAAAAATTACGGCGTCGTCGGCCATGGCGTGTCGCTGTCGCAGGCGCAGACCGATCTCGCCCGCGAGCGCATCCGCGCCGAAGGGCTGCAGGACCGCATCACCATCGAAATCAAATCCTATACGGAGCTCAAAGGCTCCTTCGACAAGATATCGTCGATCGGCATGTTCGAGCATCTCGGCCTCGCCAACCACGCCACCTATTTCAAGACCATCCATCGCTTGCTGAAGCCCGGCGGCATCTATCTGCACCACGCCATCACCAGGCGCAGCAAGGGCGACTTGAAGAAAACCTTGCGCAAGGGGCCGGAGTTCAAGGCGCTGCTCAAATACATTTTCCCAGGCGGCGAACTCGACACGATCGGCATGACGCTGGGCAATCTGGAGGCGCATGGCTTCCTGGTCTACGACGTCGAGAATCTGCGCGAGCACTATGCGCGCACCTGCCGGCTGTGGGCCGAGCGGCTACAGGCTCGCTTCGACGAGGCGGTCGCCGAAGTCGGCGAGGCCAAGGCACGGCTGTGGCTGCTTTATCTCACCGGCTGCTCGATCACCTTCGAGCGCGCCTCGGCGCAGATTTTTCAGACCGTCGTCACCAAACGCGCACGCGGGCCGAGCGGGCTGCCGCCGACACGGGCGGATCTGTATCGGTAGAGATAGGATTCGGGGCCGAACCCCACGCTTTCCAAGGTCTGCGATTCGCTGCCTCGCGGTAGAGGCCTACACGAACCGCATCGGCGCGCCGATCTCGACGCGGGCAGGCCTGTCCACAGTGCAATAGACGCCAAGATTGTGCGCGTTGTGGCGGACCAGATTGCGCAGGATGCCGGGATCGTGGTCGAAGCCGTCCTGGCTGATGATGGTGAAGCCGCAGCGGCGGCACGGCTCCGAGACGGTCACCAGCAGATCGCCGATGGCGAGCTTGCGGCCAATCCATTCGGTCTCGGGAAACGAGCCTTTGACCGCCGCCATGTCGACGACGATGTTGGGGCGGAAGCGGCGCGGATCGGGAATGCCTTCGGGGTGCAGCGCCTTGAGCCGCGCCAGCGATGCGGTGGTCAAGAGATGGATCGGCGCTTTGCGGTAGCGCGCCGCGGTGAGCGGGCCGGTGTAGCCGGGAGCGTTGTCCTGGCTGAACGGCCTGATCGAGGCGGCGAAGCCGAGATAGGCCGAGATGGCTTGGTCGCATTCCACACCCGGCACTGCCAGCCAGTCGCCGTCGGGAACGGCGATCTCCAGCTTGCGGTCCTTGCTCAGCCGGGTGCGGATGCGCGGCACCTTGTGCCACTTGGCGTCGCGGTCGGGCCGCGCGATCTCATTGTCCGAGACATCGACAAGGCCGAACAGCCGGTCGCCGTCGATGGTTTCAAGGCCGACCGAAATGGCGTCCTGGCGTTCGCCGGCAAGCGAACTTGCGGGGTAACGCCAGAGCTCCGTGACTGCGCCCAGTGCAGCCATCAAATCCCCTCAGCCCTTCTTGTTCTGGCGGTTGGCGATCAGATCATCGACCACGGCCGGATCGGCCAGTGTCGAGGTATCGCCGAGCGCGGAAAAATCGTCCTCGGCGATCTTGCGCAGGATACGGCGCATGATCTTGCCGGAGCGGGTTTTCGGCAGTCCGGGCGCGAATTGCAGCTTGTCGGGCGAGGCGATGGCGCCGATCTCCTTGCGGACATGGGCCACGAGCTCCTTGCGCAGTTCCTCGCTCGGCTCCACGCCTTTCATCAAGGTAACGTAGCTGTAGATGCCCTGGCCCTTGATGTCGTGGGGATAGCCGACGACAGCTGCTTCCGACACCTTCTCATGGCTGACGAGCGCCGATTCGACCTCGGCCGTTCCCATGCGGTGGCCGGAAACGTTGATGACGTCGTCGACGCGGCCGGTGATCCAGTAATAGCCGTCGGCGTCGCGGCGACAGCCGTCACCGGTGAAGTATTTGCCCTTGTAGGTGGAGAAATAGGTCTGCACGAAGCGGTCATGATCGCCATAGACCGTGCGCATCTGGCCGGGCCAGGAATCGGCGATGCAGAGATTGCCGTCGGCCGCCCCTTCCAGCACCCTACCTTCGCCGTCGACCAGCTGCGGCCTGATGCCGAAGAAGGGCCGCGTCGCCGAACCAGCCTTGAGGTCGGTGGCGCCGGGCAGCGGCGTGATCAGGATGCCGCCGGTCTCGGTCTGCCACCAGGTGTCGACGATCGGCACCTTGCCGTTGCCGACGATGTTGAAATACCACTCCCAGGCTTCCGGATTGATCGGTTCGCCGACCGAGCCCAGCACGCGCAGCGACTTGCGCGAGGTCTTCTTCACCGGTTCGTCGCCGGCGCCCATCAGCGCGCGCAGCGCCGTCGGCGCGGTGTAGAAGATGTTGACCTTGTGCTTGTCGATGACTTCCCAGAAGCGCGACTGCGAGGGGTAGTTCGGCACGCCCTCGAACATCAGCGTGGTGGCGCCGTTGGCGAGCGGGCCATAGACGATATAGCTGTGGCCGGTGACCCAACCGACATCGGCGGTGCACCAGTAGATATCGCCATCATGGTAGTCGAAGACATATTGGTGGGTCATCGCGACATAGACGAGATAGCCGGCGGTGGTGTGCAGCACTCCCTTCGGCTTGCCGGTCGAGCCTGAGGTATAGAGGATGAACAGCGGATCCTCGGCCTTCATCTTCTCCGGCTTGCAGTCGCCTTTCACCGTGGCGATCTCGTCATGGTACCAGATGTCGCGTCCCTGGACCCAGCCGGTCTTGCCGCCGGTGCGACGAACGACGACCACCTTATCGACCTTGGTGCCGGCCTTGGCGGCGATTTCGATCGCTCTGTCGGTGTTTTCCTTCAGCGGGATCGGCTTGCCGCCGCGCAGGCCTTCGTCGGCGGTGATGACGAAGGTCGACTTGCAGTCATCGATGCGGCCGGCCAGCGCGTCCGGTGAAAAGCCGCCGAAGACGATCGAGTGGATGGCGCCGATGCGGGTGCAAGCCAGCATCGCGTAGGCCGCTTCCGGGATCATCGGCATGTAGATGGTGACGCGGTCGCCCTTCCTGACGCCGTGCTTCTTCATCACATTGGCGAGCCGGCAGACATGCTCGTAGAGCTCGTTATAGGTGATCTTCTTGTCGTCGTAGGGATTGTCGCCTTCCCAGATGATGGCTGTCTGGTTGCCGCGCTTCTTCAAATGGCGGTCGATGCAGTTGTAGGAGACGTTGGTTTCGCCGTCCTCGAACCATTTGATCGAGACCTTGCCCTCGAAGGAGGTGTTCTTGACCTTGCTGAACGGCTTGAACCAGTCGATGCGCTTGCCGTGCTTGCCCCAGAACTTGTCCGGATTCTTCACGCTGTCGGCATACCATTTGAGGTAGGTGTCGTTGTCGATCAGCGCATTCTTCTTCCACGCCGGCTGGACGCGGTGGATCTTCACCTCGGACATGTCTTCACTTTCCTCCCAAACCACCCCGCCGGCTTGACCACAGCCAGGATCACGGCGACGCAGCCGCGAATTCGGCGGCATTATTAACAGTTCCGCGCTGACGGCAACATTAGACGTTGGATTCGCGTGGCGCGATGCCGCAGCTCCCGTTTCGGTTGTATCAGCACTCGGCAGCGGTCGCTGCTAACTGCATGTTTTCGTGCATAAAACCCGACTGGGATCAGGAAAATCATAGACAGTTAAGGAACGGCGCGCACAATTCGGTGTTGGGAGGAATGGAGAATCAACTAGGCCAAGGGGCTGTCATGCGCGATCATTCCGAAATGGACCTGATGCTCAAGGGGTATGGCCTGACCACGGCCAAGATTCTGTACCATTTTCCCGACCACCCGCATCTGCTGCAGAGCTTCATCTGGCAGGATTACGATCTGGCGCCGAAGTTTCCGGTGCTGATCAAGTTCATCGAGTTCTGGAAGGCCAGGCTCGACGGGCCGCTGCATTCGATCAGCTACACGCACCAGAAGCTGATCGCGCCGAACGAATGGCGGAAGGTGGATGGGGAGTTCGTGCTGCACTGAGCGGCAGTATAGCTGATCTCCCCCGCAAGGGGGGAGATTGGCAGCTTCAACGTCGTGCGATCACACCGCAGGCGGGTTCAGTCGGGCGAAACCTTCCTGGCGGCGATAAGGGAAGTACGGGTAGGGCGCGGTCACTTCGCTTGCGGCGTCGAGCTTTTTGACCTGCTCCGGCGTCAATGCCCAGCCGACGGCGCCGAGGTTCTGGCGCAGCTGTTCCTCGTTGCGGGCGCCGATGATGACCGAGGACACGGTCGGGCGCCGCAACAGCCAGTTGATGGCGATCTGCGGCACGGTCTTGCCGGTCTCTTCAGCCATCGCATCAAGCGCATCCATGACCCGGTAGAGATGTTGGTCCGCGACCGGCGGGCCGAAATCGGCGGTGTCGTGCAGCCGGCTCTTTTCCGGCAGGGGCTGGCCGCGGCGGATCTTGCCGGTCAGGCGGCCCCAGCCGAGCGGGCTCCACACCAGCGCGCCGATGCCCTGGTCGATACCGAGCGGCATCAGCTCCCATTCATAGTCGCGACCGACCAGCGAGTAGTAGACCTGATGCGCGGCGTAGCGCGGATAAGCATGCTTGTCAGCTTCCGCCAGCGATTTCATCACCTGCCAGCCGGAGAAGTTGGAGACGCCGACATAGCGCAGCTTGCCGGCGCGCACGAGGTCGTCCAGCGTCGACAACACCTCCTCGATCGGCGTGCCGGCATCGAAGGCGTGCAGCTGCAACAGGTCGATGTAATCGGTGCCCATGCGCTTCAGGGCGGCGTCGACGGCTTTGATCAGCCGCGAGCGCGACGAGCCGTAGTCGGCCGGTCTGTCGCCCATCGGCAGCGAAGTCTTGGTCGAGATCAGCACCGCGTCGCGGCGGCCTTTGATGGCTTCGCCAAGCACTTCCTCGGAGGCGCCGTTCGAATAGACATCGGCGGTGTCGAACAGATTGACGCCGGCCTCGAGGCAGATGTCGATCAGCCGCCGCGCTTCCTTGGCATCGCTGTTGCCCCAGGCCCCGAACAGCGGCCCGGAGCCGCCGAAAGTGCCGGCGCCGAAAGAGAGTGCGGGCACTTTCAGGCCCGATGCGCCGAGACGTCGATAATCCATTTTATGCTCCTTGATGATGTCGAAGAAGGATTGCGCGTGATGCTCATGACTGGGCGCAGACCGGCACCCCGATTGTGGGGGCGCGATCGAGGCGCAGCGCCAGGGCAGCGACGCCAAGAGCCGCGACCGGCAGCAAAGCGGCGATCCAGGTTAGTGAGCCGAGGCCGAGGTCATGGGCAATCACCGCGCCGCCAAGCCAAGCGCCGGCGGCATTGCCGAGGTTGAAGGCGGCGATGTTGAAGGACGAGGCGAGGCTCTGGCCCGCGCCTTGCGCCTTTTCCAGCACCCACATCTGCAGCGGCGCCACGGTGGCGAAGGCGGCGGCACCAAGCAGGCCGACATAGATGACGGCCAGGATTTGGCTGTGGACGGCGAAGGTCATTGTGGCCAGCACCAACGCCAGCACCACGAGGCTGCCGAGCACCGCCGGCACCAGCCAGCGGTCGGCGACCTTGCCGCCAAGCAGATTGCCGGCGATAAGACCGCCACCGAAGACGAGCNCTCGGTGAGCAGCGGGGCGATGTAGGTGAAGACGGCGAAGACGCCGGCATAGCCGAGCACGGTGGTGGCGAGGCCGAGCAGCACCGGCGTGCGGCGCAGCACTGCGAGGTCGGCGCGCAGATTGGTCTTCTCGGGCGCTTCCTTGCTGCGCGGCACCAGAAGCAGGATGACGGCAAAGGCTGCCAAGCCGACCAGGGTTACGGCCCAGAAGGTGGCGCGCCAGCCGAAGGTCTGGCCGAGCCAAGTGCCGAAGGGCACGCCGAGGATGTTGGCGATAGTCAGGCCGGTGAACATCAGCGCGATCGCCGAGGCTTTCTTGTTGGGCGCGACCAGGCCGGTGGCGACCACCGAGCCGACGCCAAAGAAAGTGCCATGGGCAAAGGCGGTGATGATGCGGGCGCCCATCAGCGTCCAGTAGTCGGGGGCGATCGCACAGGCGAGGTTGCCGAGCGTGAAGATCGCCATAAGGGCCAGAAGGACGGTCTTGCGGGGCCAGTTGCCGGTGGCGATGGTCAAAAGCGGCGCGCCGATGACGACGCCCAACGCGTAGCCCGAAATCAACTGGCCGGCGGCCGAGATCGAGACTCCGAGATCTTTGCTGACATCGATCAGCAGCCCCATGATGACGAATTCGGTGACACCGATGCCGAAGGCGCCGGCAGCGAGGGCGTAGAGAGCAAGAGGCATGGCGGTTTCCAGTTCGAACTCGATGAACGCGACCAGACCCGCGCCCCGACCGCAGAGATCGTGTTGCCATGCCTTGTGAACCAGACTTGCCTTGGGCATATTTCCTGTGAAATAGATTCACAAATGGCCAGACCCGATATCAACCGTTCCGGCGAGATCGAAGTGTTCGTCCGCGTCGTCGAGGCGGGCAGTTTCTCGGCTGCGGCTCGTTCGCTGCGTATGACACCGTCGGCGGTGAGCAAGCTGATCGCGCGACTGGAGGCAAGGCTCGGCGCGCGGCTGGTCACGCGCTCGACGCGCAAGCTGCAGCTGACGCCGGAAGGGACGGCGTTCTATGACAGCGGGGTGCGCATCCTGGCCGATATGGCGGCGGCCGAGCGCGAGGCGGCCGTGGGTGCCGCGCCGCGCGGACGGCTGCGCGTCAACTCCTATGTGCCCTTCGGGGTGCATCGGCTGATCCCGCTGCTGCCTGATTTCCTCGAACGCTACCCCGGGATTTCGGTCGATCTGGTGCTGACCGACAGCGTCATCGATTTGATGGCTGAGCGTGCCGACGTCGCCATCCGCGCCGGGCCGCTCGGCGAGTCGCGGCTGGTGGCGCGCAAGCTCGGGCAAAGCCGGATGACAGTCGTTGCCGCACCGTCCTATCTCAAGACGCATGGCACGCCGCTGGTTCCAGCAGATCTCGACCGGCACAATCGCATGGCTTTCGGCTTTGTCCGGCATGTCGATGGCTGGTCGTTTGTCGATGCAACCGGGAACGCCGTCATGGTGCCGATCACCGGAAACACGCTGGTCGGCGATGGCGAGTCGATGCGGTTGATGGCGGTCGGCGGCGCCGGCATCGCCCGGCTGGCACACTGGCATGTGGCCGATGACATCGCGGCGGGGCGGCTGACGGCGCTGCTGGAGGATTTCAATCCGGGCGACGAGGAGCCTACCCACGCCGTCTATGTCGGCCAGGGCCGGCATTTGCCCGCACGGGTGCGGGCGTTTCTCGACTTTCTGGTCGAGAGCGTGCGGATGAGCTGAAAAGACGTTGGGGAGCCAGATGACCCCCCAAGCATCAGGCGACAGCGATGACTATTTCTTCGGGGTGAACGGCGCCGGGCGGCGACCGGCGCCCTGACGCTCCAGCATCCAGCCGGGATATTCGGCCGGCAGCGCGCTGACCTCATCCAGTTTGGCGAGATCGTCGGCGTCGAGCTTCACCTCGGCCGCGGCTAGGTTCTGCTCGAGCTGCTCCATGCGGCTGGCGCCGATGATGACGCTCATGACGAAAGGTTTGGCCAGGACATAACCGAGCGCGACCGTAGCGACGCTGACATCGTGCTTTTTGGCGATGTCGCGCATGACGGCGACGGCTGCCCAGGCGCGGTCCTCATCGACCGGCGGGAAGTTGAAGGCGGCGCGGCGGCCCTCGCCATTGCCGGGCGCGCCGGGACCGTATTTGCCCGACAGCAGGCCGCCGGCCATCGGCGACCACACCATCAAGCCGAGCTTCTCCTCGTTGATGAGCGGCACGATCTCACGCTCGAGATCGCGGCCGGCGATCGAGTAATAGGACTGGATGGTCTCGAAGCGGGAGAACCCCTTGCGCTCGGCAATGCCCAGAGCCTTGGCGATGCGCCATGCCTGCCAGTTGGAGACGCCGACATAGCGAACCTTGCCGCTGGCAACCAGGTCATCAAGTGCCCGTAGCGTCTCGTCGATCGGCGTCACCGTATCGGTGCCGTGCAACTGATAGAGGTCGATATGGTCGAGCTGCAGCCGCTCCAGGCTGCCCTCGACCGAATCCATGATGTGGCCTCGCGAAGAGCCGCGCTCGTTCGGGCCCTGGCCCATGGCGCCATGCACCTTGGTGGCAATGACGACGTCCGAGCGCTTGACGCCGAGATCCCTGAGCGACTGGCCGAGCAGGCGCTCGGACTGGCCGAAGGAGTAGACGTCGGCGGTGTCGAAGAAATTGACGCCGGCGGCGATCGAACGGCCAACGATGTCGTTGACGCCCTTCTGGTCGAGGCTGGCGATCAGACCCCATTGGGCATTCTCGCCGGCGGCGCCGAAGGTCATTGTGCCGAGGCAGAGTTCGGAGACGAACATCCCCGTATTTCCGAGTTGATTGTAGCGCATGGTGGCTCCAGCAGATTGGTGATGACGCCAAGCAAATAGGAACGGCGCGTTTCGTTTCCAGTCGTGGCGCAATGATGGGCCAGCTCTGGCTCAACCTGCGGCCGACCCCAACACCGAATCAACACAGGCGGGTCAGGCTTCCCAAGGGTTGAACATTGTGACGCCAGTATCGTCGAAATCGGCGACGTTGCGTGTGACCAGTATGAGGTCGTGGAAGAGCGCCGTCGCGGCTATAAGCCCATCTGCGTCGCCGCGCGTGCGGATCGCGGAGATGCGACCCCATTGGGCAGCGATGCTCTCGTCTATGCCGAGAATTCGGTTTTCGTAGCTGTGGCGCAGACCGTGGAACCACGCTGCTAAATGGTTTGCAGTGTCGGGGTCGTTTCGCCGCTTCATTTCGATTCCGCGTGCGATTTCACCGAGCGTGATGACGCTTAGAAACAGAGACTGGCGCTCTTGCTTGATTATCCAATCCGCCACTGGCCCCTCTCGCTTTCGCGCACCCGACACGACGTTCGTGTCCAGAAGAAACATCAGAGGTCCACGTCTCTGCCGGGCCCCTTGGAGCGGCGATTGACCTCTTCGACGAAGTCGTCGTCCCACTCGGGACCGGAAAGAAGGTATTCCGCAAGTGAGGGCTTAGAGCCGACGAGCCTTTCGTATTCTTCAGCGGCCAACACGACAGCAGCGGGCTTTCCACGCAAGGTGATGGTCTGCGGGCCCTTTTCACGAGCCTGCTGAACCAGCTTCGAGAGATTGTTTTTTGCGTCCTGCAGATGCCAGTTCATGGAAGATACCTAGCTAGCTTGGCTAGATATAGCATTGCTGCAGCGATGCAGCAACAAATGCTACTGTTAGGGCCGCGAGATCACCGAGGTTATCGGCCGCCAAAAATCGCCGAGCCGACGCGGACGCTGGTGGCGCCGAAGGCTATGGCGGTCTCGAAGTCGCCGGACATGCCCATCGACAGTTTTGCGACCCCGGCCTCTTTGCCGAGCTTTTCCAGCAAGGCGAAATGCGGGCCGGGGTTTTCGTCGGCCGGCGGGATGCACATCAGGCCTTCGATGGCGAGGCCATGGACATCGCGGCAGCGGGCGACGAAGGCGACGGCGTCGCGCGGCTCGATGCCGGCCTTTTGCGGCTCAGAGCCGGTATTGACCTGGACGTAGAGTTTCGGCGTGCGGCCCTGGCGCACGATTTCCTTGGCGAGTTCGGCGGCGATCTTTTCGCGGTCGACGGTCTCGATGACGTCGGCGAGCGCAACGGCTTCCTTCGCCTTGTTCGACTGCAGCGGGCCGATCAGATGCAGTTCGATATCAGGGAATTCCGCTTTCAAGGCCGGCCATTTGCCTTGCGCTTCCTGCACGCGGTTTTCGCCGAAGACGCGCTGGCCAGCCTCGATGACCGGGCGGATGACGTCGGCCTCAAAAGTCTTCGACACCGCAACCAGCGTCAGCGAACCGGCGTCGCGGCCGGCCTCGCGCTCGGCGGCAGCGATCCTCGTCTTGACGGCGAAAAACTGTTCGACGGCGCTGGCCATGTCCATATCCTGCCTGTCTTTAATCGTCTTGGCCGGCTCGCCGCAGTTGACGGGTCCGGCAATCCATGGTGAACACCGCGACGACATTTACCTCGGCCACCGGGCCTTGTCCGGCGGTCTGCGCCTGCTTTTAAGTGAAAATCATCCGATGGCAACCGAACGATACAATCCGCGCGCGTCAGAGCCCAAATGGCAGAAGGCCTGGGCCGAAAAGAAGCTGTTCGAAGCGCATAACAACGATCCAAAGCCGAAATACTACGTGCTGGAGATGTTCCCCTATCCCTCGGGGAAGATCCATATCGGCCACACCCGCAACTACACGATGGGTGATGTGGTGGCGCGCTACAAGCGGGCCAAGGGCTTCAACGTGCTGCACCCGATGGGCTGGGACGCTTTCGGCATGCCGGCTGAAAACGCGGCGATGCAGAACAAGGTCCATCCCAAGGAATGGACCTACGCCAACATCGCCGCCATGCGCGAGCAGCTCAAGATGATGGGCCTGTCGCTGGACTGGGCGCGTGAGTTCGCCACCTGCGACGTCGACTATTACCACCGCCAGCAGATGCTGTTCCTCGATTTCGTCGAAAAGGGGCTGGTGACGCGCAAATCCTCCAAGGTCAACTGGGACCCGGAGGACATGACGGTGCTCGCCAACGAGCAGGTCATCGACGGCCGTGGCTGGCGCTCGGGCGCGCTGGTCGAACAGCGCGAGCTGACGCAGTGGTTCTTCAAGATCACCGACTACGCGCAGGACCTGCTGGACTCGCTGAATGGTCTCGGCGAGTGGCCGGAAAAGGTCAAGCTGATGCAGCAGAACTGGATCGGCCGCTCGGAAGGGCTGCTGATCCGCTGGCCGCTGGCCGCTCCGGTTGGCGATGCGAAGGAACTGGAGGTCTACACGACCAGGCCCGACACCATTTTCGGCGCCTCTTTCATGGCGGTCGCCGCCGACCATCCGCTGGCCAGGAAGGCCGCCGAGACCAATGTCGAGCTGGCCAAGTTCATCGACGAGGTCCGTCACATGGGCACCTCGGTGGCCGCGCTGGAGACTGCCGAGAAGAAAGGCTTCGACACCGGCATCCGCGTCGTCCATCCGTTCGACGACTCATGGAAACTGCCGGTCTATGTCGCCAATTTCGTTTTGATGGAATACGGCACCGGCGCCATATTCGGCTGCCCGTCGGGCGACCAGCGCGACCTCGATTTCGCCAACAGATACGGCCTGCCGGTGATCCCGGTGGTGATGCCGGAAGATGCCGACGCCAAGACCTTCCAGGTCACGGAAGAGGCCTATGTCGATGACGGCGTGATGATCAATTCGCGCTTTCTCGACGGCCTGAAGCCGGAGCAGGCGTTCGACGAGGTGGCAAAGCTCCTGGAGCAGAAGACCATAGGCGGGCGGCCAATGGCGGAGCGCAAGGTGAACTTCCGCTTGCGCGACTGGGGCATTTCGCGTCAGCGCTACTGGGGCTGCCCGATCCCGATGATCCATTGCGAGGATTGCGGCGTCGTGCCGGTGCCGAAGGCCGACCTGCCCGTCAAGCTGCCCGACGACATCGAGTTCGACCGTCCCGGCAATCCGCTCGACCGTCACCCGACCTGGCGGCATGTGAAGTGCCCGCAATGCGGCAAGGATGCGCGCCGCGAGACCGACACGATGGACACGTTCGTCGATTCGTCCTGGTATTTCGCGCGCTTCACCGCGCCCTGGGCCAATGAGCCGACGGAGCCCAAGGCTGCCGATGACTGGCTGGCCGTCGACCAGTATATTGGCGGCATCGAGCACGCGATCCTCCATCTGCTCTATTCGCGCTTCTTCACCCGCGCCATGCGTGCGACCGGGCATCTCGACCTGGCCGAGCCATTCAAGGGCCTGTTCACGCAAGGCATGGTGGTGCATGAGACCTACCGCGTCGGCGGTGCGTCGAACAATGGCCGCTGGCTGTCGCCGGCTGAGGTCAGGATCGAGGATGTCGGCGGCAAGCGCCGCGCCATCGAGATCGCCACCGGCGAAGAGGCGGCGATCGGCTCACTCGAAAAGATGTCGAAGTCGAAGAAGAATACGGTAAGCCCGGAAGACATCACCGACGGCTACGGCGCCGACACCGCACGCTGGTTCATGCTGTCGGATTCGCCGCCCGAGCGCGACGTCGAGTGGACGGACGATGGCGCCGCCGGCGCACATCGCTTCATCCAGCGTGTCTGGCGCCTTGTGTCCATTGCCGCCGAGACGCTTGACGGCGCCAAGCCGCAGGCGGCGCCGGAGGGCGAGGCGGGCGCCGTTTCCAAGGCCGCGCACAAGATCCTGAAAGCGATCGGCGAGGATATCGAGAAGCTCGGCTTCAACCGGGCCATCGCCCGCATCTACGAACTTGCCAATGCCTTGAACACGCCGCTCAACGACGTTGCCGAGGGCAAGGCCGATGCGGCGCTGAAAGGCGCCTGCCGCGAGGCGGTGGAGATCCTTGTGCATGTGGTCGCGCCGGTCATGCCGCATCTGGCCGAAGAGTGCTGGCACACGCTCGGCGGCACCGATCTGGTCGCCGAACGGCCATGGCCGGTCTACGACCCGGCGCTGGTGGTCGACAACGAGATCGTGCTGCCGGTTCAGGTCAACGGCAAGAAGCGCGGCGATTTGACAATTGCCCGCGACGCGGACCAAGGTGCGGTCGAAAAAGCGGTTCTGGCTCTCGACTTCGTGCAGAAAGCGCTGGAAGGTAAGGCGCCCCGCAAGGTGATCATCGTGCCGCAGAGGATCGTCAATGTCGTTGCCTGATTTCAAAAAGACGGGGCTTGACTTCGGAAAGACGACGCATGTGCTGCGCCGCACCGCGCTCTGCGGGCTTGTGGCCTCGATGACGCTGGTTTCGGCCTGCACGGTCAGGCCGCTCTATTCGAGCGCGCCGCTGACGGCAGGCTCGACTGTCAGCGCGTCGGCGGAGCTCGCCTCGATCGCGGTCAAGCCGGTCAAGACCCGCTATGCCCAGCAGGTCCGCAACAATCTGATCTTCGCCTTCGGCCAGGGTGCCGGCGAGACGACGGCACCGGTCTACATGCTCGATCTCGGTGTCACCGAACTGGTCGAATCGGCCGCGGTGGTGCAGATTCAGACCGACGAAGACGAGCCGACGGCAGGCACGGTGACGCTGACCGCAAACTATGTGCTGACCGATGCCAGGACCGGCGTGGTGATCGCCACCGGCAAACGGTCGATCCCATCATCCTTCGACAAGCCGACGCAGGAGTTCGCCTCCTACCGGGCACAGCTCGACGCCGAGAACCGCGCCGCGCGTGAACTGGCTGAAATGGTGAGCCTGTCGGTCGCCCAGGACTTGGTCAGGCACGGCAAGAAGGCCTGAGCATTCCCTGGCGCTGCCAACTAGACTTTTAGCAGTCCGCAACAAAAAGGCCGGTTTCCCGGCCTTTTTTCGTTTGTATCGAACCGATCTCAGCCGATCTTCTGGCCGGTCTTGGCCCAGTCGGCAGCGAACTGATCCAGGCCCTTGTCGGTCAACGGGTGCTTGACCAGCGCCTTCAGCGTCGCGGCCGGCGCGGTAACGACATCGGCGCCGATCAGGGCTGCCTGCTTGACGTGGTTCACGGTGCGAACCGAAGCGACGAGGATCTCGGTGTCGAAATCGTAATTGTCGTAGATCTGCCGGATCTCCTGGATCAGTTCCATGCCGTCCGCGCCGGTATCGTCGACGCGGCCGACGAAGGGCGAGATGAACGAGGCGCCGGCCTTGGCCGCCAGCAGCGCCTGGTTGGCCGAGAAGCACAGCGTTACATTGACCATGCGGTTCATCTCGGTGCGGATCGTCTTGCAGGCGCGCAGGCCGTCGAGCGTCAGCGGCACCTTGATGCAGACATTGTCGGCGATCTTGGCCAGGATGTTGGCCTCGGCCATCATGTCCTTGTATTCGACCGCAACAACCTCGGCCGAAACCGGGCCCCTGACGATGTCGCAGATCTGCTTGGTGACCTCGGCGATCTTACCGCCGGATTTCAGGATCAGCGAGGGATTGGTGGTCACGCCGTCGAGCAGCCCCAGGTCGTTCAGTTCCTTGATGTCCTTGATGTCAGCGGTGTCGACAAAAAATTTCATGGGGGTCTCCTGAAAGATTTCCATGTGCATGCCATGCACATTCGGGGTTGCCCTTTGATCTAGACCAAAGTCGGGGCAAGGTCACGCCCGATGATCGAAGATTCGCCCTTTGTCGCAGCCGCGCCGGTGCTGGTGCCGATGCCGGCCGAACGGCCCTACACCTACGCTGTGCCTGCCGGCGTGCGCGTGGTGCCGGGCTCGATCGTGCGCGTGCCGCTCGGTCCGCGCCAGGTTGCCGGCATCGTCTGGGATGGTGCGGTCGAGAATATCGACGCCAAAAAGCTGCGCCCGATCGAACAGGTCTTCGACTGCCCGCCGATCGACCGCGGCATGCGCCGCTTTGTCGACTGGCTGGCGCAGTACACGCTGTCGCCGCCCGGCATGGTGGCGCGCATGCTGTTGCGCGCGCCGGAGGCGTTCGATCCCGAACCATGGATCGAGGGCCTGCAGCGGACCCTCGTCATGCCCGACCGGATGACGGATGCCAGGACGCGCGTGCTGGAGACGGCGGAAGGGGGGCTTGCCTGGACGCGATCCGGCCTGGCGCACGCGGCGGGCGTGTCGTCGACGGTGGTCGAGGGGCTCAAGGCGCAAGGCGTGTTCGAGACGGTGATGATCCCGCCTCGACCGGTGGTCGCCGCGCCCGATCCTTCCTACGCCATGCCGGAGCTGATGCCGGACCAGGCAGACGCGGCCGCCATGCTGCGCGCCAATGTCACGGCCGCTGCTTTCAACGTCACGCTGCTCGACGGCGTCACCGGCTCGGGCAAGACGGAAGTTTATTTCGAGGCGGTGGCGGCAGCCCTCGACCAGGGCAGGCAGGTGTTGATCCTTTTGCCGGAGATCGCGCTGACGCATGCCTTCCTCGAACGCTTTCAGCAGCGCTTCGGCGCCAAGCCGGCGGAATGGCATTCCGACCTGCCGCCCCGAATGCGCGAAAAGGTCTGGCGACAGGTGGCGGAAGGCGGCGTGCGCGTCGTCGCCGGCGCACGCTCGGCGCTGTTCCTGCCGTTCCGCGAGCTCGGGCTGATCGTCGTCGACGAGGAGCACGACCCTGCCTACAAGCAGGAGGACCGTGTCTTCTACAATGCCCGCGACATGGCGGTGGTGCGCGGCCATATCAGCGGCTTCCCGGTGGTGCTGGCGTCGGCGACGCCATCGGTCGAAAGCCGGGTCAATGCGCAGCAGGGCCGCTACAGCAGGGCGGTGCTGTCGGCGCGCTTTGCCGAAGCCGCGCTTCCCGATCTCAAGACGATCGACATGCGGCGCGCGCCGCCGGCCCGCGGCGGCTTTCTGTCGCCGCTGCTGATCGACCAGATGCAACGTACGCTGGAGAAGAAGGAGCAGTCGCTGCTGTTCCTCAACCGGCGCGGCTATGCGCCGCTGACGCTGTGCCGTGTCTGCGGCCACCGCTTCGGCTGCCCGGTCTGTTCGGCCTGGCTGGTCGAGCACCGCTTTCGCGGCCAACTCGTCTGCCATCATTGCGGGCACAATGAGAAGCGGCCGGAGGCTTGTCCGGAATGCGGCACGCTCGACCATCTGGTCGCCTGCGGGCCTGGCGTCGAGCGGATAGCTGAAGAAGTCGTGGCGCATTTCCCCGACGCGCGCACGATCGTCCTGTCATCCGATTTGATGGGCGGGGTGCGCCGGCTGCGGCTGGAGCTCGAGGCCATCGCCAATGGCGAGGCCGACATCGTCATCGGCACGCAGCTGGTCGCCAAGGGCCATAACTTTCCCAACATGACGCTGGTCGGTGTCGTCGATGCCGATCTCGGCCTCGCCAATGGCGATCCGCGCGCCGCCGAACGGACCTTCCAATTGCTCAGCCAGGTGACTGGACGCGCCGGCCGCACCGGCAAGAAGAGCCTCGGCCTGCTGCAGACTTTCCAGCCGGACCATCCGGTGATGCGGGCGATCGTCTCGGGCGATGCCGAGGCCTTTTACGAGCGCGAGATCACTGAGCGCGAACGGGCAGCCCTGCCGCCCTTCGGCAGGCTTGCCGGCGTCATCGTCAGTGCGGTGACGCGGGCCGAGGCCGAAGGCCACGCGCGCGGCCTGCGCCGTGCAGCACCCCAGGCCAGCGACCTGTTCGTGCTCGGTCCGGCCGAGGCGCCGCTGTCGCTGCTCGGTGGGCGCCATCGTTTCCGTTTGCTGATCCAGGGTGAAAAGCGCGCCGACATCCAAGGCTTCATCCGCACCATGCTGGCCGAAGGGCCGAAGCAGCGCGGCTCGGTCCGCGTGCAGGTCGACATCGATCCGCAGAGCTTCTTGTAAGCACAAAGGCTGACGCCGCCGCCGCCCGCCCGTAAGCCGTTTGTCAAGAAAACTCAGCATCTTAGTGCCGGCTAAAATGCGCGCCGTTCATGTACCCGGCTCCCATCCGTTCGCTGACTAATCCTGATTTGAAAAGCCACAAAATAAATGTTGACTCGTTTTATCATGAATTATAACTGGGCCTTTCCGCTCTGGCGCTGGGGACCAGGGCATGGATGGGGACAGCATGCGCAGATTTTTCAGTACGCTTCTTTGGTCATCGGCTTTGGGTTCGTCGATTATGGCAGGCGCGGCATTTGCCCAGGAAGCCGCTCCGACGGACCAGCAGGGAGCCACCGTGCTCGATCAGATACTGGTCACCGGCCGCAATGAAAGGTCGATTTCCAGCGTCGCCCAGTCTGTCCAGGTCGTGGAACAGGAACAGGTCGAGGAAGCCGCGCAGGAAAATATCGACGCCGCGACCCTGATCAGCCGCATCGTCCCCGGCTACGCGCCACGCAACCAGACCATTTCCGGCGCTTCGGAAACCTTCCGCGGGCGCAGCGTTCTCATCATGGTCGACGGTGTGCCGCGCAACACACCGCTGCGGGACGTCTCACGCATCCTGTCGATGATCGGCCTGAATTCGGTCGAGCGCATCGAAGTCATCAATGGCGCGTCCAGCCTTTATGGCGCCGGCGCCACCGGCGGCACGATCAACTTCATCACCAAGCGCGGCGACAGCGACAAGCCGAAGGTGACGGTGCGCACCGGCGTCACCGCCTTCACCGAAAACCCCGGCAAGTCGGCCGGGCCAAGCACCAGTGTCTCGGTCGAGGGCAAGAAAGGCGATTTCGACTATTTCTTCTCGGCGTCCGGTGATCTGTCGCGCCGCACCTATGACGGCCACGGCAACGAGGTGGCTTCCGACGCCATGCTTGGGCAAGGCGGCGGCGACCGCACCGGCACGGGCAATCTCTTCGGCGTGGCCGGCTACCAGTTCGATTCCAGGCGCTTCGAGGCCAGCGTCGAGTGGACCTATGCCAACCAGAAGCCGGACTGGTTCACCGATTACACGACCAATCCCGTCTCCCCGGATTTCGGCGATCCCTATGAAGGCAAACCGCTGAAGGAAGATTCGAAATATCTGACCGCCAAATACACCGACAGCGACTTCGCGCTCGGAAACCTCGAGGTCAAGGCGTTCTACAACGACATCTTCAAGCAGTCGCCCTTTACCAAATTCTCGGCCGTCAACAGCCAGGTGTATTTACCGACGAACCCGACGCGGCCGGTGATCCTGCCGCCGGGTACGGACCCGACCGCCGACTTCAACCAGACGGCGCTGCAATCGCGGCGCGGCGGCGTCAACCTGACCGTCAACACGCCGATGGACTTTATCACTCAGGGCAGCACACTGACCTGGGGCGCCGACTACGTTTTCGATGCCACCGATCAGCAGCTGACCAACGGCCAGGACGCCATCTCGCCCACGACCCAGAACTCGGTTGCCTTGTTTGCGCAGGGCGAAATTCCGGTGACGGATCGCTTTCGCATCAGCGGCGGCGCGCGCTACGACCAGTTTTATCTCAACGTTGAAGACTTCACCCGGCCTGCCGCTGCCGTTCTGCTCGGCCGCAACATTATCGGCCTGCCGGCGATCCAGGTGACCGGCGGCTCGTTCGACTACGACGCCGTCACCTTCAACGCCGGCGCCGTCTACGATCTGACCGAAAGGATGCAGCTTTTCGGCAATTTCTCGCAAGGCTACAGCCTGACCGACATTGGCGGCTTCACCCGCCGGGCCGGGTTGAACTCCAACGCCGAAACCTGCGACGCCTATGGCACCGCCATCCGGCCGCTGCTGCCGTGCACCAACGCGCCGGATTACGCGATCAGCTATGCCGATATCGCGCCTGAACCCCAGCTGGTGAACACCTGGGAAGCCGGTCTGCGCGGCGATTGGGGCGACTATCGCGGCGGCGTCAGCACCTATCTGTCGACCTCGGACAACGGCGTCAGCTACGACATCGTCAACAACCGGGTATCGCAGCAGAAGGAACGTATCTGGGGCGTCGAAGCCAATCTCGAGGCAGACCTCAGCGGCATGTTCACGCTGGGCGGATCGGTCGGCTATGTCGAAGGCAAATACGACGCGGATCGCGACGGCCACATCGAAGCGAACGAGTATCTGCCGAACAACCGTGTCCCCTCGACCTACAAGGGCCTGGTCTATCTCACCACCCGTTTCGAGAACGAGCTGACCCTGCGCAGCGAGTTGGAGCTGTTTTCCGGACGCGACCGCATCGCCACCCAGGAACTGGACGGTGCAGCACTGGTCAATCTCGCCGTCTCGAAGACGTTCGGCAATGAAAGCGTGCTGAACCTTGCCGTGCGCAATGTGTTCGACACCTACTACATCAACCCTTCCGCATCGGCGACCCGCGGCGCCGACGTTCCGGGTCTGGGACGTTCGGTTGCGTTGTCCTACCAGATCACATTCTGAGGGGCGGCGGTGGCGGTGTCTCTCCAACGAAACGGTGCATTGGTCTCGCTGCTGGCAGAAGCGCCAGCCGATCCGGCGGATGGCGCGCGCTATATCGAGGCGCTCGGCCGCCTTTCGCAGGAACGGGAGCCGTTCGTGCTCCTGGTCGATATCCGCATCGAGATCGCGCTGAGCGACGCCCAGCGCAAGGCGCAAAACCTCTGGTACAAGGCGGAACGCGAGCAGCTCGAAAAAGCCTGCCGCGCCTGTGCGCTGGTGCGCCCCGCCGCCGACGAGAACATGCAGCGCGTCTGGCAAAGCCTGTTCGGCTTTCCAGTGCTCGTCACCCGCAGCCGGGCGGAGGCCGGCGCCTTCCTGAACGGTTACGCACCGAAGGACTATGTCAAATGAGCGCCGACGCAGACCGGCCGGCGCCCGCCGGGCTTTCGCGCCTGCGGCTTTTCGTCGTTCTCGCCTGCCTTTATCTGGCGCAGGCCATCCCGAGCTATCTGTTTGCCGCGGCGATCCCGCCGATCCTGCGCGAGCAGGGCGTGTCGCGCACCGCCATTGGCTTGATGGCGCTGCTGATGCTGCCGCTGGTGCTGAAATTCCTATGGGCGCCGCTGGTCGACCGCTTTCGGCCAATGGCCCGCGCCCATCGCGCCGGCTGGGTCATCATCACCCAGATCGGCGTCATCGCCGGCATCGCCGCCATGCTTTGGATCGAGCCGACCGATGTCGCCGGTATCTTTGCCGTCGGCCTTGTCGTGAGCCTGTTGATGTCGACCCAGGACATCGCCACCGACGGCTACGCGGCCAAATATCTCGACCCGAAGGACAGGCCGATCGGCAATGCGATCCAGGGCGGCGCCGTCGCGCTCGGCGTCGTTCTCGGCGGCACGCTCGGCCTGTTGGCTTATCATCATGCCGGCTGGCAAACCATGGTGGCCATGGTGGCCGCGCTGTCCATCATCCCGCTGGTCGCCGCCTTCGCCATGCGCGAGACCGATCCCGTCGCCAGCGCGCCGCAGGCGGCCATCGACCGCCCCTCGATCCTGCGCTTTCTGCGCCGGCCGGAGGCACGCCAGATCCTGTGGATCGCGCTCATCTACCGCGCCAGCGAGGGGCTGGTGAAGTCGATGGAAGGCTCCTATCTCGTCGATGCCGGCGTGCCGCTCGATATCATCGGTTATCTCTCGGGCGGTGCCGCGCTCACCGTCGGGCTCGGCGGCTCGGCGCTGGCGGCGCGGCTGCTGCACAACAGGGGCGCCGCCTCGGTGCTCGGCCTGCTCGGCGCGCTGCGAACCATCTGCTTCCTGATCTTCGCGCTGCACGCTTTCGGCGCTATCGCCGGCTTCTGGCCGATCTTCGGCGCGTCGTTCCTGCAGACGCTGGTGCGCTACATGGAGATCGTGGCGCTCTACAGCCTGTTCATGTCCGTCACGTCGTCGGACCAACCCGGCACCGATTTCACCATCCTGTCCTGCGCCCAGCTCATCGTCTACCTCGTCGGCTCCATGCTTGCCGGCCGCCTTGCCGACATGCTCGGCTACTCCGCGTTGTTCACCCTGGCGACAGTGCTGTCGGGCATCGCCGTGGTGGCGACCTATCGCATGCTGAATGCTCATTTCGCCGATGCCGCAAAGACCCAGCCAGGAACGCCGATGCCGCTGCCGGAGGTCGCCGAATGAGCGCGGGTTCGCTAGTGCTTATGAACCATGGCTGCAAGACCGGCGGCGGCCAGAGCCAGCGCCGCGCAGCCGGCCAGCGGCGCAAAGGGCCAGAGCGTGAAGGCGAAGCCGCCGGCCAATGCGCCGATGCTCTGGCCGAGCACATGGGTGCTGGTGAGCCAGCCGGCCGCCGCGCCCTGCTCGCCGGGCTCCAGGCGCTTCATCAGCCAGGCGGTGTAGCCGGGTGTCGCCAGGGCAATGCCGGCCGCCGCCACCACCAGAGACGCTGCCGAGGCAACATGGCTGGCCGTGACGGCCAGCGCCGTCATGCCGACGCAAACCATGAGACAGCCGACGACGACGCTGTTGCGCTCCGCCAGCCGCAGGCGCGCCATGAGCAGTCCCTGGACCAGAACCATGACGACGGCGACCAGCATCAGGGCCAGGCCGGTCAACGTCGTGGCCTGCGTCGCACCAAGGCCAAAACGCTGCTGGGTCATCGGGCCGAGCATCATCTGCACCTGTCCGAAGCCGAGCGTCAGGCACAAGCCCATCGCCAGGCAAGGCAGAGCGCGGCGATCGAAGGGCGATATTCCACGGCCGACGTCGGCCGCCCTGCCGTCGGTCCGTCCGCCGGCTTCCCCTTTGCCCCGCGCGAGCCACAGCAACAGCGGGCTGAACAGGAACAGGATGGGCGGCAGCAGCGGCGACAGGACGGCAGCCGTTGCCGCCAGCGCGCCGGCCAGCCGCCCCATGCTGACGCCGGCGCCAAGCAGTCCCAGCGCGGCCTGTCGCCTGTCATCGGCAACCGAGCGGCTGGCCCAGACCTGCGCCGTCGGCATGACGCCGGACGCGGCAAAACCGTACACGGTTCGCGAAAGCATCAGCAAAGCGATGCCCAGCGCGGCTCCCGTGCCGGCTATCAGCAGAATGGCGAACACCGCCTGGCCGGCCAGCATGGCGAGGCCGAGCAAGCGCAGCAGCCTGGCATGGCCAAGCCGCTCGCCCATGCGACCCCACAGCGGCGAGCCGACCAGAAAGGCCGCCGCGCCGACAGCAGTTGCCGCGCCGATGGCAAACGTGTCGAGCCTCAGCCGCTCCATCACCAGGGGAACGAGCGATACGAAGGCCGACTGGCCGAAGCCGATTGCCGAGACCGCGATTGCCAGGCGGCGAAGAAGCGAAGATCGATTTTTCATACTGGTCGTCATAACGCGAAGCTTATTTCCTGGTTAGAATAAATAATCAACAGAAATGTTCTAATAACCACAGCGTATAATATATAATACTACAGTATTGTGTGGATTTATGAGGATGCACATGGAACAAGTAAAGCCAGAATCTTCCTCTGCATTAAGCCCGTTCCTCAACGCGTTGCTGCGGGAATGGGATGGCTGGGAATTCGTCGACGCCAGCCAAACCGGGCTGTTTCGGCCGCAGGCGGCCGTGCTGCGTCTGAATTTCCCTGCCTCGCGCGCGGCGGTGCTCGTCGAGGCGCGGCATCGCTCGAAGGTTGGTTACCACGATTTCGCGATGCCGCTCTGGCGCCTCGATATTAGTAGCGAGGGGGCCGATGGCGAGGCGTCCGAGATCGACCTTTTCAGTCTTTTGGCGCTGATCCTGGCGGAGCCTGACATTGCCGGCCGGGCGACAGCGAAAAGCCGACTGACCTTCCTGCGCCGCAGCCTGGCCAGCATCGCCGCAATCGCTGACGCGACTGCGGCGCGTGGATCGTCGCGGCCCTTCTCCGAAGGCGATCCTGATTTCATCGATGCCGAAAGCGCCCTGCGCTTCGGCCATGCCGTGCATCCGGCGCCGATGAGTCGCGAAGAGTTCACGCACACGGATTCCGCGCGCTTCGGGCATGAATACTGCAATGCGTTCAAACTGCGCTGGTGGGCCGTCGACCCGACCATCCTCACTGGGGGCAGCGTCGAGCCGCTAGATGTCACCGAGATGGTCCGCGGGCTTGCCGCCAGCGATCCGCAGCTGCTTGCTCGGGCTGGCAAGCAACAGGGCAAGGTTCTCGTTCCGATGCATCCGTGGCAGGCCGTACGGCTCATGCTGGAAGACCGCGTCGAGCGCCTGTTTTGCGCCGGCCGTATCGTCGATGTTGGGCTCGGCGGACCAGCGTGGCGGGCCACGACCTCGCTGCGCACGGTTCATTCAGCTGAAGCCGAGTGGATGCTGAAATTCTCGCTCAGCCTGCGCCTGACTAATTCCAGGCGCATCGTCGAGGAGCATGAGTGCCGGCGCGGCCTTTCGGTGCACCGGCTGGTCAAGGGCAAGCTCGGCGGCGCCTTGCAGAGCCGCTGCCCGACCATGACGGTGCTAGGTGAGCCCGCCTGGTTCGGCCTGCGTGACGAAGACGGCCGGCTGATGACGGATACCATTGTCTCGTTTCGCGAAAACCCGTTTCGCGGCATGGGAAGTCCGCGGGCTGCCGTTCTCGGCGCGCTTTGCGAGCGCCATCCCGGCCGTACCGAAAGCCATCTGTCCGACCTGGTCCGCCGCATCGCCCGCGACGAGAAGCGACCTGTCGAGGAAACGGCGCGTTTGTGGTTCGAGCGTTTCCTTCATGCCGCCATCGAGCCGTTTATCGTTGCCTTCTCGGAATTCGGCCTGCTGTTCGGCGCCCATCAGCAGAACCTCGTCGTCGGCCTCGCCGGCGGCTGGCCGAATGCGCTCTATTTTCGCGACTGCCAGGGCACCGGTTATGTCGAGGAATTCCTGCCCAGGCTGCGCGAATTCGTGCCCGAGGCTGGTCAGGCGGGCGATCATGTCTTCCCAGCGGAAGCGGCCGCGAAGCTGTTCGGCTACTATCTGGTCGTCAATGGCGCTTTCGCCGCCGTCGCAGCCCTTGCCGCCGCTGGCCTCACCAACGAAGACGATCTGCTGGCGATATTCCGCCGCTCGCTCGAGCGGCTGGCCGCCACGCCGATGGCTGACCGGTCCTGCGTCGACTATTTGCTCAACGCGCCGACGCTCGCCGCCAAGGGCAATTTCCTGATCGCGCTGCGCGACATCAATGAGAACACCGAAGTGACCGACCCGCTGGCAGGTTACGTCGAGCTTCCGAACCCCCTGCATGTGAGAGAATACGCATGAACATCGAGGCTGCGAAAAACTGGTCACCCGCCACCGTCGCCGGCAACGAAGGATGGCAGCATCTGGCCTCGGCCGCGGAGCCGCTCGCCATTTGTGCCGGAGATGGCCATGTCAGCCTGGTCAACGCTGAGGGAACAGCGGTGGGACAGGCCCGCATCTCCGACGCGGATGGCCGCCTGCTCATCGACGATGTCGCGTTCATTGGCGGCCGCCTCGACCAACCGCAAATCCTGGCAGGTCTCGTCGACGCCGTGCTGCGCCTGCATCCTTCCTTCGACTGCGCCTTCCTGCCGGCGGCCAAGACGCTGTGGCCGGTTTCGGCGCTGGCCACCGAGACGGTTCCGGGTGAACCGGAATGCGCCGTCATCCATCGCTCGGTCCTGCGCCAGCTGCCGCTGCTGTGGCGCAGCCAGGCCTCGCATGTCACCTATCCGGCATTGACGACCGCTATCGGCCCGGAAGACCGGCTGCCGCCATTGCGCCAACCGCGCCCCTGCGGCCCGATGTACGAACGCTGGATTCCGGAAATCGGCCTCACCGTGTCGCTGCGGCCGATCGACCGCCGGACCGATCTCGACCTCTTCCATCGCTGGATGAACGATGGCCGCGTCGCCTTCTTCTGGGAACTTGCCCAGAGCCATGAGGATCTCGACAAATATCTCGCCGAGCAGGAAAGCGATCCGCATATTTTCGGCGTCATCGCCAGCTTCGACGGCGAGCCGACCGGCTATTTCGAGTTCTACTGGGCCAAGGAGGACCGGCTCGGGCCCTATTATGAGCCGCTCGACTGGGACCGCGGCTGGCATGGGCTGATCGGCAATATGCGCCATCTCGGCCGGCCGAAGACGCTGTCACTGTTCCGCTCCGTCACCCACTATCTGTTCCTCGACGAGCCGCGCACGCAGCGCGTCGTCGGCGAGCCACGCGCCGCGCACCAGAAGATGCTGAGCTATTGCGCCGGCGCCGCCTACGACAAAGTCAAGGAGTTCGACTTCCCGCACAAGCGCGCGGCGCTGGTCTGCTGCGAACGCCAGCGCTTCTTCCGCGAGGTGCCGCTGTGACGGTGCAGCAACCGATTGCCAAAGCGGGGGAGGCGACACGCTGGGCCGCGATCAACCGCGACGCCGTCGCCAAGGCCATTTCCGAACTGACCTTCGAGGAGTGCCTGTCGCCGCGCGAGCTTTCGCCCGGCCGATGGGAGCTGACGCCCGGCCCCGGCGTGACCTATCGCTTTGCCGCGACGCGGCGCCTGTGGGGCCAGATCGCCGTCCGTCCGGAGACGCTGACTCGCGACGCCGGCATCGAGCTGCCGGTCGACGATGCGGTCGCCTTCTTCGCCGACGCGCGCGAGACGCTCGGCATGTCGCCGGCAACATTCTGCACCTATGCGAAGGAGCTTTACAACACGCTGATGGCCGACATGCGGATCGCCAAGGCACGCGGCAATCGACCGGCCGCCGATCTAGCCGCGCTGCCGGATACCGAGTTGCAGGCATTGCTCGACGGCCATCCGAAGGCCCCTGCCAACAAGGGACGGCTTGGCTGGGGACGGGACGACTTCGAGCGCTACGCGCCAGAATCGGCCACCGCATTCCAGCTCTTCTGGCTTGCCGCCGCCAGCGATCGCTGCCTGCTGGCGCTTGACTGCGGGCTCGACGAAGAGGCGCTGCTGCAGGCCGCACTCGGCGACTACGAGCGCGCAAGGCTCGAAGCGGCTTTCAGCGCCGCCGGGATCTCGCGATCGACGCATAGGCTGCTGCCGGTCCACCCCTGGCAGTGGCAGGCGATGATCGCCTCGCAATATGGTAGCGAGATCGCCGCCGGCCGGCTGGTGCCGCTTGGCCAGTTCGGCGATCCGTTCCTGCCCTTGCAGTCGCTGCGCACGCTTGCCAATGCGGCGCGGCCCGAGGCGCTGCATGTCAAGCTGCCGCTGACCGTCCTCAACACGTCAGCGTGGCGCGGCGTGCCGGGCAAATACATGGCGATCGGCGCCGATCTGTCGCGCTGGCTGGCCACGGTGGCGGCCGCGGACCCGGTGCTCAAGGACGTCAAGGTGCTGAAGGAAGTCGGCGGCGCCTTCTATCCGCATCCGCACTATACCGGCGTTGAAGGTGCGCCCTATCAGTTTTGCGAGATGCTGGGCGCCATATGGCGCGAAAGCCCCGAAAAGGATCTGACAGCGGGCCAGCGGCCGATGATGATGGGCGCCCTGCCGCAGCGCGACGCCCATGGCAGGCCGATCGCCAGCGCCCTGATGGAGCAGTCCGGCCTTGGTCCGGAGGCATGGCTCGATCGCCTGTTCTCCACGGCCTTCGTGCCGCTCTACCACTTCATGTGCCGTTACGGCGTCGGCTTCATCGCCCATGGCCAGAACGTCACCATCATCCTCGACGGAGCGGCGCCTCTCGGCGTGGCGGTCAAGGATTTCCAGGGCGACCTCGACCTCGTCGACCAGCCGTTTCCCGAACTGGCCGGCCTCGACCCCAAAATCCTGTCGACGCTGAAGCGCCGGCCGCCGGCACATCTTCTCCAGCATCTGCAAACGGGACACATCGTCAGCGTTCTGCGCTTCCTATCCGAGGCGCTGGCCGCCTATGACCGCTTCGACGAGAGGACTTTCTACGCCATCCTGGCCGCCGCCATCCGGCGCTACCAGGCGCAGAACCCTGAGCTGTCGGAACGGTTCGCGCTCTTCGATCTGTTTGCTCCGAAGATCCCACGCATCGCCATCAACAAGGTGCGTTTCGCCATCGGCTACGGCGACAGCGGCGAACGCCCTCTGCCCGACCTTGGCACACCTCTCGACAATCCGCTTAACCCCGAGTCAGCCCGGCGATCTCCCATCAGCCCAGCCAGCTCCATAAGGAGTTCGCCATGACCCATACGCTTGACCTCGCAGGCATCGGCGTCGGGCCGTTCAATCTCAGCCTCGCCGCCCATCTCGATGCGGTGGACGGCGTCGAAGCGCGCTTCTTCGATCGGGCGACGCGGCTCGAATGGCACCCGGGCATGATGCTGCCGGGCGTCGAACTGCAGACATCCTTCCTCAAGGATCTCGTCACCGCGACGCATCCGACCAGCCCATGGTCGTTCATGTCCTATCTGGTCGCGCAGAAGCGGTTCTATGAATTCCTCAACGCGGATTTCTCAGCCATCCCGCGGCCGGAATTCGCCCGCTATCTCGGATGGGTCGGCGAGAACTTGTCTTCGCTGCGCTTCGCCAGCGCCGTCGACCGGATCGACTTCGACGGAACGAATTTCAGGCTGCGTATCGGCCGCGAGCAGGTGAACGCGCGCAATCTCGCCATTGCCGTCGGGCTGGTGCCCAACATCCCCGCCTGGGCGCGGGCGGCGGCCTCCGATCAATGCTTCCACAACGCCCAGGCCGCCAACCGCCTCGATCGCCTGAGCGGACAGCGTGTCGCCGTGATCGGCGGTGGCCAGAGCGGCGCCGAAGTGCTTCTGCATCTGATCTCCTCCGACCGCTTCGCCGGCCGCGAAATCGAGTGGATCTCGATGCGGCCGAATTTCCTGCCACTGGACGACTCGCCTTTCACCGACGAACTCTTCACGCCGGGCTATGTCGAAAGCTTCCATCGGCTGCCGCAAGGGCGGCGTGAGACGATCCTGGAACAGCAACTGCTTGCCGGTGACGGCGCATCGACGAGCACACTGAAGGCGATCTATCGCCAGCTTTACACGCTGCGGCACCTCTCGGAGGAAACGACGGCGGTCAACATGACGCCGCACCGCGAAGTGCTGAACGTGACGCGGGAAGGCAGCGAATACCGGCTGATCATGCGCAACGGCTTCGACGGCGCCATCGAGACGCGCACCGTCGATGCGGTGGTTCTGGCCACCGGCTATGCCTTTGCCATTCCTGATTGCATGGCGCCGCTCATGAACAGGATCGCGCTGGACGAGCGCGGTCATTACAGGCTCAACGCCAGCTTCGAGGTCGAATGGGACGGGCCCGACGACCGCCGGATCTACGCGCTCAATGCCGGCCGGCTCAGCCATGGCATAGCCGAGCCGCAGCTCAGCCTGATGGCTTGGCGCAGCGCCAAGATCGTCAATTCGCTGCTCGGGCGGGCACAGTTCGATCTCGATCTGCCCGATCCGCCGGTTGCCTGGAGTTCAAGGCACACGACACAAAGCCTGCATCATCTCGGCGCCAATGCGAGGATGACCGAATCGGGCGCGCGGTGATGTTTGTGGAGGCGGGCCGAAGAGCGTGGTACGGCGCGCGTTAAGGTTGACATCGACCCGTAAAGCTTTTCTGTGAGAGAGATCGTTCGGTCCTGCTGGAGGCTCAGCGCATGAAAACCCTTGGCCTCATCGGCGGCATGAGCTGGGAATCGACGGCGATCTATTATCGCCTGCTCAACGAGATCGTGCGCGAGCGGCTGAGCGGGCTGCATTCGGCAAAGCTGTTGCTCTATTCCTTCGACTTCGCCGAAATCGCCGACCGGCAGCATCATGGCGACTGGGACAGTGCGGGCGTGCTGCTGGCGGATGCGGCGCGCAAGCTGGAGGCGGGCGGCGCAGAGGGGCTTTTGATCTGCACCAACACCATGCACAAGCTCGCCGACCGGGTGCAGGCGGCGGTGTCGATCCCGCTTATCCACATTGCCGACGCCACGGCCGTCGCGGTCAAGGGCGCCGGCGTCAAGCGGCCGGCGCTGCTGGCGACCCGCTTCACCATGGAGCAGGATTTCTACAAGGGCCGACTGACGGAGAAATACGGGCTGCAGCCCGTGGTGCCGGACCAGGCCGGGCGCGACATGGTGCACCAGGTAATCTACGACGAGCTCTGCCGGGGCATCGTCAGCGCGGCATCGAAGGCGGCCTATATCGACGAGGTCGCCCGTCTGCGACGCGATGAGAAGATCGATGGCGTCATCATGGGCTGCACCGAGATCACCATGTTGATTGGCGAGCGCGATTTCGACATTCCGGTGTTCGACACCACGCGCATCCATGCCGAGGCGGCGGTCGCATTCATGCTGCCCTGAAGGGCCAAAACAGAGATCAGGGCTGGGCGGCCACGGCGACATTGCCGCTGCCGACCACTTTCAGCTTCCATCGATCTGCTTCCGTGCCGGCCAGATTGAGGTGCCCGGTCAGGAAATAAAGGCGATCGGTGTCGGGGCCTTTGGCTGTGCAAAACCGGTCCTGCAGATAGGAGGGAGGCGTCGCCTGACAATACAGGTTGGCCACGATGCTGGCCGGACGCGCGCGCGGCCTAAACAGCCTTCCGCTCCTTCACGAATTGCGCGCCAAAACTGCCGCGCGCTTGACTTCTTTTTGCAGCGACATTCAATGCATCCGGCATTGCTGTGAGGGGATGAAAGCAAGATGGAATTTGCGTTTCCGTGGCCGACCAGCGAAGGCGAATGGCTGGCTTGGTCCAGCGCCGTCGTCACCTTGGCGCTCGGTCTGCTGTTTTTCCTCGCGCCAGGGCTGGCATTTCGGATTCTGCGGCTGCAGGTCCGGCCCGAAAGGGCAGCGGCAATCGCGGAAGGGCGCGGCCGGATGTCGGGCTTCTATCTCGGCGTCAGCCTGTGCTGCATTCTGTTGGCGCAGCCGTGGCTCTATATGGCACTCGGCTTTTCCTGGCTGTTCACCGCTTTTGGCCGTTTGCTGTCGATGATGTCGGACGGCGCCAACACGCCTTTCAACTGGGCGTCGATCGTCGTCGAACTCGTCCTGGCCGCGTTGCCGCTTGCCTTCGTCTTCGGCTTTCTGCCCTGAATCGGCAGCCAATCCAAAGGCTTCGGTTGAACTCTGCGGCCGGATGCGACAATAGTGCCCGAAAAGCATGCGGGACGACGCATTGCGGTCTTAAAATGCCTGTGCTAGACGGCAATCGACTTTCGGCCGGGGATAGCGGAAGCCGCGCCTCCGTGCTTGGAAAAACTTAGTAAGGTCAAAGATTTAGCCAGAGTTTTTGCTCGCGCCAACAATCTGCGGCCCCTCAGACAAGAGAAAAGACGGTCCGTGGCTCAATCGTCATCGCCAATCTCGGGTGTCGCAGAACGCTACGCGGGTTCGCTGTTCGAACTTGCGCGGCAGTCGAATTCGGTGGCCAAGGTCGAGGCCGACCTCGACAGTTTCGCCAGGATGCTGGATGACAGCGCCGACCTGACGCGCCTCATCAACAGCCCGGTGTTCTCCAGCGAGGACCAGGCCAAGGCAATCGCGTCGATCGCCGACAAGGCCGGCATCACTGGCCTGACCGGCAATTTCCTGCGCGTCGTCGCCCGCAACCGCCGGCTCTTCGCGGTGCCCGGCATGATCAAGGCTTTTCGCAAGATCGCCGCCGAACAGCGCGGTGAGACATCAGCCGAGGTCACTTCGGCGCATGAACTGACGGCTGCCCAGCAGACCGAACTCAAGGCCGCGCTGAAAGGCGTCGCCGGCAAGGACGTGGCCATCACTGTTACCGTCGATCCGTCGCTGCTCGGCGGGCTGGTGGTCAAGATGGGCTCGCGCCAGATCGATACGTCGCTCAAAACCAAACTCAATTCGCTCAAGCTTGCACTGAAAGAGGTCGGCTGATGGACATCCGCGCCGCGGAAATTTCCGCAATTCTCAAAGACCAGATCAAGAATTTCGGCAAGGAGGCCGAGGTCTCCGAAGTCGGCCAGGTGCTGTCCGTCGGTGACGGTATCGCTCGCGTCTACGGCCTCGACAATGTCCAGGCCGGCGAAATGGTCGAATTCCCCGGCGGCATCCGCGGCATGGCGCTCAACCTCGAAGCCGACAATGTCGGCGTCGTCATCTTCGGCGCCGACCGCGACATCAAGGAAGGCGACATCGTCAAACGCACCGGCGCCATCGTCGATACGCCTGTCGGCATGGGCCTGCTCGGCCGCGTCGTCGACGCGCTCGGCAATCCGATCGACGGCAAGGGCCCGATCAAGGCGACCGAACGCAAGCGCGTCGACGTCAAGGCGCCAGGCATCATCCCGCGCAAGTCGGTCAACGAGCCGATGTCGACCGGCCTCAAGGCCATCGATGCGCTGATCCCCGTTGGCCGCGGCCAGCGCGAGCTGGTCATCGGCGATCGCCAGACCGGCAAGACCGCGATCATCCTCGACACGATGCTCAACCAGAAGGCCGTGCACGACAACGGGCCGGAAAAGGAAAAGCTCTACTGCGTCTACGTCGCCATCGGGCAGAAGCGCTCGACGGTCGCGCAGTTCGTGAAGGTTCTCGAAGAGCGCGGCGCCCTTGAATATTCGATCATCGTCGCCGCCACAGCTTCCGATCCGGCGCCGATGCAGTTCCTGGCGCCGTTCACCGGCGCCACCATGGGCGAATATTTCCGCGACAACGGCATGCATGCGCTGATCAGCTATGACGATCTGTCGAAGCAGGCCGTCGCCTATCGCCAGATGTCGCTCTTGCTGCGCCGCCCGCCGGGTCGCGAAGCCTATCCGGGCGACGTGTTCTACCTGCATTCGCGCCTGCTCGAGCGCGCCGCCAAGCTCAACGACGATCTGGGCGGCGGTTCGCTGACCGCGCTGCCGATCATCGAGACGCAGGCCAACGACGTGTCGGCCTACATCCCGACCAACGTGATCTCGATCACCGACGGCCAGATCTTCCTCGAAACCAACCTGTTCTTCCAGGGCATCCGTCCGGCGGTCAACGTCGGCCTGTCGGTGTCGCGCGTCGGTTCGTCGGCGCAAATCAAGGCGATGAAGCAGGTCGCCGGCTCGATCAAGGGCGAGCTCGCGCAGTACCGCGAAATGGCTGCGTTCGCGCAGTTCGGCTCCGATCTCGACGCCGCCACGCAGCGCCTGCTCAACCGCGGCTCGCGCCTGACCGAACTGTTGAAGCAGCCGCAGTTCTCGCCGCTCAAGGTCGAGGAGCAGGTCACGGTGATCTTCGCCGGCGTCAACGGCTATCTCGACAAGCTGGCGCTGAACCAGGTCGGCAAGTTCGAGCACGGCCTGCTCAGCCATATGCGCTCGGCCGGCAAGGACGTGCTGGACGGCATCCGCAAGGAAAAGGCGCTGTCGGACGATCTGCGCGCCAAGCTGAAGGCCGAGATCGACGCCTTCGCCAAGACCTTCGCTTGAGAAGAAGCCGGACGCTCGGGATCAGGTTTGAAGCATGCCTTCATTAAAAGACCTTCGTAACCGTATCGCCTCGGTCAAGGCGACGCAGAAGATCACCAAGGCGATGCAGATGGTCGCCGCGGCGAAGCTGCGTCGCGCGCAGGAAGCAGCGGAGGCGGCGCGTCCCTATTCCGAGCGGATGGGTGCGGTGCTGGCCAATATCACGCAGGCGATCGGCGGCGGCGGCGATGCCCCGGCGCTGATGACCGGCACCGGCAAGGACGATGTGCATCTGCTCGTCGTCTGCACGGCCGAGCGCGGCCTGTGCGGCGGCTTCAACTCGCAGATCGCACGTCTGGCCCGCGACCATATCCGCCGGCTTCTGGCCGACGGCAAGCAGGTCAAGATCATATGCGTCGGCAAGAAGGGTTTCGACATTCTGCGCCGAGACTATGCCTCGCTGATTATCGACCGCGTCGACCTGCGCGATGTCAAGAAGCTCGGCTTCGTCGATGCCGATGCGATCGCCCGTAAGATCATCCATCTGTTCGGCGAAGGCGGCTTCGATATCTGCACGCTGTTTTATTCGCAGTTCAAGTCGGTGATCAGCCAGATTCCGACCGCGCAGCAGATCATTCCTGCCGGCGTGGCTTCGGCTCCCGCCGAAGCGACCGCCGGTGGCAATGCCGTCTACGAATACGAGCCGGAGCCGGGCGAGATCCTCACCGACCTCATTCCGCGCAACATCTCGGTCCAGGTCTTCCGCGCGCTGCTCGAAAACGCAGCCGGCGAGATGGGCGCCAAAATGAGCGCCATGGACAATGCAACGCGCAATGCCGGCGACATGATCAACAAACTGTCGATCACCTATAACCGCCAGCGGCAGGCGCAGATCACCAAGGAACTGATCGAAATCATTTCGGGCGCCGAAGCGCTCTAGGCGCGACCGCCAGGAGGTCATCGACCTTCTGATGGAGCGTGAGAAACAAAGGACGAGAAGGGTAAAGACGATGGCGAAAGCAGCGACCCCCGCGAAGACGGCCCCCAAGGCGGCCGCAAAGGCTCCGGCAGCAGCGGCGAAGGCCGCTCCGGCCAAGAAGGCGGCCGCGCCCGCCAAGGCCGCGGCCCCGGCAGCGAAGACGACGAGCGTTGCCGTCAAGAAGACCGGCGCCATCGGCAAGGTTCGCCAGGTCATCGGCGCCGTCGTCGACGTGCAGTTCGGCGATCATCTGCCGGCCATTTTGAACGCCATCGAAACCTCCAATGTCGGCAACCGCCTGGTGCTCGAAGTTGCCCAGCATCTGGGCGAAAACACCGTGCGCTGCATCGCCATGGATTCCACCGAAGGCCTGGTTCGCGGCCAGGACGTCTATGACACCGGCGCGCCGATCACCGTTCCGGTCGGCCCGGGCATGCTCGGCCGCATCATCAACGTCATCGGCGAGCCGGTCGACGAAGAAGGCCCGGTCGACGGCATCGAGATGCGCGCCATCCACCAGCCGGCGCCTACCTATGTCGAACAGTCGACGGAAGCGCAGATCCTGATCACCGGCATCAAGGTGCTCGACCTTCTGGCGCCCTACGCCCGCGGAGGCAAGATCGGCCTGTTCGGCGGCGCCGGCGTCGGCAAGACGGTTCTGATCCAGGAGCTGATCAACAACGTCGCCAAGGCGCATGGCGGCTTCTCGGTCTTCGCCGGCGTCGGCGAGCGCACCCGCGAGGGCAACGATCTTTATCACGAGTTCATCGAGTCCGGCGTCAACAAGAAGGGCGGCGGCGAAGGCTCCAAGGCGGCACTGGTCTATGGCCAGATGAACGAGCCGCCGGGCGCGCGTGCCCGCGTCGGCCTGACCGGCCTGACGGTCGCCGAATATTTCCGCGACCAGGGCCAGGACGTGCTGTTCTTCGTCGACAACATCTTCCGCTTCACGCAGGCCGGTTCTGAAGTGTCGGCGCTGCTCGGCCGTATTCCTTCGGCCGTGGGTTACCAGCCAACGCTGGCCACCGACATGGGTGCGCTGCAGGAACGCATCACCACAACGACCAAGGGTTCGATCACTTCGGTGCAGGCGATCTACGTGCCGGCCGACGATTTGACCGACCCGGCGCCTGCGACCTCGTTCGCCCACCTGGACGCGACGACCGTGCTCAACCGCGCGATCTCGGAAAAGGGCATCTACCCCGCCGTCGATCCGCTCGACTCGACCTCGCGCATGCTCGATCCGCTGGTCGTCGGCGAGGAGCACTATGCCGTCGCCCGCCAGGTGCAGTCGATCCTCCAGCGCTACAAGTCGCTGCAGGACATTATCGCCATCCTTGGCATGGATGAGCTGTCGGAAGAGGACAAGCAGACGGTGGCCCGCGCCCGCAAGATCGAGCGCTTCCTGTCGCAGCCGTTCTTCGTCGCCGAAGTGTTTACGGGTGCGCCGGGCAAGCTGGTCGACCTCGCCGACACAATCAAGGGCTTCAAGGGCCTCTGCAACGGCGACTACGATCACCTGCCGGAAGCCGCCTTCTACATGGTCGGCGGCATCGACGAAGCGGTCGAGAAGGCTCAGCGCCTGGCGGCTGAAGCAGCGTAATCAAGGCAATAGGGAGTAGTCAGTAGTCAGTAGTGAATAGCGGCCGGGTGATCAGGACAGCTGTCCTCTCCCTACTCCCTACTCACTATTCCCTACTCACTAAATTGACATGGCTGAAGCTTTCAAGTTCGAACTGGTCTCGCCGGAGCGCCTCCTGGTTTCCGAGCAGGTCGAGTCCGTCGTCATTCCAGGCGCCGAAGGTGAAATGACAGTCATGGCGCACCATGCGCCAGTCATGACCACGATCAAGCCGGGCGTCGTCACGCTGAAGACCGCCGGCGGCAAGGAAGAGCGCTATGTGGTGTTCGGCGGCTTTGCCGACATCGTCCCTGCCGGCTGCACGCTGCTCGCCGAATCGGCGGTCGCCGTCGGCGATATCGACCGCGCCGATCTCGCCCGCCGCATCCAGGAAGCCAAGGAAGACGCCGCCGACGCCAAGGACGACCAGAGCCGCAGCAAGGCGGAGCAGTTCCTTAGCCAGCTTACCACGCTCGAAGGCGCGCTGCTGCCGGCGTAAGCCGCAGAATGACTTGAAGAAAAGGCCGGGCTCAGCCCGGCTTTTTTGTTGCGGCCGCCATCCTGGATCGTCTCGCATAGGCGCAGGGCCTTGGCGGGATTTCAGGGCGGGCAGCCAGCATGATCAGATCGGGTGGCGGCATGCCGGCTGCCAGTCAGGGCGAGATGAGCTTGTATTAGGCGATGGCGCCGGCGGAACCGCGATTTGGCTGCGGCGGTACAGTCGGATCGGGGCTTGCCCCTGCTTTCTGGTTGTTCGACAGTCCGGCTGTCTATCGATTTGGGGTGGCCGATGACGGAACAGACAACGCAACCGGAAGCGGCCTCGCGATCCCGGTGGACGACGGCGCTGATCGCGGCCTTTGGCGGTCCGTTCGGCGGGTTCCTTTGGATCGGCGCCGGCCGGCCGGCGGTTGCCAGCCTGGTGGTGATCAGCGCCATAAGCATTGCGCTGACATATGTGGGATTCCCGGTTCTGCCGGGGGTCGATCTCGCCTGGCTGGTGGATCTCTCCAGTTTAGGTCTCATGGTCCTGTGGGTAGCGCTCGTCGTGCCTTTCGCGTCACGATACAGACCGAACCGGTGGTATTCACACGGCCTTTCGGTGCTGCTGTTGGCCGTGCTGACCTCCTACGGAGCCGCGTTAGCGATCCGCACATTCCTCTTCCAGCCGTTTTCGACCCCGGCAGGCAGCATGACACCAACGCTGGAACTCGGCGACTATTTCTTCGTCTCGAAGTTTGCCTATGGTTACAGCCGCTACAGTGTTCCTCTTGGGCTGCTGCCCTTCGAAGGCCGGATCTTTGCCGCCGAGCCGAAGCGCGGAGATATTGTGGTGTTCAAATTTCCAGCGGATCCGAGCATCGACTACGTCAAGCGGGTCGTTGGACTGCCGGGCGACAAAATCCAGATGGTCGACGGAATCCTTCGCATCAATGGTGTGGCGGTCAAACTCGAGGATGTTGGTCCGTACAGCTCCGAGGACTCTCCCCAAAGCGCCAGACTGCAACGTGAAACCCTCCCCAACGGCGTTTCCTATTCCGTCATCAGTCTTACGGACAATTCAATAACCGACAACACGCGGGTGTTCGACGTGCCCGAAGGCCACTATTTCGTGCTTGGCGACAACAGGGATAATTCCTCCGATAGCCGGCTCAGTGTCGGCTTCGTTCCTGCCGAAAACCTGGTCGGCAAGGCAGTGCGACTGTTCTGGAATTCGCAAGGCACGGAGTATTCGTCGCGGCAGAGGCTGGACGCTCCGGCGGGACAATAGGCTTGAAATGGGCGGTTCCGGACCAGCTTCAGCCTACGTTTGTCGGCTCCGGTATGCCGAGCGCTGAGAGCGCAAGCACGATCCCGCCTTGCAGGATATGCTCGCGATGAGCGGCGACCAGTTCGATCAGCGTCTGCCGCTCGGGCTTGCCGCTGGCGAAGCCGGCCCAGTCGAACACCGCCGCTACTCGTTCCAGCATCCGTCGTTCGTCGAGCGCCGCCAGCGCCGCGTCGAGCGGATCGGTAAAGTGGGCTTCCGGCAGGTCCTTGCCGCGCGCCTCGCAGGCGGCGATCCAGGCGGCGATCACCAGCGTCAGATGCTCCGGGACCAGGCCGGCCTGGATGCGCTCGATGGCGGTAGCGACAATGCGTTGCGGCAATTTCTGGCTGCCGTCATTGGCGATCTGCGCGGTGCGGTGGGCCAGCGCGGTGTTGGAGAAACGTTCGGCAAGTTCGGCCGTATAGGCTGACGTGTCGAGCCCGGCATCCCCAGGCAATGTCGGGATGGCCTCGGCCCAGAGCCGGTCGACGAACGCGCGGATCGCGGGATCCGCGAAGGCGCGGTCGACGGTGACGTGGCCGCTGAGCAGGCCGATATAGGCGATGCCCGAATGGGCGCCGTTGAGCAGCCGAAGCTTCATGTCCTCGAACGGCCGGACATCCTCGACCATGGTGACGCCGAATTTCTCCCAGGCCGGGCGGCCGGCTGGAAACCTGTTTTCAATCACCCATTGCCGGAACGGTTCGGTCATCACCGGCCAGGCGTCCTCGAGGCCGAGTTCGACCGCGATGCGCGCCCGGTCGGCATCGGTGGTTGCCGGCACGATGCGGTCGACCATGCTCGATGGGAATGCAACGTCGCCGGCTATATGACCGGCGAGGGCAGCGTCGCCTGAAGCAGCAGCGCCGGCATCGCGCAGTTTTGCAAACCCGACCAGCAGCCGGTGCAGCGTGGCGCCATTGGCCGGCAGGTTGTCGCAGCAAAGCACGGTGAAGGGCGGCGTGCCGGCGGCCCGGCGTCGCGCCAGCGCTTCCGCCAGGAATCCATGCGCGGTCCTGGGCGATCCGGGATTGCCCAGATCGTGGACGATATCGGGATGGTTTTCGTCGAGGCTGCCGTCGGCCGCCCGGAGATAGGCCTTTTCGGTGATGGTCAGGGTGACGATGCGGGTGCGCGGGTCGGTCAGCGCGGCCAGCACCGCGCCGGGGTCTTCCGGCGCGACCAGCATCGACTGGATCGAGCCGATAATGTGCAGCGCTTCACCATCGCTGCCGCGCACCGCCAGCGTGTAGAGCCCGTCCTGCGGCGTCAGCGCATCGCGCGTGTCGGGGCTGCGCAGCGAGACGCCGACAATGCCCCAGCCGGTGTCGCCGGCCGCCAGGCAGTCATCGACATAGGCGGCCTGATGGGCACGGTGGAAGGCTCCAACGCCGAGATGGACGATGCCTGGGGCGACACTGGCGCGATCATAGGGGGGGACCGCGACCGAGGCCGGCAAGGATTGCACTGTTGCGTTGGAAAGGCGTCTGCTGGTCATGGCGCGGCTTGTCGCTGGATGGTGTGCGGGGCGGGATCTGCTAGCGGCGTAACATCCGCTCTTCCGCCGCACAATGACCTGACGCCGGTTAAAAGTCATCATACAACAATCAAGTTTTTGTATGTTGACATTATTTCTTTCCAATCCTACCGATATCGCCCCTGGGAGGAACGACGTGGCGGGACTGACCGATCCGGATCTGCTTTTTGCCGCCGAAGGGCGCGCGCTGTCGATCGCGCGCGATCTCCATGCCGGCATCAAGGACCTGCCGATCATCAGCCCGCACGGCCACACCGATCCGCGTTGGTATGCGCTCAACGAGCCATTCCCCGATCCCGCGCAATTGCTGGTGGTGCCCGACCACTACATTTTCCGTATGCTGTTCAGCCAGGGCGTGCGGCTGGAAGATCTCGGCGTCCCGACCCTCGACGGCTCGCCGGTCGAGACCGATCCCAAGGCGATCTGGCGGCGCTTCGCCGAGCACTATTACCTCTTCCGCGGCACGCCGACGCGGTTGTGGCTCGACCATGTGCTCGAGCATCTGTTCGGCATCGAAGAGCCGCTCAACGCCAGCACCGCTAGCCGCCATTACGACACCATCGCGGCGCTTTTGCAGCGCGACGATTATCGCCCACGCGCGCTGTTCGAGCGCTTCAACATCGAGGTCATCGCGACGACCGAGGGCGCACTCGACGATCTCCAATGGCACAAGACGATCCGCGACAGCGGCTGGCAGGGCCGCGTCGTCACTGCCTACAGGCCGGATGCCGTCGTCGATCCCGACTTCGAAGGATTTTCGGCCAATCTCGATCGCCTGGGCGAGATCGCCGGCTGCGACACCGGCACATGGGCCGGCTATCTCGACGCGCACCGCCAGCGCCGCGCCTTCTTCAAAAGTTTCGGCGCAACCTCGTCGGATCACGGCCATCCGACGGCCGAGACCGCCAATCTTTCCGATGCGGCGGCGGAAGAGCTGTTCAACCGCATCCGCCGCGGCTCGGACGACGAGCGCGAGCGCAAGCTGTTTCGCGCCCAGATGCTGACCGAAATGGCCAAGATGAGCCGCGACGACGGGCTGGTCATGCAGATCCATCCCGGCTCCTGGCGCAACCACTCGCCTGGTGTTTTCCAAAAATTCGGCCGCGACAAAGGCTTCGATATTCCGACCCGCACCGACTATGCCGCGGCGCTCAAACCCTTGCTCGACTGCGTCGGGCTGGAGCGCGACCTCTCCATCATTCTGTTCACGCTCGACGAGACCAGCTACGCGCGCGAACTGGCGCCGCTGGCCGGCGTCTATCCGGCGTTGAAGCTCGGGCCGGCCTGGTGGTTCCACGACAGTCCGGAAGGCATGCGCCGGTTCCGCGAGATGACCACCGAGACCGCCGGCTTCTACAACACTGTCGGTTTCAACGATGACACCCGTGCCTTTCCGTCGATTCCCGCCCGTCACGATGTGGCGCGCCGGGTTGACTGCGCCTTTCTCGCCCGTCTCGTCGCCGAGCACCGGCTGCGTGAGGACGAGGCGCATGAGCTGGCGCGGGAGCTTGCCTACACGCTTGCCAAGAAGGCGTACCGGCTGTGAGCCGGGCGCGTGGAATTTTAAAAGGGAGGAAGACAGTCATGTTGCATTTTTCAAAACTGATGGCAGCCACATTCGCCTTCGGCTCGCTGATGATCGGCGTTGCCGGCGCCCAGACCGTACTGCGCTCGGCCGACACCCATCCGGACGGGTATCCGACCGTCGAGGCGGTCAAATATCTCGGCGAGCTCATCAAGGAGCGCACCGCCGGCCGCTATTCGGTCGAGGTCTATCATTCGGCGCAGCTCGGCGAGGAAAAGGACACGATCGAACAGACGCAGACCGGCGTCATCGATCTGAACCGCGTCTCGATGGGTCCGTTCAACGGCATCGTGCCGGAAACCGCGGTGCCGTCGCTGCCCTACATGTTCCGTTCGGTCGAGCACATGCGCCATGTCATGGACGGGCCGATCGGCGACGAGATCCTCAAGGCCTTCGAGACGCATGATCTGGTCGGCCTTGCCTTTTACGATTCCGGCGCCCGTTCCTTCTACAACACCAAGAAGGACATCACCTCGATCGCCGATCTGAAAGGCATGAAGTTCCGCGTCATCCAGTCCGACGTGTTCGTCGATATGGTCAACGCGCTTGGCGCAAATGCCACGCCGATGGCGTATGGCGAGGTCTATTCGGCGCTCGAAACCGGTGTCATCGACGGCGCCGAGAACAACTGGCCCAGCTTCGAATCCGCCAAGCACTACGAAGTCGCCAAGCACTACACCGTCGACCAGCACCAGATCGTGCCGGAAGTGCTGGTGATGTCGAAGTCGAGCTGGGACAGACTGACGCCGGAAGACCAGGCGATCGTCAAGCAGGCGGCCAAGGACAGCGTCGTCAAGATGCGCGAATTGTGGGACGCGCAGGAGAAGAAGTCGCGAGAGATCGTCGAGAAGGCCGGCGTCAAGGTCAGCGAGATCGACAAGAAGCCGCTGATCGATGCGATGAAGCCGGTCTACGACAAGTATCTGAAGACGCCGGAGCTCAAGGACCTCGCGACGCGCATCCAGGCGACCAAGTGATTTTCTGGCGGGGCGGCATGGCGCCGCCCCGCCAATCGCTTTTAGGCGACGGAAAGACCGGGAGGATCGGATGACTGCGGGAACGGCCAGGAGCGGAGCGCCACCGCGCTTCAGTGCGGTGCTTTCGAAGATTTGCGACGGCGCGCTCTATCTCGCGGGCATCGGGATGGTCGCCATGACCGCGCTTGTTGCCTACCAGGTGTTTTCCCGCTTCGTGCTCAACGCGTCACCGAGCTGGACCGAAGTCACCGCCATCATGCTGATGAACTGGTTCATTTTCCTGGGCGCTGCCGTCGGCGTGCGCGAGAATTACCATATGGGCTTCGACGTGCTGCTCTATATCCTGCCCAAGGGCAGCAAATGGGCGCTGCGCACCCTGTCCGACCTGATCGCGTTCGGCTTCGGCTTCGGCATGGTCTGGTACGGCTGCAAGCTGGTCGGGCTGACCTGGCACACTGTCATCCCGGCGCTCGAACTTCCCGGCGGTTTCGACTATCTGCCGCTGGTTGGCGGCGGCTTTCTGATCAGCCTGTTCTCGGCCGAACGCATCGCGCTGCGCTGGTCCGGCGCCGACATCGACAAGGATATCAATCTCGAAGAAGTGCCGGAAATGCCGGCCGTGCAGGAGGCCTAGATGGAACTCTGGATCCTGTTTGGCGTCTTCACGCTTTTGATGTTTGCCGGCACGCCGATCGCCTTTTGCCTGGGTGCGGCGTCCTTCGCCACCGTGCTTTATCTCGGCCTGCCGCCCCTGGTGGTGTTCCAGCAATTGAAGTCGGGCATGTCGGCGTTCTCGCTGATGGCGATCCCGTTCTTCATCTTTGCCGGCGACCTGATGGTGCGCGGCGGCATCGCGCAGCGCATCGTTTCCTTTGCCGGCTCGCTGGTCGGTCATGTCCGCGGTGGGCTCGGTCAGGTCAACATCATCGCCGCGACGTTGTTCGGCGGCATTTCCGGCTCGGCTGTGGCGGAAGCCGCTGCCGTCGGCGGGCTGATGATCCCGCAGATGAAAGCGCGCGGCTACGGCGCCGACTATGCCGTCAACGTCACCTCAATGGCGGCGCTGATCGCGCTGCTTCTGCCGCCGTCGCAGAACATGATCATCTATTCGATCGCCGGCGGCGGCAAGATTTCGATTGCCGACCTGTTCACCGCCGGCATCCTGCCCGGCCTGCTGTTCGCCGCTTCGCTGATGGTCACCGCCTATTTCGTCGCCCGCAGCCGCGGCTACCCGGTCGAGGCTTTTCCCGGCTTCTCGCGTGTCGGCCAGCTGGCGGTCATCGCCATCCCCGGACTTCTGCTCATCGGCATCATCTTCGGCGGCGTTCGCTCGGGCATTTTCACGGCGACGGAAAGCTCCTGCATCGCCATCATCTACGCCTTGCTGGTCACCGTCTTCGTCTACCGGTCGATGGCCTGGGGCGATTTCGTCCATGCCACAAAGGGCGCGGTGCGCACGACCTCGATGGTGCTGCTGATCATCGGCACGGCGGCCTCGTTCAGCTGGCTGATGGCCTATCTAAAAGTGCCGGTGCTGCTGATCGCAGGCATGAACGCCATTTCCACCGACCCGCTGGTGGTGCTGCTTCTGCTCAACGTCCTGATGCTGCTGCTCGGTACCTTCATGGACATGGGGCCGATGATCATCATCTGCACGCCGATCTTCCTGCCGCTGGTCACCCATTACGGCGTCGACCCCGTGCATTTCGGCGTCATCACCATCCTCAATCTCGGCATTGGGCTCAACACGCCACCGGTCGGCACGGTGCAGTTCGTCGCCTGTGCCGTCGGCAAGATTACGGTCTGGGAAGCGATGCGCTCGATCTGGCCGTTCTATGGCGCGGGCATCGTGGTCCTGGGGCTGGTGACCTATATTCCGGCGATTTCGCTCTGGTTGCCGAGCGTGTTCAAATAGGGCGTCTTCAAATAGACGTCTTCAAACAGGGGTGCGATATGGCATCGGATAGCGCTGTTGATCTCAGGGTCGAGAGAAAACCCAAACTGTCGGAGACCGTCGTCGCAGCGATCCGCAAGCAGCTGCAGGCGGGCGAGATCCTGCCCGGCCACAAATTGCCGACCGAAGGACAACTGACCGAGACCTTCGGCGTCAGCCGCACCGTCATCCGCGAAGCGCTGGCCAAGCTCGCCGCCGACGGGCTGGTCGAGGCGCGCCAGGGCGCAGGCGTGTTCGTCACCGAGCACATCTCAACGATGTTCGGCGCGCTCGCCGCCGACATGGGCAGCAAGGATTCCATCGCGCTCAATGTGCTCGAAGTGCGCCTGGCCGTCGAAATCGAATCGGCCGGGCTCGCCGCCATTCGCCGCAACGCCGCGCAGGAAGCAGCGATCCAGGAAGCGTTCTTCGAATTCGAACGGCTGCTTCTCAACAGCGAGCCGACCGGTCCGGCCGATCTCGCCTTCCACCGGGCAATCGCCAGCGCCACCAACAACCCGTTCTATGTCGAGATGCTCGATGTGCTCGGACGCCGCGCCATTCCTTGCGACGTGACCTCGCCCTGGTCGACCGAACTGGTGCAATCCGACAGCTATCAGCGAGGGCTGCAACGCGAGCATCTGGTGATCCTGAATGCGATCACCTCAGGCGACGCCGAAGCCGCGCGCGAGGCGATGCGCGCTCATCTCACCGCCAGCCAAGAGCGCTACCGCGAGCGGCTGCACGCCCGCCAGGTCTACTACGCCGACTCGGTCAAGGCGTCGGCAACCAAATAGCCATTCATTCAGCTGGAGCAGCAATGACTCAAAGTCACCCGCATACCGATTTCACCTCGCGTTTCGCCATCGACCCGGTCGCCGCTGCTTCCATGGGCACCGACGAACTGCGTCACAATTTCCATATTGACGACCTGTTCCAGCAGGGACGCATCAGCCTGACCTACACCCATTATGACCGCATGATCGTTGGCGGCGCCGTGCCGGAAGGGACAGCGCTGCCGCTGGAGGCGATCAAGCCGACGGGGACCAAGAATTTTCTCGACCGCCGCGAGCTGATCATCGTCAACATCGGCGGCGCCGGCTCGGTGACGGCAAATGGCGAGACCCACCAGTTGCAGGCACGTGACATGCTCTATCTCGGCATGGGCAGGACCGACGTGTCGTTCGCGTCGGCCGACGCGGGCGCACCGGCCAAATTCTACCTGCTCAGCGCGCCGGCGCATCATACCCATCCGAGCCGGCTGATCCGCATTGGCGATGCCAAGCGCCTCGATCTCGGCAGCAAGGAAACCTGCAACGAACGCTCCATCTTCCAGTTCATCCATGCCGATGGCGTCAAGACCTGCCAACTGGTGGTCGGTATGACCCAACTGGCGCCGGGCTCGGTGTGGAACACTATCCCTTGCCATGTGCATGACCGGCGCATGGAGGCCTATCTCTATTTCGACCTGCCGGAGACGGCGCGCGTCTTCCATTTCATGGGCGAGCCGGACGAAACGCGGCATCTGGTGATGGCTAACGAGGAGGCGGTGCTGTCGCCGGGCTGGTCGATCCATTCGGGGGCCGGCACCTCGAACTATGCCTTCATCTGGGCGATGGCCGGCGACAATGTCGACTACACCGATGTCGACCCGGTGCCGCTGGGCGAACTGCGTTGAGCGGCCCTTCCTCCTTCAGCCTGGCCGGCAAGCGCGTCCTGGTCACCGGCGCGAACACCGGCATCGGCCAGGGCATCGCCGGCTCGATCGCGCGCGCCGGCGGCACCGTCATCGGTGTCGGCCGCTCGGCGATGGACGACACGGAAAGACAAGTCGCGGAAGCCGGTGGCCAGTTCGAGGCGGTGCGATGCGATCTTGCCGACCATGCGGCCGCCAAGGCGATGCTCGACCAGGTCTGGGAAAAGACCGGCCCGATCGACGGGCTGGTCAACAATGCCGGCATCATCCGCCGCGCCGATGCGGTCGATTTCTCCGAGGCCGACTGGGACGACGTCATCGACGTCAATCTGAAGACGCTATTCTTTCTCAGCCAAGGTTTTGCCAGGCGCGTGCTGACCAACCCGAGGCGGCGCGGCAAGATCGTCAACATCGCCTCGGTGCTGAGTTTCCAGGGCGGCATCCGCGTCGCGTCCTACACCGCGTCGAAACATGGCGCGCTCGGCATAACCCGGCTGCTGGCCTGCGAATGGGCGGCAAAAGGCATCAACGTCAACGCGATTGCGCCCGGCTATATCGAAACCAACAACACCGAGGGGTTGCGCGCCGATCCCGACCGCAGTGCCGCTATATTGGCGCGCATTCCGGCGGGACGTTGGGGCGGGCCGGAAGACATAGGCGATGCCGCCGTGTTCCTGCTGGCGCCAGCGTCCGACTATATGCATGGCGCGGTGGTTCCCGTGGACGGCGGCTGGCTGGCGCGATGAGGAGATGGTCATGATCGAGCATAAGATTTTCGCACAGCCCGGCGAGAGCGCCTGGACGCCGACGCCGGACGGCAACAGACGCCGCGTTCTCGTCTCCACCGATGAGCTGATGATGGTCGAGTTCGGCTTCGACAAGGGCGGCGTCGGCGCACTGCATTCGCACCCGCATGTCCAGGCCAGCTATGTCGCCGAAGGTCGCTTCGAGGTGACCATCGACGGCCGCACCGCGACCATCGAGACCGGCGGCAGCTTCATCGTGCCGTCCAATCTGGTGCACGGCGTCAAGGCGCTGGAGGCCGGGCGCCTGGTCGACAGCTTTACCCCGCACCGCGCCGATTTCCTGGCCTGAACCTCTTTCGGCAATTCCAGAAACAGGAAACCCGCGCCTCCTGGGGAGGCGCGGGCTGTTGCCTGTGCGCTCGTGGCGCAGCGGTACTCGAAACATCGCCGCAGGGTTGGACGGTGCCGCAACATGGTGAAGATAGGTTTAACGATGCCAATCAGGTCGATCGCCGGTGGGGTGTTGCTGCTGCTTGTTGTGGTCACGCAGGGGCTGCGCTAATCGTTCTGTCCACGCCGCTGCTTCGGGCGGCCGATCGCAAAAACATCAGTGATGCAGATATCGACGACAAGCGTGCCGACGCACGATCCCAAACGGCGCGTCCTCAAGGACGTGTTCGGCTTCGACGATTTCCGTCCCGGACAGGCCGCGGTGATGGAGGCGCTGCTTGGCGGCCGCCATGTGCTGGCCGTCATGCCGACGGGTGCCGGCAAATCGCTGTGCTACCAGGTTCCGGCGCTGGTCAAGGGTGGGCTGACCATTGTCGTTTCGCCGCTAGTGGCGCTGATGCAGGATCAGGTCGCGGCACTGCGCCTCGCCGGCGTCGCCGCCGATACGATCAATTCCTCGATCGACCGTGATGCCAATGTCGCGGCATGGCGCCGCGTCGCGTCGGGCCAGACGCGGCTGCTCTACCTCGCGCCGGAACGGCTGATGACCGAGCGGATGCTGGATGCGCTTGCCAGGCTCGATGTCAGCCTGATCGCCATCGACGAGGCGCATTGCATTTCGCAGTGGGGGCCGGCGTTCCGGCGCGAATATGAAGACCTGTCGCAGCTGCGTGGCATCTTTCCCGACGTACCGATCATTGCGGTGACGGCGACGGCGGACGAGACGACGCGCGCTGACATCGAGACGCGGCTGTTTGGCGGGCGTGTCGAAACACAGGTGCTTGGCTTCGACCGGCCCAACATCAAGCTTGCCATCGAGCCCAAGCAGGACAGCAAGCGGCAGTTGCTCAATTTCATCGGGCGCCATCAGGGACGCAGCGGCATCGTCTATTGCCTGTCGCGCAAGAAGACCGAAGAGATGGCGGCGTTTCTCGAAAAGAACGGCGTGACCGCGCTCGCCTATCACGCCGGGATGAGCAAGGAGGCGCGCGATGCGAATCAAAACGCCTTCATGACGCTGTCGGGCGTCGTCATGGTGGCGACCATCGCCTTCGGCATGGGGATCGACAAGCCTGATGTCGCCTATGTCTTCCACACCGACCTGCCGGGCAGCCTCGAAGCCTATTACCAGGAAATCGGCCGCGCCGGTCGCGACGGGCGGGCGGCTGAGGCGCATATGCTTTACGGCCTTGGCGACATCCGCATGCGCCGCATGTTCATCGACGACGAGGACGCCGCCGTCGAACACAAGCGCCGCTCGCATGGCCGGCTCGATACGCTGATCGGCTATTGCGAGACGGCCGAGTGCCGCCGCCAAGTGCTGCTCGGTTATTTCGGTGAAGAGGCGGTCCCTTGCGGCAATTGCGACAATTGCCTGGAACAGGCGCCGCGCGCCGACGGCACCGCCGAGGCGCGCCTCATCCTGGCGGCGGTGGCGCAGAGCGGCGAGCGCTTCGGCGCCGGCCATGTCATCGACATCCTGATCGGCCACGAGACTGAAAAGATCGCGGCAAGGGGGCATCACAGGCTGGCAGCCTTCGGCAATGGCGCCGCGCACAAGAAGGATTTTTGGCAATCTATGATTCGCCAGCTGATCGCGAACGGTTTCCTGATGCCGGACCCGGCCGGCCATGGCGGGTTGGCCATCGCGGACAAGGGCCACGCACTGGGCCGGGGCGAGGTGCCGTTCCAGTATCGGGTCGAGATGCGCACGCGCGCCGCGCGCCGTGCGGCTCGCGCCGGGCAGAGCCCCCAGAGCGAAAATGTCGATGCGTCGCTGCTCGCGACGCTGAAGACGCTGCGGCTGCGTCTGGCCAAGGAACGCCAGGTGCCGGCCTATGTGGTGTTTTCGGATCGTACACTGATCGACATGGCCGAGCGTCGTCCGCAAGACCTCGACGATTTCGCCGGGGTGAATGGCGTCGGCGCCGCCAAGCTCAAGGAGTTCGGCAAGGTTTTTCTGAGCGCCATTGCCGCGCACCTTTCCGAGACGCCAGGCTGAAAGGGTTTTGCTGGACCAAAGCCCGATCCGGCATCAGTACGCCTTCAACTTGCCCGCCCGCTTATCCTTTCATTTTGGCGCTACCCTGCCGTAGGGGAATGGCCTTCTAAATTGTATGGAACCGTGACGACAACACACATTCCTGAATCTATGCGGTCGATTCTTCGGATGTAGCCGTGACTATGGAAACCCGCTGTTGCGCGCGGATGGCGGTTTTCTCGGCCTTGGAGACGCTACGTCGGCAGCCGCTATCCGCTGACCCGAATGGTATGATTCAGACCATCTTTGTTGTTGAAAACCCGCGTTCGACGGGAGTATAAAACTCGAGGTTACCATTGCTTTTCGTATAGAGGCTGTGGTGGAAACGTGGGTCCAATCCGCAAAGCATTGCCTTGCGTGGAAGTGGTCGAACCGGCGGCGGATGGTCCGTTCGTGTGGCCAAGGAAGACCAGGAAATTACCCGATCATTCGTGATTGAACCGTTTGCGCTGTCCTATGCTGAGGGCCAGCGGATACGCCTGCATCTCGACAAGTTCGTTCGTCTGCAGAGAGGCTAAGCCCGATGAAAGACCGGTGGGAACCTGACCACCAGTTCATTGAAAGCGCCCGCCGTAGCCAGCTCCGAGCGGAGAGCCAACTGGACTCCCTGCAATCGACCATCGCCGAAACGCGACGCGTCCTAGAGGCTTCACGGAAGCTCTTGGAAAAGTTGCCGAGCGCGAAGACCATACCCAGCCATAGGGAATGGCCGGTGCAGGTTGGGCATGCTTGTGGGGCTTCACCGCACCGGCCACTGCGGGGAGATATGAGGCCCCCTGCGCCGCCTAAGATATAGGCATATTAGCAATCGCGCAATTAACCCTATTGCGCTACCCAGCCGTAGAGGCAAGGAAATCGGAGAAGTTGGTGCCGGTTAACCGCCAGCACGCGAGCAAGTCATTCTGAAAGCATGAAAAACGCGATTTTGCTCGTGCCAATTGAGCGTCTGAAATCTAGTTCCTGCTGCCGATTATCCCTAAGTTAACAGAAATACTTATATTCCCGAAGGGTTGCGAATCAGTCGATTGTCAAGCGCATGCCATGGAGCAAGCAAGGGATCGATCTGAGCAGAAGGGCCGCAGCGGTCGAAGCGCGCTGGGAAATCCGAGCGGCTTCGGCAATTGTCCGCTCTGGCTCGCCCGCTACAACTCGACTCGCGCAGTGTGGACGGAATCACCGGCCATGTGGACGAGAACCATCTGGCGATGTCGTTCACCGAGTTTCGTTCGCGCTTCAGCCTTTAAGGGCAAGGTGATCAAGGCGATCGGATCGCCGCCTCAGGCGGCTTCGCGTTCGGCCTGCGCAGTCAGGTCCGGCTCCCGGCGGCTGTACTGCCGCGGCGAACAGCCCATGACGCGCTTGAATGCCGTGCTGAAGGCGCTTTCGGATTCGTAGCCGAGCGCCAGCGCGATGGCGGAAACCGGATCGCCGGAATGCATCAGCCTGTCGCCGGCCAGCATCATGCGCCAGCGCGTCAGATAATCCAGGGGTGAGGCCCCGACCGTCTGCTTGAATCTGAGCGCAAAAGTCGATCGCGACATGCCCGCGCGCTCCGCCAGTTGCTGCAATGTCCAGCCATGCGCCGGGTCCTCGTGCATGGCGCCGATCGCCGCGCCGATCTGCCTGTCGGTAAGTGCGAACAGCCAGCCGACATTGCCTTGCGCGGTCATATGCAGGCGCAAGGCCTCGATCAGGATCATGTGGGCGAGGTGCTCGACGATGAGAAAGCCGCCGGGACGCCGCTGGCGCAATTCCTGCATCATCCGCTCCACCGGCCAGCGAAGCGCCGAATGGTCGCTCTCGCCGCGGATGTGGACGATGGGCGGCAGCATCCGCAAGAGGATGCCGGCATGGTCGCCGGACAGCGTGAAGCGACTGCTGACCAGGAGGAAATCGCCGCCGCCATTATGGACGGTGATGCCGCCGGTCCGCGCCGGTGAAAAGATCGTTCGCGCATCGACCGTCGGCAGGCCGAGATCGCTGGCAAGGCGGAAAGGCCGGCCGCGCGGCAACAGGAAGCAGTCGCCCACGTCCAACCGCACCGCGTCAGGGACGCCCTCGACCGACAGCCAGCATCGGCCGGACACCACGGCGCCGCATTTGATGGCGGCCTGCTGGTCAGGAAACTGGATCGCCCAGTCGCCACCGGTTTCCAGCCCAGCCGACAGGTAATTGCGGGGCTTCAGTAGCGACAGCACGTCTGACAGCGGATCCATGAGCGTTCTCGGACGATTGCGAAGATATCTCGGATTTTACAGTATAGATCGTATGATCTCAAACTTCTATCTCCTTCGCAACGGGCTGCCTGTACGGCCTCGACAAAAACCAAGGAGAAATCATCATGCGTGTGTTCGTTACCGGGGCAACCGGTTTTGTCGGTTCGGCTGTTGTGCGGGAATTGCTCGGGGCGGGCCATCAGGTGCTTGGCCTCGCGCGGTCGGAAGCAGGTGCGGAGTCGATCGTGGCCGCGGGTGCCGAGGCGCATCGCGGCGATATCGAGGATTTCGACAGCCTGCGCAGCGGCGCTGCCCAATCGGATGGCGTCATCCACACGGCCTTCAACCACGACTTTTCGAGATTCGCCGCCAGTTGCGCAGTTGACCAGCGCGCCATCGAAACGCTCGGCGCGGCGCTCGAGGGTTCCGAGCGGCCGCTGCTTGTCACCTCCGGCCTCGCCGGTTTTGCGCAGGGAAGGCCGGCAACCGAAGACGACAAACCCGCGCCTCCATCGGCCGCCATGCCGCGCGCTTCGGAAGCAACGGCCGTGGCGCTCGCAGCGCGCGGGGTGCGCGCATCGACGGTGCGGCTGGCGCCGACCGTCCATGGCGAGGGCGATCACGGTTTCGTGCCGATGCTGATTGCCATTGCGCGTGAAAAGGGCGTCTCGGCCTATGTCGGCGACGGCGCAAATCGCTGGGCGGCGGTGCACCGGTTCGACGCCGCCACCCTGTACAGGCTGGCGCTGGAGAAGGGGGCGGGCGGCGTCAGCTATCATGCGGTTGCCGAACAGGGCGTGGCGAGCAAAGAGATCGCCGAGATCATCGGCCGCCGGCTCGGCCTGCCGGTCGTTTCCATAGGCCCCGAGGACGCGGCTGCGCATTTCGGCTTTCTCGGGCATTTCATCGGCAGGGACTTGTCGGCGTCAAGTGAGCAGACCCGCACTGCGCTGGGATGGCAGCCGACCGGGCCGGGGCTCATCGCCGATCTCGATCCTGCCCGCTATTTCGAGGCCTGATCAGGCCGGCCAGTCGCGTTGCATTGCACGACCGACAGCCTGGCGATCAGCGGCAGTGCCAGCAAAACGGCCAGACGCAGCCCGCCGAGCGGGCAGCACCGTCGTGCTGCTGGAACCGCCGCCACATCTGTATGGCGGCAAGCAGAACGAACACGGCGTAGGCCGCCCGCAGCCCGGACGACCTGCTCGCCCGTCGCCGGAAAGCCGGCGAAGGCATGGCCTCGTCATGGCAGACCTACCTTGTTACGGGGATGCGCGCGCGATTCCCGCGCCTAGTTAGAGATCGCCCTTCCTCACCTTGCCGTAAACGATATTCCGGTTCGAGCCATAGTAGACTTTCGCGTCGAAAGGACTCCCGCCGAGGGCGGCATTGATGATGTCCCACATATCGTCGGCCGAACGTAGGATGAGCGGCCAATCCATGAAAGTCTCCATGTAACCATCCGTCGTTATCTCGTCGCTGAAATTGGCAAACAGGAATTCGCCACCGGGCTTGACGAGTTCCATGGCTCTTTGAAGCAGGCGGACGCCGATGGCACGCGGCAGGTAATCGTAAAGCCCCGATGCGTAGACGAGATCGAATGTGCCAAGGGCGTAGGCGCGGCGCAGGATGCCGCGTACGGAACCCTGGACTGCCTCGACTGCCGTGCCGGCAAAGTCGTGGTTCACCGTGGCTACGCTGACGGGGTCCTGATCCAGGCCGATCCAACGTTGCAGTTTATGCCTGGCCAACGCATCGGAGCGTTCGGCTTCCCTGAGGTGGCCGCAGGCAATCGCCAGCACCTCAGCCTTTTCCACACTGCTGGCCGTCTCGTCCACGGTCCTGGCCAGAATATCCCGCCGCTCGCGCCCCGCCACCGAACTGGCAGCTTCACTGGTGTACGCATAAATTTGCCGACCAAGTAAGGTCGACGAGGCCACGATCTCGTCGGCGATCGGATGCTTGTAGTAAATATCCAGCAGGCCTGCATCGCCTGAATACCCGCGCGGTTTTTCGACCGACCACCGCGTGAACGGGTCTTGGAGCAAATATTCCGCGACCCGATGCTGCTGAGCCAAAGGAACGAGTTTCTGCCAGACCGCGGGAGCAACCTGCCGGCGGAGCTTGTGGAGTCGCCCCGCCAAACGATGGACGACGGGGGCGGCCGGTTTGTTTCGCGCAAAGGCTTGATGAGCAAGGTCCAGTATCAGGGCGAGCTGGGCCGTGCTGTCCCTCAACTCGTCGGAGTCAGCCGCCTCTTCGGAGGTCGCAACATGTTTCTTCATCAGCCTGGTGGTGACCAGGCTGTATTGGTCGAGCTGCAGTTTTGGCTTGATAGGCATGCCGTTTACTCTCCGGTTTACCGCCCCGGTCCCCGGCCAGCAGCATAGGTGCGCCGCCAACCAATGCTAACAATTTTAATAAAATTTTAGTAAAATTTTAATCAACGGAACGGCCATCAATCCTGCAAACTGGCTAAATCCGAACCGCCCGTTTACCCTCGGTTAGTGACATCTGACTTTTCTTGCGGACAGGGACGTCTTCATTCCCCAACCGCAGGCGACGTCGGCTGTTGCATTCGCTACTGCAGATCGCGGAGGAGCGTTGCGATGCAACTGAGCGAGGACGTTGCCCAGAAGGTGGCGGCAGCGATTGGACGTCCGCGGTGGCATTCCGCCGATCCGGAACTCCTGACACTGTTCCTGCAGAAGGATGCCGATGAGAATCGCAGCCTTGTGCGATGGGGTATTGCGGCTGCTGTATTCAGCTATGTGGCCTATGGCCTTTTCGATTGGTTTCTCTTTCCGGATGTCGCCGGCCGGCTTGTTTTGACGCGCGTTACGCTAGGGATCACTTCCCTGGCGCTTGTCGAATTTGTCGCCCGACGGGGCTTTGCCCTTGCCACCTTGCACCTTGTAGCAGCGCTGGCGATTGTCTCCGGTGCCCTTGGGTGGCTCGTCTCCGCTGTTGGAACAGAGCATCAGGATGCCCTCTCCCATTTCATGGTTTTTGGCACCGTGTTCATCCTGGGTGCGAATCTGTTCTTCAACTTCCGTTTTTGGCTTTCAGCCCTTGCCTCCGCGACGGTCGCCGCAAGCTTTGTGTACGCCGCGATGTTCTCCCTTCAGGCCGACATCGCCGGTCGGGTCGTGTTGTCGGCCTATTTCGTGAACTGCCTCGTCTTGTCGCTTTATCTTTCGTGGCGGCTGAGTCTGGAGCGGTACCAGACTTTCCTGCACGCGCTTCGGGCACAATTCCAGGAGCAGGCTGCTATCAAGAAGGGGCAAAAGCTAACTGAAATCGCCGACACCGATCCGCTCACGGGAATGAAGAACCGCAGGGCGATCATTCGAGAATTCTCGGAGCTGCGCGAAGACTGGGCCGCGGACGACGACGAGATAGGCCTCATTCTGATCGACGTCGACTACTTCAAAAGGTTCAATGACGGACTTGGTCATCAGGCCGGCGACGATTGCCTAATCAAACTCGCCCATGTCCTTTCCGAGATGGCGGCTGCCAACAACGCCATCGCGGCCCGCTATGGCGGAGAAGAATTCGTCATTCTCTGCAAGGTCACCGGGCGGGCTCACCTTCATGAGATAACGAAGAAATTTTGTCGCGCTGTAGAGGATTTGGATATCTACCACCCTGATCGGGGCGACAAGCTCAACATCGTAACGATCAGTGCCGGGGCGTCGTTGACGCGCGCCGATCAGAGCATAGAGCTTAGAATCCTGCTGCAGGAAGCTGACCGCGCGCTCTACGCGTCCAAGTTTGCCGGTCGGGCTACGTTCACGATTTACGACCCGCACGCCACCAGCCAGGATCGCTCCGGCGAAAATCTTTCAGAACTGCTGAAGGTGGCAGTTTCCAACCAGCTCGTTTCTGTCGCTTACCAGCCAATTCGCGAGCTGGCGTCGGGCCGCGTGCTGGGCCACGAGAGTCTGATGCGGGTATGCGACTTCGACGGCACCATGATCAGTCCGTCCGTATTCATACCCGTTGCCGAGCAGACCGGAGCGATCGTGGAACTGGGTACGTGGCTGATCGATCGAGCCTGCGGTGACATGGCGGAATACGGATTGGGCTCGGTCGTGACGGTGAACGTATCCGTTCTTCAGCTCAAGGCTCCCAACTTTTCACTCCGGATCACCGAAATCCTTGGCAGGCACGGCCTTGCGCCCCAGAAACTGGCCATCGAAATCACCGAAGGCAGTGACATCTTTCTGGAGGCGCAAGCGGTCAGAAACGTGGAGCGGCTGCGAAAACTCGGCGTTCAGATCTGGCTGGACGACTTCGGAACGGGATTTGCCGGCTTGACATGGCTCCGCCGCTTCAAATTCGACGTGGTCAAGATCGATCGCAGCTTCCTCCACGATTGCCAGACGTCTCGTGGCTTGAGCCTGTTGCGGGACATGGTCGGGCTGCTTCGCAATCTCGGCCATGTCGTGCTCGCCGAGGGCGTCGAAACGGAGGAGCAGTACATATTGCTGCAGCGCCTGGGGGTAAATTTGATGCAGGGCTTCCTCACCGGGCATCCAGTCCCGATCGAAGAGGTAAACCAAATGAGGCAAGGCCTTGTTGCCTAGCGGCAGCCTCTTCGCTGAAGCTTCGGAGGGCATCCTGCTTCGTTCCGGTCCCCCTACGCTACTTCGTAGCTTCGGGCGACACTCCTACGCCCAGATGCGGTTCCGGGTGGCCTGCCACCCGAAGCCCGCAGGGCGTAGGGTGGCGGAGAGGGAGGGATTCGAACCCCCGATGGGCTTGCACCCATGCCGCATTTCGAGTGCGGTGCATTCGACCACTCTGCCACCTCTCCGCGGTCATGGTCGGCCGTTGCCGGCGCGGCGCACTAGATAACGGCTGGGCGGGCAGGTTACAAGGCCAAATTCACTGGGAAATTCAGCTTCCTGTGCGGGCTCTGTCTGGAGGGCTGCGTTGCGGCCACGTCGGCAGATGGGGCCAACCGGTCCTCGACCGGAGGGATCGGGCGCGGCAAGGAGGCCGCATGGCCAAGGAATCCGGCCGTTTGCCTTGACTCGTACCGAACCTTCGGTTAGGGGAAGCGCGCAATCGGCGTGGAGGGTTCTTCCACGCCGCTTGTTTTTCGAACCCGCAGACTGACAAAAAGACGGCCGAACCGCGTGACGCGGCTCATCGAGGCCGACCGAACAGCGAAAGGCAAAAAATGTTCGCAGTCATTAAAACGGGCGGTAAGCAGTATCGCGTTGCCGCCAACGATCTCCTGAAGATCGAGAAGCTCGAAGCCAATGTCGGCGATATCGTCGAAATCGGCAGCGTCCTCGCCCATGGCGAAGGCGAAAATGTCACCTTCGGCGCCCCGTTCGTCGATGGCGCTCTGGTCACGGCGGAAGTCGTCGAGCAGGGCAAGAACCGCACCGTCATCGCTTTCAAGAAGCGCCGCCGGCAGAATTCGCGCCGCAAGATCGGCCACCGCCAGCTTCTGACCACCGTGCGGATCGCCGAGATCCTGCTGGGTGGCGCCAAGCCTTCCAAGAAGGCCGCAGCCAAGGTGGAAGCCAAGGAAGTCAAGGCTGACGTAGCGCCCGAGGCGAAGGCCGAGGCCGCGCCGAAGGAAGCCAAGGCGAAGAAGGAAGCCAAAGCCGAGGCTGCTCCGAAGGATGAAGCCAAGACGGAGACCGCCGTCGCCGCGCCGCTGTTCAAGGCGCCGAAGGGCGAGCCGGACGATTTGGCCGTGATCAAGGGCATCGGCCCGGTTGCCGCCGGCCAGCTGCACGAGCAGGGCATCACCACCTTCGCCCAGCTTGCCAAGCTGTCGGACAAGGACGTGGCCAAGATCGACGCGCACATGCCCTTCAGCACCGACCAGATCAACGACTGGCGCGAGCAGGCCAAGGAACTGGCGAAGAAGTAAAACGAACCGGCGACAAGGTCGCCGGATCGGACTTGAAACGGAACGCGAACGCGTTCATAAGACCATTCAAGCGCCCCAGGGCGCATCGGAGTTAGTTAGATGGCACACAAGAAAGCTGGCGGCTCGTCGCGCAACGGTCGCGACTCGCATTCCAAGCGTCTGGGCGTGAAGAAGTTCGGCGGCGAAGCCGTCATCCCGGGCAACATCATCATCCGTCAACGCGGCACCACCTGGCATCCCGGCGTCAATGTCGGCATGGGCACGGACCACACCCTTTTTGCGCTCGAGACCGGCGCAGTCACCTTCAACAAAAAAGCCAACGGCCGAACCTACGTATCGGTCAACCCGATTACCAAAGCCGCGGAGTAGCCGGTTCCGCACTATAAAACCGGCGCCCATCTCGGGAACCGGTGTCTGGCCAAACCAGTGAATGGAGCCAGGAAAAGGATCAGGGGAGATGGGTTTTCCATCTCCCCTTTTTTCTTGCCTGGAGGACGTCGAATGGTTGCCGAAGCGGAAGACACCGAAGACGAAAGTTACGCGATAGATTGCCCGGTGCTGGCCACGGAGCGGCTGGTGATGCGCGCTCCCTGCGAAGCCGATATCGCGCAACTGGTCGAGCTTGCCGACAACCGTCATGTCGCCGAGATGCTGGCCCGCATGCCGCACCCCTATGGCGAGGCCGAGGCACGCGCCTTCCTGGCCATGACCCGGTCGCGCCGGGCCGGCATCGCCTACGCCCTGACGCTCGCCGGCACCGACATTTTCGTCGGCTGCGCCGGCCTCAACATGACCGATCGCGGGCTGGAACTCGGCTACTGGATCGGCGAGCCCTATTGGAAGCGCGGCTATGCGACGGAGGCCGCGCACGCGTTGGTCGACCTCGCCTTCCAACGGACGTCGATCCAGGTGCTGCAGGCTTCGACGCGGGTGATCAATCCGGCCTCGCGCCGGGTCATCCACAAATGCGGCTTCCAGTATGCCGGCCAGGGCATGCTGAACTCGATCGTCGCCGGCCAGGTGCCGGTCGAGCGGTACCGGCTGGACAGAAAGACCTGGATCAGCCTGCGCAACTGGGTCCACTTCTGATGGTTTGTTCCGAGCAAGCCGATGGCCGATTGTAGCAACCATATCGAAGCAGTCACGATTGCGCCGATGACGCCGCGCGATGTCGAGAGTTTTCACCAGGCGCTCGACATCGTTGCGCGTGAGCGGAAGTACCTGTCTTTCCTGGAAGCGCCGCCGCTCGATCAAACCCGAACATTCATAGTGGACCGCATCGGGAGAGGCGACCCAGGGTTCGTGGCGGTTGTTCGTGGCGAGGTTGTCGGTTGGTGCGATATCTCACGGCATGACCGGCAGATACATGCTCATCGCGGCACCCTTGGAATGGGAATTGTGCCGGACTATCGAGGACGTGGTCTGGGACTGCGGCTTATCAATGCCGCCTTGACGGAAGCACGCAACATCGGCTTCGTCCGCATCGAGCTTTCCGTGCATTCCGACAATGCCCGCGCCATCTCCCTCTACTACAAGGTCGGGTTTGTCACCGAGGGTGTGCAGCGTGACGCGGTCAAGATCGACGGCCGATACGTCGATGCGATCATGATGGCGATCGTCGACCGCAAAAACGCCGGCAGATGAACAATCGCCGGTCAGCCCATCTCGACCCAAATCGGGAGATGGTCCGAGCCGACCGCTTCACGGTCGACCCACAGGCGCTTCAGCGATCCGGCGAGCGAGGCCGAGGTGAAGATGTAGTCGATGCGCTTGTGGCGGCTTGTGTCTTCGGGTCGCGTGGGATCGACCCAGGTGACGACGTCTGGTGTGTTCAGGCGCTGGGCGACGTCGACGGCGAGATCGGCGGTCAGCGGCATGCCGAATTCATGGTCCGGGCGGCCGACGAGTTCGACATATTCGGGCGAGCCGGGCAGCATGTTGAAGTCGCCCATGACTATGAAGGCTTCGGGATAGGGCAGGTCCGGCAGGCCGATCTCGGGAATGCCGGAGAGGCCGCCGCCCTCGAAGGCATAGTTCAACAGGCGCTGGCGCAGGAAACGGATCTGGCTGGCGCGTTCAACCGGACTGCGATGGTCGAGATGCGTGGAATAGAAGCGGATGAAGCCGAGCGGGGTCTCGACCAGCGCCTCGAGCGCGCCGCGCTGGAAGTTCATCGCCTCAAGGCTGCGGCTGCGCGGCAAAAGCAGATTGCGCGACAGATGGATCGGCGTCTTCGACAGCACCATGTTGCCGAGCTGGAAAGTGGTGGTGATGGCGCGGCCGGCCTCCAGGCGCGAGCCGACATTGACCTCGAAATTGCTGCCGTAGGCGGCAAAATATTCGGGCAGCGCCTCGCCGATCTCGGCGACCATGTCGCGGTTGCCGTTCCTCGGATTGTTGCGGGTCACTTCCTGCAGCGCGATCACGTCGGCGCCGCGAACCGCCGCGGTGATGCGGCCGAGATCGTAGCGGCCATCCAGACCGATACCGTACTGGATGTTGTAGCTTACAACCTTCATTCCCGCGCCCCTCAAGCTCCGTCCGCGAACACTGCTACCGCGTCCCCGGCAAAAGGGCATCCGGCGCTTTAGTCGCAAAACGGCCTCGCCCTTGGCCGCGCCTTGGTTTAGAGCAAGGCGCAAGATCTAAAGCAAAGCCGCAAGGCCAACAGAAACTGCGTAGTCCAATGAAATTTCTCGATCAAGCCAAGGTTTATATCCGCTCCGGCGACGGTGGCGCCGGCTCTGTGTCGTTCCGGCGCGAAAAATTCATCGAGTTCGGCGGCCCGGATGGCGGCGACGGTGGCCGCGGCGGCGATGTCTGGCTGGAAGCGGTCAATGGGCTGAACACGCTGATCGACTATCGGTACCAGCAGCACTTCAAGGCCAAGACCGGTGTCCACGGCATGGGCCGCAACATGACCGGCGCCAAGGGCGCCGATGTGACGCTCAAGGTGCCGGCCGGAACCCAGGTGTTTGCCGAGGACAATGAGACGCTGATCTGCGACCTGACCGTGGTCGGCCAGCGCTTCCTGCTGGCCAAGGGCGGCAATGGCGGTTTCGGCAACCAGCATTTCAAGACCTCGACCAACCAGGCGCCTCGCCGCGCCAATCCGGGCCAGCCCGGCGAAGAGATGAATGTCTGGCTGCGGCTGAAGCTGATTGCCGACGCCGGCCTGGTCGGGCTGCCAAATGCCGGCAAGTCGACTTTTCTGGCAACCGTCACCGCAGCCAAGCCAAAGATCGCCGACTACCCCTTCACCACGCTGCATCCAGGTCTCGGCGTTGCCCGCATCGATGCGCGCGAATTCGTCATCGCCGACATTCCGGGCCTCATCGAGGGCGCGCATGAGGGTGTCGGCATCGGCGACCGGTTCCTCGGCCATGTCGAGCGCACGCGTGTGCTTTTGCACCTGGTCTCGGCGCAGGAGGAAAATCCTGGAAAGGCCTACAAGACCGTGCGCGCCGAGCTGGATGCCTATGGCAATGGGCTGATCGAGAAGGTCGAGATCGTGGCGCTGAGCCAGGTCGATATCCTCGACGCCGATGAGCGCAAGAAGAAGGTTGCGTCGCTCAAACGCGCTGCCGGCCGCGCGCCGATGCTGCTGTCGGCGGCCACCGGCGAGGGCGTCGAAGCGGTGCTGCGGGCGCTGATGGCGGTTGTCGGCGAAGCGCGCGACAGGGCTGCCGCTCCCGTCGAGACCCGCTGGGACCGATAGCGATGACGGCGCAGTCGCTGACAAAATACCGGCGCATCACGGTCAAGATCGGTTCGGCCTTGCTGGTCGACCGCACCAGCGGCCTGAAGCGCGACTGGCTGGCTTCGCTTGCCGAGGATATTGCAGTGCTGGCCAATGGCGGCGCCGAGATCCTGGTCGTGTCGTCCGGCGCCATTGCGCTCGGCCGGACCATTCTCGGTCTCGGCAAACGGGCATTGAAGCTGGAAGAAAGCCAGGCGGCTGCGGCCGTCGGCCAGATCGCGCTGGCCGGCGCGTGGTCGGATGCGCTGGGCAAGGGCTCGCTGAAATCGGGCCAGATCCTGCTGACGCTCGGCGACACCGAGGAGCGCCGACGCTATCTGAATGCGCGGGCGACGATCTCGACACTGCTCAAGATGAAGGCGGTGCCGGTCATCAATGAGAACGACACGGTGGCGACGTCCGAAATCCGCTATGGCGACAATGACCGGCTGGCGGCACGCGTGGCGACCATGATGGGCGCCGACCTGCTGGTGCTGCTCTCCGACATTGACGGGCTCTATACGGCGCCGCCGGCGCGCGATCCCGCTGCGAAATTCATTCCGGTGGTCGACCGCATCACGCCCGATATCGAGGCTATGGCCGGGGCGGCCGCATCAGAACTGTCGCGCGGCGGCATGCGCACCAAGCTCGATGCCGGCAAGATCGCCACCGCCGCCGGCACCGCCATGATCATCACCTCGGGCACCAGGCTGTCGCCACTGATGGCGATCGAGCGTGGCGAGCGCGCCACCTTCTTCAGGCCGAGCGCCAATCCGGTGAAAGGCTACAAGACCTGGATCGCCGGCCAGCTCGAACCGGCCGGGCGGCTCACCGTCGACGCCGGCGCCATCGGTGCGCTGCTGTCCGGCAAATCTTTGCTGCCGGCCGGCGTCAGGCTGGTCAGCGGCAATTTCTCGCGCGGTGACACGGTGGCCATCCTGTCGCCGGAAGGGCGCGAGATCGCGCGCGGGCTTGTTGCCTACGATGCCGCCGATGCCGTAAGGATCGCAGGCCTGAAGACAGCGGAGATCGAAACCGTGCTCGGCTACGAGGCGCGCTCGGCGATGATCCACCGCGACGATCTGGTGGTGAGCGATCCGGGTGACCAGATACGGGCTGCCGGCCAGGTATGGGCCGGGGGCGAGGTAAGCGGAGGATGAGACATGCTGAAGTTGCATGAACAATCCGGGGATGACACCGTCGCGCTGATGGCTGATATCGGCCGCCGCGCCCGCGCGGCCGCCCGACCGTTGGCGATTGCGACCGCCGCCGCCAAGGATGCCGCACTTCTCGCCATGGCCGACGCGATCATCGCGCGCCAGCAGCAGATTCTCGATGCCAACGCCATCGATGTCTCTAACGGACACGAATCGGGCTTGTCCGGCTCCTTCATGGACCGGTTGAAGCTCGATCCGGCGCGCACCCGTGCCATGGCGGATGGCATCCGTGAAATCGCCGAGCTCAGGGACCCGGTCGGCGATGTGATTGCCGCCTGGGATCGCCCCAACGGCCTGCAGATCGAGCGCGTGCGCACGCCGCTCGGCGTTGTCGGCGTCATTTATGAAAGCCGGCCGAATGTGACGGCGGATGCCGGCGCGCTCTGCCTCAAGGCCGGCAATCCGGTGATCCTGCGCGGCGGCTCGGACTCGCTCAATTCGTCCGCCGCCATTCATGCCTGCCTGGTCGAGGGGCTGAAGGCCGCCGGCCTGCCGGAAGACGCCATTCAGCTGGTGCCGACCACCGACCGCGCCGCCGTCGGCGAGATGCTGAAAGGGCTTGGCGGCAATCTCGACGTCATCATTCCGCGGGGCGGCAAGAGCCTGGTCGGGCGCGTGCAGAGCGAGGCGCGGGTGCCGGTCTTTGCCCATCTTGAAGGCATCTGCCATCTCTACATCGACCGCTCGGCCGATCTCGACATGGCGGTCAGGATCGCCGTCAACGCCAAGATGCGGCGCACCGGTGTCTGTGGCGCTGCAGAGACTTTGCTGGTCGACCGCGCGGTGGCCTCCACACATCTGGTGCCGATCCTCGACGCGCTACGCGCCGCCGGCTGCGAGATCCATGCCGATCAGGAAGTGATGAAGCTGTTCTTCGACGCCAAGCCGGCGACCGATGCCGACTGGGTGACCGAATATCTCGACGCCGTCATCGCGGTAAAACTGGTCGACGGGATTGCCGGCGCCATCGACCATATCGAGACGTTCTCCTCACACCACACAGAGGCGATCATCGCCGAGGATACCAAAGCGGTCGAGCGGTTCTTCAACGAGATCGACTCGGCGATCCTTTTGCACAATGCCTCGACGCAGTTCGCCGATGGCGGCGAATTCGGCATGGGCGCCGAGATCGGCATCGCCACCGGCAAGATGCACGCGCGCGGACCGGTTGGCGTCGAGCAACTGACCTCGTTCAAATACCGCGTGCGCGGGTCGGGACAGGTGAGGCCTTGAATCATTCGCGTCAGGGCTTAAGGCATTGAGCCCAGACACCCCCCTCTGTCCTGCCGGACATCTCCCCCGCAAGGGGGGAGATCAGGTTTTTCTTCCGCTTTCGCCAATCACTAACGTTGCAAGAAAAGTGCCTTTGCCGAAGCTGCTGATCTCCCCCCTTGCGGGGGAGATGCCCGGTGGGGCAGAGAGGGGTGCCTAGCACCATGCTGTCGTCCCTTCAGCCCGCCATCCCCTCGCACTACCTCCGTATGCCGCATGCCGAGAAAGGCCTCGCCGTCGGTCTGTTCGGCGGATCGTTCAACCCGGCGCATGCCGGCCATGCGCTGGTGGCGGAAATTGCCTTGCGGCGCCTCGCGCTCGACCAATTGTGGTGGATAGTGACGCCTGGCAATCCGCTGAAGAGCACCAGGGAACTGGCGCCGCTGAGCGACCGGCTGCTGCAGTCGGAGCAGATCGCCAAGAACCCGAAGATCAAGGTCACCGCCTTCGAGGCGGCGTATCATATTCGCTTCACCGCCGACACGCTGGCGCTGGTCAAGGCACGCAATCCCGGCGTCGACTTCGTCTGGATCATGGGCGCCGACTCACTCCGCGATTTCCACCGTTGGCAGCGCTGGCGCCAGATCGTCATGACCTTCCCCATCGCGGTCATCGACCGCCCGGGCGCGACGCTGTCCTTCCTGTCCTCGGTCGTGGCCAAGACCTTCGACTATGCCCGCGTCGACGAGGGTGACGCGCCCCGGCTCGCCCGCATGAAGGCGCCGGCCTGGACTTTTATTCACGGCCCGCGTTCGTCGCTGTCATCGAGTGCTATTCGCCAGCAAGCCAAGGGGTAACTCCTAAGGCCAGATCGCCGATGTCGCTTTTACGGCGGCCTTTCGCGATTGGCTGGGCGATGCTGCGCTGGATATGGCCAATTCAGTGAACCAGACCGACATCGACCCCAATCATGGCGCCCCGCCGGCGCCCGTGATCGCCATTGCCAGCGTAATCGTGTCGATGGCGCTGATCGCGGTCGGCAACGGGTTGATGTTCGCCTATATCCCGGTCCGGCTTGGCGTCGAGCGCTTCGATCCGACCTGGGCCGGGCTGATCATCACCGGCCTGTCTGCCGGCGGACTTGCCGGCTGTATCCTGACCGGGCCGCTGGTGCGCCGCGTCGGGCACGCCCGCGCCTTCATGGTGCTGTCGGCGCTGATAGCGCTGTCGAATGCTGCCATTGGCGCCGGCACCTACCCGCTGCTGTGGATCGCGGCGCGCGCGCTTTACGGTTTTGCAATATGCGGCCTGTTCATCGTCGCCCAGAGCTGGCTCAACGATGCCGTCGCAAACGCCATTCGCGGCCGGGTGATGGCGGTGTTTTACGTCGCCTATGTCGCCGGACTTGGCGTCGGCTATGCCCTGCTGGCGGCGGTCGACATCGCGACGGCGCAGGCGCCGCTGATCGGCATTGCCTTCACCGCGGTGTCGATCCTGCCGGTCGGCATGACGCGGTTGGCTCAACCGCCGCCACCTCGCGCAGCCTCCGTGGCGCTTGGCCGCGCCTGGCGGATCTCGCCGGTCGGCGTGGCCGGCATGCTGGCCGTCGGCGGCCTGTCGATGGCGATCGCCGGGTTCGCACCGATCCATGCCACGGCCAAGGGCTACAGCCAGGCCGATGTGGCGCTGCTTTTGTCGGCCATGCCCGTCGGCACGCTGATCCTGCAGATACCGCTCGGCTGGATTTCCGACCGTACCGATCGCCGTTACGTGCTGGCCGGCGCTGCGGCACTGGCCATCGTTGCCGGTATTATGGCTATCGGCTTTGACGGTGGCGCTCTGGCGGTGCTGGTGGTGATCTATGTGATCTGGGACGGCGCTTCGGAATCGATCTATTCGCTGGCCAGCGCACACGCCGCCGATCGCGCCGGCAAGGACGACATGGTGGCGCTGTCGAGTTCGCTGCTGTTTGCCTGGTCGCTGTCGGGGTTCATCGTGCCGGGTATCGTGACGGCCCTGTCGGCTGTCTATGGCACGCAGGCCTTCATTTATGTGGCCATCGTCATCGCCACCGTCTTCTGCCTGTTCGTGCTGTGGCGAGTGGCCACCACGCGCGCCGTCCCCGCTACGGAGACCAGCAGTTTCGCGCCGATGTCGGCGCAGGCGCCGCTGCCGGTGGAGCTCGCCTACGCCCCGGAAGATCAGCGCTGAACGGTTTCACAGCTCCTACTGCCTGGTGGCGGCAGTTTCCTGTCGAGCCTCCGGCGGAGGTGCGGGAACCGAAATGGCTTCGGCGTCGAACGCCTGCTTGACGCGTTTGGTGAGATCGATCTGGGTGGCGAAGAAATCCGTCGCCGTGGTCCAGTAGCGCAAGGTGATGGCGACGCTGGCATCGCCCACCGTGGCGACGAAGGCGATCGGCGCCGGCTCTCGCTTGACGCGGCGCTCGCCGCCGGCAACGCCCAGCATGGTTTTCTGCGCCAGGTCGATGTCGTTCCAGGAGCCGATGCTCAGCGTGATGTCTCCGCGGCGCACACCGTTGCGGGTAAAATTGCGCACCGGCTGGTTCCACAGCGTCGAATTGGGCGCCAGCACATAGACGCCGTCTGTCGTGCGGAGCTTGGTGGCGAACAGGCCGATTTCCTCGATTGTGCCGGAAATGGCGCCGACCTCGACATATTCGCCGATGCGGAATGGCCTGAGCGCCAGAAGCATGATGCCTGCGGCGATGTTCTGCAGCGTGCCTTGCAGCGCCAGGCCGATGGCCAGCCCGATGGCGCCGATGGCGGCGATGATCGAGGCCGTCTGCACGCCGAACTGGCCGAGCACCATGATGATGACCAGGATCAGGATGGCGTAGCGCACGATCTTCGAAAAGAAATGGCGCAGCGTCGCGTCGAAACCATGGATATGGCCGAGGCCGGCTGAGATCGATCGTTCTGCGAGCCCGGCGACGAGATAGCCGACGACCAGCAGGATGATGGCGCCGATGGCGGAGAAGGAATAGGAAACGATCAGTGTGCTGAGTTGCGCAAGGCCAGCCTGCACGGTGAGCAGCGTGTTCTGGGGGTCGATTGGCATCAGGAAAATCCGTTTGGGGGGTGTGTCGATAACCCCTGCCGCGGCCATGGGTTCCGATTTTTCTCAAGGCTCCGGAACCGGAAGTCTTGCACTGCGTTCGCGGTGGCAGGGCCTCCCGTCTTGAAACTGCAAGGGAACTCTGCCTATCTATAGGGTGTCACCTGATTTCGTGGGTGATTTGGTTGTTCTTGCTGCGAAAGGAAATACACTGAGAACAGCATTGCGGAAGAAGGCTGACATCATGCCTTCGCCGGCCAGGATCAGCGTAGATGACGCCGTGTCCCGTGCCATCAAGACAGTCCTTGCCAGTCTGGAAGACTCCAAGGCCGAAAATATTGTCTCAATCGACATTCAGCGGAAATCGAGCCTCGGCGACTATATGGTCATCGCGTCGGGCCGGTCGCACCGTCATGTCTCGGCTGTCGCCGACCACCTCCTCAAGGCGCTCAAGGATGCCGGTCTCGGCACGGCGCGCGTCGAGGGGCTGTCCGGCGCCGACTGGGTCCTGATCGATTCAGGCGACATCATCGTCCATGTCTTCCGCCCAGAAGTCCGCGAATTCTACAATCTTGAAAAGATGTGGCAGGCGCCGGACCTCGAGGAAGAGACCTTGCACTGAGCTTCGTCTCATGTCGTAACCATCCTGGGTGCGACATGGATTGAAAGCTCGCCGAGGCAGGGATGAAGATAGCAGTTCATGCCGTGGGCCGGATGAAGGCCGGCCCCGAGAGAGAGCTCGCCGACCGCTATTTCGAGCGTTTCGCCAAGAGCGGCCCGGCGATCGGGCTCGAATTCTCTGGTGTCGCCGAGATCGCCGAGGGACGAGCCCAGAACGCCAATGAGCGCCGCCGCGAGGAAGGCCAGAAGCTGCAGGCACAGCTGCAGCCGGGCACGGCGCTGTTCCTGCTCGACGAACGCGGCAAAAACCTGTCCTCAGACGATTTCGCCAGCCGTATCGGCCAGCTGCGCGATGGCGGACGCAAGGCGTTGGTCATCGCCATTGGCGGCGCCGACGGGCACGACCAGTCGGTTCGCGATCAGGCTGAGCTGATGGTCTCGTTCGGCGCGGCGACCTGGCCGCACCAACTGGTGCGTGTCATGCTGGGCGAGCAGCTCTATCGGGCGGCAACGATTCTTTCGGGACATCCCTACCATCGTTCGTAAATCAGTGGGTCGAGGGTCAATCGTCCGGATTTCCGCCCCAATGCGCGGCTGTTTTGTACTAGGCTTCGGTTCGATCATGGTTGATGGTTCGTTAACGAAGCCACGCATAGAGTCGGGCTTCAATGGCTGACAACGGGAAATCACGAACGGGCTTCCGGCACGCGCGCTGCGGCATCGCTGCGGCGGTGGTTTTGCTGTCGCTCGGGCTTGCACGGGCCGAAAATACGCTGGACGTGGCGCCCGACCCCGATCTGAGCCGTGCCGAATATGAGAAGGTGTCGGCCGAGATCACGCTGTCGTCCGAACGGCTGGCCAAGCTCGCCGCCGACATTGCTTCGGCCAAGAAGGACCATGCCTCGATCACCGCGGCGCTTATCCAGTCGGCTATGACCGAGCAGAAGCTCGGCCAGGACATCGAGGATATCGGCGCCAGGCTCGAAGGACTGAAGGGCGAGGAACAGAAGATCCGTGTCTCGCTGGCGGCGCGGCGCGACGTGCTGGCCGAGGTGCTGGGCGCGCTGCAGCGCATGGGGCTCAATCCGCCGCCGGCGATCCTGGTCAAGCCGGAAGACGCGCTGTCGTCGGTGCGCAGCGCCATCCTGCTCGGCGCAGTGGTGCCGGAACTGCGCCAGCAGACCGACAAATTGCTGGCCGACCTCAGGGAACAGACCCGGGTGACGGCCTCGATCGAGGCCGAGCGGACGCGGCTGACGGCGGCGGTCGGCGAGCAGACGGCGGAAAAGAAACGCCTCTCCATGCTGCTCGAAGCCAAGCAGAAGCTCGAGGCGGACACCTGGACGGCGATGGCCGCTGAAAAGCAGCGGTCCCAGGCGCTTGCGGCCAAGGCCGGCAGCCTGAAAGAGCTGATCGCTTCGCTTGAAGCCGACAAGAGCCGCAAGGCGGCGGATGCCGTCAAGGCAGGCGAACAGAAAGCGGCCGACAGCGATAAGCCGGACGCCGATAACGCCGATGCAGGCACAACCGCGTCGACGGAGCTGGCTTCGCTGCCCGTGCCGGAAGGCAACCGCCTCACCGCCGCCGCGCCGTTTTCGGCACTTCAGGGACAAGTCTCGCTGCCGGTCACCGGCAAGATCAAGCTGCGTTTCGGGGCCGATGACGGTAACGGCGCGGTGATGCTTGGCGACATGGTTGCGACACAATCGGGAGCCATCGTCACGGCACCGGCGGACGGAAATGTGCTTTATGCGGGGCCTTTTCGCTCCTATGGTCAACTCTTGATCCTCAATGCGGGAGACGGCTATCATGTCGTCCTGGCGGGGATGAGCAGAATCAGCGTCGCGTCTGGCCAGTCGGTGCTCGCAGGAGAGCCGGTCGGCGCGATGGGAGAGGCCCGGGTGGCAAGCACCTCGGCCTCGAAGAATGGAAATGCCACGCCGGAACTCTATGTCGAGTTCCGCAAGGATGGAAAACCCGTCGATCCGACCCCATGGTGGGCGGACCGCTTCTCTGGAAGGACGTGAAATGATGCGGAAACTGTCGCTTCTTATTGCCGGTGCGCTGATGGGCGCGTCAGCGATGAGCCTGGTCTATGGCGCGCCCGGCTCGACGGCGAACGCTGCAGGCTCCGAGACCTATAAGCAACTGGCGATCTTCGGCGACATCTTCGAGCGCGTGCGGGCGCAGTATGTGACGCCGCCGGACGACAAGTCGCTGGTCGAAAACGCCATCAACGGCATGCTCACCTCGCTCGACCCGCACTCCTCCTACATGAATGCCGAGCAGGCGCAGGACATGCGTGTGCAGACCAAGGGTGAGTTCGGCGGCCTTGGCATCGAGGTCACCATGGAGAACGACCTGGTCAAGGTGATCACGCCGATCGACGACACCCCGGCTGCCAAGGCAGGCGTGCTGGCCGGCGACTATATCGCCAAGATCGACGGCCAAGAGGTTCGCGGCCTGACGCTCAACGATGCGGTCGAAAAGATGCGCGGCCTGGTCAACACGCCGATCAAGCTGACCATCCTGCGCCAGGGCGCCGACAAGCCGATCGAGCTGACGGTGGTGCGCGATATCATCAAGGTCAAGGCGGTCAAGTTCCGGGTCGAGAACGACATCGGCTACATGAAGATCACCTCCTTCACCGAAAAGACCTATGACGACCTCGAGAATGCCATCGACACAATCAAGAAGCAGGTGCCGAACGACAAGCTCAAGGGCTATGTGCTCGATCTGCGCCTCAACCCGGGCGGCCTGCTCGACCAGGCGGTGAGCGTGTCCGACGCCTTCCTCGACCGTGGCGAGATCGTCTCGACCCGCGGCCGCGACCCGAAGGACGTCACACGCTTCGACGCCAAGGCAGGCGACGACATCGGCGCCAAGCCGCTGATCGTGCTCGTCAATGGCGGTTCGGCCAGCGCCTCCGAGATCGTCGCCGGCGCGCTTCAGGACCTGCGCCGCGCCACAGTGGTCGGCACGCAGTCGTTCGGCAAGGGCTCGGTGCAGACCATCATCCCGCTTGGCGAGAACGGCGCGCTGCGCCTGACGACGGCGCTCTATTACACGCCGTCCGGCAAGTCGATCCAGGGCAAGGGCATCACGCCCGACATCAAGGTCGACCAGCCGCTGCCGCCCGAACTGCAGGGCAGGGACCTGACGCGCGGTGAATCTGACCTCAAGGGCCACATCAAGGGCGCCGACGAGAGCGATACCGGCTCGGGCTCGGCTGCCTATGTGCCGCCGGATCCGAAGGACGATCTGCAGCTGATCTATGCCGAACAGCTGCTGCGCGGCCAAAAGACCGATCCGGCATTCCCGCCGAATCCGGAGAAGGCAGTGCTTAACCAGTGAAATCGACTGGTAGCTCTGGCTGCCCAATCGAAGCGATGCAATGCTGCCGGGACCGTGAGGTTCCGGCAGTTTGATTCGGGGGCAGCTGGGCGCTGTGCCTCAAAGGCGCAGGGGACGCGCCGTCAGTTTTGGATCTGCGCATGGCGAAGATTTCGCTGATCACGCGCCGGGGGATGCGGCTTGGCTGACATCGGCAAGGACATCGAACGCCCGCTCGGACAGACCGTCCGACCGCGTGCCGCGTCGCGCGGGATCAGCGCTGGCGCCGTCGCGGCGACGCTGGTCGTGCTGGCCGCGGTTGGCATCTCCGGCGCGATCGCGCTGCGCGAGAAGCCGTTCCGCAAACCGGAAGCAATCGCGGTCTCGACGCCGAAGGTGACGGCGGCGGCCGAGCCCGCGGCCGCAGCGCCCACTGCTCAAGCGACGGCGGCAGCGCCGAAGGCGGAAACGCCCAAGGCCAGCGGTCCGCAGATCATCCATGTGCAGTCCCAGGAGGGTGACGGCCCGCCCAATGCAGCCATCGTCATCCACGACCCGTCGACGATCGGCCAGAACCTGAAGATCGCGCATATCCCCGACAGGGCGCTGATCGAGGCCAGCGACACCGGCCCGTTGCCGGTTCGCGCCGCTGACGGCCGGCGGCCGTTCGATGTCTATGCGCGGCCGTGGTCGGGTTCGCGCGGCGCTCGCGTGGCAATCGTCATCGGCGGGCTTGCGGTGTCGCAGACCGGCACGCAGGCGGCGATCGCCAAGCTGCCGGCCGAAGTGACGCTGGCTTTTGCGCCGCAAGGCAACAGCATTGGCCGGTGGATGCAGGCGGCACGGCAGAGCGGGCATGAAGTGGTCATGCAGGTGCCGCTCGAACCGTTCGACTATCCCAATGTCAATCCTGGCCGCAATACGCTGACAGTGGCGGCAAGCCCGGACGAGAATCTGAAGAATCTGCGCTGGGCGCTGTCGCGGACCACCAACTATACCGGCGTCATGAACTATATGGGGGCTCGCTTTTCCGCCGACGCGACGGCGATGGGGCCGTTCATGGCCGAACTCGGCAAGCGCGGCCTTGCCTATGTCGATGACGGCTCGTCCGCACGGAGCCTGGCGTCCGATCTCGCATTGAAGGACGGTGTGCCGTTCGTCGCCGGCGATACGGCAATCGACGCCGTGCAGGACCGCGGCGCCATCCTGAAGAAGCTCGACGCGCTGGAAGCGACCGCGCGCGCCAAAGGCTCCGCCGTCGGCATCGGCTCGGCCTTCGACCTCACCGTCGATACCGTGGCGTCCTGGGCGGTCGAAGCGAAAAAGCGCGGTATCGAGATCGTGCCGATCTCGGCGGTGGCCATCGACCCGGAAAAAGGCTGATCATGACGAAGAAACCTGTGGACCCCGAGACGCTGCCATACCGCCCCTGTGTCGGGCTGATGATCCTCAATGGCGACGGGCTGGTCTGGGTCGGGCACCGCATCGCCGAGCCGGACAGCGAATTCGCCGGCACCACGCAGCTCTGGCAGATGCCGCAAGGCGGCATCGACGAGGGCGAGGAGCCGCTGCAGGCGGCCGGGCGCGAGCTCTATGAAGAGACCGGCATGCGCTCGGTCACGCTGCTCGCCGAGGCGCCGCACTGGATCAATTACGACCTGCCGCCCGATCTGGTCGGCATAGCCCTCAAGGGGCGTTATCGCGGCCAGACGCAGAAATGGTTCGCCTACCGCTTTCACGGCGAGGCCAGCGAGATCCAGATCAATCCGCCGCCGGGCGGCCACACCGCCGAATTCGATGAATGGGCATGGCGGCGAATGCAGGACCTGCCCGATCTGATCGTGCCGTTCAAACGGAAGGTCTATGAGGATGTGGTGGCGGCGTTCCGTCATCTTGCCTAGCTGGATGTGACGGTTCGCACGGCACCTTGATTCGTGCTTTATTGATCGGGACACCCGCAGCCACGAGACCCATATGAACGACGCCGGGCAATGGCCTCTTAGCGCAGCGTCTGGGCTGCCCCTCACCTGCCTGCCGGCTTTCGTCACTCGAAAAGCCAAGCAGTTGGCTTTTCGTCCGCTTTACGCGGACCGCTCCTCAACTCCCCGTATAGGGCCGGGGAGAAATATCCGGCAGGACAGTGAGGGGCAGCGCCGACTTCAGCGGGTCTGCAATGCATAAAGCCAAAGATTCGATCAGCGAAGCGGCGGCCGGCGCCATTCTCACCATCGATCTCGGCGCGGTTAGGGAGAATTACCGGCGGCTCAAGGCAAAGCTCGGCGGCGTACGCTGCGCCGGCGTCGTCAAGGCCGACGGCTACGGGCTTGGCGCGCGGCAAGTGGCGGCGGCACTGGTTGCCGAAGGCTGCGACAGCTTCTTTGTGGCGCATCTCACCGAGGGTGTAGCGCTGCGCGACGCACTCGGACCGAAGCTGGAAATCCATGTGCTGAACGGGCTGCCGCCGGGCTCGGAACCCGAAGCGGTGGCTGCCGACCTTGTTCCCGTCATCAACAGTAGCGGACAATTGAAGGCGTGGAGCAAAGCCGGCCAGAAGGCCGGCCGCAAGCTCAAGGCCGCCATCCAGGTCGACAGCGGCATGTCGCGGCTGGGCATGGCGCCGGCAGAGGTCGAGGCGCTTACGGCCGATGCTTTCGCCGGCGTCGATGTCGTTCTCGTCATGAGCCATCTGGCCCGTGCGGACGAACCGACCAATGCGGCCAATGACGCGCAACTTCGGGAATTCGAACGGCTGCGCAAAATGCTGCCCAAGGCGCCGGCGTCGCTGGACAATTCCTCCGGCATCTTTCTTGGGCCGCGCTATCAGTACGACCTCGCGCGTCCGGGCGCTGCGCTCTACGGCATCAATCCGACGCCTGATGAGGCGAACCCGATGCTGCCGGTGGTGCGGCTCGAGGCAAAGATCATCCAGACACGCGGCATCGATAAGGGCGCGGGCGTCGGCTACGGACATGCGTTTCTGGCCAGCGGTCCCTTGCGCGCGGCCACGATCTCGCTCGGCTATGCCGATGGCTGGCACCGGCGCGCGGCTTCGGCTGCCTGGCTCGACGGCGTGCGACTGCCCTTTGTCGGGCGGGTGTCGATGGATTCGATCATACTCGACATCTCGGCCCTGCCGGCCGGCCGGCTGCGCGAGGGCGACCTTGTCGAACTCCTAGGCCCCTCGCAGAGCGTCGATGACGCCGCCGGTCATGCCGGCACGATCGGTTATGAAATCCTGACCAGTCTCGGCCCCCGCTTCCACCGCCGCTATATCAACGAATAGAGCCGCGACACGCCGCCCCTTGGCGGACGCCGCAGAATCCGGCAGACAGGAGGCGGCGGCCCTCTGACGGAAGTCGTCGTGGAGAGTGATGCGATGAAGATCTTCGTGTTGGGCGGCGGCGTTATCGGGGTCACCACTGCCTATTATCTCGCTGAGGCCGGCCACGAGGTGACGGTGTTCGACCGCCAGAAAGGGCCGGCGCTGGAAACCAGCTTCGCCAATGCCGGCGAGATCTCGCCGGGCTATGCTTCGCCCTGGGCCGGCCCCGGCATTCCGCTGAAGGCAATCAAGTGGCTGTTGATGAAGCACGGCCCGCTGGTGGTGCGGCCGGCCTTCGATCCGTATATGTGGACATGGCTCATCAAGATGCTGCGCAATTGCACCGCGGATCGCTACGCCATCAACAAGGCGCGCATGGTGCCGCTCGCCGAATACAGCCGCGACACGCTGAAGGCGCTGCGCGAGGCGACCGGCATCGCTTATGATGAGCGGACCAAGGGCACGCTGCAGCTGTTTCGCACTCAAAAGCAGCTCGACGGCACCGGCGGCGATGTCGAGGTGCTGAAGAAATATGGCGTTCCCTACGAGTTGCTCGATCCCGAAGGCTGCATTGGGGCCGAGCCGGCGCTGGCCGGCGTGCGGGAAAAGTTTGTCGGCGGGCTGAGATTGCCCGGCGACGAAACTGGCGACTGCAAGATGTTCACCGATCGGCTGGCCGAGCTCTGCGTGGCGCGCGGCGTCACGTTCGAGTACGGCACGCAGATCCGGCGCTTCTCCAAGAACCGCAATCGCATCGTCAGCGTCGGCACCGACCAGCGCTCGCGCGCGGCCGACGCTTATGTGCTGGCGCTGGGCAGCTATTCGGCGCGCTTCATGCGCCTGCTCAGGCGCCCGATCCCGGTCTATCCGGTCAAGGGCTATTCGGTCACCGTTCCGATCAAGGACGCGGTCGCCGCCCCGGTGTCGACGGTAATGGACGAAACCTACAAGGTGGCGATCACCAGGCTCGGCGACCGCATCCGCGTCGGCGGCACGGCGGAGATTTCCGGCTTCGATCTCAGGCTGCATGAATCGCGCCGGCGCACCCTCGAACATTCGGTCGGCGATCTGTTCCCGGATGGCGGCGACCTCAAGGCGGCGTCCTTCTGGTGCGGGCTGCGGCCGATGACGCCGGACGGGCCGCCGCTGGTCGGCCGCACCGAGTTCTCCAACCTCTATCTCAACACCGGGCACGGCACGCTTGGCTGGACCATGGCCTGCGGCTCGGCTAAGGTGCTGTCCGACATCATCTCCAGCAAGGTGCCTGATATCGATGTGCGGGAGCTGGGGCCGGAGCGGTATTTGAGGTAGGGGTGCTTTTTAAAGCTGGCGGGCCAGCACCCCCTCTGTCCTACCGGACAGAGGGGGTGTAAAGGATCGCTACAGAACGGCATTCCTTCAGCCTCGCCAGCCCCTCAAAACGCCTCCTTCACCCAACCCTTCGAGAACAGCCATCGGTAGGCCCACGGTATCGCCACCTTGGTCGATACCGGGTTCGAATGGGCGACATAGTCGTCATAGACCGGCTGCATCCTGGCGTAGAAGGCAGGGTCGAGCACCGTCATGCCGTTCTCCAGATCGTGGAAGAAACTGCGGTTGTTGAGATTGACCGACGAGATCGTCACCAGCCTTTCGTCGATCATCATGATCTTGGAGTGCAGCACGACATCGGGCGCCTTGAATTCGCGGATGTTGATGCGGTCGCCATATTTCTCGACGAACAGCTTGTTGAGCGCGGTCAGCAGCTTGCCGCCAATATCGCCCTTGAGGTCGATGCGGCCGACAATGTCGATCCTGACGCCGCGCGCCAGCGCCCGCTGGATGGCCAGGCTGAGCTTCGGCGTCAGATTGAGGTAGGGATTGACGATCTCGATATGGTGCCGGGCAGTGTCGATCAACTCGACGAAGTAGGTCTCGAGCGCATGGTTGTCCTCATAGGGCACGGAAATGAAATGGCGCACCGTGCCCGGCGGGCGCCGGCTGTCGGAGCGCACCGGAATGGAGAAGGGTCTTGCGATGTTGGTGTCGGCGTCGCGCAGCCACAATGTCGAGAGATGCGCGGCCAGCGTCTCGACCGTGGCCGGGTCGGCAAACTCGATGTCGAAATCGCTCCAGTTCGAATAGTAGTTGAGCGAGAGGCCGTCGGTCTTGCCGTATTGCTCGAGGTTCGGATAGCGCGACAGGTCGATCGGCTTGTGGAACAGGAAGCCGTCATGAATGTTGCGGCCGCCGATGATGACGCGAGAGCGGGCGGGATCCTCGGCAAGTGTCGCCAGCATCTTGACGTGATGGGTCTTGTGCAGCTGTGACAGTTGCTCGTCGACCGGCGCGCCGTGGTCGGCCCGCCAACGATATTCCTGCAACTCGACATTGGGATAATCGGCCGCCAGCCGGTGCAGCAGCGCGTCGTCCTTGTCGCGCTCCAGCACGTCTGTGACCATGATGCGCACTTTGGTGCCGAGGCCTGCGTGATGGCGGATCAGCCGCTCAATGACGCGGCCGGAAAAATCGGCCTTGAACTCCAGCGACGACAGATAGACCAGCTTGAGTTTCGGCGCGCGCGAGAAATCGAGCGGCAGTTCGGGGTCGGCCTTGTCGAAGGCGCTGTCGGGTAAAGGCGCGCCGAGCAGCGCTTCGACCTTGGCGTTGAAGCCGTCGCGCGACTTGCGTAACAGGCGCGGTGACCCGAGCGGCAGCGAACAGCTCTGCGACAGCCAGCGGCCGGCGTAGAAGACGCGGGCGAGTTCATCCAGGCCGGATGGACCGGGCACTGGACAAAGCTCGTAGCGGCTGTCGAGCGCGGCTATCGCCGGATAGGCAACCTCTTCGCGCAGGATGGTGAGCGGGGCGCCTGCCGGCGCCAGACTGGAGCTGAGCTTCAGACTGCAGCGGTTCAAACCATCGCTGGGGAACAGGCTGGCGGTTTGCCCGGCCGACAGGCGGAGGCGGAAGGCGGCACTGCTCGCCACGCTGCGCGAGCCACCGCCGGCGCGAATCGCCAGCGCCCCGTCGCAGGCGCCCGATATCTCAACCGGCTGCTTTCCCGCCTGGCGCATCACGATCTCGATCGAGCGCGCCTGCAGGCCGGAAAAGCTGAACGTCTTTGGCGCGGAGGGCCGCGCGGCGGCGTCGACATAGAGCGTCTGCCGCGACACGCGCCAACGGCCGTTGAAATGGCCTTCGCCGGCTGTGCCGCTCACTGCCGGCATCTGTTCGGCGGTAACCGGCTTCGCCAGCCGTTCCAGCGTCCGGTAGGTGGCCTGGAAATCGCGGTTGGCGATGGCGTGGCGGTCATGTCCGAACGGACCGGTGCCGTTCGCCCTGTCGATGGCGCCGATCTGGTTGTGGGCGAGCAGCGCCAGAAACTGCCTTTCATAGTCGCTGGCACCGGCATCGCCGAAAAACGCTGCTGCTGCAGTCTGCGGTCCGGGCGTGCCGGCCGATACCGACGGCCGGCCGCAATCCTTCGCATCGGGGAAGAAATCGCAGCTGTGCCGGATCGGGGCGGCGCAACCGGCAAGGGCCGCCAGCCCCAGCCCGGCCAAGGCCAGGCAGATGGCGCGGTTCATCCGGTCGCACCGTTCATCGTCTTCAGTTCAGCCGGATCGCGCGGCGGCAGGAAGCCATGCGGAAACACCTTACAGACGGGAAGCGCGAAAGTGGCGATCAAAAGCTCGGCCTCGCCGCGCATCTTTTTCGGCGCTGTCTTGTCATCACGGATCGCCTTTGCCGAGGCGACGAGCGCGCCGTCGCAGTCGCAATGATTATGGCGCGCGATGTAGCAGGCGTCATGGATTTGGCAGGCGCTGTCGAGGCGATTGACAGGGCGAGCCGAGAGGTCGCCGGTGCGGGTGCCGGGACCGCAGTAATTGCCGAAGACGAAAGGCGACGGGCGGGCCATTGCGATACGGACCGGCTTGGGCAGTTCGGCTTCCGGAACTACGGTCCATGGATTGGCGCAGGCGGAAAGCGCGACAAGCGGCAAGATGGCGAGCACCGCTCGCATTTTGATCCGCACCAGCTTTGCAAAAAAGTGTCCCACCCGGCGCAGCCAATCCTTAATGATAGGCGACATCGCGCTTGTTGCCACACTGGCCGATTTTGTGGCGAGGGCAAGGCGGCGCGGCCATCAGACAAACAGCCCGCGCTCTCTCTCGACCGCCTTGGTGATGAAGTTGGCGACGATCTGCACGCGGCGCAGCGGTCGGACCGATTCATGATAGACCAGCCAGTAGGCGCGGCGGATCGGCGTCACGATGTCGACGGGGATCAGCTCCGGCATCGAGCGGGCGACAAAGGTGTGCAAGATGCCGATGCCAGCGCCCGAGCGCACCGCTTCGGCCTGGCCCAGCGCTGAGGAGATGGCGAAGCTGGTGCGCCAGTCCGGGCTGAACTCCGCCGCATAGTCGAGCGACGGGCTGACGATCAGGTCTGGGACATAGCCGATCAGCGTATGCTGGCCGAGTTCGGCAGCGGTCTCCGGTAAGCCGTGCGCCTGCGCATAGTCGCGCGAGGCAAACAGGCCGAGGGTGTAGTCGACCAGCTTTCCCGCCACCAGCCTGCCTTCGGTCGGCCGCTCGACGGTGATGGCGATGTCGGCCTCGCGCCGCGACAGCGAGAAGGAACGCGGCACCGGCACCAGCTGGATGGTGAGTTCGCGGTGCAGCGCGGTCAGCGCGCCAAGACGCGTGGCGAGGAATGCAACGCCAAACCCGTCGGGCGCGCCGATGCGCACGGTGCCTGAGATATCGTCGCCTTCGCCCGACACGGCGGAGCGCGCGGCGATCATGTCGGCTTCCATACGCTCGGCAATGTCGAGAAAGCGCTGGCCGGCCGGCGTCAGCTCGCTGCCGGTGGTAAGCCGGCGAAACAGTTTTGTGCGTAACGCATCCTCAAGCGCTGCGATGCGGCGCGAGACGGTGGCGTGATTGAGTTCCAGCCGCTTGGCGGCGCCAAGGATCTGCCCGGCGCGGGCCACGGCGAGGAAGATGCGGACGTCATCCCAGTTCATGGAGGTGGTCCGGGCTAGCGGCGAACGCGGCGTTCCCGCCCACCCCCCTCTGGCCTGCCGGCCATCTCCCCCGCAAGGAGGGAGATTGGCAGCTCCGCCACCTGCGTCTCTTTTGCTGCGTTGAAGATTTGCGAAGGCGGCGGCCACATCTGATCTCCCCCCTTGCGGGGGAGATGTCCGGCAGGACAGAGGGGGGTGTGACGGAGCGCAACCTTCGGGCCTTTCAGCAATCTGTAATTTGCGGCAATTAATGCACACTCGTCCTCCGTTGTCTATTTCTTGCACAACGGTTGCGTTTCCCCTCGCGTTGCCTTCGCGCCTGCAAAGGCGTTGAATGCTTCATCACAAACTCAGGGAGAGAAACCATGATCGAATACGGTCATTTCATCGGCGGCAAGCATGTCGCCGGGACCAGCGGGCGCAAGCAGGACGTCATGCAGCCCATGGACGGCTCGGTGCGCGGCACGGTGGCGCTGGCTTCGCCGGCGGAACTGCGTGCGGCTGTCCTGAATGCCAAGGAAGCACAGATCAAATGGGCTGCGACCAACCCGCAGCGGCGTGTGCGCGTGCTGATGAAGTTTCTGGAACTGGTTGCCCGCGACTATGACGAACTGGCCGATCTCCTGGCGCGCGAGCACGGCAAGACCATTGCCGACGCCAAGGGCGACATCCAGCGCGGCCTCGAAGTCGTCGAAGTCTGCATCGGTGCGCCGCACATGATGAAGGGCGAGTTCACCGACGGCGCCGGCCCCGGCATCGATGTCTATTCGATGCGCCAGCCGCTTGGCGTCGTTGCCGGCATCACCCCGTTCAATTTCCCGGCCATGATCCCGCTGTGGAAGATTGCCCCGGCGCTGGCCTGCGGCAACGCCTTTATCCTGAAGCCTTCCGAGCGTGACCCTGGCGTGCCGATGCGCATCGCCGAACTGTTCCTCGAGGCTGGCCTGCCGGCTGGCGTCCTCAACGTCGTCAATGGCGACAAGGACGTCGTCGACGCCATCCTCGACGATCCTGATATCAAGGCTATCGGCTTTGTCGGCTCGACGCCGATCGCGCATTACATCTATTCGCGCGGCACGGCGGCGGGAAAACGCGTGCAGTGCTTTGGCGGCGCCAAGAACCACATGGTCATCATGCCCGACGCCGACATGGACCAGACCGTCGATGCGCTGATCGGCGCGGGCTACGGCTCGGCCGGCGAGCGCTGCATGGCGATCTCGGTTGCCGTTCCCGTCGGCAACGACACCGCTAACCGGCTGATGGAAAAGCTGATCCCGCGTGTCGAAAGCCTCAAAGTCGGCCCGTCGACGGATTCGTCCGCCGATTTCGGCCCGCTGATCACGGCGCAGGCATTGGAACGCGTCAAGGGTTATGTCGACACCGGCGTCAAGGAAGGCGCCAAGCTGGTCGTCGATGGCCGCGGCTTCTCCATGCAGGGCTACGAGGATGGCTACTATATGGGCGGCTGCCTGTTCGACAATGTGACCGCCGACATGCGCATCTACAAGGAAGAGATTTTTGGCCCGGTGCTGTCGGTGGTGCGTGCGCCGACCTATGAGAGCGCCATCAAGCTAGCCAACGATCATGAGATGGGCAATGGCGTCGCCATCTTCACCCGTGACGGTGATGCTGCTCGTGATTTTGCTTCGCGCGTCCAGGTCGGCATGGTCGGCATCAACGTGCCGATCCCGGTTCCGATCGCTTACTACACGTTCGGCGGCTGGAAGGCGTCGTCCTTCGGCGACCTCAACCAGCACGGCCCGGACGCGTTCCGCTTCTACACCAAGACCAAGACGGTGACCTCGCGCTGGCCCTCCGGCGTCAAGGACGGTGCCGAGTTCGTCATCCCGACGATGAACTGACCGGACGATTTCGAAGATCGGCAAGAAGGCCTGGGTTCAACGTCCTGGGCCTTTCTTTGTACGAAACCGACATTGGCCATCACGTTAAAGCGATGGAACCAAGAGCCTGTCATCTGCCTTAAATTGCATTCCTGCCGTGGTGCAGGCCATCAAAATAGCGCCGGTTGCAGCCGGGGTTCTCGTCTGGCGCAAGGAGGTGTCAGATGACACGACGTCTTGTGGCGGCGATGTTCTTTGCGGTGTTCGCGATGTCCGGCATCGCCCAGGCCAAAGCCGATCAATGCGCGGCGCGGACCGACCTGGTCAAGGCGCTCGGCGAGAAGTTCCACGAAAGCCAAGCCGCACGTGGCCTGGTGAACCCGAATGTGGTGCTTGAGATCTTCGTCTCCGACCAGGGCACCTGGACCATCCTGGCCACCGACACACGCGGCCAAAGCTGCATCATCACGGCTGGCGAAGGCTGGGACGGGGCGGCTATGGCAGCAGTCTTGCCGGGCACCTGATAAAGACCGGTCGGAAGTCTGGAGCAGAGACGGAGTTCAGCGTGTGGCGGCCACTTCGGCATGGCCGCGCAGCAGTGCCATAAGGCGTTTGGCGTCCTTGGCGGCAGCCTCTTCGTCACCGGCCAGGATCGAGCGGATTAGCGCGACGTGGTGTTCGGCCGATTCGGCCAGTCCTGTGTCGGCCTTGTAGCGGAACCAGAAGCGGCGGCTGTGGGTCTGCAGGGGCGCGGCCAGACGGGCCGCAAACGGGTTGTCGGCGGCCATCGCCAAGGCCTCGTCGAGCGCCTTGTCGGCCTGGATGAAGGCCAGCACATTGCCCGAGATGACGGCCTTCTGCATGGCAAGGGCTGCCTCATGAAACAGGTCGGCGGCCTCACGGGTGACGAAGCGGGCGGCCGAGCGCGCCAGCACCACCTCGACACCGCGCCTGGCATTCAGCACGCGCAGCCAGTCGCCGGGATGCAGCGGGGCAATGGCGATGCCGGCGCGTGGCCTGACATCCAGCAGTCCTTCCCAGGCGAGGCGCTGGATCGCTTCGCGCACCGGCGTGCGTCCTAGCGCCAGCTTTTCGATCAGCGCGCCTTCCGTCACGAAGCTCGCCGGCGCCAGTTCCAGCGTCACGATCATATGCTCGAGTACATGGTAGGCCTTGGCGGCGGCCGGCTCGGGGTATGCTGTCTCACTGAATATCAAAGGTGGGCTCCTGATATATCTTCCATATATCACAACGGATTCCGCATTGACAGCCGGTTTTCCAACAGATATACGCCTGATATATCAGATGGAGAGACGATCATGTGGACCGGAGTTTTCCCCGCCGTCACGACCAAATTCACCGAAGACGACCGCCTCGACCATGCCGAAATGGAGCGCTGCTTTGCGTTGCAGATGGAGGCAGGCTGCGACGGTATCATCGTCTGCGGTTCGCTCGGCGAAGGGCCGATGCTGTCGCATGACGAGAAGATCGAGGTGCTGAAGACTGCCCAGAAAGTTGCCGGCAGCAAGCCGGTTCTGCTGACGGTCAACGAGGCAGGCACCCGGGAGGCGGCGAGCATCGCAAAGCGCGCGAGCCGGGAAGGCGCCAACGGGCTGATGGTGGTGCCGAGCCCGATCTATCACACCAACCCGGAAGAGACGGTCGCCGCCTTGCGCGCCGTCGCTCAGGCCGGCGACCTGCCGGTGATGATCTACTCCAACCGCCTCGCCTACCGCGTCGACGTTACCGTCGGCCAGATGGAAGAACTGGCCGCCGACAAGCGCTTCGTCGCCATCAAGGAGTCCTCCGACGACATCCGCCGCTCGACAGAGATCATCAACCGCTTCGGCGACCGCTACGATCTGTTCACCGGCGTCGACAATCTCGCCTTCGAGGCGCTGTCGGTGGGCGCCATCGGCTGGGTGGCGGGTCTGGTCGTCGCCTTCCCGCGCGAGACAGTCGCCATCTACCAGTTGATGAAGCAGGGCCGCCGCGAGGAGGCGCTTTCGATCTATCGCTGGTTCCGGCCGCTGCTCGATCTCGATGTCTCGACCTATCTGGTCCAAAACATCAAGCTTGCCGAAGTGCTCGCGATCGACACAAATGACCGCGTGCGCATGCCGCGCCAGCCGCTGTCGGGCGAGCGCCGCAAAGCGGTCGAGAAGATCGTCAAGGACGCGCTGGCGGTACGGCCGAAGCTGCCGCAGTTCTGAAGGCTTTCTTCTCCCCGTGCACGTGCACGGGGAGAAGATGGCGGCAGCCAGATGAGGGGCAGCGCCGACGTGCAAGGAAATTCCAGGGACACAGAGGAGGGCCGCCGCCCCTCATCCGCCCTTAGGGCCCCTTCTCCCCGTGAACGGGGAGAGAGGGTAGATATCGCCATTGTCGGTGGCGGCATTGTCGGCATCTGCGCGGCGGCCATGCTGGCCGAGGCCGGGCGCAGCGTCACGGTCTTCGACCGCACCGGCATCTGCAAGGAGACGAGCTCCGGCAATGCCGCCGCCTTCGCCTTCTCCGACGTGCTGCCGCTGGCGCATAAGGGCATGATGCGGCACTTGCCGAAATGGCTTGCCGATCCGCTCGGGCCACTCAGCATCCCGCCGGCCTACTTGCCGAAGCTGTTGCCTTGGCTGTTGCGCTTCTGGCGCGCTGGCGCACCAGAAAAATATGAGGCGAGCCTTGCTGCTCAGGCAGGCATGATGAAGCTCGCCGAGGCTGAATGGATGGGCCTGCTCGACCGTTCCGGCACGCGGCTGATGCTGCGCGAGGACGGCTCGCTGGAGCTTTATGAAAGCGAGGCCGAATTTCAGGCCGGGCTGCCGGGCTGGGCGGCGCGCGAGCGCTTCGGCATCGGCTTTCGCCATGTCGAAGGCGACGAACTGGCGCGGCTGCAGCCGGGACTGTCGCCGCGCTTCATCAAGGGCACCTTCGTGCCGGGCTGGAAGACCGTCGCCGATCCGAAACTGCTCGGCAAGGGGGTGTGGGCCTATGCCGAAAGGCTGGGCGCGCGTTTCGAAAAGGCGCGCATAGAGCGCGTCGCCGCCAATCCTGATGGCGCGACGCTGACGCTGACGGACGGCACGACCAGGCAGGCAAGACATCTTGTCGTGGCCGCCGGGGCATGGTCGCATCTGCTGACGAAGGCGCTTGGCGACACCATCCCGCTCGAAACCGAGCGCGGCTACAACACGACACTGCCGAAGACCGCTTTCGACGTGCAGCGGATGCTGATCTTTTCCGGCCATGGCTTCGTCATCACGCCACTCGAGACGGGCTTGCGCGTCGGCGGCGCCGTCGAGTTGGGCGGTCTCGACCGGCCGCCGAATTTTGCGCGCTCGAAGGCCATGCTGGAAAAAGCCAGACAGTTCCTTCCGGGGCTGGACGCGTCAGGCGGCCGCGAGTGGATGGGCTATCGCCCGTCGCTGCCGGATTCGCTGCCGGTGATCGGCACGGCGCGAACCGCGCCCAACGTTGTCTACGCCTTCGGCCATGGCCATCTCGGCCTGACCCAGGCGGCGGCCACCGGCCGCTTGATCCGCAATCTTGTTCTCGGGCAAACTTCGCCGATCGATCTTGCTCCCTTCAGCCCGCAACGGTTTTGAGTTCGAGGAAATCATGGCCAAAAAATCCTTCTTTTGCATCGACGGCCATACCTGCGGCAATCCGGTGCGGCTGGTCGCCGGCGGCGGCCCTTTGCTTCAGGGGTCGACGATGATGGAGCGGCGGGCGCATTTCCTGGCGGAGTATGACTGGATCCGCACCGGGCTGATGTTCGAGCCGCGCGGCCACGATGTCATGTCGGGCTCGATCCTCTATCCGCCGACGCGCGAGGATTGCGACATAGCCATCCTGTTCATCGAGACGTCGGGCTGCCTGCCGATGTGCGGCCACGGCACGATCGGCACGGTGACGATGGCCATCGAACACGGGCTGATCAAGCCGAAGACACCCGGCGTGCTCCGGCTCGACACACCGGCCGGGCTGGTCATCGCCGAATACAAACAAGTCGGCGACTATGTCGAGGAGGTGCGCATCACCAATGTACCGTCCTTCCTTTATGCCGAGGGACTGACGGTCGACTGCCCGCAGCTTGGCGAGATCACCGTCGATGTCGCCTATGGCGGCAATTTCTACGCAATCGTCGAGCCGCAGGCAAATTTTCGCGACATGGCTGATTATTCCGCCGGCGATTTCATCGCCTGGAGCCCTGTGGTGCGGCAGCGGCTCAACGAGAAGTACTCGTTCGTGCATCCGGATAACCCCGGCATCAACCGGCTGTCCCACATGCTGTGGACCGGCGAGCCGACGGTGGAGGGGGCCGACGCACGCAACGCCGTCTTCTATGGCGACAAGGCGATCGACCGCTCACCTTGCGGCACCGGCACCTCGGCGCGCATGGCGCAGCTCCATGCCAAGGGCAAGCTCAAGGCCGGCGACAGTTTTGTCCACGAATCGATCATCGGCTCGCTGTTCAAGGGCAAGGTCGAGAGGGACGTCACTGTTGCCGGCAAGCCGGCCATCATTCCCTCGATCGGCGGCTGGGCGCGGATGACCGGCCTGAACACCATCTTCATCGACGACCGCGATCCGTTCGCGCACGGGTTCGTCGTCAAGTGAGCTTGCCGGGTGCTGATCATCCGGCCCGACCCAGACCTCACGGCGAAACCAGTCGGCAAAGGTTAGTGCAGCGGTCGAGGCGTTCGCTGACACGGTCAGGTAGTATCCCTTGTCGCAGTTGCGCCGTGCATCAACCCGCCGCTGAACGGTACCGAACGGCATGCGCTCAGCGAGGAGGTGGACCAGCTTATTGATCGCAGACGGCAGCGCTTCCCTGCCCGGCGGCCATGGCTTGAGGCCAACAGCAGGAATCTTGCCCCCGCGGAAAGGAATGTGGCCAAACAACGATCCCTCTCCAAAATGCAACGATTCGTCTCACCACCCATTCTTGACGGCGAATTCTTCGAAATGATGTGCCTGGTCCGGCTGAATCGTCAAAGACATTGCGTTATGCCAATGATAGGGTCCGCGATAGTCCAGGGGTCGGGAGCAAAAAAACGGGCAATCGGAAGGCGTGCCGGCAAAACACGCTCAACGTTTGAAAAATCACGTTGCAATCCGGGCTCGAAACTTTACGACTAGGGGAAATACGAAAAGGAATGCGTCTGCATGGGCGACATTCCAGGGGAGCCATGTACACATGCAGTACTTTGTCCAGCAGCTTATCAATGGGCTGACGCTGGGATCGATCTATGGGCTGATCGCAATCGGCTACACGATGGTCTACGGCATCATCGGCATGATCAACTTCGCCCACGGCGACATTTTCATGGTCGGGGCATTCGCCGCCCTCGTCGTCTTCCTCATCCTCGGCTCCTTGTTCTATTCAGTGCCGGTCGTCCTGGCGCTGCTGATCATGATGATCGTGGCGATGCTGCTCACCAGCCTCTACAACTGGACGATCGAGAAGGTGGCCTACCGGCCGCTGCGCGGTTCGTTCCGGCTGGCGCCGCTGATCACCGCCATCGGCATGTCGATCGCGCTGTCGAACTTCATCCAGGTGACGCAAGGCCCACGCAACAAGCCGATCCCGCCGATGGTCAGCCAGGTCTACAACATCAACGGCATCAGCGTGTCGCTGAAGCAGATCATCATCGTCGTCGTCACCGCCCTGCTGCTGGCGCTGTTCTGGTACCTGGTCAACAGGACTTCCCTCGGCCGGGCGCAAAGGGCGTGCGAGCAGGACCGCAAGATGGCGGCGCTGCTCGGTGTCGATGTCGACCGTACGATCTCGATCACCTTTATCATGGGTGCAGCGCTTGCGGCCGTCGCGGGCACGTTGTTCCTGATGTATTACGGCGTCATCGCCTTTTCCGACGGCTTTGTGCCGGGGGTCAAGGCCTTCACCGCGGCCGTTCTCGGCGGCATCGGGTCTCTGCCGGGCGCGGTGCTTGGCGGGCTTTTGATCGGCTTCATCGAGAGCATGTGGTCGGCGTATTTCTCGATCGACTACAAGGACGTCGCGGCGTTCTCGATCCTGGCGATCGTGCTGATCTTCCTGCCTTCCGGCATTTTGGGCCGGCCAGAAGTCGAAAAGGTCTGAGACAATGGCGGTTTCCGTATCCTCGGAGCGCGACACCGTCGCCTCCCCCGTGCAGCGTGCATTGCGCGAAGCGTTCTATGCCGGCGCCATCTCGCTGGGGTTGTTCATTCTCTTCATCGGCCTGAAGACCGACCAGAACATAAGCAACCAGCTGATCCTGGTGCAGCGCTGGTTGCTGCTCATCACCGTGGTCGTGCTGACCATGCTTGGCCGCTTCTTCTACATTGCATATGGCCAGCCGTTCATGGCCAATCAGAAGATCACCAATGTCGCCACCGGCCTGTTGCCGGCGAGCGTCGCGTCGCGCTTCTTCCTGCTTCCGGCCTTCATCGTCGCCGTCGTGCTGGCGGTTGTCCTGGTTGCGTTCGGCAGCGCCCTGCCGGTGTTGGTGGGACCCGATCTGGCCGGCTACCTTCAGTTCCTGCGCGCATTGGCCGTCATTTACGCGCTCGCTTGCGTGATCTTCTATTTCCGCTCCTTCATCCACGCCAATTTCACCAAGCTCGGGATTGCGGCGCTGGTGCTATACCCGATCCTCGTCGTCGTGGTGCTGTCGATCTACGCGTGGTCGATAACCGGCGGCCTGCAGGGCTCGTTGAAGTGGGTCGACAATTTCGGCATCCAGATCCTGATCTATGTGATGCTGGCCTGGGGGCTGAACATCGTCGTCGGCCTCGCCGGCCTGCTCGATCTCGGCTACGTCGCCTTTTACGCGGTCGGCGCCTATGCCTATGCGTTGCTCGGTTCGCAATACGGCCTGTCGTTCTGGATCCTGCTGCCCGCCGCCGGCGCCATGGCCGCCTTCTGGGGCGTTATGCTCGGCTTTCCGGTGCTCAGGCTTCGTGGCGATTACCTGGCGATCGTGACGCTGGCCTTCGGCGAGATCATCCGCCTGGTGCTGATCAACTGGCGTGAAGTCACCAACGGCTCGGCCGGCATCTCCGGCATCCCGAAGGTCACCTTCTTCGGCCTGATGACGTTTAATTCGACCGACCCGAACTATATCGGCAAGGTGCTGCACATCGCCCAGTCAAGCGCCTACTACAAGATCTTCCTTTACTATCTCATTCTCGGGCTGGCGCTGCTGACCGCCTTCGTCACCATCAGGCTCAGGCGCATGCCTGTCGGCCGCGCCTGGGAGGCGCTGCGCGAGGACGAGATTGCCTGCCGCTCGCTTGGCATCAACACCACCACCACCAAGCTCACCGCCTTTGCCACCGGCGCCATGTTCGGCGGTTTTGCCGGCGCCTTCTTCGCCGCACGGCAAGGCTTCGTCAGCCCTGAATCCTTCGTCTTCCTCGAATCGGCGATCATCCTGGCCATCGTGGTGCTCGGCGGCATGGGCTCGCTGGTCGGCATCGCGGTCGCCGCGCTGGTGATGATCGGCGGCACCGAGGCGCTGCGCGAACTCGATTTCCTGAAAAGTGTCTTCGGAAAAGATTTCACCCCGGAGCTTTACCGCATGCTTTTGTTCGGCATGGCGATGGTCATCGTCATGCTGTGGAAGCCGCGCGGCTTTGTCGGCAGCCGTGAACCGACGGCATTCCTCAGTGAACGAAAAGCGGTCTCCTCCTCCTTCACCAAGGAAGGGCACGGCTGATGAGCGCGACCTCCATTCAGAAGACCAATCCGGGTATGAAAGACGCCATCCTCCAGGTCGAGCATCTTTCGATGAAGTTCGGCGGCCTGATCGCCATCGGCGACCTGTCGTTCCAGGCCAAGCGCGGCGAGATCACCGCTCTGATCGGACCCAATGGCGCCGGCAAGACCACCGTCTTCAATTGCATCACCGGCTTCTACAAGCCGTCGGAAGGCATGATTACGCTCAACCGGGCCGACGGCTCGAGCTTCCTGCTCGAACGGCTGCCCAATCATGAGATCCCGGCGCGCGCCAAGGTGGCGCGCACCTTCCAGAACATCCGCCTGTTCTCGGGCATGACGCTGCTGGAGAATCTGCTGGTTGCCCAGCACAACAAGCTGATGAAGGCATCCGGCTACACGATCCTGGGCCTGTTCGGGATCGGCGGCTACCGCAGAGCCTCGGCTGAATCGGTGGAGCTTGCCAAGCACTGGCTGGAGAAGGCCGACCTTGTCGATCGCGCCGACGATCCGGCCGGCGACCTGCCCTATGGCGCGCAGCGGCGCCTCGAGATTGCGCGCGCCATGTGCACTGGGCCCGAACTTCTGTGCCTCGACGAGCCTGCGGCCGGTCTCAATCCGAAGGAGTCGGCTGCGCTGAATTCGCTGCTGATGGACATCAAGAGCAGTACCTCGATCCTGCTGATCGAACATGACATGTCGGTGGTCATGCAGATTTCCGACCATGTCGTGGTGCTTGAATATGGCCGCAAGATTTCCGACGGCAGCCCGCAATCGGTGCGTACCGACCCGCGCGTCATCGCCGCCTATCTCGGCGTCGACGACGAGGAGGTCGAGACGGTGCTGACCGAGGTCGGCGATGAAGACGTCATCGAGCAGCTGGACATCGGGCCGGATTCGGCTCACGGACCAGGCACATCGTCTTCCTATCTCGCCGGCCCGGTAAGCGACACGATCGGCCACAGCCAGGGCGAGCGGGTCACAGTGTCGAAGGGAGCTTCAAAGGCCACCCAATACGATACAAGAGCCAACTCCGCGCCAAGAGCACCGTCCGAGCGTCTAACGGCCAAGTCCAAACCGGCGGCCACCAAATCCCCGACAGGCAAGCCGCGCGGAGGGCGTAAGTGATGGCCGAGACAACGCTGCTCGACATCAAGGGCGTCGAGACCTACTACGGCAACATCAAGGCGCTGAACGGCGTCGATGTCCACGTCAACCAGGGCGAGATCGTCGCGCTGATCGGCGCCAACGGCGCCGGCAAGTCGACGCTGATGATGACCATCTTCGGTGCGCCGCGCGCTCGTGCCGGCTCAATCACTTTCGCCGGCACCGACATCACCCAGATGCCGACGCACGAGATCGCCCGCATGCGCATTGCGCAGTCGCCGGAAGGCAGGCGCATTTTCCCGCGCATGACGGTGATGGAAAACCTGCAGATGGGCGCCGGTCTCGACAATCTCAAGCACTATGACGAAGATGCTGAGAAGGTGTTCGCGCTGTTCCCGCGCCTCAAGGAGCGCATTGCCCAGCGCGGCGGCACGCTGTCGGGCGGTGAGCAGCAGATGCTGTCGATCGGACGTGCGCTGATGGCGCGGCCTAAGCTGCTGTTGCTCGACGAGCCGTCGCTGGGTCTGGCGCCGCTGATCGTCAAGCAGATCTTCGATGCCATCCGCGAGCTGAACCGCACGCAAGGGCTGACCGTGTTCCTGGTCGAGCAGAACGCCTTCGGTGCGCTCAAGCTCGCCACGCGCGGCTATGTCATGGTCAACGGCAACGTGACCATGAGCGGCACAGGCAAGGAATTGCTCGCCAATCCGGAAGTGCGGGCGGCCTATCTCGAAGGCGGCCATCACTGATTTTGGAGCGGAATGTATGCATACGGTATTCCGCTCCAACTTGTTTGTTTGTCGCATGACCTTTGTCCGAAAAGTCTGCAACTTTTCGGGATCATGCTAGGGAGTCTTCATCATGCAAGGCATTCTTCACGAGGAACCTTCCATCTGGCAGTTCTTCTTCGTCACCTGTCTGCTCGGCGGCTGGGCGGCATGGATGACCGGCAAGGCCAGCGCCCAGACATGGCGCAGCCTGCCGGCGCTGTTCGCCTATCTGCTGGGCCTCGGCATCGGCATCAGGTTCATCCATCATGCCTTGTTCGGCGGCACGATGTTTTCGCTGCAATACTATGTCGTGGACACAATCGTGCTCATGATATTGGGGTTTGTCGGCTATCAATACACGCGTACGAACCAGATGGTGACGCAGTATAATTGGCTTTACGAACGGGCTTCGATCTTAAGCTGGAAACCGAAAGGTTGACGTTCATCATTAACGCCGTTCCGGGGATGAATCGGCGTGACAAGGGCCTGAAAATCGGCAAAGTACGCTTTCTGCGATAAGGGTGGGCATCGCATGAAAGTTTCATCCACGCCCACCTCGTAAATGGGAGCGTTTAAATGAAGAAATCACTTTTGTCCGCCGTTGCCCTGACCGCGCTTGTCGCGTTCGGTGGCAATGCATGGGCTGACGTTATCGTCGGCGTCGCAGGTCCGATCACCGGTCCGAATGCGGCCTTCGGTGCGCAGCTGCAGAAGGGTGCGGAAGCGGCCGTTGCCGACATCAACGCCGCAGGCGGCATGAACGGCGAGCAGATCAAGCTCGAAGTCGGCGACGACGTCTCCGATCCGAAGCAGGGCATTTCGGTCGGCAACAAGTTCGTCGGCGACGGCGTGAAGTTCGTGATCGGCCACTTCAACTCGGGCGTCTCGATCCCGGTTTCGCAGGAAGTCTACGTCGACAACAACATCGTCGAAGTAACCCCGGCGGCGACCAACCCGAAATTCACCGAGCGCGGCCTGTGGAACGTGTTCCGCACCTGCGGACGCGATGACCAGCAGGGCGGCATCGCCGGCGGCTATATCGCGACCAACTTCAAGGACGCCAAGGTTGCCGTCATCCACGACAAGACCCCCTATGGTCAGGGCCTTGCCGACGAGACCAAGAAGGCGATGAACGCAGCCGGCCTGACCGAAGTCATGTACGAAGGCGTCAATGTCGGCGACAAGGACTTCTCGGCGCTGATTGCCAAGATGAAGGACGCCGGTGTTACCCTGATCTATTGGGGCGGCCTGCATACCGAAGCCGGCCTGATCATCCGCCAGTCGGCGGACCAGGGCCTCAAGGCCACCCTGATGTCGGGCGACGGCATCGTCACCGACGAGCTGGCTGCGATCGCCGGCGATGCGGTTATCGGCACGCTCAACACCTTCGGTCCCGATCCGCGCCTGATCCCCGAGAACAAGGCACTTGTCGAGAAGTTCCGCGCCCAGGGCTTCGAGCCGGAAGCCTACACTCTCTACTCCTACGCCGCCATGCAGGTGATCGCCGAGGCCGCTGCCGTGGCCAAGTCGAACGACCCCGTGGAAGTGGCCAAGGCGCTGCACGAGAAGGGCCCGTTCAAGACCGTTCTGGGCGATCTCGCCTATGACGCGAAGGGCGATCCGAAGCTCCCGGGCTACATCATGTACGAATGGAAGAAGGGTCCGGACGGCAAGATCTCCTGGTTCCCGAAGTCGTAATTCGGAACACAGCTCTATGGAATGCCCGGCGCTCGCGCCGGGCATTTTTTCTTTTGGTGACAGGGCGGCAGCGAGGGTGGCTGGATAAGCCGCTAGCCGGGTCGAATTTGTGCGGGCACGACAATTAGCGTCACCTCGCGACGCCAATCGCACGCATCTTTTCGAGCGGTGGTGCTAGAATCGCATTTAAATCGGTTTAACCTCTCCCCGATTTTGGTTGCACTGCAGCATTTTCGCGTTAATCATGCCTCTGCCCCACCCTCCTGTCCGGAGCCTGCTTTCCTTGGCCATCACGAAGATCCTCGTCGCCAACCGGTCCGAAATTGCCATCCGCGTCTTTCGCGCGGCCAACGAGCTCGGCCTCAAAACCGTGGCGATCTGGGCCGAGGAGGACAAATATTCGCTGCATCGGTTCAAGGCCGATGAAAGCTACCAGGTCGGGCGCGGGCCGCATCTGGCCAGGGACATGGGGCCGATCGAAAGCTATCTGTCGATCGAGGAAGTGATCCGCGTCGCCAGGCTGTCCGGCGCCGACGCCATCCATCCAGGCTATGGCCTTCTGTCGGAAAGCCCTGAATTCGCAGATGCCTGCGCCGAGGCCGGCATCACCTTCATCGGACCGAAGCCCGACACGATGCGCCGGCTCGGCAACAAGGTCGCCGCGCGCAATCTGGCCATCGAGGTTGGCGTGCCGGTGGTGCCGGCAACCGAACCGCTTCCGGACGACATGGAAGCAGTCAAGCAGCTCGCCAAGACAGTCGGCTATCCGGTGATGCTCAAGGCATCATGGGGCGGCGGCGGGCGCGGCATGCGCGCCATCCGCGCGGAAGCCGACCTCGCCCGCGAGGTGATGGAAGGCAAGCGCGAGGCCAAGGCCGCCTTCGGCAAGGACGAGGTCTATCTCGAAAAGCTGATCGAGCGCGCTCGCCATGTCGAGGTCCAGGTGCTCGGCGACACGCATGGCAACGCTGTACATCTGTTCGAGCGCGACTGCTCGATCCAGCGCCGCAACCAGAAGGTCGTCGAACGGGCGCCGGCGCCCTATCTCAGCGAGGCATTGCGCCAGGAGCTTTGCGGCTATGCGCTCAAGATCGCGCGCGAGACCAGCTATATCGGCGCCGGTACGGTGGAATTCCTGCAGGACGCCGACACCGGCAAATTCTACTTCATCGAGGTCAATCCGCGCATCCAGGTCGAGCACACCGTCACCGAGCAGGTGACCGGCATCGACATCGTCAAGGCGCAGATCCACATACTGGACGGCTTTGCCATCGGCACGAAAGAGTCGGGCGTGCCGGCGCAGGCCGACATCAGGCTGAACGGTCACGCGCTGCAGTGCCGCATCACGACCGAGGATCCGGAGCATAGTTTCATTCCGGACTACGGCCGCATCACCGCTTATCGCGAAGCCGCCGGTTTCGGCATCCGCCTCGACGGCGGCACCGCCTATTCGGGCGCGGTCATCACCCGCTTCTACGATCCGCTGCTGGAGAAGGTGACTGCCTGGGCGCCGACACCGGCCGAGGCGATCGCCCGCATGAATAGGGCCCTGCGCGAGTTCCGCATCCGCGGCGTGGCGACCAACCTCACCTTCCTCGAGGCAATCATCAACCACCCGCGCTTCGCCGACAATTCCTATACGACCAGGTTCATCGACACGACGCCGGAGCTGTTCGCGCAGGTGAAGCGGCAGGACCGCGCCACCAAGCTGCTCAACTATCTGGCCGACGTCAGCGTCAACGGCCATCCCGAAACCCGCGGCCGTCCGATGCCCAAGGCCGATGCGGCAGCGCCTGTCGTGCCCTATCTCAACGGCAACGTGCCTGATGGCAGCAAGCAGAAGCTCGACGCGTTGGGGCCGGAGAAATTCGCTGCCTGGATGCGTGAGCAAAAAGAGGTGCTTGTCACCGACACGACGATGCGCGACGGCCACCAGTCGCTGCTCGCCACCCGTATGCGCACGCATGACATTGCCGGCATCGCCGGCACATATGCGCGGGCGCTGCCGCGGCTGCTGTCGCTGGAATGCTGGGGCGGCGCCACTTTCGACGTCGCCATGCGCTTCCTGACCGAGGATCCGTGGGAGCGGCTGAGCAAAGTGCGCGAAGCCGCCCCCAACCTTTTGCTGCAGATGCTTCTGCGCGGCGCCAACGGCGTCGGCTACACCAACTATCCCGACAATGTGGTGCAACATTTCGTCAGCCATGCGGCGGCCGGCGGCGTCGACCTGTTCCGCGTATTCGACTGCCTGAACTGGGTCGAGAATATGCGCGTCGCCATGGACGCGGTGGGCGCCGAGGGCAAGCTGGTCGAAGCGGCGATCTGCTACACCGGCGACATCCTCGATCCGGCGCGCGCCAAATACGACCTTAAATACTATGTCGGGCTGGCGAAGGAATTGCAGGCCGCCGGCGCCCATATCATCGCCGTCAAGGACATGGCCGGGCTTTTGAAGCCGGCTGCCGCCCGCGTGCTGTTCAAGGCGCTGCGCGAGGCGACCGACCTGCCGATCCATTTCCACACCCACGACACGTCAGGCCTGTCGGCGGCGACGGTGCTGGCCGGCGTGGAAAGCGGCGTCGACGCCATCGACGCGGCGATAGATTCCTTCTCCGGCAACACCTCGCAGCCTTGCCTGGGCTCGATCGTCGAGGCGCTGAAGGGAACCGAGCGCGATCCCGGCCTCGATCCGCAATGGATCCGCAAAATCTCCTTCTACTGGGAAGCGGTGCGCAACCAGTATGCCGCCTTCGAAAGCGACCTCAAGGGGCCAGCCTCGGAAGTCTATCTGCACGAAATGCCGGGCGGCCAGTTCACCAACCTCAAGGAACAGGCGCGTTCGCTGGGGCTGGAAACGCGTTGGCACGAGGTGGCACAAGCCTATCACGACGTCAATTTGATGTTCGGTGACATCGTCAAGGTGACGCCGTCGTCCAAGGTGGTCGGCGACATGGCGCTGATGATGGTGAGCCAGGATCTGACCGTTGCCGACGTCGAAAACCCAGCCAAGGACATCGCCTTCCCGGACTCGGTCGTCTCGATGCTGCGCGGGGATCTCGGCCAGTCGCCCGGCGGCTGGCCTGCGAAGCTGCAGAAGAAGGCATTGAAGGAAACCAAGCCGATCACCGTACGGCCGGGCTCGCTGCTCAAGCCAGCCGACCTCAAGGCCAGCCGCAGGGAGATCGAGCAGAAGCTGGAGCGCAAGCTCTCGGAGTACGAATTCGCCTCCTGGCTGATGTATCCGAAGGTGTTCACCGACTTCGCCGCCGCGCAGGAAACCTACGGGCCGGTCAGTGTGCTGCCGACGCCGACCTATTTCTACGGCATGAAGTCCGAGGATGAGATCTTCCTGGACATCGAAAAAGGCAAGACGCTTGTAGTGCGCTGCCTTGCGATCGGCGACGTCGATGAGAAGGGCATGGTCACCGTGTTCTTCGAGCTCAACGGCCAGCCGCGCCGTGTCCGGGTGCCGGACAGGGCGCATGGCGCCTCGGCGGCCAAGGCTCGGCGCAAGGCCGAGCCCGGCAACGAGGCGCATGTCGGCGCGCCGATGCCGGGCGTGGTCTCCGCCCTTTCGGTTGCCGCCGGCCAAGCTGTCAAGGCCGGCGACGTGCTGTTGTCGATCGAAGCCATGAAGATGGAGACGGCCCTGCATGCCGAGCGCGACGGCACAGTGGCCGAAGTGCTGGTCAAGGCCGGCGATCAGATCGATGCGAAGGATCTGTTGATCGCGTTTGGCTGACGCGCGGATCCATCACACTGGGGACGGCTGGCAGCAGCCGTTCACGAAGCGCCGATAATGGCTTGACCCGCCGCGCCTGCTCGGGCATCGAACCCGCTCCAATTTACCGCGCCAGAATCGCGGTGCGAAAAAGTAGCGGAGAAAAAACATGGCCGACGACATCACAGATACCAGCCAGACTGTTGCCGCCGGCCAGTTGCGCGCCTTCATCGAGCGCATCGAGCGGCTCGAGGAAGAAAAGAAGACCATCGCCGACGACATCAAGGAAGTGTTCGCCGAGGCCAAGGGCACCGGCTTCGACACCAAGGCGATGCGGTCGATCATCCGGCTGCGCAAGAAGGACCAGGCCGAGCGCCAGGAAGAGGAAACCATCCTCGATCTCTACAAGGCCGCGCTCGGCATGGTGTAAGGCTGTCTGGAAATTCCACTCCGGCTGATATCGCCGGAGCGAATTTCGAAACAGTCTCGGGCCAAGGAATGATGCTGGAACGGGCATCGAACCATGAGCGAATTCGACTTCGGCGCCCGCCGCGCCTCTGAATTCCGCCAACGCAGCTTCTGGGCGCTGTTCGCCGAACGGCATCCGGAGGAACGCGCTTCCATGGCGCGGCGCGGACCCTGGTTCTGGCAGCGCGGGCTGCCTGACTTCGCTCTGGTCCTGTCCATGTATGTCGCGCCGGCGCAAAGCCAAGTTGGCGTCTTTTTCGGCCGTAACGAGAAGTTCGGCGCGACCGGGGTCTGGTCGCGGCTGAAGCCGTTCCAACCGGCAATCGAAGACAGGCTGAAGCTCAGGCCGGAGCAGAGCTGCGAGGGCCTCGGCATCAATTCGATGTGGCGGGTGAACTGCTATGCCGAGGACAACTGGCCGGCCATGGCCGACTGGCTGGTGACGGAATGCTCGCGCTTCGAGCGCGCCGTCACCGACGTGCTGGGAGAGGGATAGCTATCAGGTGTTGGTGCAAAGCATCGGATCCTTCTTCGGCTCGCGCTGGCAAGGCGCGGTTCCGGTCGAGCGGTTGTTCTGGCGCGATCTAGTCCTTGTCGGCACGGCGATCAACATCACCTCGTCGGTGGCCGCGCTCATTCTGCTCGGCTTGAAGCTGCCGCTCGCCGTCGTCCTGGCGGTGCATTTCGCGCCCGTGCCCTACAACATCTTTCTGACCTTTGCCGTCTGGCGAACCACGGAAAAATCCAGTGGCGCCAAGGCTTCGTTGATGACGCTCGGGGCTACGCTTTGGCTGATCCTGGTGGTGGTTGTCTGAGAAGATTGACACGAAAAAGGGCGGCCGAAGCCGCCCTTTGAAGATGGTGGTCAAGCCGCGGCTTAAGCCGCCGGCTCGAATTTCAGCGCCACGCCGTTGATGCAATAGCGCAGGCCGGTCGGCGGCGGGCCGTCCTCGAAGACATGGCCGAGATGGCTGCCGCAGCGGGCGCAGTGGCATTCGGTGCGGACCATGCCGTAGCTGCGGTCGACGGTGTTTTCGACCGAACCGGGCACCGGATCATTGAAGCTCGGCCAGCCGGTGCCGCTCTCGAACTTGAGCTTGGATTCGAACAGCGGCTGGTCGCAGCCGACGCAGGAAAAGGTGCCGGCGCGCTTTTCGTAGAGCAGCGCGCAGCTTCCGGGCCGTTCGGTGCCATGGCCGCGCATGACCGCATATTGCTCGGGCGTCAGGCGGGCGCGCCATTCGGCGTCGGTGCGGGTGACAGGGTAGGTGTGGGTGTCCATTTGATCTCCTCAGCCTTGGCGGCTTGTTGTTGGTTGCAAGCTATATTCGCTTAGAGATAGGCGTTTGTTACGTGTTTTGCTCGCATTTTCAGCCGAGCTCCTACCCAATCGCCTGAAGATAGCGGGCGATCGACGCATGAAATGCCGTTCTTGCGCCGCCGATGATGTTCTGCTGCCACCACGCGCCGTAGATGTCGTCGAATTCGAAAGGCTCAAGTGCCGCCGCGATGCGTCGCACGGCCGGCGCATTGAGCGGAATGTAGTTCGGATAGCTGTACATGAAGCTGACATGGCGACGCGTCGGCGTCACCTGCAATATGTCGCCGGACAGCAGGGCGTTACCGTCATCGCGTTTCCAATGCAGCACCTGGCCGCCGGCAAAATGGCCACCGCAACGCACGAGTGTCAGCGACGGGTTTATGGCCAGCGTCTCGCCCGCCCAGCTGACGATGGCGTTGTGCGGCCGCATGATCCACTGGCGGTCGTCGGCATGGAGATAGATCGGCACGCCGCCAAACGCCTCGCTCCACTCGACCATCACCGAATAATAGTGGCAGTGCGAAATGGCGATCGCGGCCAGGCCGCCGCGACGGTTGATTTCGGCTACCGCCTCGTCGCTCACCATCGAGATGCAATCCCACAGCACATTGCCGTGCGGCGTCTGCGCCAGCAGCGCCCGCTGGCCGATAGCAAAGCGCGGCTCGATGCCGAAAGCGAGAACGCCGGCATCGTCCTTCATCACAAGCCTATGCCCGGCAGAGAGTTCTTCCCCAGTGGTCCAGGCCTGGCCTTCCCAGCGCACATATTGCCGCTCGTCCTCGCAGATCGGGCAATTTTCTGGAGGGGTCTGCGTTGCCGCGAACTGGACGCCGCATTGCGGGCAAAGAAAGCAGGTCATCGGTTTTCCTCTCATATCAACGCTTGCGTGAGAGCTGCTTCGTCGCGGCTTCCAACCCGGCCAGCGTCAGTGGGAACATGCGGCCGCCGAAGAGATCGCGGATCATCGCGATCGAATAGGTGAAGCCCCAGTTTTTCTGATTTTCGGGGTTCAGCCAGACCGCATTCGGCCATTGCTGGATGAGGCGGTCAAGCCAGACACTGCCGGCTTCCGGGTTCCAATGCTCGACCGAACCGCCGGGATGCGCGATCTCGTAAGGGCTCATCGAGGCATCGCCGACGACGATCACCTTGTAGTCGGGGCCGTATTTGTGAAGCAGATCGAAGGTCGGGATGGTCTCGGCATGCCTGCGCCGGTTGTCCTTCCAGACGCCCTCGTAAAGGCAGTTGTGGAAGTAAAAATATTCGAGCTGGCGGAATTCGGCGCGGGCGGCCGAAAACAGCTCCTCGACGCTTTTAATGTGGTCGTCCATCGAGCCGCCGACATCGAAGAACATCAAGAGCTTCACGGCGTTGCGCCGTTCGGGGCGCGTCTGCACATCGAGATAGCCGTGCTCGGCGGTGGCATGGATGGTGCCGGGCAGGTCGAACTCTTCCTCCGCACCCTCGCGCACCCAGCGACGCAGGCGCTTCAGCGCCACCTTGATGTTGCGGGTGCCGAGCTCGACGGCGTCGTCGAAATTTTTGAACTCGCGCTTGTCCCAGACTTTCACCGCACGGCGATTGCGGCTTTCATGCTGGCCGATGCGCACGCCTTCGGGATTGTAGCCATAGGCGCCGAAAGGCGAAGTGCCGCCGGTGCCGATCCATTTCGAGCCGCCCTGGTGGCGGCCTTTCTGTTCCTCCAGCCGCTGCTTCAGTGTCTCCATCAGCTTGTCGAAACCGCCGAGCGCCTCGATCAGTTTCTTCTCTTCCTCGGTCAGGTGCTTTTCGGCGAGCCGGCGCAGCCATTCCTCAGGGATGTTGGCGACACCGACGGCATCGGGGCCGGTGAGCGCCTCGATCCCCTTGAAGACATGCGCAAACACCTGGTCGAAGCGGTCGATATGGCGTTCGTCCTTCACAAGCGCGGCGCGGGCGAGGTAGTAAAAACCCTGGACGTCATAGTCGACCAGCCCGGCCTCCAGCCCTTCCAGCAGCGACAGATATTCCCTGACCGAAACGGGAACCCGCGCGGCCTTCAGTTCGAGGAAGAAGGGGATGAACATGGTTGGCCGTTATCTATGCCGAACGGTCACGGCGGAGTCGCCACGGGCACTGTCGATTTCGCCGGATTGCAGAAGATTTGCCACAGTACGTGGGTTGGGCATGGGCAAGTGCTTTGCGATGCGGGCTTCCGCCCCATTCGCGCATAGCCGACGCGGCATCGGCTATCGCTTCAGCCGGGTTTGCGCCGGCCCCGTGGCAGCCGGCGAGATAGGGCATCCGCACTCCCCAAACGCCGTCACTGCCATCCACGATTCCGACATAGCGGATCATTCGGCTCCTTCCGCGTTATTTCGATCGCGCTCGCATCATAGCAGATCATACTCGATAAAACCTGTCCGCCGCGCGACATGGTCGTAGAGCTTGCGCGCTGTGGCGTTGGTTTCGTGGGTCATCCAATAGACGTTCTTGACGCCGATCTTGCCGGCTTCCTGCTTGACCGCTTCAATGAGGGCCGCACCGATGCCCTTGCCGCGCACATCAGGGTCGGCGAACAGGTCCTGCAGGTAGCAGTTGTTTTTCTCCGACCAGCCGGAGCGGTGATAGAGATAATGGGTCAGGCCGACCGCCTTGCCGTCGAGCGTGGCGATAAACCCCTTCGGTTCGAATTCACCTTCCGTGAACAGTCGTTTCCAGGTGATGTCGTAGACCTCGTCCGGCAGCTTGGTCTCGTAGAAGGTGAGGTAGGCAGTCCACAGCCGCCGCCAGTCGGCATGGTCGGCCAGCGCCAGCGGGCGGACGGTGATCTCGGTCATTTCGGTTCCTCCAAAGCCTTATCGGATTCCGGCGGAATCAGATCGGAAACACCATCGCCTAATCCACCGGCGAATTGTACTCGCGAAATGCGGTCGCCAGCATTTGCAGCGCGTCACGCGCCCGCGGCGCCAGATTGTGCGAATGCAGCACCACCTCGGAGGGGTCAAGCGACGGCAGGCCGAGCTTGCGGCCAACCTCGATCAGGCCGGGCGGAGCGACGCAGTGAGCCAGCGCCGAAACGGCAAAGCCCGCCGATATCGCAATGTTGACGGCCGCGCCGCCGCCGCCGACGAAGGCCTCCTCCCAGGCGATGCCTGCTTTGTCCAGCGCCTCGACCGCCCGCACACGATCCGGACAGTTGCACACGGTGCTTAAGAGCGCGAGGCGCAACGGCGTTCCGCGCTGCCACTCGAAGGAAGGTGCGGCGAACCAGCCATAGTGGTTGCGCGACAAGGTCCGGCCAGGACGGCTGTCGCCTTCGCGGTGCACGATAACCGCGTCGAGCTCGCCGTGATCGAAAGCTTCCTTGAGCACCGTGCTGGTATCGATCCTCAAACTGAGCGTCAGCGATGGATCGTGCGCATGGAGCTGGGCAATCAGAATGGACAGCGCCGGACCGGCGGCATGATCGACAAAGCCGAGCGCAAGCCGGCACGGTGCTGATGCAAACTCCGCCATGGCGCGCTCGTGCGCGGCAAGGAAGTCGCGCGCGGCGGGGAGGAAGACGGCGCCTCGTGCCGACAGGCTGACGCGGCGCGGCGTTCTTTCGATCAATCGCGCGCCGAGCTTCTCCTCAAGGCGGCGCAGCTTGACGCTGATTGTCGCCTGCGTGCTGCCCAGCGCCGATGCCGCCTGGGTGAAGCTTTGCAGATCGGCCACCATCACAAAGGTTCGTACGGCGTCCACATCAAGACTGGTCATCGCAGCACTCCATTGGGCCAATCATTCCGTTTTGTCATTTCTGATATAGCCGAGCATAGCCTTTTTTCATGGTCGAGTCTCCTCTATCTCAAACCGGTCGCGGTTTGAAGAGCGCCTCATGCTCGGATGAAAAGAGATCGATATGCCAATTCAACGAAACACAATAGCGCTCACCGGCGTGTGCCTGGCGTCGCTGCTGTTCGGGCTCGAAATCTCCAGCGTGCCGGTGATCCTGCCGAAACTGGAAAGCGTGCTCGCCGCCGATTTCAAAGACCTGCAATGGATCATGAACGCCTACACCATTGCCTGCACCACGGTGCTGATGGCGACAGGGACATTGGCCGACCGTTTCGGCCGCAAGAGCGTGATGGTGATCACCACCGTCGCCTTCGGCCTCGCCTCGCTGCTGTGCGGCCTGGCGCCGAGTGCGGCGCTGCTGATCGCCGCCCGCTTCCTGCAAGGTCTCGCCGGCGGCGCGATGCTGACCTGCAGCGTCGCCGTGCTGTCGCATCAGTTCCAGGATGGCCGTGAACGCGGCAAGGCTTTTGTTGCCTGGAGCGTCGTCTCAGGCATCGGGCTTGGTTTCGGTCCCGCCATTGGCGGCCTGATCGTGGCGCTGTCGAACTGGCAGTGGGTGTTCCTCATCCACGTGCCGCTGGCGCTCCTGGCGCTCGCCTTTATCGGCGCCGGTGTCACGCAATCGCGCGATCACAATGCCCAGAAGCTCGACTGGGCCGGCATGCTGACGCTGTCGGCTTCTGTGTTCGGCTTCTCCTATCTGTTTACGCAGGGTGCGGATCTCGGGACCAGCGCCCGCATCGGCGTGATATCAGCCTCCGTGGCTGCGTTCATCGCTTTCCTTGTCGCCGAGAGGGTCAATCCCTATCCGATGTTCGATTTCTCCGTGTTCCGCATCCGCCAGTTTTCCGGCGCGATCATGGGCGCCATCGGCATGAATTTCAGCTACTGGCCGTTCATCATCTATCTGCCGATCTATTATTCCGGCGTTCTCGGCTACGACAGCACGACGACCGGCCTGCTATTGCTCGTCTACACGCTGCCCTTCATGGTGATGCCGCCGATCGCCGAGCGCATTCGCGCGCGCTATCAGGCACGAATTGCCATCCCGCTCGGTCTGCTGACGCTAGGGATCGGTTTCATCGCCATGTGGATCGGCTCCAGGCTCGAGGGCGCCACCTGGCTGACCATGCTGCCGGGCACGCTGATTGCCGGCATCGGCATCGGTCTCACCAATTCGCCGACCACAAACACCACGACCGGCGCGGTATCGCCGGATCGCGCCGGCATGGCGTCCGGCATCGATATCAGCGCACGCCTGATCACGCTTGCCATCAACATCGCGGTGCTCGGCCTGCTGCTGACGCAAGGTATCGTTTCCCACCTGCGGGCCACACTCGGCGCGGCTTTGGAGCCGGATGAATTGCGGGCACTGGCGGAAAGGGTCGCCACCGGCAATCTGGAGGGCCTTGCGCAGGGGACGCCGAAGCTCGCAGCCCTCGACCCATCCGGCGCCATCGTGCATGCCGCGCTGGTCAATGGTTTCGGCTGGGTCATGCTCTATTGCGGGATCGGCGTTCTCGCCCTGTCGGTCATCGGCTTCGTCATCTTCGGGCCGAAGCGCGTCGCGCCGCAGGAGACAGGGCTTGCGGCGGCCGAGTGATCGGCCGAAGCCCGCTCATAGCGCTCAGCCCGCCCGCCGATCCTTATCCCTGCCGCCTGGCCATGAAAGCAAGGCGCTCAAACAGATGCACGTCCTGCTCGTTCTTGAGCAGCGCGCCGTGCAGTTTCGGCAGCGCGTTCTTGGGGTCGGCGCGCAGATCCTCGGGTGCGATGTCGTCGGCGACCAGCAGGCGGATCCAGTCGAGCGCCTCGGAGGTCGACGGCTTCTTCTTCAACCCCTGCACATCGCGGATCTCGTAGAACTGGGTCAGGGCAGCACGCACCAAATTCTGCTTTATGCCGGGATAGTGCACGTCGACGATTTTGTGCAGCGTGTCGACATCGGGAAAGCGGATGTAGTGGAAGAAGCACCGGCGCAGGAAGGCGTCGGGCAGTTCCTTCTCATTGTTGGAAGTGATGATGACGATGGGGCGCACAGCGGCGCGGATCGTTTCGCCGGTTTCGTAGACGAAGAACTCCGTCCGATCGAGTTCCTGCAGCAGGTCGTTGGGGAATTCGATATCGGCCTTGTCGATCTCGTCGATCAACAGCACGACCTTCTTACCGGCCGCGAAGGCGTGCCAGAGCTTGCCGCGCTTGATGTAGTTTTTGATGTCGTTGAACCTGGCATCGCCGAGCTGGCTGTCGCGCAGCCGCGAGACGGCATCATATTCATACAGTCCCTGCTGCGCACGGGTGGTCGACTTGACGTGCCATTCGATCAGGTCGAGGCCGAGCGCCGATGCCACCTGGCGGGCAAGCTCGGTCTTGCCGGTGCCCGGCTCGCCCTTGACCAGCAATGGCCGCTCCAGCGCGATCGCGGCGTTCACCGCCACCATCAGATCCTTGTCGGCGACATAGGCCGCCGTGCCTTCGAAACGCATACTTGCTCCTCGGTTGGTCAGCGCGAGCGTAAGGACGCTGCTTGACCTGTGCAAGGGCGAGCCGGCTGCGACCAAAGCGTGTGAGATCGAAATGGAAACATCGGCTCATGTCACTAGCGCTTGACCGACCAGCCGCCTATATTGGGCTTGGCGGTCTGCGCTTCCCGGCAGGAGAACATTTTCCCCGGGGCCTTAACGATCCTTAGGGAGCTGTCCCTGGGAAGACCCGTGGGTTTTCTCATACGGCGCCCACCTACTTTGTAGGTTCCCGGGATCGCTCTCTCCACCGGTTGTGTGGATCGTCACTTACCTGTATCCGCCCAGTTTGGCGGATGATGTGGTAGAAAACGTCGCTCATGAAACGTCAGCCAGATCCGACCTTTTCTATCGTCCGCGCATGACATCTCCCAAAGACCTGAAAAAGCAGCTGCGCCTCGAGGCACTCGGCCGTCGCGATGCGCTCGATCCGCTGTGGCGGGTGGAGATCGCGCTTGAAATGGCCGAGACGGCGCCCGACCACCTCGCCATCGAGCCGGGTCAGATCGTTTCAGCTTTCTGGCCGATGCGATCGGAAGTCGACGTCAGGGCGCTGATGTTTGCCTTGCGCGAGAAGGGAGCCAGGCTTTGCCTGCCGGCCATCCTCGACAAGACCACCATCGTCTTTCGCGAACTGGTGCGCGGCGCGCCAATGGTCGAGATGGGTTTTGGCACGGTCGGTCCCCATGCGGAGGCCGAGGTTCTCGATCCCGCGGTGATGCTGGTGCCGCTCGCGGCCTTCGACAGCCGCGGTCATCGCATCGGGTATGGCGCCGGCTATTACGACCGCGCCATCGCCAGGCTGATCGACAAGGGCCAGCCGCCACGACTGATCGGCATCGCTTTCGATTGCCAGGAGGTGGGTCTGGTGCCGGATGAGGCGCACGACGTCATCATCCCGGAAATACTAACCGAGAGCGGTTTGCGCCGCTTCGATATCACTTAAAAGACCGCGATCCCGCTTAACGCGTTTCCAAGACGTGCCGGATAGTATTCCGGCAACACAGTCCGATCCGATGGCGGCCATCCATGTTTGTCTTCGCACGCTTCCTGCTGATGCCGTTCGTCCTTATCGCGGTGGCGCTGTTCGCGATGGCAGTGCATATTGTGGGAACTGCCCTGCATCACCAGTTCGCCTGGCAGCAGGCCGTTGCCACTGTGACGGATGTCAGTCCCTACAGTGAAACGCAGAGGAATGGCCTCACCGCGAAAGGCATCAACGTCGCTGTCACCTATGTCGCGAACGAAGCACCGATGACGTGGTCCGGCAAGGGAAAGGACATCGGCCTCTACACGGCGTCCAAAGGCGACGCGGTGGAGTTGTATTACAACCCTGCCAATCCATCGATCCTCGATACCGCGGCGATGAAGGGCTGGCGCGGCGGGCTGTTGCTCCTGGCCACTACTGGTGGGTTCACTGTTTTCTACGTCTGGTTCTTCTGGCTGCGCGGACGCACCGCACCGCCGGCGTCACCGATGATGCCTTCGGCAGTTCGCGTCGCGGGCGCGAGCGCAAAGCAGTCTCAACAGCAGCGTGGTACTTTCGGCCGGCGTTAGCGCCAATCGCCCGGGTAGCGCTTGCCTAGCGTCCGTGCCTCTGGATAGAAGTGGGCATGAGACTTCTCTTCCTCGGCGACATGGTGGGCAAATCGGGACGTACGGCGGTGTGGGAACAACTGCCCAGCCTGATCTCGGATTTCAAACTCGACTTCGTCATCGTCAATGGCGAGAACGCCGCCGGCGGCTTCGGCATCACCGAAGACATTTTTCGCGATACCATTGCAGCCGGTGCGGATGTCGTCACCACCGGCAACCATGTCTGGGACCAGCGCGACGCACTGGTCTTCGCGCCGCGCGAGGAGCGCTTCTTGCGCCCGTCCAACTTCCCCAAGGGCACGCCGGGGCGCGGTTCCGGCGTCTATATCGCCAAAAACGGCGCGCGCGTGCTGGTCGCCAACATTATGGGCCGGGTGTTCATGCATCCCGAGCTCGACGATCCGTTCCAGGCCGGCGAGCGCGAGCTGGCCGCCTGTCCGCTGGGCGAGCAGGCCGATGCCGTGGTCATCGACTTCCATGCCGAAGCGACCTCGGAGAAAATGTGCTTCGCGCATTTCGTCGACGGCCGCGCCAGCCTCGTCATCGGCACCCATACGCACCAGCCGACGGCCGACCACCAGATCCTCAATGGCGGCACCGGCTACATGTCCGATGCCGGCATGTGCGGAGACTATGATTCCTCGCTCGGCATGGACAAGGAAGAGCCGCTCAACCGCTTCCTGTCGAAAGTTCCGAAAGGCCGCTTCGAGGCGGCCACCGGACCGGCGACATTGTGCGGCGTCGGCGTCGACATTTCCGACCGGACGGGCCTGGCCGAAAAAATCGCGCCTTTTCGTCGCGGGCCGCGGCTCGAAGAAACCGCGCCATCCTTCTGGTCATGACATTGATATAGTCGAGTAAAGTACCTAACTGGCGACGAAACTGCTCTAGATCGTTAAAGAGGGGACGACCTCCATGCAGCTGATCGAGTTCTTTGCGCCGCATTTTCAATTTGTTTCCGATCCAACCGCGTGGGTCGCGTTGCTGACGCTGATCGTGCTCGAGGTCGTGCTCGGCATCGATAATCTGATCTTCATCTCGATCCTGACCAACAAATTGCCGGAAGCGCAGCGCGCCCGCGCCCGGCGTCTCGGCATCTCGGCGGCGCTGATCATGCGGCTGGTGCTGCTCGCAACCATCTCCATCATCGTGCAGCTGACGACGCCGGTGTTCACAGCGTTCGGCCATGGCTTTTCCTGGCGCGACCTGATCCTGATTGCCGGCGGCCTGTTCCTGGTCTGGAAGGCGACCAAGGAAATCCACCACACCGTCGATCCCGACGACCACAAGGATACGATGATGGGCGAGACGCTGCAGATCTCGCTTGCCGGCGCCATCTTCCAGATCCTGCTGCTCGATCTCGTCTTTTCGATCGATTCGATCATCACCGCCGTCGGCATGACCGACGAGATTGCCATCATGTACATCGCCGTGATCGTGGCGGTGAGCGTGATGATGCTGGCGGCCGGGCCGCTGGCCAACTTCATCGCCAAGAACCCGAGCATCGTCATGCTGGCGCTGGGCTTCCTGCTGATGATCGGCATGACGCTGATCGCCGACGGCATGGGCTATCATGTGCCGAAGGGCTACATCTACGCGGCGATGGGCTTTTCCGCCCTGGTCGAGGGCCTGAACATGCTGGCGCGGCGGCGCAAGAAATCCGGCGGCGGGCATTGAGGCTGGCGTCGCAGGGGCGGCCCTAGCGCCCCGGCACGCCGTTTGGGTAGCGGTCGCCGATCAGGCCAAGCGACAGGCCCTGTTCCAGCCATGCCTTTGCGCCGGCAAGAACCAGTGCAAAGCCGTCGGTCGAGCCGACCGCCTGCTTGACCTGCTCGTCGGCGGTGCCGGCGAAGCCGAAATTGCTGACCTCAAGAAAGGTCGCACCGTCAGGCGTTTCGGCGCCGGGCATCTCCGTGAATGTCCAGACCACAGTGGTCGGCGGATCGCTCCATTGCATGACGATCTTCTTGTTCTCGACGATCTCGCTGACATTGACCATCGCCGAGGCGCCGTACATGCGCCACTCCCAGCGAACCTCTTTGCCGCCATCCAGCCGGCCGCTGCTGTGGGTAAACCAGAATTTCGTGGTGATGGCCGGGTTGACGATCGCCTCGAAGACCTCGGCGACCGGCCGCCTGATCAGCATGCCGGCTTCGGCAGTCGGCGTTTTGTGAATTTCCATCGATGCTGCTTCCTTGTCCGGTTTGCGCTCACCAAGCGTCAGGCTCGCGCACCATGTGAACGATGCTGGCCGGGTTGGCGATCCAGAAGCCGCGAAAGCCTTCGCCCAGGGGCTCGACCGCGTCGCAACGGACGACGCCGGCCTTGGCGAGATGATCCGCAATGGCTGCAGAATCGTCGGTGAAAAGCTCAAGCCAGACTTCGGCCTGGCTCAGCATCGGCGCCTCGTCGATCCACAGACGGTTGGGGCCGAGCTCGAAGCCGATGGCTGGCGCCTTGGCGGTGAATGGATTCAAGCCGACGACGTCGCGATAGAAGGCGATCGTCGCCTCGTACTGATGTGACGGGACTTTCATGGCGATGTTGATTCCACCTGTCATTTTCGCGGTCATTGCGGGCTCCGTTGCGCGGTTCATCTGTTTGTCTCGTTGGCCGGCTCGCCCCTCATCTCGCCGCGGTAGTAGCCGTCGCGCAGGTTGATGCCGTATTCGACATAGGCCTTCATGCAAGCCAGCATCTGCGACCAGCCCTCGCAATTGAGGTAGGATTTCTGCAGGCCGACCACGCCTTCCGGCCAGCCGGATTCAGCAATGGTCACAAGGGTGCCGCCATCGTCCAGCGGCTCGAAGTTCATCTCGATGCGTGTCTTGTAGGCCGGCCTGTCGTCGGCATCTGTGGCATCCCAGCGCAGCACGATGCGGCTGTCCTTGACCACGTCATCGACCTCGACCGGCACCTTGTCCCACCAGACGACACCGACGCCGGCTTCCAGCGGCGCACTGGCGCCGCCGATGGTGGTGAAATAGCCGCTCAGCTTGTTCGGATTGACGACGGCGTCGAAGACTTCGGCGACCGGTTTGCCGATGCGGCCGGAAACGCTGAATCCAAGAGACATATCCACAGCTCCTTCCTTGATTGGCTCGACGATATGTTATAGAAACATAACATGTCAAGCCAAACCGCGGACGACCATGTTTTCAAGGCGTTGGCGCATTCGCGCCGGCGCGAATTGCTGGATCGGCTGAAGGACGCGCCGCAGACGACCGGCATGTTGTGCGAGGCCTTTCCCGACATCGACCGCTGCACCGTCATGCTGCATCTCAAGGTGCTGGAAGAGGCCGAACTGGTGGTGGCGAAGCGCAAAGGGCGCGAGCGCTGGAACCATCTCAACACGCTGCCGATCAAGCACATCCATGACCGCTGGATCAGCCAGTATGCCGGACATGCGCTCAGCATCATCGACCGGCTGAAATCCGATCTCGAGGGCTGAACCGGCGCGGCTGGACGAATTGAGCCGATTTATCTATAAGCCGGCCATTCCGACAGAGAACGCCGTGCATCCATTGCGTTGCACCTTGGACGGCTCTGAAAATTTGAATTCGAGTATCCGGGAGACGAGGTGAGACCACCTCGCTTCGGGATGCTCTAGCCGAAGACGACAGGGGTGCCATGGCTGGCCATTCACAGTTCAAGAACATCATGCACCGCAAGGGCCGCCAGGACGCGGTGCGGTCGAAAATGTTTTCCAAGCTGGCGCGCGAAATCACCGTCGCCGCCAAGAGCGGGACGCCCGACCCATCGATGAACCCGCGCCTGCGCCTGGCCATCCAGAACGCCAAGGCGGTGTCTATGCCGAAGGACAACATCCAGCGCGCCATCAACAAGGCTTCGATGGGCGATGCCGAAAGCTACGAAGCGGTGCGCTATGAGGGTTACGGCCCGGGCGGCGTGGCGCTGATCGTCGAGGCGCTGACCGACAACCGCAACCGCTCGGCCTCGAATGTGCGCGCCGCCTTCACCAAAGCCGGCGGTGCGCTTGGTGAAACCGGTTCGGTGTCGTTCATGTGGAACCGTGCCGGCGAGATTTACTATCCGGCCTCCGCCGGCAGCGCCGACAAGGTGATGGACGCGGCGATCGAGGCCGGCGCCGATGACGTCGAGTCCGACGAAGAAGGCCACACCATCTACTGTGCCTTCGAGAGTATGGGCGAAGTGTCGAAGGCGCTGGAAGCCTCGCTTGGCGAGGCCGAATCGGTGAAGCCGATCTGGCAGCCGCAGAACAATGTCCCGGTCGACGAAGAGCGGGCGCAATCGCTGATGAAACTGGTGGCAACGCTCGAGGACGATGACGACGTGCAGAGCGTCTACGCCAATTTCGAGGTTGACGACGAGACCATGGCCAAGCTCAGCGCGGCATAGGCCAGTGCAATACAGTCGCATGCGAATATTGCTGTCTGAGGGCGGCCTGCCTATAGGTTAGTCAGTTATCACGGGGGGGCCGATGACCGACTATAAAGAGGCAAGTTTTGCCGATGCGATGGCCTGGCCTCGCCGGCCCGGCATATGGCGCAGGCTTCTGGCGGCACTCATCGATTATCTTGTTGTCCTGATCGCTCTCTATTTGCTTGTCGGGGCTCTGTTTCTGCTGACCGATGGTGGCGTAAAGGGCAGCTTTTGGCTGAACTGGAAACTATGCCAGGAGGGTACGGTTCACGGTGACCCGACGCTTGCCCGTTATGACTGGCAGGTATGCAGGACATCAGTACTCGGTTTGCCTGTCGCCAAATGGGCCGTGGGAACGGCAGCTGGCTCGAAACCTGGAGAAACATCCTCCATGTCGATCGATCTGGATATGCAGGGGAATTTCAGGCCTGCGGCGCTGAACCTGGGTTTCCTCGAGCTGATCGCTCTCGCATCGTACCTTCTCATTATGGAGTTGAAGTCCGGTCGACCTATCGGCAAGCGGTTCGCTGACCTCATTGTCCACGATGAGGACGACAGACACAGGGTCGGCCTGCCGGCGAGGAAGGCTGTTCGACGGCAATTTATGAAGTTTCTCGGCGCATTGCCGATCGTTCTGACGGGGGCCTGGTATGCTTTTCAGACCTGGGGCACCCCTGCCGGTGGCGTGCAGGATTACTCCAGCCTGGAAATAGTGGTTGCATCCGCTGCCCTCGTTTTGGTGCTGATCTGGCCGGTCTGGATTGCGATATCCATAGCTCTGGGCGACGACCCGATACACGATCGATTCGCAAATACCACGGTGCGCATACAGGAGGCCCAGACATGAGTGTGCCGGAGAGGCCCCGCGTGGTCATCACCTATTGCACGCAGTGCCAGTGGCTGTTGCGGGCCGGCTGGATGGCGCAGGAACTGCTCTCCACCTTCGGCACGGATCTTGGTGAAGTGACGCTGGTGCCGGGCACAGGCGGCATCTTCACCGTTTCCTGCAACGATGTGCTGGTCTGGGACCGCAAGCGCGACGGCGGCTTTCCCGATGCCGCCAAGCTCAAGCAGCTGGTGCGCGACGTCATCGATCCGGGCCGCGATCTCGGTCATTCCGACCGCAAGGGTCACACGCAAAAGGACCCCGCTTGAGGCGAGGTCCTTGCGTTTGCGAAGTGCCATTTTTCAGAGCAATGCGAACATGAAGCAGGCCATCGACACGATGGCGGTGATGGTGCGGACGTGGTTCCACATCACCCATTGATTCAGATGGTTCGCCCACACGGCTGCGCCATTGGCGCTGGCCGGGTCGACGGCGGCGAGCGCATCGTTGAGCGGCACATTGAAGACCATGGTCACGATCGGGTTGCCGATCAAATAGATCACGGCACCGGCAAGCAGCCAGTATGAACCGGACTGGCTCCACCCCCCCATGATAACGGCGGCGATAAGCACCAGACAGAGCAGGCCGGTGCCGAACAGCGCCGTCATGAAGGTGGGCGTGATCACGGTGATGTTGATCGAATTCATCGCCGCGATGCCTTGGGGGACCGGCAGCCGGGCAAGCGCCGCCATGATAAAGTTGGAAAAGGCGAAGAACACGCCGCCGACGACGCCCGAGCCGATTGCAGCGATGATGGTGAGGGTGGGAAAAAGCTTGATCATCTCAGTTGCTCCAGATGCCGGTTGCAGCGGTTTCATTTGCGTAGGCGGAAAAGTCTTTCGGCGCGCGGCCGAGCACACGCTGGACGCCGTCGGTCAGCGTCTCGTTGCGGCCGTCAAGCACTTCGGTGAACAGCTCGTTGAGCAGCCAGGCGATTTCGGGCGGCAGTTCGTATGCCGCCGTCGCGGCGGTGAATTCGTCATGCGAGATCTTGATATAGCGGATGTCGCGGCCGGTCGCCTTGGCGATCTCGGCAACCGCGTCGGCGAAGCTTAGCAGCCGCGGCCCGGTCAACTCATAGAGCTGGCCGACATGACCCGGTTCGGTCAGCGCAACGAAGGCAGCATCGGCGATGTCGTCGACATCGACGAAGGGCTCGCCAACAGGGCCGACAGGCAAAGCCACTTCGCCTTGCCGCAAGGACTCGACGAGAAAACCTTCGCTGAAATTCTGCGAAAACCAAGCGCAACGCAGGATCGTCCAGTCAGCGCCCGAGGCTTTGACCATCTCTTCGGCGCGCTGGGCTTCGGTCTCGCCGCGGCCGGAGAGCAGCACCATGCGGGTGACGCCATTTGCCACCGCAAGCCTGGCGAAGGCGCCGACGGTCTCGGCGGCGCCCGGCACGGCGATGTCGGGATAGTAACTGATGTAGACGGCGCCCACGCCCTGCATGGCAGGCTCCCCGGTCGCCGGAACCTCCCAGTCGAAGCGGGGGCTGCCGGAACGCGAGCCGATGCGCACGGGAATGACCTGTGAGGTCAGCCGCTCGGCGAGGCGACGGCCGGCCTTGCCAGTGCCACCGAGGATCAGGACTGGTTTGGTGTCGGTCATTGTGGTTTTCCTCTGTTTACAAATATGAGTAATCCTCACATTTGCAAAACGTGATAAACCCTCGTATTTTGGGAGTCAAGCCGTCTGTTGGCAGATTTTGTCGAGACCGGAGGCCGTCATGGAAGACACAGCAACGCCCGCATCTGCCCAGGAGCAGGTCGCATCGCCGCGACGGGCGCCCACCCAGCAGCGCAGCCGCGAGCGGGTCGAGCGCATGCTGGCCGCAGCCTCGGCGCTGATTGCCGAGCAAGGCAGCGACGCCATGCGCATGGGCGAGGTGGCGGAACGGGCCGCGGTGTCGATCGGCTCGCTCTACCAGTTCTTTCCCGACAAGCGGGCGATCGTCTGGGCGCTGGCCGAGCGCTACACCGCCGAAAGCCAGGCCTGCATCTCCTCGGCGCTCAAGGATGTCGTCGACGCCGAGGGCCTGCGGCAGGCGTTTTCGGAGCTGGTGGATATCTACTATCAGCTGTTCCTGGCCGAGCCGGTGATGCGCGACATCTGGTCGGGCACGCAGGCCGACAAGGCGCTGCGCCAGCTCGAACTCGCCGACAGCCGGGCAAATGCCGAATTCCTGACCATGGTGCTGAAGCGGCTGCATCGCGGCGCCGATCCGGTGGCGCTGGAGACCACAGCGTTTCTGGTCTGGCAGATGGGCGAGGCTGCCGTGCGGCTGGCGATCTCGGTCGATCGGCAGGAGGGCGACAGGCTGGTCGCCGCCTACAAGCGCATGGCGCTGCGGGAATTGGTGGACGGGTAGGCTCGCACCACTCTGGGAAGGGTCGCTTCGAAGCAGCAGGGGGAGGCGTCGGACCACCCGACCCTTGGGCCGACCTCCCCACAAGCGGGAGGTATCGGCGCGTTAGCTTGAAGCGACTGACTTTGGCGGCAACAAAAAACCCGCCACAAAGGCGGGTTCTTGATTCAGCGATACAGGTAAACTTTAGAGGCCGAAGCCTTCGAAGCGCTTCTTGAACTTCGACAGGCGACCGCCGCGGTCGAGCAGGGTCTGCTGGCCGCCGGTCCAGGCCGGGTGCGTGGTCGGGTCGATATCGAGGTTCATCGTATCGCCTTCCTTGCCCCAGGTCGAACGGGTCGAGTATTCGGTGCCATCGGTCATGACGACCTTGATGGTGTGGTAGTCGGGATGGATATCGGCCTTCATTGTCGTGCTTCCTGGCTTGTGGCGCTACAGACTGGCCCGCGGCCTGCGTCGATGCGCCCCTTTTTAAAACTCGAAGCCGCAGCTATTGAAAAGCCACGGCTTCTAAAACGGTCGGCGAGCCTATACATCAGCCGGAATTGAATCACAAGGCCACGGCAAGCGCATATTGAACGCGCCCACCTGGAAGCGGCCAGAGGAAACGGTAATGGCGGACATCAGCGGCGAGCAAGACGGGCGCAGGCGCTCGCTCGGGCCGCTCAGGCGCCTGTATCCCTATATATTCCGCTACCGCAAACTGGTCATAGGCGCCCTCATTTCGCTCGCCATCGCCGCGGCGACGACGCTGGCGCTGCCGCTGGCCGTGCGGCGCATGATCGACCACGGTTTCAGTGCTTCCGGCACCGTCGTCATCGCCGAGTATTTCGCCGCCCTGGTGGCGATGGCAGCCATTCTGGCGGCGGCGTCGGCCGGACGCTACTACTTCGTCATCACGCTCGGCGAGCGGGTCGTTGCCGACATCCGCAGCGACGTGTTTTCGCATGTCACGACGCTTTCGCCGTCCTTCTTCGACACCGCCCAGTCGGGCGAGATCGTCTCGCGGCTTGCCGCCGACACCACGCAGGTGAAATCCGCCGTCGGCGCCACCGCCTCCGTGGCGTTGCGCAACGTCATCCTCGGCCTTGGCGCGGTGGCGATGATGGTCGTCACCAGCCCGAAACTGTCGGGCCTGGTGATCGCGGCCATTCCGCTCATCGTGCTGCCGCTGGTCGCGTTCGGCCGTTCGGTGAGGCGCCGGTCACGGCAGGCGCAGGACACGCTGGCGCAAGCGACCGCCTATGCCAGCGAGCAGATCGGCGCGGTGCGCACGCTGCAGGCGTTCACCAACGAGACGCTGGTCACCGGGCGGTTCTCGGCCGCGGTGGAAGCCGCCTTCCAAGCGGCGCGCTCGTCGATCTTCTCCCGCTCGCTGCTCACCTTCTTTGCCATCTTCATGATCTTTTCCTCGGTCGTGGCGGTGTTGTGGTTCGGCTCGCGTGACGTGCTTGCCGGCACGATGTCGCCCGGTACGCTCGGCCAGTTCCTGCTTTACTCCGTGTTTGCCGCAGGCGCGCTGGGCGCACTGTCGGAAGTCTGGGGCGAGCTTGCCCAGGCGGCGGGTGCGGCCGAAAGGCTGACCGAGATACTCGACGAGACGCCGGCGATTCAACCGCCGGCCAATCCGCTGCCGCTGCCCGCCAAGGCGACAGGCGCGATCAGCTTCGACGACGTCTCCTTCTCCTACCCGGCAAGGCCGGACCGTGCCGCCGTCCACGGCTTGAGTTTTCAGGTCAAGCCGGGCGAGACGGTGGCGATCGTCGGCCCGTCGGGCGCCGGAAAGAGCACCGTCTTTTCGCTGATTCTGCGCTTCTACGATCCCGAAACCGGCCGCATCGCCATTGACGGCGTCGACGTGCGCGAAGCCGATCCGGCTGAAGTGCGGGAGCGCATTGCGATCGTGCCGCAGGATGTCACCATCTTTGCGGCAAGCGCGCGCGACAATATCGGCTTTGGCCGGCCGGGCGCGACGAATGCCGAGATCGAGGCCGCCGCCGGGGACGCGCTGGCCGACGAGTTCATCCTCAGGCTCGACAAGGGCTACGATAGCCAGGTCGGCGAGCGCGGCGTCACCTTGTCCGGCGGCCAACGTCAGCGCGTGGCGATCGCCCGCGCCATCCTGCGCGACGCGCCGATCCTGCTGCTCGACGAAGCCACGTCGGCGCTCGACGCCGAAAGCGAAACGCTGGTGCAGACGGCGCTGGAACGGCTGATGCAGGGCCGCACCACCATCGTCATCGCCCACCGGCTGGCGACCGTGCTGAAGGCCGACCGCATCCTGGTCATGGATGGCGGCCGCATCGTCGAGGAAGGCACGCACCAGAGCCTGGTCGCCAAGGGCGGCATCTATGCAAGGCTGGCCAAGCTGCAGTTCGAAACCGGAGCAAGCGCCTTCAGGGGTGCCGCGGAGTAGCAACCCGCAATCAGGCGGGACCATACCGCTTGCGGAGATGCTCGGTGAAATACGCGGCGTTGAGCTTTTCGCCGGTGGCGCGCTCAAGCAGTTCGGGCGTCGACCAGCGCGAACCCTGCGACCAGATCTTGTCGCGGCGCCAGTCATTGATGGCGGCGAAATTGCCGTTGGCAAGCTCGCTGTCGGCTGAAGGATGGTCGCGCGTCAGCGCAGCCCATTGCTGCGCCGCCATCATGGCGCCCAGCGTATAGGACGGGAAATAGCCGAAGGCGGCGCCCGGCCAATGCACGTCCTGCATCGGTCCGTCGGCTGGGTTGTCGATGGTCGAAAGGCCAAGATACTCCCGCATCTTGGCGTCCCAGGCTTCGGGCAGGTCGGCCGCCTGCAGCCGCCCCGAGACCAGCTCCTGCTCCAACTCGTAGCGCAGGATGACATGCAGCGGGTAGGTGACCTCGTCGGCGTCGACGCGGATCAGCCCGCGCTCTACCCGGTGCACATGCGGCAGGATGTCGTCCAGCGACCAGGCTTCGCCGAGATGCTTTTCCACCACCGGCAGCGCCCAGCGCCAGAATTCGGGGTTGCGGCCGACCTGTTTCTCGACGAACAGGCTCTGGCTTTCATGCACCGCCATGCCGCGCGCCTTGCCCAGCGGCCAGTGCGCCCAGGCCTTCGGCAGGTTCTGCTCGTAGAGCGCGTGGCCGGTCTCGTGCAGCACGCCCATCAAAGCCGACAGGAAATCGGACGTTTTGTAGCGGGTGGTGATGCGCACGTCGCTCGGCACGCCGCCGCAGAAGGGATGGTGCGATACGGACAGAGAACCGTGGGTGAGGTCGAAGCCGACCGAAGCCATCATGGCGAGACCAAGCTCGCGCTGCCGGTCGATCGCATAGCTGCCGGAGAGCGGCTTCACGGGATGCCTGGCCAGGCGCGCTTCCTGCGCGGCCAGGGCTTCCGGCACGAAGCCCTTCAGGAATGTCTTCAGCTCGGTGAACACCGGCGTGATGTCGGCGGCGCGGTTGCCAGGATCGTATTGCTCCATCAGCGCGTCGTAGGGATCGAGGCCGAGCGCGTCGGCGCGCAGGGCGGCTTCCTCGCGCACCAGCGCGATGACACCTTCGAGCGCCGGCAGGAATCCGGCCCAGTCATTCTTGGCGCGCAGGTCGCGCCAGAGCTGCTCGGAGCGCATACGCGCCACCGTCTGGCGCTCGACGAATTCGACCGGCAGGCAGGTCAGGTTGGTGTATTGGCGACGCAGTTCGCGGACCGCCGCCTGCTGCTCCTCGTTCAGCGCCTCCTGTTCGGCGGCGGCGAGCCAGTCGGCGATCTCCGGCGCCGTTGCCCTGATATGCAGCATCCCGGCCAGGGACGACATGGCTTCGGCGCGCTTCTCGCCGCCGCCGACGGCCATGTGGGTCGCCTCGTCGGCGCCGAGGATAGCGAGCGCATGTTCCAGCGCTTCGAGCTTGTGGCCGAGATCATCGAGCTTCTGAAAAGACATGACAGGTTCCGCGTTTTGGACCGCGGGAAAAGATACCAACGCGCCAGGATTGGCAACCCTCAAAGGTGGCTATGCAGCTTGCGCCGGTGAGCTGGTGCGTGGAATGCTGGCCGACGGTGGAACACCGCCATGGAGGGGAGACTAAGATGATCGGCAATATCCTGGTCGGGCTGGTGGCCCTGATCCACCTCTTTATCGTCTATCTGGAGATGGTGGCGTGGGACACACCGCGCGGGCACAGGGCGTTCAACCTCAAGCCGGACTTCGCCAGCGCATCGAAGGTGCTCGCCGCCAATCAGGGGCTCTACAACGGCTTCCTTGCCGCGGGGCTGATCTGGGGCCTCTATCTCGGCGCGGCGGGATTCCAGATCAAGGTGTTCTTCCTGCTTTGCATCGCCGTCGCCGGCCTCTATGGCGCGGCGACTGCCAGCCGGAAGATCCTCTATATTCAGACCGTGCCGGCGGTGCTGGGCCTCGCTGCGCTGTGGCTGGGCTGGTGACAAAAAAAGACGCCCTCGGAGCCAGATCCGGGGGCGTCAGACAGTCCCTTCCTCATTCCTGGAGATATCAGAGCGGATCTCAGCCGTTCGGATAATTCCCGCCGTCGGAGCCATCACCGATCATGAAGCCGCTGCCGGTGTCGGACATCAGCCTCTGATCGACATTGTCGAGGCGGCGCAGCAGATCGTGATATTGCGCGGCCGGGATCCGGCCATGGTCCGAAGCGGCGACCCGTTCGGCGGCCTGGCCGATATGCGCAGCACGCAGATGCAGCCACTGCGCTTCCGAGGTCGAGATGCCCTTCGTCTCGCGCGCATCCGTGATGCCCTGTTCGACGCCCCGCACCTGCTCGATCAGGCCGGTCACGCGCGGACCGGTCATGTCGGTCGGGTCGCTGGCGTCGAGGGCGCCCTTGTGATGTCCGGCGGCATAGGCGCCGGCGAGTGGAACAGTGACCAGAAGTGTCGTGAGGGTTGCAGTCCTGAGAGTCTTCAAAGAGCGCATGATGTGCGTCTCCTCCTGCTGTGGAAGGGGCAAGCGCTTTCGCTCCGCCTTCCGGAAGCGGGCCGTCCGGTTCCGTCGCGTCGCGATGGGAGGCATCGCCGGCGGTTCTCGGCCCTGCGCGTCAAAGTAGGAGCCCGGAAACGCGAAGTGTAATTAAAGAAAGATAATGTTTTCAGGCCTTGCCGACCTGGCGTTGCGCCCTAGAGCTGAGCCGGCAAACAATTTCGCGTGACTGAAAATCACCGTTCGGTGAGCTTCAGTTCAATGCGTCGGTTCTTGTTGCGGGCGTCTTCGGTGTCGGCGGGGTCGAGCGGCTGGAATTCGCCGAAGCCGGCCGCAACCAGCCGGTTGGCGGGGACGCCGTTCTCGATCAGGAACTTGACCACCGAGGTCGAACGCGCCGTCGACAATTCCCAATTGTCGCGATAGCGGCCGGCGCCGGACAGCGGCTTGTTGTCGGTGTGGCCGTCGACGCGCAGCACCCAGTTGATCTCGGGCGGGATTTCCTTTTGCAACTCGATGATGGCGTCGGCGAGCTTCTTCATCTCGACCTTGCCGGCATCGTTGATCACTTCGGAGCCGGTCGGGAACAGAACTTCCGACTGGAAGACGAAGCGGTCGCCGACGATGCGGATGTTCTCGCGATCGGCGAGGATTTCGCGCAGGCGGCCGAAGAAGTCGGAGCGGTACCGGTTCAGTTCCTGCACGCGCTGCGCCAGCGCGACGTTGAGCCGACGGCCGAGATCGGCGATCTTGGTGTTGGAATCGCGGTCGCGCGTTTCGGACACGTTGAGGGCGTCCTCGAGCGCGCCGATCTGCTTGCGCAGTGCTGCGATCTGCTGGTTCAGGATCTCGACCTGGCTCAGCGCCTGCTGGCTGATCTGGCGCTGGCTGTCGAGTTCGCCGCCGAGCTCCGCGGCGCGCTGGTTGGCGGCGTCGCCGGTGCCGGCGCCTTGCGCCAGCAACTGCTCGAGCCGGCTCTTCTCAGCTTCCGCCGCCGACAGCGACGCCTGCAGATTGGCCAGCGAATCGTCCTTGTCCTGCGCGCTCGAGCGCTCCAGCGCCAGCAACTGCGTCAGTTCGTTGATCTGCGAGTTGAGGCGCGTGAGCGCCGTATCCTTGCCGGAGAGTTCGCGTCCGAGCAGGAACTGCGCCAGCACGAAAACGGTGAGCAGGAACATGATGGCCAGCAGCAGCGTCGACAGCGCGTCGACGAAGCCCGGCCAATAGTCGATCCGGCGATCGGTGCGCCGGCCCCTGGCGAGAGCCATGCTAGTGGACCCCGGGTTTCTTCAGCGCGTCGGCGATCTTTTCCAGCGTGTTGCGCATCGCCTTCTGCTCGTCCGACTGGGCCTCGACCCAGTCGCGCATGATCTGCTGCTCGGAGCGCATGTTCTTGACCAGGCCGGAAATGCCGTCGGCGAGATTGGCCATGGCGGTGGCGACGCGCGGATTGGAGCCGCCGCCGCTTTCCTGCATGCTGCGCAGCCGTTCCGACAGGACCCGGATCTCGTCGGAGGATTCAGTCTTGGCCTGGTCGGCGACGGCGATGTCGGAGGAGAGATCGGTGACCGAGGACAGCCAGTTTTCAAGCTCGGTATAGAAGCGGGTCTGCGCGCGGCCGGCCTGCAGGTCGAGGAAGCCTAGCACCAGCGACCCGGAAAGGCCGAACAGCGAGGACGAAAAGGCCGTACCCATGCCGGCCAGCGGCGCCGACAGCCCTTGCTTCAGCGAATCGAGCACTGCGGCGGCGTCGCCGGTGCCGGGATCGAGCGATTCGATGGTTTCGCGGATCGAGCCGATGGTGTTGAGCAGGCCCCAGAAGGTGCCGAGCAGACCGAGGAACACCAGCAACCCGACGAGATAGCGCGAGGTGTCGCGGCTTTCGTCGAGGCGGGTGGCGATCGAATCCAGCATGGTGCGCATCGAAGACGTCGAGAAGGCGACCGTCGAGGAGCGGCCGATCATCGCCTTCATCGGAGCCAGCAGCACCGGCTCGGTGGTTTCGGAACCGGCGCGGAAGGAATTGACCCAGCGCACTTCGCGAAACAGTCGTCCGACCTGGGCGAAGGCGAGCAGGATGCCGACCACAAGGACGCCGACGATGAGGCCATTGAGGCCGGGATTGCTCCCGAAAGCGGTCGAGATCTGGCGGGTGAGGATGGCGGCGATGAAGGCGACGATGACCAGGAAGATGACCATGGTCAGGAGGAAGACCTGCGGGCTCGACAGTTTGTGCGGATCGTACATCAGGACATCAGAACGCCTGCCCACGCCGAAGGATCTGAGAAAAGCCATCCGTGCCCCGTTTCCGATGCTCTATTTGCCTTGACGCAATTCCGAACGGGAAGCCGCTCATACTTCCCTGGAACCGCTCCATTGCCGCCGATCACGTAATTCGCGACTCTAAACGGAATTGTGACCAAATTGAATGGCGCTTGGCAATATTGCCCGACTGTCGGGCCGCACCACGCCGTTCAGAGGCGGTTGACGACCAGGCAGTCGACCATGGCGGCAAGATGCAGCCCGGCGCCGGTGACGACAAAGCCGTGCCAGAGGGCATTGTGGAAGCGCAGGCGTTTCCAGGCGAAGAAGATGACGCCGCAGGAGTACACGATGCCGCCGGCGACAATCAGCGCGATCGAAGTCGTCGGCAACGTCGCCACCAGCGGCTTGACCAGGACGACGCCGCTCCAGCCGATGGCGAGATAGAAGACAATGGCCAGACGATCAAAGCGGCCGGGCAGGAACACTTTCATGGCAATGCCGGTCAAAGCAGCGGTCCAGACAAGGACAATCATCGGCAGCGCCAGCGGCGAGCCGTCGAGCTGGGCCAGAAAGGGCGTGTAGGTCGCGGCGATCAGGAGGTAGATCGCCGCATGATCGAAGCGCCGCAAGATCCACTTCGCCGGCGACGTCACCGGCCACAGATTGTAGGTCAGCGAAATCGACAGCACAGTCAGCAGCGACACCACGAAGAAGGCGGCGGCGATGTATTCGCCGGGACCGGCATGGAAGGCGGCCAGCGCCAGCAACGCCGAGCCGGCGGCTATTGCCAGCACGATGCCGACCGCGTGGACGATGCCATCGGCGATCATCTCCGCACGCGAATAGTGCCAACGCCCGACAAAAGGGATTTCAATTGGCTGGTCTGGCTGCGCTTCTCGCGAGGATAGTGAAGGTATGCTCGTCATAAAAAATCCTGCGTCACCCTTATCTGGGCGGCCGCCGGGCAGTATTTCAAGCTTTGATTGCGGTTTTGCGACTGCGGCGCTTCAGCACGCCGCGCCGGCATGCCAAGTGATCAGCGCGCCGAAAGCGGCTTCTTCACGGCCTTGAGCAGCGCGCGCTGGATGACCTCGTTGCCAGCGACGAGCGAACCCGCCTCGAGCATATCCTGGCCGCCATCCATGTCGGAGACGAAGCCACCGGCCTCGCGGATCAACAGCAGGCCGGCGGCAATGTCCCAGGCCGACAGGCCGGTTTCCCAAAAGCCGTCCATGCGGCCTGCGGCGACATAAGCGAGATCGAGCGCGGCGGAACCCAGGCGGCGCACGCCCGAGACCTCGGCCATCACATTGCGCAACTCGACGAGGAAATTGCCGTGCTGGCCGCGGCCGAGATGCGGCACGCCGCAGCCGATGACGCAGTCGGTGAGCTTGCTGCGGCCGGCAACGCGCAGCCGGCGATCGTTCATGAAGGCGCCGCCGCCGCGCTCGGCGGTGTAGAGCTCATCCATTGCCGGATTGTAGATGACGGCGGCGACCAACTGGCCCTGTCGCTCCAGCGCGATCGAGATGGAAAAGATCGGAATGCCGTGCAGGAAATTGGTGGTGCCGTCGAGCGGGTCGACGATCCAACGGTGCTGGTCGTCGTCCCCTGCGATCATGCCGCGCTCTTCCATCAGGAAGGCATAGCCCGGCCGTGCCTTCGACAGTTCGGCAAACAGGATGTCCTCGGCCTTGCGGTCGGCTTGGCTGACATAGTCGCCCGGTCCCTTCATCGACACCTGCAGGTTCTGCACCTCGCCGAAGTCGCGCGACAGCGAGCGGCCGGCCTTCATGGCGGCCTGGACCATGACATTGAGAAGTGCGGAGCGTGCCATCGTATCTGTTCCTGCCTACGTGTCAGTCTGCGCGGCGCATGTAGGTGAGTTCGTTGGTGTCGACGACGATGCGTTCGCCGGCGCCGATGAATGGCGGCACCAGCACGCGGATGCCGTTTTCCAGGACCGCCGGCTTGTACGAGGACGCGGCCGTCTGGCCCTTCACCACCGGGTCGGCCTCGGTGATGGTCAGCGTCACCTGGTCGGGCAGCGAAATGCCGATCGGCCTGTCCTCATAGAGCTGGACCGTCACCATCATGCCGTCCTGCAGGAAGGCGGCGCGGTCGCCGACGAAATCCTTCGCCAGCTCGAGCTGCTCGTAGCTCTGCGTGTCCATGAACACCAGTGCGTCGTCCTGGGCGTAGAGGAAGGAAAAATCCTTCAGGTCGAGCCGGATCTGCTCGACGGTCTCGGCCGAGCGGAAGCGCTCGTTGAGCTTGGTGCCGTTGATCAGGTTCTTCAGTTCGACCTGGTTGTAGGCACCGCCCTTGCCGGGCTTGACGGTGTTGGTCCTGACCGCCACCCAGAGGCCGCCATCGTGCTCGATGACATAGCCGGGACGGATTTCGTTGCCATTGATCTTGGCCATGATGAGATTGATCCGGGATGCTACCAACGGCTTGGCCGTTGGTATGGGGATGGTCGCTGGACAAGCGATTTCGGGCCCCCAAGACCACAAATCGGCAGGAGAGGCAAGGGATGCCAGATCGCCCGACAAGGGCTGGTAGCCTCAAACCTGGGCTGCAATGACTTTGCCGACGGCCTCGACTATGGCATCCGCAGCCTCAGTCAGCCGGTTGAGATGAGGCGAACGAAGTGCGGCGACCTGTAAGGAAAGGTCGACATCTTCCGTGTTGACGAGCATGAGGCCGTCGGGAAGTCCGCGCCTTGCAAGACGCAACGGCATCAGCCCAAGGCCGTGCCCCCGACGGACCCATTCCATCTGCAAGGCCGGATCCTGTATCTCCGCCGCGATCTCGAAATAACGCCTTCCGCCGACCAGAACGGACGTGAGCTTCTGGCGCGCGTCGCAAGGTGCCGGACTAAGCACCCACGGCATGGGTGTCCGGCCACCGTCTTCCGGATCGGCGACGGTGGACGCAGCTATGACGCCAAGACGTTCAGTGCCAAGCGCTTCCGGACCTGGCTTCTCCGACGATCGCAGAACAATCGTCACATCGAGCTCGCCGCGTTCGAACTGATCGATCAGTTCGGCGCTCCAGCCGGTCTTGAGCCGTAGCGACACTTTCGGGAACGCCGCCGCGGCGTTGGCGATGGCCCCCGCTATGTCGCGGTCCGAGAGGCCATGGGCGAGACCCAGGCGGAACAGTCCTTCCGGCTCGGTCTTTCCGGCGAAGGATTTCAGCGCTTCTACGGAAGCGATGATATCGCGGCCGCGCGCCAGCACTTCCAGCCCCGTCGGCGTCAGTCGCGGCGGCTTTTGCCGGCGGTCGAGCAGCGTCGTGCCAAGCATGTCCTCCAGCCGCTGGATCTGCCGGGTCACAGCCGGCTGCGTCAGCGGCAGGCGCCGGGCGACCTTCTGGATCGAGCCCTCCTCGGCAAACAGGGCGAGCGTGCGCAATTCCTCAAGCATAGCTAGAACCATGTCTCGTAAGCATAATCATTGTAAACATTATGAATTTGAAATCCATCGCCTGGCAAGCAATTTTCCTTTCAAACGAAAGGACGACGACAATGAAGGCAATCGAACAGCAGAAGCCGGGCGGCATCGACAATCTCAAGATGGTCGAACGACCAATGCCGGAGCCCGGCCGTCAGGAGATGATCGTCCGCGTCAAGGCGACGGCGCTCAACTATCGCGATGTCGAGATCGCGCGCGGCAGCTATCACACGACATTCCCCTTGCCGCTGGTGCCGCTTTCCGACGGCGTCGGCGAGGTCGTCGGGCTTGGCCCCGAGGTCAGCCGCTTCAAGGTTGGCGACCGGGTCTGCGGCACGTTCTGGCAGCGATGGGTCGGCGGCAGCTTCGCCATGGCCGAACCTTCCTACCAGCGCGGCGGCCCGATCGACGGTTTGCTGAGCGAATTCGCCCGGCTGGACGAACAGGCGGCTGTCATCGCGCCGGCGCATCTCAGCGACGTAGAGGCGGCGACATTGCCTTGCGCCGCCGTCACCGCTTGGCATGCCTTGTTTACGGAAGGCAACCTCAAGCCGGGCGAGACCGTGCTCAGCCTCGGCACGGGCGGCGTATCGCTGTTTGCCATGCAGTTCGCGAAGGCGGCCGGCGCGCGGGTCGTCGTTACGTCGAGTAGCGATGAGAAACTTGTCCGGGCCAAAGAGCTCGGCGCGCATCACGGCATCAACTACCGCGACAATCCGGACTGGTGGTCGGCCGTGCTGGCGCTGACCGATGGCCGTGGCGCGGACCACATCATCGAAGTCGGTGGTCCCCAAAGTTTCGCGCAGTCGCTCAAGGCGTCGGCGCGCGGCGCCCAGATCAACGTCATCGGCTATCTCGGCGGCAGCGAAGGGGTGATCAATCCGCTCGACATCTTCCGACGCCAGGTGAAAGCACGCGGCATACCGGTCGGCTCGCGCGAGTCCTTCGAAGCGATGAACCGGGCGCTCGCCGTCAATCGGCTGCGGCCGGTGATCGACCGGGTCTTCCCATGGGCAGAGGCAGCGCAGGCCTTTCGCCATCTCGAACACGGCTCTCCCTTCGGCAAGGTTGTGCTGGATCATACACAGTGACGTTGCGTGTCAGGGCAGGCGGTTGGCCTTCTGCAAGGCTTGCTTTGTCTGGTCGTCGGTCAGCCCTTGCAGGAAATCGTCCATCTCCGGATCGATAAGGCCGGCGCGGCGGGCGACCACATACCAGGCCCCAGCCAGGATCAGGTCGGGGTCGGTGCCGATGCCGCCCATATAGAGCTTTGCCAACCGGTTCTGGGCAGCGACATTGCCGCCTTCAGCTGCCTGCTTCATCCAGTTGAAGCCGGATTTCAGGTCGCGAACACCGCCCCGGCCCTCGATCATCCAGGCGGCAAGATCGATCTGAGCGGTGTCGTAGTTCTGCCTGGCAGCCTGTGCCAGCAAGCTGCGGGCCTTTCCATCGTCGCGGGTCTTGCCGCCGACGCCATTGGCATAGACCTGCGCCATCGCATACTGGGCGTCGGCAAGCCCTGTCGCCGCGGCACGCTCATAATAAGGCACAGCCCTGGCGATGCCGGCATCGCCCGGATCCTGCTGCACGAGCAATTGCGCGAAGTTGAACTGCGCCAGCCGGTTGCCGGCCTCGGCGGCGGCCTGCATCAGCGCAAAAGCTCCCTTCTCGTCCTTCTTGACGTAGCGGCCGTCGAGCAGCATCAGCGCATACTGGAACTGCGATTCAGGAATCCCCTGCTCGGCGGCCTGCGCATACCATTTGGCGGCTTCCGCTGGGTTGAGCGGCACGCCCAACCCGCGCGACAGGATCTCGGCCACCAGCGTTTGCGCCGCCGGGTCGCCATTCTGAGCCCGCACCAACGCTAGATTGTAGGCTGTCTTGTAAAGGCCGCGCTGGAAAGCGCCATAGGCGGGGTCCGCCGGCTTGGCGCCGAAACGTTCGGGGTTGATCGCGTCGGCCGACGGCAGCGGCGCGGTTGTCGCGGGCTGCGGCAGCGGCGTGTCGATCGGCTTGTCGATATGGACGCCGGAATCGGTGGCGCCGGCTTTTGGGGCACCCGCATCGGGGGCGACCGCATCCGGCACGCTGAGGGCGGGCGCGCTGGTGTCCGGCCTCGGCTGCGGCAGCGGAACGGTTTCCGCCGCGATCGCTGCCCCGCTCATCAAGGCCGCAACGAGAACCGCGAGAGGAAGTCCAGGTCGGCGCACGTCAGCCCTCGAAGCGCGGCGCGGTTTGGTCGAGCAGCGCATTGGCGGCGGCAATCGCCGCCTTCGGATCGGCGCCTTCGGCAAAGACGGCGCTGGACAGCGCCACGAACTCGGCGCCAGTGGCGGCCACCGCTTCTACCGAAGCGATGGCGGAACCGGCCATGACAATGCAAGGGATCTCAATCACGTCCGCCCACCATTGCCCGAGCGACAGGTTGCGCGGATGCGGTTCCGGCTTGTTGTCGTAGCCGAAGCGGCCGAAGAAGATGTAGTCGGGCCTGGTTTCGCCGAGTTCCAGCGCGTCGTCGCGCGTCTTGGCGCCACCGGCGCCGACCATCATCTTGCCCTGGAAGTGTTCGATGGTCTCGGCGAGCGCGTTCTTGGAAACCTCGACATGAATGCCGTCGGCCTGGACACGGCCGGCAATGCGGGTATCGCCGGCGATGATGACGGCGATGCCGGCCGCTTGCGCGGCCGGTACGATCTGTTCTGCGAAGGCCTGGAAGGCAGCCTCGTCCATGCCGTTTTCAGGCAGGATCAGGGAAGCGATATCACCGCCGTCGAAGGCAGCCGCAATGCGCTGCGCCGGAGCGTCCTTGGGCGCGATCAGCACGATGCGGCAGCGGTTGGGGGGTGTTGCGTCGTTCATTGGCTTTCGATCCCGGGTTTCGCCTATGCCGGGCGAAGATGGTTGCATTGCGGCATAGAACAAAGCGCCCGCCTTGAACAGGCGGGCGGGGAACGATGCGCTGGCTTTGGTTTACGATCGCCGGCGAGCAGACGCTCTGCGGCTCATTTGACGGCTTGCGGGCTTTCGGCCGGCGATTTGGCCCTCCACAAAGTCCAGCCGAGATTCATGCCGGCGGCGGCGATCAGGATGGCGGCTGCGCCAACGAGCTGGGCCGGATGCAGCCGGTGGCCGAAGGCCATCACATCGACCAGGATCGCAACGACAGGATAGATGAAGGACAGCGACCCCTGCAGATGCGTCGGCAGTTTCTGGATGGCGGCGTACATCAATATGTACACCAGGCCGGTGTGAACGACGCCAAGCATGGCCAGCATGGCCCAGCTCCAGGCATCGGCGGGCAAATGCGAGAGGTTGGCGAAGGGCGCCAGCATGACGACGCCGACGCAGACCTGGATCAGCGCGATCAGATGCGGCGGGGTGCCCTTGAGCTTCTTGGCGACGATTGCCGCGACAGCCCAGAAGAAGGCCGCTCCGAGCGCCATGACGATGCCGATGACATAATCTGTGCCGGTTATGCCGGAACCGACACCCGCATCGGGCCCTGTCTGCACGATCAGCAGCATGCCGGCGAAGGCGATGCCGAGCCAGGTCAGCTTGGCCAGGGTCAGCCGCTCGCCGAAGAACAGCGCACCGAAGCCGACCAGCATGAAGGGCTGCGTGTTGTAGACCGCCGTGGCAATCGAGATCGAGGCGCGGGAGAAGGCGCTGAACAGCAACAGCCAGTTGATGACGATAGCCGCGCCGCCAAGAGCGGCGATGGCAACAATGCGCAGCGTCAGCCTGCCGCGCAGCAGCCCGAGTGCCGCGCAGGTGATCAGCAGCGCCACCGCGCCGAAGGCGCAGCGCCAGAACACCACGTCCATAACGGGCTGGCCCGACATGACGACAAACCAGCCGATCGTGCCGACGATTGTCATCGCCGCCGTCATCTCGATCGTGCCGCGTACCGTGTTGTCCATGACAATACCTCTATCTGTTGAGGCCATAATCTCATGCCGTCTTGAGGGTTTATATACCCTATGAAAGGTGATAGGGGGGCAGGACCTTATTTAATAAGGCGCGCGCTGCCCTTTGCGAGGAGATGAAAATGCTGGACGAGTTGGACAGAAAGCTTCTCGACATCCTGATCCTGGATTCGCGGACTTCGTTGAAGGATCTGGCGCAGCAGGTCGGGCTGTCATCGCCGAGCGTCTCGGAACGGCTGCGGCGGCTCGAGGAACGCGGCGTCATCCGCGCCTTCACCATCGAGATCGACCCGGAGGCGCTGGGGTTTCCGTTGCAGGCGATCGTGCGGGTGCGGCCACTGCCGGGCAAGCTGCATATTGTCCAGAAGCTGATCGAGGAGATCCCGGAATTCGGCGAATGCGACAAGGTCACCGGCGACGACTGTTTCGTGGCCCGGCTCTACGTACGCTCCATCGGCGAGCTCGACAAGCTTCTCGACCGCATCGCCGACAAGGCGGAGACCAGCACCGCCATCATCAAGGCGCAGCCGATCCGGCGCCGTCCGCCGCCACTGAATTAAGCTCCAGCTTGTAGCCGATGTGGCTGGCCTTGAAGCCGAGCCGGTCATAGAAGCGATGCGCGTCCTGGCGGCTCTTGTTGGTGGTCAGCTGGACAATCTTGCAGCCGCGTTCGCGGCACTGTTCGACCGCCCATTCCAGCAAACGCTGCCCCAGCCTTTCGCCGCGCCGGTCCGCGGCGACGCGCACAGCCTCGATCTGGCCGCGCAAGGCGCCCTGCAGCGACAGCCCGGCGAGATAGCTGATCTGCAACGTGCCGATGACGCGGCCGCTATCCGTCATCACGGCAAGAAACTGGTTGGGGTCGGCGTCGATGGCGGCAAAGGCGTCGCGATAGGCCTTGGCGAGTGGCTCGGTCGCATCCTCGCGGCTGCGGCCAAGCGGATCGTCGGCGAGCATGGCTACGATGGCAGGCAGGTCGGCCGCTTCGGCGCGGCGGATGTGGGGTTCGCTCATTGTCAAAAACCTGGGGTCAAAAACCTGGGGTCAAAAACCTGGGGTCAAAACCTGGGGTCAAAACCTGGGGCCAAAACCTGGGGTCAAAACCTGATGCATCGGACGGCGCCCTTATGCATCGGCGGCGATCTTGCCGTAAATCCGGAACCGTCGCTTTACGCACAGTTGATCGACACGGCCGACATTTTCCCGGTCGCGGCGCAAGGGTTTCTGGGCTATTGCAGGGCAACCGTCTTCCCTCCAGCATTTCCAGTTCATGTCAGGTCTGCTCGCCGATCCGTGGTTTTATGCCGCCGCCATTCCGGCGGTGATACTTGTCGGGCTGTCGAAAGGCGGCTTCGGCGGCGCTGTCGGCTTCGTTGGCGTGCCTTTGATGGCGCTGGCCATGCCGCCGGTGCAGGCGGCGGCCATCCTGCTGCCGATCCTGTGCCTGATGGACATCGTTTCGGTGTGGACGTGGTGGGGCGTCTACGACAGAAAGATGCTGGTCGACATGATGCCGGGCGCGGTGATCGGCATTGGGCTCGGCTGGCTGACGGCAGCGCTCGTAACCGAAGAGATGGTGCGGCTGATCGTCGGCGCTGTCGCGCTGATCTTCGTGCTGCGCTGGCTCTATCTCCAGTTCCGCCACGGTTCCGACCATGCGGCGGCGCCCAACCGCATCGCCGCCGCCTTCTGGGGCACCGTCGCCGGCTTCACCAGCTTCGTCGCCCATGTCGGCGGGCCCCCCTTCCAGGTCTATGCGCTGCCGATCCGGCTCGATCCGAAGGTGCTGTCGGGGACATCGGCGATCTTCTTTGCCGCCACCAACGCGCTGAAGCTGATCCCCTACTTCGCGCTTGGCCAGTTCGACACCGCCAACCTGACGGCGTCGGCCGTGCTGATGCCGCTGGCGCCGCTGGCCACCATCGCCGGCGCCTGGCTGGTGCGGCGCATGCGGCCGGAGATTTTTTATCCCTTCACCTACGCGACCGTGGCCGTGGTCGCGGTCAAGCTGCTTTGGGACGGGATCGCCGGCCTGCTCTAAATCCCGCTCAGGCGGCTGCCGGTTTGGTTCGCGGGGCGCTCGCAAAGGTCAGCGATGCACCACCAACGACCACGACCGCCATGGCGCCGAGAGTGGCGATGTCGTGCGCGGTCGGCTTCAGCACCATGTCGGCGACGACGACGATCATGATGACGAAATCGAACTTGACGATCCGTATCATGCGGCGCCCAAACGATATGGCAGCCGGGGTCATGCCGTCCGCGGCAAGCATTGTGGCAAGCTTTTCGAACGAAGGCTTCAGCACGAGGATACCGGTCAGAAACGCGGCGGCGTAGCCGCAAAGGCCGATGACGACCCAAAGGTCGGAGAAGCCGGTCCATAGCGAAGTCAGCACCAGACCAGAAGCGAGGGTCGCGATAGACGCCGGCACGAACAGACGCAAGCCGAGTTTGTCCGTCGTTCTCAGCATGACCATCAGCGTCTCGTCGTCGCCGTCGCGATCGGCGAGTATCGAAACCAGCAGCATGGCGAAACCGCCGCCGAGCCAGAGGATCGCTGCCATGACATGCAGGAATTTGAAGAGAGAATACCAGTCCATTGCCGCTCCTTGTGCATCGTTCCGGGGGTAAACGCTGCTTTCGCGCGTCTGCTTCCGAAGGAGGGCGGATCATCTCCGTACATGTATCCAGAAGATGCCGCGTGGGTGCCGGCTTGTTGCGGTGGCGCCGTCGCCGGATTTTACCGCCAGCCCGCACAATACCCGGCATTTGCCGGATAGACGCCGTGTCGGCATTGGCTGGTTTCGCGGCATGATCCTGAAACCTGCGGGGACTAAGCCGCTCGCGACCGACGCTCCATTTTGGCCGCGCGCGGTCGGACCAAGTCTGCAACAACCAACGAGGGTATCCCATGCAAGGCGTAGCACGAAATTTCTTCACCCTGGCCGTCATCTATTCCCTGTGCGGCATGGCGCTCGGCCTGCATATGGCGATCTCCAATGACCATGGGCAGATGCCGACCCACGCGCACACCATGGTGGCGGGCTGGCTGATGTCGGCGGTGTTTGCTTTCTTCTACCACCTGTTTCCAGCGGTCGGGCAAAGGACGATTGCGGTCGTGCATTTCTGGCTGACAGCAATCTGCGGAATCGCACTGATGATCGGGCTTTACTTTGAACTTGCCGGCCATCCGGAGATCGAGCCGGTGCTGGCTTCCTCCTCGATGGGCTTTTATGCGGCAATGCTGCTGTTCGCCTTCATTTCCTTGCCGGCTGTATGGAAGAAGGCATGAACAAGCTGACGATCAGGCTTCGGGGGCCGTTGTGCTGATACGGCACAGAAGGGCAGCGGTCGAACAAGAAATATCCGCGCGTTAAGGGTTCATTAAGCTTTACAGGTGTTTACTATGTCCATCCAGTGATCTGGATTCTTACCGAGTGGTTGGAGCCACTTCGTTTGACGCCTCCCTGTTAAACTCCTGAGAGCCGCCTTATCCGCGGCTCTTTTTTTGTCTGCTTTTGGTCCGCTTGGCGCCCCTGCGCAGGCGTTAACCGTTTGTTAAACATGTGCTTGCCTTCGCCGGCGGCGAAGCGCATTTTCAAGCTTCAGTCATCTAGGGTGGCGGCGTGACGGCGAGAAGCCGAATCAGCCGACGGGGCAGTGCAGGGGCGTAGCGATGAACGAGCCTTCGAAGGGCAGCGCGAAAACCATCAAGCTGGCGGAACGCCGGGTTTTCTCCCAATCCTTCAAACCGCTCTACCAGGAAGGCATGGGCCTGGTCGAACAGGCAGCCGAGTATCTTGACGGCAAGGGCCGTGCCGAGGCCAAGAAGCTGTCCAGGCTGGCGGCGACGCTCTATGCGGCCGAATCGATGCGGCTGACCACAAGGTTGATGCAAGTCGCCTCCTGGCTGCTTTTGCAGCGGGCGGCAAATTCCGGCGAGATGACCCGCGACCAGGTCGCTTCGGAAAAATCCAAGGTGCGTCTCGACACCGCCTCGGCGCATGACGAAGCGGTCGGCTGGGGCGAACTGCCGAAGGATTTCCTCGACCTCGTCACCCGCTCGCTGCGCCTGCAGGCGCTGGTGCGCCGCATGGACGAAGAGATCTATGGCGGCGCGTTTGCCGAGACGCCTGCCGCCGCCCGCCGCGTCAATCCGGTTTCCGACCAGATCACGCTGCTGAACACGGCTTTCGCTCGAGGTTAAACGCTTCCCGTTTCCGGTTTGTTCACATTTCGCTGACATCGCTGTGCGCCGGAGGTAGACTTCGCGCATGAGGGAAGCGATTCGCATTATCGGTATCGATCCGGGGCTGAGGCGCACCGGATGGGGCATCGTCGAGAGCCTCGGCAACTCGCTTCGCTTTATCAGCTCCGGCACCGTACGCTCCGACGACAAGGCGGCACTGGCGACACGGCTCTGCCAATTGCATGACGGGCTGGCCGAGATCCTGCATGCGGCCATGCCGCAGGAGGCGGCCGTCGAGCAAACCTTCGTCAACAAGGATGCGGTGGCGACACTGAAGCTCGGCCAGGCGCGCGGCATAGCCATGCTGGTGCCGGCGCGTGCCGGCCTTGTCGTCGCCGAATATGCCCCCAATGCCGTCAAAAAGGCGGTGATCGGCGTTGGCCATGGCGACAAGAAGCAAATCCACATGATGGTAAAGGTGCTGTTGCCGAAAGCCGTTTTCGACACCGAACATGCCGCCGACGCGCTAGCTATCGCCATCTGCCACGCGCATCACCGGCAAAGCGTCGCCTACAGGATGGCGCTGGCATGAGGGATCACGCATGATCGGCAAATTGAAAGGCACGCTGGACGAGATCGACGAGGATTTCTGCCTCGTCGATGTGCACGGCGTCGGCTATGTCGCCTATTGCTCGGCGCGCACGCTGGCCGCGCTGCCTTCGCACGGCGAGGCGGTGGTGCTGTTCATCGAGACCTATGTGCGCGAGGACATGATCCGGCTCTACGGTTTCCAATCGGTGCTTGAGCGCGAATGGTTCCGGCTGTTGATGAGCAATGTGCAAGGCGTCGGCGCCAAGGTGGCGCTGGCCATCCTGTCGACGCTGGCGCCGGCCGACCTCGCCAATGCGATCGCGCTGCGCGACATCGCCATGGTCAGCCGCGCGCCCGGCGTCGGCAAGAAGGTGGCCGAGCGCATCGTCACCGAATTGAAGAACAAGGCGCCGGCCTATGCCGGAACCGCCTCCGGCGCCATCGGCCTGAAGCAGGAGCTCGGCGAAGGCGTGGCACCGGCACCGATTACCGACGCCGTCTCGGCGCTGGTCAATCTCGGCTATTCGCGCGACACCGCAGCCAATGCGGTCGCGGCGGCGCTGAAGACGGCCGGCGAGGACGCCGATGCCCCGAAGCTCATTCGTTTCGGGCTGAAGGAACTGGCGCGGTGAGTGATTGCTTGTCCGGTCCTTTGCCCTGTGCGAGGAAGGCCGCATGAGCCTTTCACCCCGCCTCATTGCCCCGGAAAAGCGCGGCGAGGATGCTGAGCAGACCTTGAGGCCGCAGACGCTCGCCGATTTCGTCGGCCAGGCCGCGGTGCGGGCCAATCTCAAGGTCTTCATCGAGGCCGCCAAGGGCCGCAGCGAGGCGCTTGACCATGTGCTGTTCGTCGGGCCGCCGGGGCTTGGCAAGACAACGCTGGCGCAGATCATGGCGCGCGAGCTCGGCGTCAATTTCCGCTCGACCTCCGGTCCGGTGATCGCCAAGGCCGGCGATCTCGCCGCACTTCTCACCAATCTCGAAGACCGCGATGTGCTGTTCATCGACGAGATCCACCGGCTCAATCCGGCAGTCGAGGAGATCCTTTACCCGGCGATGGAGGATTTCCAGCTCGACCTGATCATCGGCGAAGGTCCGGCGGCACGCTCGGTCAAGATCGATCTTGCTCGCTTCACGCTCGTTGCCGCCACCACCAGGCTCGGCCTTTTGACCAACCCGCTGCGTGATCGCTTCGGCATTCCGGTGCGGCTCAATTTCTATTCTGTCGAGGAACTGGAGCAGATCGTGCGGCGCGGCGCCCGCATCCTGCAAATGCCGCTTGGCGACGATGGCGCGCTGGAGATCGCACGTCGCGCCCGCGGCACGCCGCGCATCGCCGGCCGGCTGCTGCGCCGGGTGCGCGACTTCGCCTCCGTTGCCGGCGACGGTCACGTCGACAAGCAGGTTGCCGACGAAGCCCTGACGCGGCTGGAGGTCGACGCGCTCGGCCTCGACGCGCTCGACCGCCGCTATCTCTCGATGATCGCGCGCAATTTCGGTGGTGGGCCGGTCGGCATCGAAACCATCGCCGCCGGCCTGTCCGAGCCGCGCGACGCCATCGAGGACATTATCGAGCCCTATCTGATCCAGCAGGGTTTCATCCAACGCACGCCACGCGGCCGCGTGCTGACCGCCAATGCCTGGCGCCATCTCGGCCTCGACGCACCGAAGGATCTGGCGCAGCAGCAGATCAACCTGTTCCAGGAAGAGTAACGGAGATTTGTCCTCCGGAACGGGCTGTCTGCGCAGAATTTCCTCAAGCCTGCCAGCGTGAAGGCGCATTCCTGGATGCTATCGGGCGTCGTAGTGTCGGCGCGAACTGCTCCGATCAAGCGTCGGAGCCAGAAAAGTGATCACCAGACGCGGGTTCCTGAAATTCGTCGGGGGTTCGTTCCTCTCGCTGGCGTCGCTCAGTGCCTATGCGGTCGGCATCGAGCCGATGCTGTTGACCCATGTGAAGCGCTACCGGCTGACGCCGCCGCATTGGCCGGCGGGCTTGAAGCTGCGCGTTGTAGCACTTGCCGATATTCACGCCTGCCGCCCCTGGATGACGCCTGAGCGGATCGCTTCGCTCGTCGAGGGTGCGAACGTGCTGCAGCCCGATCTGATCGTACTGCTCGGCGACTATATCTCAGGCATGTCCCTGGTGACGAACCGGGTGGAGGCCCATGAATGGGCCCCGGCCTTGTCAGGACTGAAGGCGCCGCTTGGTGTCCTGTCGATCCTCGGCAATCACGACTGGTGGCACGATCCTTTCGCGCAGCAGGCCGGAGCGGGGCCGACTGTGGCGCGCAAGGCATTGCAGGAAGCCGGCATCTCGGTTCTGGAGAACGACGCTGTGCGTCTGGAAAAGAATGGATACGGCTTCTGGATCGCCGGACTCGCCGACCAGCTGGCCCTGTTACCGAACAAGGCCGCAGGCCGCGACAAATTTGAAGGCCTCGACGATCTCGACGGCACGCTGGCCAAGATCACCGACCAGGCACCGATCATCCTGCTTGCGCATGAGCCTGACATATTCCCGAAAGTGCCGTGGCGGGTTTCGCTGACGCTGTCGGGCCACACACATGGCGGGCAGGTCAGGCTGTTCGGCTATTCACCGGTGGTGCCGTCCCGCTTCGGCAACCGCTTTGCCTATGGCCATGTCGTCGAGAATGACCGCAATTTGATCGTGTCAGGCGGGCTCGGCTTCAGCATCGCGCCGGTGCGCTTTGGCATGCGGCCGGAGATCCTACAGATCGACCTCGGTTAGAGCATGCCGGTATTCAGGTGATGCCGGCCTGCAAATGAGGTGTTCCTGCGCTTCCGGTAGTCACGGACCAAAGTCCGCTCCGTTCCGGTTCTCGGACCCCCCATTTCCGACTCGGCCTGATCTGGATCTCGACATGCCCTAGGGCTAATGGAGCGAGCGGATTGCATCCATCACGGCGGGTTCGGCCTTTTCGCCGTTGAAGGCATCGACGATGCCGAAGGCGCCGCCAAAACTCCACACCGACCATGAGAAGCCATGCGCCTCGGCGCGCGCGATCATGTCCTTGACATAGGCGGCGCGGTATTTGGGCGGCATCACATAGGGGTTGCCATACTCCTGTCGGATCATGCCGAACTCGCCCAGCGTGATGTTTTCCGGCTTGATGGCGTTGGCCTTCGCCCAGGCCTCGACCTTTTCGAACGGCGCATCCATGACGCCGAGCAGCTTTTCGTCCTTGTCCATGCTGGCGGCTTGTTCATCGAGATAGGCGAGCAGGCCGTTCCGTCTGGTCCATGGCGCCTCGGCTTTTATCTTGGCGCGGATCGCATCCAGCGTCGCATCGAGCTCGGCGCGCGGCACCGCGGTCAGCGGATAGGGCAGCCCGGTAACATAAAGAATGAAATCGCCGGCCCAGGTCGCGCCCTGATGCGTCAGCAGGAACGGGTCGTAGGAGTGGAAGGTCCAGATGAGGTTGTCGTCGGGGATCGACTTTGGGTCGATCTTGACCAGCGAAGCGGCATTGGAATAACAGGCGCCGGTCAGGATCAGCGTCAGCCTGGTGGCCGAGGCGCGCGCGGCCGCGAACAGCTTTTGCTGACGCTCCGGCCACAGGCTGGTGCCATCGCTGTCGCAGTCGACGATAGGCTCGTTCATCGGCTCGAAAGCGACCTGCGCCGGGTCCTCAGTGGCAAGCGTGCGCGCCATTTTGCGGACGACCTCGACATAGGCGTCGAAGGTTGCGGGATCGTCCATCACCTGGCCCATGCCGATCTCGCGGCCGCCGCCGGCCGGGATCAGGTGCATGTCGACGATCACTTTCAGACCGGCCCGGTTGATCATGCGCGCCGAGTCCCGCACGCTGGCATAAAGGTCGTCACGCAGCGCCAGTGTCTGATCCGACATAAACGGCGAGGGATCGACCGGCATGCGCAGAAAGTCGAAACCGGCGGCCTTCAGCGCCTTGAGGTCATCCTCGTTCAGGAACTTGCGCCATTCCGGATAGGGCAGGATGGCTTGTCGGTCGTTCCATTTGTCTTCCCCGACCCAGGTCGTCCACTGGTCGAGGTTGAGGCCGCGCTTCATCGAAAAGCTCGCGGCCTGACCGGGAAGCGCAGACGACGCGAGCACCAGCAGCGCTGCCATCACGGTCTTGATCATCGCCGTCAACAGTGCCATCCGGTTTGCTGCGCTGGTGATTTTGGCAAGACAGGTGCCCCGCCGGGGGCAAAAAGGAAAGCGCGATGGACGATCATGGTGAATCGGCGGCGCTTGCTGCCGGGCTTTCCGGAGCCTTGACGGAATTCGGCCATCGGCTGATGGCGCGGGTCTACTATGCCGACACCGACTTCTCCGGCGTCGTCTACCACGCGCGCTATCTCGAATTCTTCGAGCGCGGCCGCTCGGACTATCTCAGGCTGGCNGACGTGTGCTCTTCCGATCTTCTCCGGCGTCGTCTACCACGCGCGCTATCTCGAATTCTTCGAGCGCGGCCGCTCGGACTATCTCAGGCTGGCGGGCGTCCACCACACAGAACTTCACGAAGGCAAGCACGGCGAACGGATCGTCTGGGTGGTGCGGCGGATGGAGATAGATTTCCGCTCGCCTGCCCGCATGGACGACATCCTGACCATCGACACATCAACGCAGGATATTTCCGGCGCCCGCATCGTCATGGCGCAGCAATTGAAACGCGGGACAGAGGTTCTGGTCGAAGCAAAGGTCGAGGCGGCGATCATCGGCGAGAACGGCCGGCCGAAGCGCTTTCCGAAAGAATGGATCGCGGCCTTTCTACCAGGAGCAAGCTGATATCCAGGCCTGCCGGCCGGCAACGAGCGGCCAATCGGCAGCGCATTCGATTGTGGATGGATGGCCCGCGTCGTGCCTTGGCGCGGCAATGCGCCGCGCCATATTTCCTAACCCATCCTTAACCATAACGGTTCATGAAGAGATCGGTGAAGATTGGAAGAATCCGCGCGCCTTCCTTTCACCAATATTTGCCCTGAAAAGGCCGCCAACGGTGCATTTGGGGTTAATCCGGAAGCCAAGCGCGAACGGACCACAAGGGATGCCCATGGGCCAGCCGCCAGCGATGCCCGGAAAATCTTAAGGACTGAAGCATGGAAACTACCGCACTCGCCGATCCGGCAGCGCAATTGTCGATTTGGGCGCTGTTCACACAGGCCAGTTGGGTGGTCAAGCTGGTCATGATCGGTCTGCTCTGCGCCTCGGTCTGGACCTGGGCGATCATCGTCGACAAGCTGGTCAGCTATGCCCGCATGCGTCTGTCGCTCAATCGCTTCGAACAGGTGTTCTGGTCGGGGCAGTCGCTGGAAGAGCTCTATCGCACGCTTGCCGACCGCAAGACCACGGGCATGGGTGCGATCTTCGTTGCGGCCATGCGCGAATGGAAGAAGAGCTTCGAGAAGGGGGCCAAATCGCCGCTCGGCCTGCAGACCCGCATCGACAAGGCGATGGACCTGGCGTTGACGCGCGAGATGGAGAAGCTGGAGGGCCGTCTCGGCTTTCTCGCCACCACTGGTTCGGCCGCACCCTTCATCGGCCTGTTCGGCACCGTCATCGGCATCATGACCTCGTTCCAGGCGATTGCCGGTTCGAAGAACACCAGTCTCGCGGTTGTTGCACCCGGCATTGCCGAAGCGCTGCTGGCGACGGCCATCGGTCTTCTCGCCGCCATACCGGCGGTTATCGCCTACAACAAGCTGTCATCCGACGCGAACAAGATCGCGGTGCGGATGGAAGGGTTCTCGGATGAGTTCTCCGCCATACTCTCGCGCCAAATCGATGAAAAAGTAGCGCCTAAGGGCTGAGGTAAGAAGATGGGTATGTCGGTTGGCATGGCAGGACGCGGCGGGCGCGGACACAGGCGGCGCGGCCGCCACCATGCATTGATGTCGGAAATCAACGTCACGCCGATGGTCGACGTGATGCTGGTGCTCTTGATCATCTTCATGGTCGCCGCACCTATGTTGACGGTCGGAGTGCCGGTCGACCTGCCGGAGACGAAGGCCAAGGCTATGAACGCCGATACCCAGCCGATCACCGTTTCGATCGACGCGGCCGGCAAGATTTTCCTGCAGGAGACCGAAATCCCAAGGGAAGAGCTGGTCGCCAAACTGCAGGCGATTTCCAAGACCGGCTACGAAGAGCGCATCTTCATCCGCGGCGACAAGGCGACCAACTATGGCGCCGCGATGGAGGTCATGGCCCTCATCCAGGCCGCCGGCTACAAGAATATCGGCCTGATTTCACTGCAGCAACAGGATCAGTAGACGCACGATGAAGACCGGCCTCACCACATCGGTGATACTGCATACGGTGGCACTGGCTTTCGGCCTGTTCACCCTGTCGGCGCCGGCCGCGCTGCCGTCCACGGATGTGGAGTCGATAGCGGTCGACATCGTTCCCATGGAAGCCATTGCGCAGACGCTGCAGGGCGACAAGAAGGCGGTGATGCACGATAAGCCGGCGCCGATGCCGACCAAGCGTCCCGACATCGTGCCAGATGCGCAGAAAATCGGCGAGAACAGCGTTGATACCGACAAGCCGGTGACGGACGAGCCCAAGCCGAAGCCGGTGGAGAAAACAGCGGCCCTTGCCCCGGCTCCGACGCCGACCGAAAAGCCGAAGACCGAGGACACGCCGAAGCCAAAGGAAGCGCCGAAGCCGACACCTGCGACGGAGGTGGCGCCGGAGCCGCAGCCGAAGGAAGAGGTCAAGCCCGAGCCGGTGAAGCAGGTTGAACCGAAGCCGACCCCGGTGAAGGAGCCTGCACCAACACCGCAGCCGGACACGACCGCCGCCATAGAGCCGAAGCCACGCGTGAAGCCCGACGCGGTCGCCGAAGCCATATCGGATCAGCAGCCTCTGGAAGAAGCGCAGCTTCCGACTTCCGCTCCTGCTCCCGAAGCACGGCCGAAGCCGCAGCCGGCGCAGGCCGAAAGCGCCAAGGCACCGGACCGCAAGGACGCTGACAAGCCAGTCAAGGAAGCCTCGTCGAAGCCGAAGTCGGATGACAAGCAGTTCAATGAGGCTGACATCAAGGCTTTGCTCGACAAGCAGAAGCCATCCGGCGGCGGCGCCAAGCGCTCGACCCAGCAGGCATCGCTAGGCGGCGACAAGGATCAAGGCCAGAAGCTGTCGAAGTCCGAGCAAGGGGCATTGGAAGAACAGCTCGCTGGCTGCTGGACCCTCCCGGTTGGGCTTGAGGGTTCTGAGGATTTCACCGTGGTGATCCGTTTCAGCCTGGATGCCTCCGGCAAGCTGGAGGGCCGTCCGACCGTCGAGAAGTCCAGCGGCAACCCCCAATTCGACAGCAGCGCGGTTCGCGCTGTGCAGAAATGCGATGTCGCCGGCCTGCAGGTGCCCGCCGGAAAGCATGACATTTGGTCCGACGTTCGCGTCAACTTCGATCCCAGAGCGATGCTTGGCCTGTAGCCTGAGCACCCAGAAATCAGCAAGAGAAGCGAGAAGACATGAAATCCATCCTCAAGCCGCTCCTGATGGTCGCCGCGATGGCGATGGGCATGAACGCCGTCGTCACCTTGCCTGCTCGAGCAACCCTCGAGCTCAACGTCAACAAAGGCAATGTCGAACCGATGCCGATCGCCATCCCAGATTTCCAGGGAGGGCTCGGCGCGCAGATTTCCGAGATCGTCACCGCCGACCTGAAGCGCTCCGGTCTCTTCGCACCGATAGACAAGAACGCCTTCATCGAGAAGATCGCCAATCCGGATGCGCAGCCCCGTTTCGACGACTGGAAGGTGATCAATGCGCAGGCGCTGGTCACCGGCAGCGTGAGCAAGGAGGCGGACGGCCGAATCCGCGCCCAGTACCGACTATGGGATATTTTTGGCAACCAGCAGATAGCCGGGGAGCAGTTTTTCGCCAACGACGCAAATCAACGCCGTGTCGCCCACATCATCGCCGATGCGATCTATGAGAAGCTCACCGGCGAGAAGGGCTATTTCGACACACGCGTCGTCTTCATCGACGAATCCGGCGCCAAGAATGCGCGCAAGAAGCGGCTCGCCATCATGGACCAGGACGGCGCCAATGTGCGCTATCTCTCCGATGGCCGCTCGATCGTGCTGACGCCGCGTTTCTCGCCGAATCGGCAGGAAATCACTTACATGTCGTATGAAAGCGGCCAGCCGCGGGTCTATCTGCTGCAGATCGAGACCGGACAGCGCGAACTGGTCGGCAACTTTCCCGGCATGACCTTTGCGCCGCGCTTCTCGCCCGACGGCCAGAAGGTGATCATGAGCCTGCTGCGCGATGACGGCAATTCCAACATCTTCGCCATGGATCTGCGAAGCCGCTCGACCACCCGGCTGACCAACTCGACCGCCATCGACACCTCGCCCTCTTATTCGCCCGACGGCAGCAAGGTGGTATTCACTTCCGATCGTGGCGGCCGTGCGCAGATTTATGTGATGGGCGCCGACGGCTCGGGCCAGACCCGCATTTCGTTCGGCGACGGCGTCTATTCGACGCCGGTGTGGTCGCCGCGGGGCGACCTCGTCGCCTTCACCAAGCAGACCGGCGGCGAATTCCAGATCGGCGTCATGAAGACCGACGGTTCGGGCGAGCGCATCCTCTCCTCGGGCTTCCAGCAGGAGGGACCGACCTGGGCGCCCAACGGCCGCGTGCTGATGTTCTTCCGCGACTCCGCCGGCGGCCCAAAACTGGTTTCCGTCGATCTCACCGGCCGCAACGAACAGTCGATCCCGACCGCGAATTTCGCGTCGGATCCCGCCTGGTCGCCGCTGCTGGAGTAGGTTCGGCCGAATTGCCACACCTGCTAAAAAGGGGCCCGTTTGGCCCCTTTTCCATTCATTAGTCGCGTTTCGGCCGCATTTCCGCCTAGGGTCCGCGCCAACTGTGACCGTGGATTTGAAGGTCGTGGACGGACGATCGAAACCAAACATTAACCGTATTTCTTGAATGCCGGTTAACCCAAACGTGGTTACTGGGTGATCAACGAAATCACTCGAAATACGATCACTCGAATACGAAGGAGAGGCGGCATGGGCCGTATCGCAGCACTTACCAGAAACCCGGCGATGATCGCCCTGATCGCGATGCTCGCCATCACCGGTTGCGCCTCGAAGAAAACCCCGAACAACGCTGCCGATCTCGGCCTCAATGGCGCGGGTGCCGCAACGCCGGGCTCGGCGCAGGACTTCACCGTCAACATTGGCGACCGCATCTTCTTCGACACGGACTCGACCGCGATCCGCGCCGATGCGCAGACGACGCTGTCGCGCCAGGCGCAGTGGCTCAACCAGTACAAGCAGTACGCCATCGTCGTCGAAGGCCATGCCGACGAACGCGGCACGCGTGAATACAATCTGGCTCTCGGCGCCCGCCGCGCCGCCGCCACCCGCGACTTCCTGGTCGCCAGGGGCGTTTCGGCGAGCCGCCTGAAGACCATTTCCTACGGCAAGGAACGTCCGGTCGCGGTCTGCGACGACATCTCCTGCTGGTCGCAGAATCGCCGCGCCGTCACCACGCTCTCCGGCGCCGGCTCCTGATGAGTAAGACGGCGGCCTTAGTCGCATAATTGCAACACTTCCATGCGAAAGGCGGCCTTGTGGCCGCCTTTTTCAGTTTCGGTCCCGGAAACAAACCCGGAAACAAAATTTGGCCGAAGTCTCGCCTCCTGCTAAGAGCCGAGGGCGTCGTGCCGGTCCCACTGTGATCGGAAGGCGCGAACAGGCTCACGATATTCACGGCGAGAGGCACATGCATTTCAGATCGGTCTTGAGCGGCACGCTTGCGCTGCTGCTCGTATCAGGCTTCGCGGCTTCTGCGAGCGGCACCGGACAACCCGCGGATAGCGGCTTTTCCTTCCATCTGCCGACGCTCGGCATTTTCGGCAAGAAGGAGAAGCCGGAGCAGCAACAGATCGCGCAGCAGCAGGACGGCACCGCCGCCGCGGGGCTGGAAGATCAGCTCCGGCAGATGAACGGCAAGCTCGAGGAACTCAACTTCCAGATCCTGCAGATGCAGGAGCAGATGCGCAAGCAGCAGGAAGACAACGAGTTCCGCTTCCAGCAGTTGGAAGGCGGCTCCAGCGGGCAGCCGCCGGCCCAGAAGAAATCGGAGGCCGCGCCGCAGGACGGTGGCGCGGGCACCGGCGTCGCCGAGGCCCCGGCAGACCAGGCGCCGGCCGGTGCCGGCGCGCAGTCGGATGGCGGCCAGAGCGTCGGCGAGGTCATCGTCGAATCGCAGACCGGCGATCCCGGCAAGGTGATCAACGGCACGCCGCCCAAGACCTTCGGCACCATTACCGTCGACAAGAACGGCAATGTAATCGACGCCGGCGGCAACACGCAGGCAGCGGCGCCGGCGGAAGGTGCGGCTCCCGCCGCCGAGGCGCCGGCTGCCGGGGCTAAGACCGGCAAGTCGGACGGCACGGTGGTGGCGGCGCTGCCTGCCACCAACAACCCGGAAGAGATCTACCGCAACTCCTACCAGTTCATCCTGTCGGGCGACTACAGCACCGCCGAGCAGGGTTTTCGCGACCACATCGCCCGCTTCCCGAAGGACGCCAAGGCGGCGGACGCGCATTACTGGCTTGGCGAATCGCTGCTTGGCCAGCAGAAGTATCATGACGCTGCCGAGGTTTTCCTCTCCGCCAGCAAGGACTATCCGAAGGCCAAGAAGGCGCCTGACATGCTCCTGAAGCTTGGCGTGTCGCTGGTCGGCCTCAAGCAGAAGGATGTCGCCTGCGCCACCTTCGGCGAGATCGGCAAGCGCTATCCCGATATTTCGGCCGCGCTCAAGGAACGCGTCAAGCAGGAGAGGGCGCTGGCGGCGTGCTAGTCTTTGCCGTGTCGTCCCTGAACCGGGACCACTTTTGCGCGACATGCATTGATGCTCGATACCGAGCCTGACCTTTCGAATTTTTCGCAGATCGACTTTACCAACGGCGCGCTTGCGGCCGTGTCCGGCGGCAGCGACTCGACCGCCCTCCTTCTTCTCCTCAAGGCTCACCTCGACCGCAGCGCCCCGACAGCCCGGCTGCTGGCGGTGACGATCGACCACGGCCTGCGTCCGGAAGCAGCAGTCGAAGCGCGCAGCGTGGCAAAGCTTTGTGCCGAGCGCGGCATCGCGCACCGGACGCTCAACTGGTCCGGCGCCAAGCCGTCGGCCGGCCTGCCCGCGGCGGCGCGCGAGGCGCGCTACCGGTTGCTGGCCGAGGCAGCGCAGGCGCAAGGCATCGGTGTGATCGTGACCGGCCACACCGCCGACGACCAGGCCGAGACCGTCCTGATGCGAGTCGCGCGGAATGACGGGCGAGAGCTTGCAGGCCGAGGTCTCGCCGGCATGGCGCCGGCCACCCTCTATGACTGGCGGATCTGGATCGCGCGGCCGCTGCTCGGCGTACGGCGCGCGGCGTTGCGCGCCTTCCTGCAGCGCGAACATGTCGGCTGGGCGGAGGATCCGACCAACATCGACACGAATTTCGAACGCCCGCGCATCCGGGCCGTGCTCGGCGAAGACCGGAGCGGGCAGCGTTTTGCCGAGGCAATCGGCCTGGCTGGGCGGGCTGCCGGCGATCGCGAGGAACTCGGTCGCCGTGCTGCCGCCCTGATTGGTGAATTTGCCAGCCGGCCGGCGAGGGGTCTCATCCGTCTCGATCTCGGTTTGGCGGAAGCGGATGACACGCAAGCCGCGGTCTATGCGCTGCGTGTTCTGCTGGCGGTGACGGGCGGCACCGCCTTGTTGCCGGATCAGGCGCGCAGCGAAGCGCTGTTCGAGCAAATGCGGGCCGGTCGGCTTTGCGCCACATTGTCGCGGGCGGTCGTCGATATCAGGCGAAACGGCATCTTCCTGCGCCGTGAATCGCGCGACCTGCCGCGTTCCGCGCCGGTAGCTGGCACTCTGCTTTGGGACGGTCGCCGGCGGATCACGCCACACATCGAAGCCGGGGCGATCACATTGGACGACAGTCCGGGTGCATGGTTGATCGCGCCGCTTGGCGCCGCTGCCGCCGCCAAAACGCCGATTGCCGGGGATGGCGCGCCGCCAAGCCTTGTGCGCGCCGCCCTGGCTGCGGAACCGGCGCTGTGGCGCGGCGGCGAATGCCGTGGTTTTGCAGGGGATGTAGCGGCGGCGGCGGCAATCGCGGTCAGCCCCGCCGCTGCCCCCTTTGCCCGTTTCCTGCCTTGCTTCGATCTGGTGTTGGCGCAGGCCGTGGCCGAGTTGATCGGCGCACCGCCTGTTCCGGCTTGCCCTTTGGCCGCCACAGTGCCGGTTGATCATGGCGCGAAAGCTTAACCCAGACGTGCTGTTATGCTTGGCAAGGGGGGGCGCTCTCCCTATGTTAGGCGCAAGTTTCCTCTCATGACGCGTGTCCCAGCGGGCACCAACGGGACAATTGATGAATCCGAATTATCGCAATCTCGCGCTCTGGGCGATCATAGCGGTCCTGCTCATTGCTCTCTTCAATCTGTTCCAGACGCCGCAGACTCGCGGGGCCTCGACCGACGTTCCCTATTCGCAGTTCCTGCAAGAGGTCGCGGCCGGCCGGGTCAAGACGGTGGTCATCGCCGGCGCCCGCATCACGGGCACCTACGCCGACAACGCCAATGGCTTCCAGACCTATTCGCCTGGCGATCCGCAGTTGGTCTCGCGGCTGCAGGACAAGAACGTCACCATCAATGCGCGGCCTGAGGCGGACGGTTCCAACTCGCTGTTCAGCTATCTGATCTCCTATCTGCCGATGATCCTGATCCTTGGCGTGTGGATATTCTTCATGCGCCAGATGCAGTCCGGCTCCGGCCGCGCCATGGGTTTCGGCAAGTCGAAGGCCAAGCTTCTCACTGAGGCGCATGGCCGCGTCACCTTCCAGGATGTCGCCGGCGTCGACGAGGCCAAGGAAGATCTGGAAGAGATCGTCGAGTTCCTGCGCGATCCGCAGAAGTTCCAGCGCCTCGGCGGCAAGATCCCGCGCGGCGTGCTTCTGGTCGGACCTCCCGGCACCGGCAAGACGCTGCTCGCCCGCTCCGTCGCCGGCGAAGCGAATGTGCCGTTCTTCACCATTTCGGGTTCCGACTTCGTCGAGATGTTCGTCGGCGTCGGCGCAAGCCGTGTGCGCGACATGTTCGACCAGGCCAAGAAGAATGCTCCCTGCATCATCTTCATCGACGAAATCGACGCTGTCGGCCGCCATCGCGGCGCCGGCCTCGGCGGTGGCAATGATGAGCGCGAACAGACGCTGAACCAGTTGCTGGTCGAGATGGACGGATTCGAGTCCAACGAGAGCATCATCCTGATCGCCGCCACCAACCGGCCCGACGTGCTCGACCCGGCGCTGCTGCGTCCGGGCCGTTTCGACCGCCAGGTGGTGGTGCCGAACCCCGACATCGTCGGCCGCGAGAAGATCCTCAAGGTGCATGTGCGCAACGTGCCGCTGGCGCCGAATGTCGACCTCAAAGTGATCGCGCGCGGCACGCCGGGCTTCTCGGGCGCCGACCTGATGAACCTTGTCAATGAATCCGCTCTGATGGCGGCGCGCCGCAACAAGCGCCTTGTCACCATGGCCGAGTTCGAGGACGCCAAGGACAAGATCATGATGGGCGCCGAGCGCCGCTCGTCGGCCATGACCCAGGCCGAAAAGGAACTCACGGCCTATCACGAGGCCGGCCACGCCATCCTGGCGCTCAACGTGCCGTCGGCCGATCCGCTGCACAAGGCGACCATCATCCCGCGCGGCCGCGCGCTCGGCATGGTCATGCAACTGCCAGAAGGCGACCGCTATTCGATGAGCTACAAATACATGATCTCACGGCTCGCCATCATGATGGGCGGCCGCGTTGCCGAGGAGTTCAAGTTCGGCAAGGAGAACATCACCTCGGGCGCCTCCTCGGACATCGAGCAGGCGACCAAACTGGCGCGCGCCATGGTCACGCGCTGGGGCTTCTCCGACAAGCTCGGCCATGTCGCCTATGGCGACAACCAGGAAGAGGTTTTCCTCGGCCATTCGGTGGCGCGCACGCAGAACGTCTCGGAAGAGACCGCGCAGATCATCGACGCCGAAGTGCGCCGGCTGATCGACGAGGCCTATGTCACGGCCAAATCCATTCTGACCAAGAAGAAGAAGGAATGGATCGCTCTGGCGCAGGGCCTGCTCGAATACGAGACGCTTTCGGGCGAAGAGATCAAGCAGCTGATCGCCGGGCAGAAGCCCGCGCGAGATTTGGGCGATGACACCCCCACAAGCCGCGGCTCGGCTGTGCCGAAGTCCGGCCGCCGCAAGAAGGGTCCCGAGCCCGAAGGCGGCATGGAGCCTCAGCCATCGAGCTGAGCTGACATCACTTGATGCAAGAAAACGCCGCGGCTCAATCCGCGGCGTTTTGCTATTCAGGGTCTCTCAAAGAGCATGCGGGACGGATGCATTTGCTTTGCCGGGGCGCACACCGTCAGTCCGGCCAGCATGTTGCTTGCCCCATCTGGCCAGCGGGATCAGGGCATTGTCCAGCTCGATGCCGAATTCGGTAATCGAGTATTCGACCCTCGGCGGCACCTCGGGAAAGATTTCGCGATGGACGATGCCGTCGGCCTCCATTTCGCGCAGCTGTTGGATCAGCATCTTTTCGCTGATGTCAGGCACCAGCCGCTTCAGCTCACCGAATCGTGCCGGCGCTTTGTGAATCTGCCAGAGCAGTAGCGCCTTCCATTTGCCGCTGATGACCTCCAGCGCCGGCCCCAATCCGCAACTATCTGGCTGTTTCTTTCCCATGTTTCATCCAATTCTGAGCAATCGGTGGGTAGCTTACATTTTTGTCGGTACTTGAGAAAAACCAAGCCGGTCCATAGCTTCAAACCAGCTCGCCGGCATCGGCGAACACCACAACATCATATCGGTACCTCGCTTCGACCTGCAAAGGCCGTCGGCGGCCGGATTTTGTCAAAAAGGGATGAATCATGACACGATACGCAAACAAGAAGGCCGTTGTCATCGGCGGGACGCACGGCATGGGGCTCGCCGTTGCCGAAACCCTGATCGAAAGCGGCGCCGAGGTCCTGGTCACCGGCCGCGACCAGCGCAACATCGAGGCCGCGCGAGCCAAGCTGCTTTCGCGAGCTCATGTCGTGCGGTCCGATATCTCAGACATGGCCGATATCGTCACGCTCGGTGCCGAAGTGGGGCAGAAGCTTGGCCAGATCGACTTCCTTCACGTCAATGCCGGGGTGGCCAATCTCGAACCCGTGGAGCGGGTCACCGAGGACAGTTACGATCGCACCTTCGACATCAACACCAAAGGCGCTTTCTTCACCGCGCAGCGCCTGCTGCCCCTCATCAGGGATGGTGGCGCCATAGTCTTCACCTCGTCGATCGCCGACGAATCCGGCACTGGCGGCATGAGCGTCTATTCCGGATCGAAGGCGGCACTGCGCGCCTTCGCCAAGGTCCTGGCCGCCGAGCTTCTGCCGCGCCGGATCCGCGTGAATGTGGTCAGCCCTGGTTTTATCGATACGCCGACGATGGGTGTGGCCGACGCCTCGGCCGAGGAGCGGGCCGCCTTCATGGCGATCGGCGACGCGGTCACGCCGATGAAGCGCCACGGCACGATGGAGGAGGTGGCGCGCGCAGTGCTGTTCCTGGCGTTCGACGCGACCTTCACCACGGGCGCGCGGCTGACCGTGGACGGTGGCCTTGGCCAGGACCTGACCCCGACACCGGCGTAACCGCGCAACCAAACCAAGGAGAAGCAGAATGAGCGACATAACAGTAATCGGTCTCGGCGCCATGGGCACTGCGCTTGCCGAAGCCTTTCTGAACCAGGGACATGCGGTGACGGTGTGGAACCGTTCTCCGGCAAAGGCTGAGGCTTTGGCAGCCAAGGGCGCCATTGTGGCCAAGAGTGTCGAGGAAGCCGTCAGATCGAGTCCACTGATCGTGGCGTGCCTGCTTGTCTATGACACCGCTCGTGAGGTGCTCGGCCCAAGCCGAGACGCGCTGTCGGGCCGCACATTGGTCAATCTCACCAACGGCACGCCCGAGCAGGCGCGGGCGATGTCGGGCTGGGCGGTGAGCCAGGGCGCGAGCTATATCGACGGCGGCATCATGGCGGTGCCGCCGATGATCGGCGGGCCGCACGCCCTGATTCTCTACAGCGGTTCGCGCCAGGCGTTCGATGCTTGTTGGGGGCAGCTCGGAGCGCTCGGCACCAGCAAATTCCTCGGTGAGGATGCTGGCCTCGCGCCGCTCTATGATATCTCGCTTCTGAGCGGCATGTACGGCATGTTCGCGGGCGTTCTGCAGGCGTTGGCATTGACGGGCGCAGCAGGAATCCCGGCCGGCGAGTTCATGCCGCTGCTGGCTTCCTGGCTTCAGTCGATGCAAGGCCTGCTGCCGAAATGGGCGGAACAGATCGACAGTGGCGATCACACCAGCAATGTCGTTTCCAATCTGGGCATGCAGGCTGATGCTTACGTCAATCTCATCGATGCCAGCAGGTCGGCTGACGTCAGCACCGAACTCGTCTTGCCGATGCAAAGCCTGATGAAGCGCGGGGTGGCTGCCGGCCAGGCCAATGCCGATCTTACAAGCCTGGTCGCACTGCTCTCGAAACAAGGCGCTTGACGGGGCAAGACCCAAGAGAAGGCCCGCCAACCTTGCGGTTGGGGGCCGTCGATCTTCAAACGCTGCTGGTCGATCAGCTCTTCAGCTTGGCGTTGCAGAGGCTGTAATAGCCGCCGCCCTTCTGGATCCAGCGAAGGCCGTTCAACGTACCCGCGTCCTTGTTGCCGTGGTAGCCCTGCAGGCAGGTCTTCATCCGCGCCTTCGAGGGCTTCTCGGTCTTGAATTCGGCGGCGAGGGTGGTCGGGAATGTCACGCCCGTCGGCGCTACAGCGGGGGCGACCGCCGCGCTGGTTTCCTTCTGCGGCTGCGGCTCGGTTTTGACCGCATCCGCATTGGCACTCTCCGCAGCTGACGTCGCACACTTCTCTGTGCGGAAAGCGGTCCAATCCATGCCGTTCAGAGTGCCGCCCTCCTTGGCTGTGCGATAGGCCTCGCCGCATTCCTTCATCGTCAGTGCGCTTGCAGGGGCGACGCTCCAAGCAATCCATGCCGTCACAGCCAATGCCGCCAATTTCAATCTGGACATAAGACCCTCCTGGTTGACAAAAGTTTGATGTCCTTTTGTATACCATTTGTTCTTTATATGTTCAACTGGAATCTTTGCGAACCAACCATAAGTCTGCGGTGGGCAGTGTGGGCGAATAGATGATGCCAACACCTTCCGCGGTATGTAAACGCGGGCAACGCCAGGTGTCTTCGAGCGCAATAAAAAGGCCCGCGCATGCTGCGATGCGCGGGCCATTGTCTGGAGAATATGGCTACGCGATCAGCTCTTCAGCTTGGCATTGCAGAGGCTGTAGAAGCCGCCGCCCTTCTGGATCCAGCGCAGGCCATTGAGCGTGTTGGCGTCCTTGTTGGCATAATACACCTCGAGGCAGGTATGCATGCGGCCCTTGGCCGGCGTCTCGCCGGCGTATTTCTTTGAGATCGCGGCCGGGAACTTGACACCTTTGGGAGCGCTGACCGAGGGCTTCTCGGGCTCGCTGGTATAGGTCGCCTCGCTCGGAGCGGGCACGGTGTCGTCGTCATCTGCGCCGGCGCCGCATTCGGCCTTGCGGAAGTCGTTCCACTTCTTGCCGCCCAGCGTATTGGCAGACTTGGCAGCCTGGTACTTGGCGCTGCAATCGGCCATGCTCAGGCCCTTGCCGCTGCTGTCGGCAGTTGCCTTGGTGGTTGCCTTGGCGGGCGCTGCCGCGGCCGAGGCCCCGGCGGCGCATTCGGTCTTGCGGAAGTCGTTCCACTTCACGCCGTTCAGTGTGCCGGCGGCCTTTGCCGCCTGGTATTTGGTGCTGCATTCCTTGGCCGTCAGGCCCTTGGCGCCATCGTCGGTTGTGGCTGCGGCCTTGGTCGTGGCCTTGGCCGGTTCTGCCGCGGCGGATGCGCCGGCGGCGCATTCGGTCTTGCGGAAGTCGTTCCACTTTGCGCCATTGAGCGTACCGGCGGCCTTGGCAGCCTGGTACTTAGCGCTGCATTCCTTGGCCGTCAGACCCTTGGCGCCATCATCAGCGGCGGCCTTGGTCGTGTCCGTCTTGGCCGCAGCTGCCTTCTTGGCCGCCGGCTTTGCGGTCTCGGTGGTGGCCGCCGCGTCGGTGCCGCACTCGGCCTTCCGATACTGATTCCAGGTCTGCCCGTTCAGCGTGCCGGCGTCCTTGGCGGCATTATACTTGGTACTACACTGGGCCATGGTCAGCGCGCTGGCGGGCGCCGCCATGAACAAGGTTGCGACGGCAAGACCCGTCAAAGTTGCAAGTCGGTGGATGAGCATGGCGTTCTCCCGTTGCTGCGCCCATAGGTTGTATCTGTGTCAATCAATAGCTCTCAACGCTAGGCTGCGCCAGATGCTAAACGGCGTTCTCCCGATAAGGTGATGGACCCTTGCGATCTGCCCCTCCAACAGTCCGGCTTACCGGCCCAATCTGCGCAGTGTGGCCCAGTGTGAATGTTATATTGCGGCAAGACCGTGTCATGATACGCTGCCAACGCTCCGAACAGCCTGCTACAATGATTTTCTAAGAATTGGTAATATACAATCACACAATGTGATAGTCGGGCTCGGACCAATTGTGGCATTACGAGCCGGCTGAAAACCGACGGGGATTCTGGTAAGCATGGCAGGACGTTATTTTGGCACCGACGGCATTCGCGGGCGCGCCAACAAGTTTCCGATGACGGCTGAGATCGCGATGCGGGTCGGCATGGCCGCCGGCCTGTCGTTCCAGCGCGGCAGCCATCGCCACCGCGTCGTGCTCGGCAAGGACACCAGGCTGTCCGGCTACATGATCGAAAACGCCATGGTGTCCGGCCTGTGCGCGGCCGGCATGGATGTGTTCCTGCTCGGCCCGATCCCGACACCGGCAGTCGCCATGCTGGTGCGCTCGCTGCGCGCCGATATCGGCGTCATGATCTCGGCCTCGCACAACCCTTATTACGACAACGGCATCAAGCTGTTCGGTCCCGACGGGTACAAGCTCTCCGACGAGATCGAGGAGCGCATCGAGAGCATGCTCGACAAGGATATCGAACTGGCGCTCGCCGATTCCGACGGGCTCGGCCGCGCCAAGCGCGTCGACGGCGTGCATGACCGCTACATCGAATTCGCCAAGCGCACGCTGCCGCGCTCGATGTCGCTGTCGGGTCTCAGGATCGTCGTCGATTGCGCCAATGGCGCAGCCTACAAGGTGGCGCCTGCCGCACTTTGGGAACTGGGCGCCGAGGTCATTGCCATCAATGTCGATCCGAACGGTTTCAACATCAACAAGGAATGCGGCTCGACCCATCCGGCCGGCCTGCAGAAGAAGGTGCATGAAGTGCGCGCCGATATCGGCATCGCACTCGACGGCGATGCCGACCGTGTCGTCATCGTCGACGAGAACGGCGCCATCGTCGACGGTGACCAGATCATGGCGCTGATCGCCGAGTCCTGGCACCAGAGCGGGCGATTGGCCGGCGGCGGCGTCGTCTCGACGGTGATGTCCAATCTCGGCCTCGAACGCTTCCTTGGCGACATGAAGCTGCAGCTGCATCGCACCAAGGTCGGCGACCGCTATGTCGTTGAGCATATGCGCGCGCATGGGTTGAATGTCGGCGGCGAGCAGTCGGGCCACATCGTGCTGTCCGATTTCTCGACCACTGGCGACGGGCTGGTCTCGGCGCTGCAGGTGCTGGCCTGCATCAAGCGGCAGAACCGGCCGGTCAGCGAACTGTCGAAGAAATTCGAGCCGGTGCCGCAGCTGCTGAAGAATGTCCGCATCGCCGGCGGCAAGCCGCTTGAGGAAGCCACGGTCAAGGCGGCGATCGAAGACGCGCGCAACCGTCTCGGCAAGGCCGGCCGCCTGGTCATCCGGCCCTCCGGCACCGAGCCGCTGATCCGCGTCATGGCCGAGGGCGACGACCCGCAGCTGGTCGAGGCCGTGGTCAACGACATCGTCGACATCATCTCGGAAACGCGCAGCGCCGCCTGATTGCGCTGCCTCCGACGGCAGGGGCGAACTGCCGGCTCAAGACTTCAAGCCCGCCTGCAGGCGGGCTTTTTGTTTCGGCCAGGGTTGGTCCCAGCGTCATGCCGGCGGAGGCCGTTTGCTAAAATGTCGAGAATTCGTGGTTAATCGACAGGGTTAAACGCCTTTTAACTTTTCCAATTCATTATCCACAACTGAGGTCAATCACATTCGGGCAAGTTGGACTTTCCCGACGGTTCTCAGGGGTGACAAACATGTTCAATACAGCAAAAAAGGCCCTCCTTGCCGCGCTGTTCGCAGGTGTGGCCGGGCCAGTATTCGCCGCCGATCTGGCGGAGCCGCCGGTGGTCGAAGAGGCGCCGGCGCCGATCGCCTACGAGCAGCCGGCCGATTTCGGCGGCTGGTACATCCGCGGCGACATCGACTATCATAAATCGGATTTGCGCGGCATCGACTATATCACCTACGGGCCGCCTCCCGGCAGCAATGTTTTCGATTCCGGCGAGCTTAAGGGCGGCTTCTCACTCGGCGCCGGCATTGGCTACAAGATCAACGATCATTTCCGTACCGACCTGACAGCCGACTATTGGTTCGCTTCGGACTTCAACGGATCAACCAACGATGGCGTTACGACATCGGTCGAAGTGTCGAAAATGAGCGCATTGCTGCTCTTGGCCAACGCCTATTACGATATCGGCACCTGGCACGGCATCACGCCTTATGTTGGCGCTGGCATCGGCGGCGCGCACGTCAAATGGGATACCGTCCACGACCCGAACACAACCGAGACCAACCCCGGGTCGAAGAATTGGCGCTTTGCCTACGCGCTCATGGCCGGCGCGTCCTATTGCCTTACGAACAGGGTGATCCTGGATGCCGGCTATCGCTACTCTCACATTGAGGGGGGCCGCATGTTCGACTTCGACGTGAGCAGTTCCGGGCCCGGCTTCGACCATGGCATCAACACACATGAGGTACGAGGCGGTCTGCGCTATCAGTTCGGCGGCAATAATGGTTGCACATCGCCGGAGCCCTACGTTCCAGAGCCGGAGCCGATCTACACCAAGTAGTCGCTTCGAAATCCAGGAATTCGCGAACCGCCCGGTCTTGCCGGGCGGTTTTCGTTTGCGGATGCTTGCGCGTTTTCAACCGACCGCGTGTGCCGAAGAAATCCAATCGAAATCAATTCGGTAACGCTCCGTTATCCTTAACCCTGACTTAACCACTATGGTTAACAATGCTTGGTGAAACGGCGCTTGCGATCAAAATGACGGGCGCCAATTTCAGGAGCCGGGGACCCATGAATTTCAAATCGCTGACAGCGCCGGCGCTCGCCGCACTCGTCCTTGTGCCGCTGACGCCGGCGCAGGCCGCGGACTACGATCCGCCGATCTATGTCGATCAGGCGCCGGACTATCAACCGGTCGAGGTCGGCTCGGGCTGGTATCTGCGCGGCGACGTCTCTTATCTGGCGCAGAAGAGCTACGAGGATCAGGATTTCACCTTCGCCCCCGCGAGCTTCAGCGAGAAGCAGGATCCGGCCTTTGCCAGCATCGGCTTCGGCTACCACTTCAACGACTATCTGCGCGGCGACGTCAATCTTGGCTATCTGCCCGGCAACAACATCGGCATCGGCTTTGACGATTCGGCGACGCCGCCGCCGGGTGGTGCGACCATCGCGTCGGCATCGCTGCAAAATTATTCCCTGTCGGGCATGGTCAATGGCTATGTCGATCTCGGCACTTATGTCGGGATCACGCCCTACCTCGGCGCCGGCATTGGGCTGGTCCGGAGCAAATACAAGCTGTCGGCGAGTTACTTCACCGACAATGTCGACCCTACGGATGATTTCGTCCGGAACGACAACAAGACCCAGTATTCCCTCGCCTACACGCTGGATGCGGGCCTGGCCTATCAGGTGACCAAGAATGTTTCTGTAGATCTCGGCTACCAGTACTTCTCCGCGCCGGATGCCGAATATGTCACGGCCGAGAGCCTGACCTCCTATCCGATCCGCAAGGGCATCAGCAATCATCAGGTCAAGCTCGGCCTGCGCTACGACCTCTGGTAGGAAGCTTGCTGTTCGGAAGCCCAACGGCGGATCTCTTCGATCCGCTGTTTGCGTTTTAGCCCACGACATGCTGATCCCGTATCGCCGGTATCCCGCCAGCGACAAAAACTTTCCTCTTGACGCCTGAGGGCTGAACGCATATCGCCGTCCGTGGGCCACCCCTCCCCAACGAGGGGCCACTATCTGGAAGGATAGACCACGATGACGACGCATACGAAGCCCGGACTCCGTCCGGCAAACCCCAATTTCTCCTCAGGTCCCTGCGCAAAACGCCCCGGCTGGTCGGTCGAGGCACTGAAGAATGCTGCGCTCGGCCGTTCTCACCGCGCCAAGATCGGCAAGACCAAGCTCGAACAGGCGATCGAGCTGACGCGCGAAATTCTCCAGGTTCCGGCCGATTGCCGCATCGGCATCGTGCCGGCGTCGGACACGGGTGCTGTCGAGATGGCGCTGTGGTCGCTGCTCGGCGAACGCGGTGTCGACATGGTGGCATGGGAAAGCTTTGGCTCCGGCTGGGTGACCGATGTGGTCAAGCAGCTGAAGCTCGCCGATATCAGAAGGATCGAGGCAGGCTATGGCGAGCTGCCGGATCTCACCAAGATCGATTTCAACCGCGATGTGGTCTTCACCTGGAACGGCACGACCTCAGGCGTGCGCGTGCCGAATGGCGATTTCATTCCAGCCGACCGCAAAGGCCTGACCATCTGCGACGCGACCTCGGCCGCATTCGCGCAGAGGCTCGATTTCCAGAAGCTCGATGTCGTCACCTTCTCCTGGCAGAAAGTGCTGGGCGGCGAGGGCGCACACGGCATGCTGATCCTGTCGCCTCGCGCCGTCGAGCGACTGGAAACCTACAAGCCGGCGTGGCCGCTGCCGAAAATCTTCCGCCTGACCTCGGGCGGCAAGCTGATCGAAGGCGTCTTCAAGGGCGAGACCATCAACACGCCGTCGATGCTGTGCGTCGAGGACTATCTCGATGCGCTTCATTGGGCGAAGTCGATCGGCGGTCTCGATGCGTTGATTGCCAGAGCCGATGCCAATGCCGCCGTGCTCGATGGGTTTGTCGACAAGTCGTCCTGGCTCGGCCATCTCGCAGTCGATGCGGCGACACGGTCCAACACGTCCGTATGTCTGTCCTTCACCGACGCCGATGTCGCGGCGCTCGACGCCGACGGGCAGGCGGCCTTCGCCAAGGCGATCGTCTCTGTGCTCGACAAGGAAGGCGTCGCCTACGACATCGGCTCCTATCGTGACGCACCTTCCGGTCTGCGCATCTGGTGCGGCGCCACCGTCGAGACCTCCGATCTCGAGGCGCTGCTGCCCTGGCTCGACTGGGCCTTCGCCACGCAGAAGGCTTCGGTGAAGGCAGCAGCCTGAGAATTCGTGGCGGCCTGCGGGCCGCCATTTCCCGACAATCCAGTTCAAGGAGGCCGCCATGGCGCCCCGCGTTCTCGTCTCTGACAAACTCTCCACCACCGCCGTCCAGATATTCAAGGACCGCGGCATCGAGGTCGACTATTTGCCCGATCTCGGCAAGGACAAGGAAAAGCTGCTCGAAGTCATCGACCAGTATGATGGTCTTGCCATCCGCTCGGCGACCAAGGTCACGGAAAAACTGATCAACGCAGCGACAAGACTCAAGGTCGTCGGCCGCGCCGGCATCGGTGTCGACAATGTCGACATCCCCGCGGCGAGCCGCAAGGGCATCATCGTGATGAACACGCCCTTCGGCAATTCGATCACCACGGCCGAACATGCGGTGGCGATGATCTTTGCACTCGCACGGCAGATCCCGGAGGCCAATGCCTCGACCCATGCCGGCAAATGGGAAAAGAACCGCTTCATGGGCGTCGAGATCACCGGCAAGACGCTGGGTGTCATCGGCTGCGGCAATATCGGCTCGATCGTCGCCACGCGCGGCGTCGGCCTGAAGATGCATGTCGTTGCCTTCGACCCGTTCCTGTCGGACAAGCGCGCCGAGGAACTCGGCGTCGACAAGGTCGAGCTGGACGAGCTTTTCGCCCGCGCCGATTTCATCACGCTGCACACGCCGCTGACCGACAAGACGCGCAACATCATCGACGCGGCGGCGATCGCCAAAATGAAGAACGGCGTGCGCATCATCAATTGCGCGCGTGGCGGGCTCATCGTCGAAGCCGACCTGGTCGCGGCGCTGAAGAGCGGCAAGGTGGCGGGCGCCGGCGTCGATGTGTTCGAGGTCGAACCGGCGGAGAACAACGCGCTGTTCGGCATGGAGAATGTGGTGGCAACGCCGCATCTCGGCGCCTCGACAGCGGAAGCGCAGGAAAATGTCGCGCTCCAGGTGGCCGAGCAGATGGCCGACTATCTGATCAAGGGCGCGGTTTCGAATGCCATCAACATGCCCTCGATCACGGCCGAGGAAGCACCGCGGCTGAAGCCGTTCGTCAAGCTCGCCGAAGTGCTCGGCGCCTTTGTCGGCCAAGTCACCGAGGACCCGATCAACGAGGTCGAGATCCTGTTCGACGGCTCGACCGCGACGATGAACACGCGTGCCCTGATCAGTGCCGCGCTTGCCGGACTGATCCGGCCGCAGGTCGCCGACGTCAATATGGTGTCGGCGCCGATCATGGTGAAGGAGCGCGGCATCATCGTCGCCGAGGTCAAGCGCGACAAGTCGGGCGTGTTCGACGGCTACATCAAGCTGACGGTGAAGACCGAGCACATGACGCGCTCGATCGCCGGCACCTGCTTCTCCGACGGCAAGCCGCGCTTCATCCAGATCAAGGGCATCAATCTCGACGCCGAGGTCGGCCAGCACATGCTCTACACAACCAATGCCGATGCGCCCGGCATTATCGGCCTGCTCGGCACGGTGTGCGGCGAGAACGGCGTCAACATCGCCAACTTCCAGCTCGGCCGCAACCGGCCGGGCGGCGACGCGATTGCGCTGCTCTATCTCGACGCGCCGTTCCCGGAAAAAGTGCTGGAACAGGTCAAGGCGCACAAGTCGATAGGCTCGGCCAAGCGGCTGCAGTTCGACGTCAACGCGATGTAGTTGACGGCGTGGCGGACGCGGCGGTCCTCCCCCATCATTGGGGCGGCCGCCGCACAGGCCGGTTCAGGTCAATTCGTCTGAGCCGTCGGAGACGCCCACGCGATGCCGATAGACCAATTCCCAGCCCTTCCAGCCTGTAAACAGCAGGACCAGAACCACGATCAGCGACAAGATAAAGCCGGTCGGAATCACGGCCGCCGCTCCAGCGACATAACGCGAGTACCAGTTGTAAAGCTCGATCAGCACGACGAGAACGTTGCCGCCGGCATGGAGCCATGCTGTCGTGAGATTGCGGATCTGAACATCGCCGAGGACATCCGTCAGGCCGGTAAGAGCGGCCAAGGCGCCCATGATCAGGCCGGCGCCGAGAAGCCAAAGCGATCCGGTGACCCACCCGGGATCGGCTGTCTGCCAGAAAATCAGATCGCAAACGAAGGTGCCGACAAAGAAGGCGATCGGAAACGGAATCAGCATTGGATGAATGGGGTGACCGGCGATGCTTGCCGTGCTGCGAGGGTTATGGCTCATCTTGTTGCCTCCCACGCAAGCAAACTCCGCCAGAGGTAAAATGTTCCAGGTCGGCGCGCGGCAGCAGTTATCGCGACGGCGGCGCAGCGCGGCAGCAGCCAAATGTTATCCGCGGCGGTTCGGTGCCGCCATCTTGCGCCCGCTGTATTCGGCGAGCGAAATGCCGCCCAGCACCAGGACGAGCGCCAGCGCCTGGTAGAGCTGGAATGTCTCGCCGACGATCAGCACTGACAGCAGCGTGCCGAAGATCGGCACCAGATTGATGAACAGCCCGGCACGGTTGGCGCCGATCAGTTCGTTGCCCCTGATGTAAGTGATCTGCGAAATGACCGAAGCGCCGATCGCGGTATAGACGATGACCACCCAGCCGCTGATATCGGGGACGATAACCTTGCCGGCGGCGACCTCCCACAGGAAGAACGGCAGCGAGGTGATGAGGGCAGCGATCGCCAGGGACAACATCAGGCTCTGCCAGCGCATCACCGGCTTCAGCCGCAGCCCGACCGAATAACCGCTGTAGAGGACGACCGCGACCAGCATGATGGCGTCGCCGAAATTGAGTTCCAATGTGAGCAGCCGGCGCGGATCGCCGTGGCAGGCAGTCAAGATGACACCGAAGATGGTCAGCACCACGCCCGCAATCTGCGCCCAGCTCACGCGTAGGCGGAAGAAGAAGAAATTGGCAATGATGATCAAGACCGGCATCGCCGCCTGTTCGATCGAGACATTGATCGCCGTCGTGTAGTTGAGCGCGGTGTAGAAAATGGTGTTGAACAGAGTGAAGCCGCTGGCGCCAAGTGCAGCCAGGACGAACCAGTGTTTGCGCACCACCGGCCAGTCCTCCCTGATCGTGCGCCAGCCGATCGGCAGCAGGATCGCGACGGCCAGCACCCAGCGCAGGAAGACCAGCGTCATCGGCGAGACGTGACCGACCGCCAGCTTGCCGGCGACGGAATTGCCGCCCCACAGCAAGGTGGTCAGCAGCAGGAACAGGTAGGCGCGTCGATGCATGCGGGATTCCGGCCGCCTGGGAAGTTGTGTTTGCCGGCCTATTGCCCCCGCCGACGCAAGTAAATGATGTCAAAGCCGAAAATTGTTGTGCCTCAGGGCATTTTCGACGGCAAAGAAAGGTCGCGCTTGCGAGGTCTTGACGCTATAGAGGCCTGTCGTTTCGAACCATATCCAGGCCGCCAGGGCGGCATCTCAAGGGAAAAGAAACATGGCCAATGTGGTGGTCGTCGGCTCGCAATGGGGCGACGAAGGCAAGGGCAAGATCGTCGACTGGTTGTCGGAGCGCGCCGACGTGGTCGTGCGCTTCCAGGGCGGCCACAATGCCGGCCATACGCTGGTCGTCGACGGCAAGGTCTACAAACTGTCGCTGCTGCCGTCGGGCGTGGTGCGGCAAGGCAAGCTGTCGATCATCGGCAATGGCGTCGTCTTCGACCCGCACGCCTTTGTCGCGGAAGTGGCAAAACTCAAGGCGCAAGGCGTCGAGGTCACGCCGGACCGCCTGAAAATAGCCGAAAACACCGCGCTTATCCTGTCGCTGCACCGGGAGCTGGACGGATTCCGCGAGGACGCCGCCTCCAATTCCGGGACGAAAATTGGCACGACGCGTCGTGGCATCGGCCCCGCCTATGAGGACAAGGTGGGCCGGCGCGCGGTTCGGGTGATGGATCTGGCGGATTTGGAAACGCTGCCCCTCAAGGTCGACAGGCTGCTGACGCATCACAATGCGCTGCGTCGCGGGCTTGGCCATGGCGAAGTCACGCATGAGGCGATCATGACCGAGCTGACCTCGGTCGCCGATGAGATCCTGCCCTATATGGACCGCGTCTGGAAAATCCTCGACCACAAGCGCCGCGCCGGCGAACGCATCCTGTTCGAGGGCGCGCAAGGCACGCTGCTCGACATCGACCACGGCACATATCCGTTCGTCACCTCGTCCAACACCGTTGCCGGCCAGGCAGCCGCCGGCTCGGGGGTGGGCCCCGGCGCCATCGGCTATGTCCTGGGCATCACCAAGGCCTATACGACGCGTGTCGGCGAAGGCCCGTTCCCGACCGAGCAGAAGAACGAGATCGGCGAATTTCTCGGTACGCGTGGCCACGAATTCGGCGTCGTCACCGGGCGCAAACGCCGTTGCGGCTGGTTCGACGCCGTGCTGGTGCGCCAGGCCGTCGCCGTCAACGGCATCAAGGGCATCGCGTTGACCAAGCTCGACGTGCTCGACGGGCTGGATGAGATCAAGGTCTGCACCGGCTACCGTCTCGACGGCGAAACGATCGACTATCTGCCGGCCAGCCAGGGCGCGCAGGCGCGTGTCGAGCCGGTTTACGAGACGCTCGAAGGCTGGAAAGGCACCACCGCCGGCGCGCGCAGCTGGAACGACCTTCCGGCGCAGGCCGTCAAATACGTCCGTTACATCGAGGAGCTAATCGGCGCACCCGTCGCGCTCCTTTCCACCAGCCCGGAACGGGACGACACGATACTTGTGACCGATCCGTTTCAAGACTAGTTTTCTGAAGCCTTTCCGGGCATCGCGGCCGATTTGCGGGGGCCGGCGCGGAAACAAATACAGGTCGACTGAAGCATGGCAGATTTCGTTGCTATTCTGAAAAAGGCGCTCGACAAGCACGGCGACGAAACGCCCGAAAAGCGTACGCGGATCTATGAAAGCGTTCGTACCATGCTGGCTAAGAAGCTTGCGGAGTATTCGCCGCCGCTGGCCGCCGAAGCCATAAGCACGCAGAAGCGATCCCTGGAAGATGCCATCTCGAGCGTCGAGCGCGACTATGCCAGGGCACTGCCGGCATCCGATCCGCTGGCGGAGCTGGAGCACATCTTCTCCTCCATAGACCGCAACAAGAACCAGTCCAGTCATGTAAAGCCTTCCGCCACGCCTGCGCCGGCCTGGCAGCCGGCGAAACCCGTGCAGCCGGCGCCGACCACCAGGACAGAGCCGAGCTGGCAGAGGCCCGCTCCGACACCGCCTCCGCCTGTGGCGCGTGCAGAAACCATCGACAAGCAAGCCGCGGAGCTGGACGCCGACGACGATAGCGCCGATGTCTTTGCCAATGACGAGCAGCCGGCGGCGGACACGTTCCAACGCCTGCGCCCAGCCGAGCGCAGGCGCAGCTATGGCGGGTTGATCGCGGCTGTCGTCGCGCTTCTGGTGGTCGCCGGCGGCGGCTATGGCATCTGGCTGAACAAGGATGCCTTTGGCTCGATGCTGGGCCTCGGCGGCGACACCAAGACGGTCTCGACCGAACCGCTGGTAAAGCCGGCGCCGGCCAAGCCCGCGGCCGATGCACCGGCACCGGCCGCTGCCGGCGAGGGAACGAAGTTCACCCAGCGCCTATCGCCCGAAGGCGGTGAAACCGACCCCGGTCCCGCGGCCGGTCAAAGCGGCATCGGCGAGGGCGAGTCCGTCGCCGCGCTGACCACACCGCCACCCCCGGCTCCAGCGCCACCTGCGGCTCCAGCGCCTGCGACCCCGCCGGCCGG